>JAATFV010000035.1 GCA_015655015.1 Chitinophagales bacterium | reverse complement strand
AGTAACCCGTATTCTGCTTCAACGTTCCATTTGACAGGTCAATCTGAGCTTGCGGGATAGGATAGTATTCATTTTTCCCCGCCGTAAAATTACCCGTCGACAGATCTCCGGTATATTGTTTTTCGAACTGATAATAGGCATTCAGGGTCTGGGCGGCAATTCCCCAACGCGCCAGATCAAAGAAGCGGTGGCCTTCGCAAGCCAGCTCCAGCTTACGTTCGAAATAAATAGCAGGCAATGCGGTGGAGGCCGTAAAATATCCCGGCGCGTATTGCCCTACTTTATAGTTAGCTGCGGGTGTCGTAGAGAACCCATTCAGCGGGATGGAATCATTCTGATATTTATATAAAATGTTCGCCGGGTTGGCCGCTCTGGCCCTCACAAAATTCACATAGGTCTCAGCCTGGGCATAATTGCTCAGGTTGGCTTCCACTTCCGCCGCCATCAGCAGTATATCGGCAAAACGGATAATGCTGTAGTTGATCGCTGACCCGGGCGCCCAGGAGCTCTGGTCGGAATATGTTCCGGACGTCGCCTGCCAATACAGGTTTTTCTTATTGGAGTAGGGTCCGGCAGAGCTCTGGTCACGAATCCAGTTATTACCGGGATGATTGCCCCAGTCATGTACAGGAATACCCCTTCTGGCAACCGTCCAGTCAAGACGGGTATCCACCGGTCCGGCATCAGGGGTAAAAGTAGCCTTTGAATCAAGGCCCATGTCATTGGCGATCGGGTGCGCGTTATAATCCGTCACATAAGGCAGTCCGTCGGCATTCGTCCGGTAAGAGTTGGCCAGATCGATACTGGGCTGAAAAAAACCGCAACACCGGAAAGGACTGTTATAGGGGAAATTCAGCATGTCCCCGCCATTCGCATTGGCGATGGAATTCGTTCCGTCATTGGCCGTCATTTGAATAGCAAAAACAGACTCCTTGCTGTTTTTAGTCGCCGCATCAAAATTATCCTCAAACCGGTCAGTCAGGCCGTAAGCCAATCCTTTGGCAGTTACCCCACCTGGTCCCGTGCCTCCGTAGGCGGCCGGAATGATCTGATCGAATAATGCCTTTGCCTCAGCATATTTCTTCTCATATAAATAGACTTTGGCCAGATAAGACATAGCGGCCCATTTATTCGCCTGGCCGGCATCCGGTTGCTTAGCCGGCAAGCTATCGACGGCTACCTGGAGGTCAGCTTCGATCTTGGGAAATACATCCGACGAATTGGGCTGTTTGAAATCAGTGGTAGTTTCATCGATCCAGGGCACCATTTTAAAGAATTTCCTTAGCTCGAAATAATAATGCGCACGAAGGAATTTTGCCTCTGCGGCAAACTCGGTCTTATTAGCCGCCGTAATGGTAGGAGAGATCGCTATAGTAGCCAGCACGGAGTTGCACCTGGTGACTCCTTCATATAAAGCTCTCCATTTGTTGTTAAAAAACCCATTGGAAGCAACTTCCTGTGCATTGGCAATGGGTACGATGGGAGGCTGATCGCTGATGCTGCTGCCCTTATGGGAATCCCCGCCCGCCACACTGCCATAGATCCAGTTGGAAGCGGAAGCTTGCCAGGGATCTCCACCCCCTATTGCAGTATTGTTCTGCCCCTGGCCATCCAAAGCTGCATAGGCGCCATTCAGCAATGCGGCCACGCCTGCTGTATTATTTACCTGAGTGGAAACCAATGCGCCCAATGCAGGCTTATCCAAAAATCCCTTACTGCAGCCGCCGTTAAATATTAATACTGCAGAGGAGAAAGCAAGTATTAATAGTGAATATTTTTTTATGTTCATTTTCATTTTTTTTAATCGTTAGCATTAGAATTAAAAGGTAATCTGTAAGCCAAGCAAATACTGGCGCGGGTTGGCATAAGAGCCTTCATCTACCCCAAAATCAGTAGCCGAGTTCTGCCCGTTCGTCGTATTGACGGAAATTTCCGGATCAACACCTTTATACTTGGTTACCGTAAAAAGATTAGCGGCCTGAAGATAAGCCCTGACACGGCTGATACCCACCTTATTCAATCCTGTTGCGCCGAAAGTATAACCGAGCGTGATGTTCTTAGCTCTCAGATAAGAACCTTTTTCGACAAAATAAGAGTTAGGAACCGTGTTGGTGCTGCCATTGCTGCCATTGATGGCATCCTGGATCGGGGCCTTGGCATTGTGGTTATTGAAGGTCCATGAGTTATATAAAGCAGTCTTGCTGCTGGCGGCTCCGGGGAAGGATGCATAAAAATCGGTCCACCACTTCACGTTATTCCAGATATCATTCCCGTATACGCCATACAGGAATACGCTGAAATCAAAATTCTTATACTCTAAGCCGAGATTCGCTCCATACGTGAATTTGGGGCTTGGATTACCCAAAAACGTTTTGCTGTTGTTATCGATCCAGCCCTGTTTGTTATTATCGGCATAACGGAAACGGCCGACACCTTCATCTGCCTGGTATTGTGTGACGGCGCCGCCGGAAGCCTGCTTCGCAGCAGCATCAGCCGCCGTAATATCGGCCTGGCTGTTCCAGAAGCCGACGATCTTATAACCATAGAAAGAGCTCACAGCATGGCCGACCGCATTACGGACGATATAACTACCGTTAAACCGTCTGGAATCTACATCGAAATAGGGTGAGCCATTGGCATCGATCTGCTTGATCTTGTTGTTGATGGTCGTCAGCGTCAGTGTACCCACGAATTTCAGATCCCTGGTGATATTGGTCTGTCCATTGATCATCAGGTCGATGCCGGTGTTCGACATTTTGCTGACATTATACGCGGGAACGATAGAAGCCCCCTGCGTACCCGGTAAAGTGATCTGATACAATAAGTCCTTTATACTTTTGCTGTACCAATCAGCGCTCACCGTTATTTTTCCTTTCAATATGGTCAGGTCAAACCCGAAGTTCGCATTGCCGTCCTGCTCCCATTTGGCATTCGGATTACCGATCTGGGATTGGCTCATGCCGTACACCAGACTATTTCCCGTACCATTCAGATCATAGTAAGAAGTCTGCTTGTTAGATCCATACAGAGTATAAGAATTGGTGCCCAGGGCATTGAACTGATTGCCCATTATCCCATAAGATCCGCGGATCTTCAGGTCCGTCAGCCAGTCCGCGCTTTTCAGGAAATTTTCCTGCGAAATACGCCATCCGGCGCTCACTGCGTAGAAGTTTCCCCAGCGGTTCGTAATGAACTTGGAAGACCCGTCACGCCTGAACGTGGCGCCCAACAGATATTTTTCTTTAAAAATATAATCCGCCCTGGCAAAATAAGAGACCAGGCTCTCTCCGGCCCCTACAGGCGCCTGGTAGTTGGTCGTCGTAGGATTGAAATTTATGAGGGAATTACTGTTGCTGTAATTGGTAGTAGTCCCCGTGCCGGTGGAAAGATTATCGGCATTCGGATCATTCGTAAAAGACCCCAGCGTGGTGGCCCCAAGATTATGGTTAATAAACTCATAAGCTTCCATCCCGCCGACCACCTTGAGGTTATGATCGCCTTTTATCCAGTTATAAGCGACCGTATTGGTCCAGGTCCAATTATTCCCGTTATAAGATTGCTCTGTATAAGAAGGAACAGTGTACTGCGGTTCCGCATCATAAAAATCCGGGGTATGATAAAAATGATTCCATCCGTTATAATATTCCCCTCCGAAACTGGTGCGGAAAGTGAGGTTCTTTAGTACATCCACTTCCCCATACACGTTTCCAAAAAGACGACCCGCCAATCCCCTGTCGTTAGCCGTCGTTTTCTGAATAGAAACAGGGTTCCTCGGATTGTTCAATCCTTTGGGGGCCGAACCGGCAAAGTTTCCCATAATATCATACACGGGAATAATCGGGTTTTCCCGCATGGCAAATCCGATCGCGCTGCCTTCTACGAGGATCCCGCCATTGGCCTGTGGATTGTCTACGGCTGAATAGGCAAGATTCTCACCGATCCTGATCCGGTTGCTGACTTTATAAAAGCTATTGGACCGGATCGTATATCTCTTAAGATAAGTGTTGATCAGCGTGCCCTGCTGGTTAAAATAGTTCAGCGAGAAAAGGTAACTGCCCTGATCCCCGCCACCCGAAACAGAAATATTATGCTGCTGGATGGGAGCAGACTTGAAGATCTGGTGATACCAATCCGTTCCGCCTTTATTGGCCCTGGCGATCTGGTAATAATTAGCCCCTGTGGGATCTGAATTATACAGGCTGGGATCTGCTGCGGGAGAGCCCGTCGGGAAACCACCGGTATTGGTCACTCCGCTTGCCGTGCCGCTCACCAGGAAGTCTGGAAGTACGGGGGCGGCGCCGGTGCCATAAATGTTATTACCTACCGGTTGCAGCGCCGTCGGATTAAGGGTATTGTAATTTTGACCAGCTTCAAACAGCAGCTGGCCGCCCTCGGTAGGATTCAGTATATGGTTGACATTTCCGCCCTTCGGAACCTGTCTTCCGTAATACCCATCATAAGAAACCTTTACTTTCCCGGAGCCCTTCCGGGTAGTGATGATGATGACGCCATTAGAAGCGCGTGCCCCATAAATGGAGGAGGCTCCCGCATCTTTTAGAACCTGCATGCTGGCGATGTCATTTGGATTGAGGTCGCTTACATTTTGTGTAGGCACCCCGTCTACAACATACAAGGGCGTGTTGTTCCCAAAAGAGTTAAACCCTCTGATCCGGATGATGGGGGACTGGCCGGGCTGGCCCGAACTGACAACGGAAACACCGGATGCCTGTCCCTGCAGCATGTTCACTACATCAGGGACCGGTTGTTTCCTTGCATCCGCCAGGTCTACTACCGATACGGCTCCTGTCAGATCCTTTTTCCGTTGAGTGGCATACCCCGTCACCACGATTTCGTTCAGCGAAGAGGTGGATGTGATCAGGGCTATATCCCCGAGAGTGCTCCTTCCGGCAACAGGAAACTCCTGCCTTTCAAACCCCACCGAGGAGATCACCAGGGTGCTATTCTCCTTTACAGGGATGGAAAAACTTCCATCGGCGCCGGTCTGAGTAGCGAACTTGGTGCCCTTTACCTGCACGGTGGCTCCGACAACAGGCTGTTTGTCCGTGTTGCCGATAATTCTGCCGGTGACTGTTTTTTGAGCGAAGAGATTAAAACTGAGAAGCGAGAGGCATGCGAGTAGGCATACCTTTAGTAAGGTGTTAGTTTTGAATGGCATGTGGCTAAAGTTTAATCGTGTTTTATTTCATAGCTGGTAAGCCGTGACGATTATCGTATGAAACTACACCAGTATGTTAGCTAAAAGTAATACTTTTTTAACTTTTTATTATCATTATTTCGCCACGGGCGAAATGCCCGAAGGGCCATCATTAGACCCGCCACAAAAAATGCCGGCATTTTTTACAGCGCTCCCCACCCAGGGCCAAAGGCCCTGAGCTCCAGGCCCGCAGGGCCGCAAGCCCCCTAACTCCCACCAAGCCCCCTAACTCCCACCAAGTCCCCAAAAAACAAAAGTCCGGAAGATAAACTTCCGGACTTTCGAATCTCATATCTGAGAGACCCCAGCGAAGCTGGTACGTATTCCGTCCCCGCTTCGAGTCTCATGATGGGCCTACGGCCAAAACGCCCGTGGCGTTTTCCGTGGTGCCTTAGGAGGTTGCCCAGGCTTTTTCTCCTTTCTTATAATCAATACACCCCTCATACCTACCCGGAACAGCTACATACCGCAGAGCTTTCGTAGCCCCCGGCTCGGAAGTAAAATACCCCCATAAAGTAAGCTCCTTCATCATACGGAAATAATGCGCCGGATCATCTTTCTTCTTTTGCCCGGTATAAGTTTTCTGCTCTTTATCGAGATCTACCAGCAGATCATGCCTGTCCTGAGGAGCGGCGTCCATAAAAGACTTGCCATTCTTCTTCTTACTCGCCTCATTCAATTTCTGCATGCCGTCCACGAATATCTTCTGGTCTTTTTCTGTATAACAGTCCCGAACGATCCGGGTCATGAATTCTCCTACCCTGGCATCTTTAGCGCCAGGTGTATTGGTAGCCGGCAGGATCGTCTCCGCCACCTCATCGAGGAAAAAGACATCATCATTCGAGAAATTGATGCCGGCGCCTCCGATATTCTTATCGGTATTGGTACAACCGGATAAAAAAGCTTCCGCACCAAGAATAGTGCCCCCCAATAACAGGCTCACTCTGGATAATGCTTCTCTTCTGTTCATTTCGTATTATTTTGAATGTTGAATTTTATAAGTTCCCTTTTTTAAGTTCGCTGACAGCATGATCAGCAGCCCTGGCCGTCATTGCCATATAAGTAAGGGAAGGATTCACACAAGCGGCTGAAGTCATGAAAGAGCCGTCCGTGACGAACACATTCTTTGCATCCCATACCTGGTTAAAAGAGTTCAATACAGAGGTCCTGGGATCTTTCCCCATACGGGCCGTACCCATCTCATGGATCCCTCTGCCTAAAAATGCATTATCGCTGCGGGTCTTTATATTCTTGACACCGGTAGCTTCCAGCATTTCAGCGGCATCAGCCTCCATATCTTTGCGCATCTTTAATTCATTCTCTTTCAGCTCGACGTCGAAATTCAGGATATTCAATCCCCACTTGTCCTTCTTCGTTTTGTCAAGAGTGATCTTATTCTCATGATAAGGCAGGGTCTCGCCAAAGCCTCCGAGATTCATCGTCCAGCGTCCGGGCTCCGTCAGCGCCTCCTTATATTCCTTTCCTATCTGGTATTCTGCTATTTCGTGGTTATACCCTTCCCGGCCACCGCCACCCTGGTAGCCAAAGCCCCGTGTATAATCCCTCTTATCGCCGAACAGGTTGCGGTAACGGGGAATATAAATGCCGTTCGCACGGCGTCCGAAATAATATTTATCCTCATATCCTTCGACCGTCCCGCTGGCGCCTACCCCCAGGTGATGGTCCATCACATTATGTCCCAGCTCTCCGCTGCTGCTGCCCAGTCCATCCGGCCATACATCGGTGGCAGAGTTCATCATGATCCAGGCGCTGTTCAGCGAAGAGGCGTTTACAAAGACGATCTTCGACTTATATTCATAGGTCTTGTTCGTTTCCGCATCCAGTATTTCCACCCCCGTCGCTTTCTTCGTATCCTTATCATATAATATTTTGGTAACGATCGACCAGGGACGCACCGTCAGGTTGCCGGTCGCTACGGCAGCCGGTAAAGTAGAGGACTGTGTACTGAAATATCCGCCGAAAGGGCACCCCAGCCAGCACTTGTTCCGGAACTGGCATCCCGGCCTGCCTCCATGCGGCACGGTAATATTGGCAACACGCCCGATGATCATGGCACGGGCGCCTTTATAATGTTCTTTCAGACGGGCGGAGATATCCTTTTCCACACAGGTCATATCGTAGGCCGGAAGAAAATGACCATCCGGCAGCTGGGGCAGCCCTTCGATGGAGCCGCTGATCCCCGCGAACTTTTCCGCATAGTCATACCAGGGCGCAATTTCCTTATAGCGGATGGGCCAGTCGACCCCGATCCCTTCTTTAGCATTGGCTTCAAAATCCAGATCGCTCCAGCGATAGCTCTGGCGGCCCCACATCAGGGAACGTCCCCCGACATGATAACCCCTGAACCAGTCAAACCGCTTGGTTTCCGTATAAGGGCATTCGCTGTCTTTCACCCAATAATCCAGGTTGGTCTCATTCAACGGGTAATCTCTTTTCAGGACCGGATAATCCTTGATCATCTCCTGCGTACGCTGACCGCGATGAGGATAATCCCAGGCTTCCTTATTGGCATTCACGTAATCCTTGATGTGTTCGATATTCCGACCCCGTTCCAGCATCAATACTTTCAGTCCTTTTTCAGTCAGCTCCTTGGCAGCCCAGCCTCCGCTGATCCCCGACCCTATCACGATTGCATCATAAGTATTTTCGGCCATAATATTTAGTATAGTTTTTAAGTTTAATATATTCATTTCCCCGATGAGACCCGGAAACCAAAGCTTCCGGGTCTCATCCTATACATCGCAGATCCGAACGCCCTCTTCCAGAGATTTCAGCTTGTCCTTTTTCGCAGGAATGAATTCCTGTGCTACATACCCTTTGTACCCGGTAGCCAGGATCGCCCGCATGATCGCAGGATAATACAGCTCCTGGGTCTCATCGATCTCATTCCGCCCGGGCACGCCGCCCGTATGATAGTGACCGAAATAGGGATGACCGTCCTGGATCGTACGTATCACATCCCCTTCGTCGATCTGCATATGGTAGATATCGTACAATAATTTGAAATTCTCCGACCCCACCCGCTTTACCAGCTCGATCCCCCATTTGGTATTATCACACATCTGATCGTGGTGATTGATCTTGCTGTTCAGCAATTCCATCTGGATGACCACCCCCTGTTTCTCCGCCTGCCCCAGGATCTGTTTCAGTCCCGTCACACAATTTTTCAAACCCGTCTCATCATCCATCCCATCCCGGTTGCCGCTGAAACAGATCAGGTTCTTATACCCCGCCCTGGCAACCAGGTCGATATGCTCCGTATAGCTCTTGATCAGGATAGCATGGTTCTCGGTATGATTAAACCCCTTGGTGAGGCTTATTTCCGCCCCATTGCACATGGAAGAAAAAATGTCGTGTTGTTTCAGGATAGGCCAGTCCTTAGGACCTACCAGGTCGATGGCGCTGAAGCCGATCTTCTTTACGGCTACACAAAGATCCTCCACGGAAATATGGTCATAACACCAGCGACAGACTGAATGATTGATATTACCTTTCAATGTTGATTGTTTTTTATCTTCTTCCTTTGCTGAAGCATCTAAGGAGAGCATTCCTGCAGTTCCGAAAGCGGCAGTTCCCGCTACAATGTTTTTAATAGCAGCACGTCGTGAGGGTTGGTTAGACATAAATGATTCCAGTCATTAATATTAAAAAGGAAATTACAAAATCTTACGGTTTCTCCCTCAAGAATTAATGTTGGGGAGCATTAAAAAGGGATTAACGGTCTTTTTTGGCTATATGGCTATACATTTCTCATTGGCAGTTCAAAGCTAACCGCTTGCAGTTTCCTCTTCCCCCGCATATAATACACCAACCCTGCAAAAGCGACGATCAGGACGACCGGAATGATCATCGTTGTATTCAGCACTTCCGGCCCTGCCGCCGACCGGGCATTATTAAAAGCGCTGGCCATATCCGTCCCGGGAGCTGCCGAACGATAAGCATCCAGATCGGCGCCTTCAGGCAGCTTTTTGATCATAAGACGGTCATAATACCCTCCCATGAATATCATATAGATGGAGACCCCGAACATGCCGGCGCCCCCCATAAGATTCAATCCTACGGCGCCCGTTCTGGGCAGGTTCTCCGCTACAAACCCGATCATGCAGGGCCAGAAAAAAGCGACCCCCAATCCGAAAATAATGGCGGCGCCGAAAATGGCCGTGCCTTGCAGATGGATCAATAAATAGATGCCCAGCGCAGACAAAACAGCCGAAATGAGCAAAACCCCCTGCGGGGCCAGCCGGTGCACGATCGGGCTGGCAAAAGCACGCCCCAGCACCTGTACAGAGGCCACAAAAGTGAGAATGAGGATGGCATTATCGGTCACCGTCCTGAACAGAACATCCGTCCATTGATTGGTAAATAATTCTGTGATAGCCGTCCCGAACATACAAATGATCATAAAAAGGAACAAGGGATTGAACAGGGCCTTGTACATATCGGAAGTGCTGACGCCGGCGGCGACCCTCTCCGTCACAGGGAATTTCAGACGGGAGAAGAGAAAGCCATAGATCAGGGTGGGGATCAGCATGAGCCCAATCTCCACCTGGGAGATCCAATAGGGCTTGTCTGCCACCCCGCCTGCGAGGGTTTTGTCCAGCCCGAACACCAGCAGCGTGCCAATGACAATCCCGGCGGGAAACCACAGGTGAAAATGATTCAGCTTAGTCGTCTTATTATCCGTGAACAGGGAGGCTACCAGCGGGTTACAGGCCGCTTCCACCGTTCCGTTGGCGATGCCGATGAGTAAGGTCGACAGGAACAGCGTCCAGTAGCCATTGGCAAAAATGGTAAGTACGATCCCCACTAAATGAAAGACAAAAGCGCCAACCAGCAGCTTCTTCATGCCGATAATATCCACAATAAAACCTCCTATAATAATAGCGAGCGGGAAACCCCAGAAAGCGGTAGCAGAAATAGTCCCCAGCTCGGAAGCATTCAGGTGGAACTTTACACCCTGATCATTCAGGATGCCCGCACGGATACCAAAGGAAAGAGATGTTACTAATAAAGCCAGGCAGCTGGCTGCAAATAGTTTGTTGCGCTGAAGGTTGGAAGTCATTGGCAAGTCGTTTTATACCGGACCCATAAATGTAATTTTTATTTTTAAATAACCATACTGCTCAACGCTTCTAAACCAACTTTTTTTTAAAGAAGACCATATTTCATTAAATAATATCCGATTTTAGAGAAGATATACTAAAATTGTACCCGCTACTCTAACAAAATAAAAACATACATCATATATCATGAACAGAAAACTCAGAATGGGAATGATCGGCGGAGGCAAAAATGCCTTCATCGGAGCCGTTCACCGGATCGCAGCCAATATGGACGGCCTCATCGAATTAGTATGCGGAGCATTCAGCAGTCAGCCGGATAATGCCCGGGAATCCGGTCTTGCCTTATTCTTACCGGAAGACAGGATCTACCTCAGCTATGAGGAAATGATGGAAAAAGAAAGCAGCTTACCATCAGACAAAAGAATGGATTTTGTGGTCATTGTAACACCCAACAATACACATTTTGCCCCTGCCATCCTCGCTCTGGAAAAAGGGTTTCATGTCGTGATCGAAAAGCCCATGACCTTCTCGCTGGAAGAAGCCAGGTTATTACAGAAGAAGGTAGCGGACACCGGCCTCCTGCTTTGTCTGACCCATACCTATTCAGGCTACCCAATGGTCAAGCAGGCCCGGCAGATGGTAAAGAAAGGCACCTTCGGAAAGATTCGCAAAATATATGTGGAATATCCCCAGGGCTGGCTTAGCCGGCTTTCCGAAAAAGAAGGCAGCAAGCAGGCCGCCTGGAGAACAGATCCCTCCCGCTCAGGAAAAGCCGGTTGCATGGGAGATATAGGGACACATGCAGCCCACCTGGCCGAATACATCAGCGGTCTTCAGATCAAACAGCTCTGCGCCGACCTGAGTATTTTTGTGGAAGGACGACAGCTGGATGACGATGGAAATGTTTTGCTGCGATTCGACAATGGAGCTACCGGGGTATTGTTCGCTTCACAGGTGGCGGCCGGAGAGGAAAACGCGCTTAAGATAAGAGTATACGGAGAAAAAGGCGGCCTTGAATGGGCCCAGCAGGAACCCAATACCCTGCTGATCAAATGGCTGGATCAGCCTACCCAGATCTTTCGCGCCGGCGCCAATTATGGCGACCGCCTCTCTCCCTTCGCCGTACATAATTCCAGGACACCCGCAGGGCACCCCGAAGGCTACCTGGAAGCATTCGGCAATCTCTACCGCAACTTCGCCCTGACCCTCATCGCCCGCCTGAACGGCGTGTCCCCATCCGAAGAAGCGCTCGATTTCCCCACCGTAGACGACGGGGTCCGCGGCATGGCCTTCATCGACAATGTGGTCCGCAGCAACGAAAGCCTGGAAAAATGGACCTTCTTCAAGGTCAGCGATGACGGAGATTGCTGACTAACAGCCTCAGCAGGCCAAACACGACTAAATTTAGCATCCCCCGGATGCAAGACGGCATAAACACTATCTTAAAATCATAATAGCAGACATGAAAACAATAAAAGGTCCCGCCATCTTCCTGGCCCAGTTCATGGGAGATCAGCCCCCCTTCAATTCCCTGGCTTCCATTTGTAAATGGGCCGCCGGACTCGGATACGCCGGCGTACAGATCCCCACCTGGGACAGCCGTTGCATCGACCTCCAAAAAGCTGCGGAAAGCAAGGCCTACGCCGATGAAATAAAAGGCATCGTACAGGACGCCGGCCTGCAGATCACGGAACTTTCCACCCATCTTCAGGGACAGCTGGTAGCCGTACACCCCGCCTATGACGCCCTTTTCGACGGGTTCGCTCCGGCAGCCGTGCACAATAATCCCAAAGCCCGCCAGGAATGGGCCGTTCAGCAATTGAAATATGCAGCTAAGGCCTCAGAGAACCTGGGGCTCAATGCCCATGCCACCTTCAGCGGCGCCCTGCTCTGGCCTACTTTTTATCCCTGGCCGCAACGCCCCCCGGGACTCGTTGATACCGGCTTCAAGGAACTGGCGGCACGCTGGCTGCCGATCCTGAATGAGTTCGACCGGCACGGCGTAGACCTCTGTTACGAAATTCATCCGGGTGAGGACCTCCACGACGGCATCACCTATGAAATGTTCTGGGAACAGACCGGCCGCCATCCAAGGGCCTGCCTGCTCTATGACCCCTCCCATTTTGTCCTCCAATGCCTGGATTATCTCGAATATATCGACAACTATCACGAACGCATCCGGATGTTCCATGTAAAGGATGCCGAGTTCAATCCCACCGGCAAGCAGGGCGTTTATGGCGGTTACCAGAACTGGATAGACCGAGCCGGCCGCTTCCGCTCCCTGGGTGACGGACAGGTGGATTTCAAAGCCATTTTCAGCAAGCTGACGGCGTATGACTTCTCCGGATGGGCCGTACTGGAGTGGGAATGTTGCATCAAACATCCCGAAGACGGAGCCAGGGAAGGAGCCCCGTTCATTAAAGACCATATCATCCGGGTAACCGAAAAGGCCTTCGATGATTTTGCCGGCACGGGAAAAGATGAAAATTTTAATCGCAGGGTTCTAGGGTTACAATAAATTATTTCGGACCTTGGGGCTCCATTAACAATAATAGAAGCTACTTGCGTAGCAACTCGCAAAGCTGAACACATTAAAACAGAATTACAATGAACAGGATCCAAAAATTAGTATTCGTTTTATCCGTTACCTTTTTAGCAGCCGCTTGCGGCAACGGTGGTGAATCAAAACCCGCCGAGAATAAAGACACAACGGCCACCACTACTCCCGCAGCTACTCCCCCGGCCGCTGCTGCAGCCGATGACAAAGGACTGGAGCTGATCGGAGCCAGCGATTGCACTACCTGTCACCGTCTCCATAAGGCTGCCAGCGGCGCCTCCATAGGACCAGCTTATGACGAAGTAGCCGCCAAGTACAGCCCTGCTGCAGACACCACGGTAACCCGTCTCGTTAAAAAGGTCATTGCAGGAGGCAGCGGCGTATGGGGCACTGTTCCAATGACACCCCATCCTTCCGTGCCGGAAGCTGATATAAAGACAATGGTCCAATACATCCTTGCATTGAAAAAATAAGTTATCTCCGGAATAGCCCGACAAAAAGTAAAAATGAAGAATACGCTTCTTGCCATACCAGCCTGCCTGCTGATCTCGGCCCTGCCTGTCTTCCGAAAGGCCCTCCCGACGACGGCTTCAGCATCGGCAACTATACAAACAGTTCCAGTTCCGGCAACCGCACAAACAGTTTCCACTTCAGTCCCCATGCAAAATGTCCTCACTTCCACCGAAATAGAGAAAGGATGGAAATCCCTGTTCGACGGCGCCACTACCAGTGGCTGGCATAGTTATGGCCAGACAAAGGCAGGCGCCGAATGGGAAGTAAAAGACGGGGCCCTTCACCTGGATAAATCAAAAGGCGGGGAGGGCGACCTTCTGACAGACGGGACTTACGGCAATTTTGACCTGAAAGTAGAATGGAAGATAACTCCCAAAGGCAATAGCGGGATCCTTTTCCATGTGCAGGAAGATACGGTCAGATATCCGGAGCCCTACTATACAGGACCGGAAATGCAGGTATTGGACAATGACGGACATTCCGACGGCAAAATTCACAAACATCGCGCCGGGGACCTCTATGACCTGATCGCCTGCTCCAAAGAAACGGTTAAACCCGTAGGCGAATGGAATCAAGCCGAGATCTACAGCAAAGATGGCCAGCTGAAATTATTCCTCAATGGGGTAAATGTAGTGACCACCACCCAATGGGACGACAGCTGGAAAACAATGGTTGCCGGCAGCAAATTCAAACAATGGCCTGACTTCGGCACTTTTAAGCGCGGAAAGATCGACCTCCAGGACCACAACTGCGAAGTATGGTATCGTAATATTAAAATTAAAGAACTATAAAAAATAGCATTGCCATGAGAAAATCAGCCCTTTTAACACAAACCGCCCGTTTTGTTTTCGCGGCCATTTGCATCGCAGCCACTGGCGTGCTGATGAGCACCACTCCCCGCCCCGCGGCCACATCGACCGGCGGCCCGGAGATCTTCGCGCAGCCCAAAGTGCTGATCTTTTCTAAAACCAATGGTTATCATCATGCCAGCATAGCGGCAGGCATCGTAGCCATCCAAAAGCTGGGCGCCGAAAATGGCTTCGCCGTAGATACTACGACCGACTCCACGCAGTTCAGAAAAAAGATACTGAAAAAATATGCGGCCCTGATTTTCCTCAGCCCCACCGGCAAGGTCTTCGGACCGGAAGAAGAGAAGGCCCTGCAGGAATACATCCATCATGGCGGCGGCTTCGTAGGGATCCACGCAGCCACTGATTGCGAATACAACTGGCAATGGTATGGCGACCTGGTGGGCGGTTATTTCAAATCACACCCCAAACAACAACAGGCTAAGATCATCGTAGTAGATAAAGACAATCCCGCCACCAAAGGCCTGCCGGATGTCTGGGAACGCTGGGATGAATGGTATAACTTCAAATACCTCAATCCTGATATCAAAGTGCTCCTAAAGATAGACGAGACCTCTTATACAGGCGGGGAAAACAACAACAATCATCCCATGGCCTGGTATCATGCCTTCGAAGGGGGAAGATCTTTTTACACCGAGCTGGGACACACGGACGAATCCTATTCGGACCCGAAATACCTGGGCCATCTGCTGGCAGGGATCCAATACGCGATCGGAAAGAAATAACACCCGCTTATTTATAATTTAATTTAACAGTCCGCTGGCAATACCAGCGGACTGTTGCTTTTAAGCAGACGACTTACAATAATCTAAACAAAAAAATAGTTTTATTTACAGCTGCCTGACGAACGACAGCCCAACCGAACCATTCTGATAGGTCGGCATCACCATCGGCGCCGATTCCTTATCTTTCCAGAGAGCATGTTTGACGAACGGATATAGCCAGTAAGCCAGTCTTGTAGACGCAATCCCCACACCTGCCCCGGTCACTACATCACTCATCCAGTGTTTGTTATTATACATCCGCAGCATGCCCGTAGCAGTAGCCATGGCATAACCGGCTACCCCATACCAGGGCGATACATCCTTATACTCCTGCCGCATGAACTCCGCATTGGCAAATGCCTCTGCCGTATGACCGGAAGGAAAGGATTGGTAGTCCGAGCCATCAGGCCTTTGTTCATGTGACCAGCCTTTTACGGAGAAGACGATGCCATTGGTGATAGCATTGGACATCAAAAGGATCATGGTCCGGTCCCGGAAGTTATTTTTCCCGTGGATGCCCAGCGCATTCAGTCCATACACCGCAACCGCCGGAGCCAATAAAAGATAGTTGTCAGCATGAAACTGTTTATGGGGATCTTCCGTCCACATCTCATTTTTTACGGTGTGGTTGAAATTCTTCAGCACTCCATTGGTCTTGAGCGTGACAAACCCATAGGCGATCATCGCCCCCGGAAGGATAAAAGACCGGGCCGGAAAAGCAGGTCTTATAGAAGCCGCTTTATTCCAGTCAAACACGGGGATCGTATCGGGTCGTTTACCCGAAAGAGGAGCAGTCGGACTGATCTCCAGAATAATGTCCTTATTCAAACCAGGCGTCTGACCAGAAAAAAGGGGCTTGTTACCCGTAAAAACATCTTTTTTGCCGGAAGGCAGCAAAGTATCTAAATTCTGCGACCAGGCCGAAAGGCAAACACTAGTCATCAACACCATCACGGCTGCGAGTTTTGTCATATGTGGGGTTTATTGGCTATGTAGTATGAACGGCAAAAATGCATATAAATTCTGTCCAAATCCTGTTTAATTGGACATATTCACCTGTTAAGGGTGGTTTTAACATGAAATTAAGTTAAGTTTATTCACAAACAAACGTTTAATTAGACAAAAACCCTATTGTATAGGACAACCATTACCCCCACCCTTCCTTTCCTTTAATCCCCAATCGGACTGCATCTTCATACCTGCCAATCACGCTGTCTTTCCGGCCCGGATCACCGGCACCGCCCTAAATTACCGGCAGCTTATACCCATTGTGATACTCCTTCATGAAATATTCCTGGTTGATCTTCTCATCGGCAAACTTTCCGGCCGCCTTATCCCAAACCAGCCGTTGACCGCTGCGCAAGGAGATATTTCCCATCTGGGCCACCGTCGCGACATGGGCGCCGTCCTGTATGGAACAATGCAGCTCCTCCATTTTACGCGAACGGACCACACCTATGAAATTAGCCATATGTTTGTCCAGTCCGTTGTCAGAGGCCTTTTCAAAAGGCCGGCTGATCTTATTCCTGCTTTGTTTTTCCTCGATCACCTCCCAGCCTCCGCGGCTGAGCACCAGCGTACCATTATTACCGATATACGCGATCCCATGATCCCGCCCGTAAGATCCGTTATCGATCCCCATCGCATGATCCCAGACCAGGTTAAACCCATCGAATTCATACAGCGTGGTCAAGGTATCCGGCGTTTCTTCATAGAGGTCCGGATAGGCGAAATTACCGCCTAAGGCCGCTATGGACCTGGGAACATCCGCTTTCATGCCCAGCAAACCATAATCCAGTAAATGAACGCCCCAATCCGTCATCAGGCCGCCGGCATAGTCCCAGAACCAACGGAAATTAAAGTGGAACCTGCTCGAATTAAAGGTCCGTGTGGGAGCCGGCCCCAGCCAGGCGGCAAAATCCACACCAGGAGGCGGCGCGGAATCCGGCACTACAGGCCCCGGCTTCATCCAGCCCTGGTAACACCACACCTTTACCGTACGGATATTCCCCAATTGGCCCGAATGGACGAAATCAACGGCATCTTTAAAATGCTGCTGGCTGCGCTGCCATTGCCCGCCCTGCACCACACGGTTATATTTCTGCTGCGCGGCAACCATCGCCCGGCATTCGCCGATAGAATTGCCTACGGGCTTTTCCACATATACGTCCTTCCCCGCCTGGCAGGCTTCCATCATGATCAGCGCATGCCAGTGATCGGGTGTTCCTATGATCACCACATCGATATCTTTCCGCTCCAGCAGATTCCGATAGTCGCCATAGGTTTTCACACGGCTGGTATCCACCTTCATCTTTGAAAGTTCATTCATTCGCTTGTCCAGGACATTCTTATCAATATCGCATAAGGCGACTACATTCACTCCGGGTATTTTTATGGCCGCAGACAGATCCGCCCAGCCCATCCCATTGAGCCCGATGGCTCCGACATTGATCTGGTCGGCAGGTGATATACGCTGACGGAATAAAGAGAACGGCTTGCTATCGAAAGCGGTCAGCAGGATAGCCCCACCCGCCAGGGCCGATCCTTGCTGCAAAAAAGAACGACGATTGCTCATGACAGTTCGATGTTTTTGTTGTCTACCAATGTACATAAAATTTCTCTACCTTTAATCGGGCAACCTAATTGATCGTATGAAAATGCTGCACTGTGCTATTATAGACGATAACAGGCTGGACAGGATGCTGCTGGAGGAATACATCTCCCGGCATAACTTCCTGAAGATAGCCGGCAGTTTTCATAGTGCCGTAGAAAGCCTGGAGATCATCCGGAAAGGGCATATCGACCTTTTGTTCATCGATGTCGACATGCCCGTCATCAACGGCATCGATTTCCTGAAATCCCTGCAAAATCCCCCCCACTGCATCTTTGTAACGGTTCATCCGGAGTTTGCCATAGATGCCTTCGATATCCAGGCCATCGATTACCTCCTGAAACCGGTAAAACAGGACCGCTTCGATAGGGCCATACAAAGAACATTGGAATTGTTCGAAATAAAAGCAAAGGCCGTCGAGTACAGCCACCTGTTCCAAAACGACTTCCTGATGATAAAGGAAGGCACTGCCGTCAGTAAGGTCAATATACATGAGATCCTCTACCTGGAAGCCCTGACCAACTATACAAAGATCATTACCCCCCGGAAGAACTACATCACCCTTAACAACCTCAAGAACTTCCTTGACCACCTGCCCGTAGACAGGTTTCTGAGAATTCACCGCAGCTATGCCGTAGCAATAGATAAGATACAAGGCCTGGACGGGAATGACCTCGTAATAGCCGAACACCGGCTGCCCCTGGGAAAAACATACCGGTACGAAGTAAAAAGGCTCATCAAGGCGTAGCCAAAAAGGGAAGAACCCGGCACAAACCCAGGAACGCAGCACAAGGTCATGAACATAACGCAAGCTCAAGGACATGACACAAGCTCAGGAACAGAACGTCCATTCATCAAAACATAACAAAATCTCCTCAAAGCCCACACATGAAAGTCAGATCCTCCTTTCTGATAACCGTCATAGCGCTCGCAGCCCTCACCTGCCCGTCAGCAGCCCAGATGGCCGGCTTCGATTCCCTGTATGCCCGGGCCAACCAGGATAGAAATGCCGGCTCCTTTGCTAAAGCAATTGCCGGTTATCAACAATGCCTGGCGATCGCCACCAACAGTAAGGACTCCCTGCGTATCGGCAATTCCCTGATCGGGATCGGTATAGCCAATGACCAGGGCGGCCAGTTTGAAGAGGCGCTGTTATATTATTTCAAGGCCCTGGACATCTACGAACGTATCGGCAACCAGAAAAAAACAGGCGGGGCCCTGAAGAATATCGGCAATACCTACCGGGTCCTGAAAGATTACAACAAGGCCTCTTCCTTTTTACAACAGGCGCTGGCCATCCAATATGCGCAAAAAGACTCCGCCAGCATCGGCAACGTCCTGAACGATATCGGACTTGTCTGCATGGACCAGGACAGCGCCGCCACCGCTCTGACCTGGTTCAATACCATCCTGGCAGGTTATAATAAATACCTGAGAGACGAAGTAAAATCCTATGTGCTGAATAATCTCGCCCTGGCGCTTACGCAGCTGAAGCGTTACCCAGAAGCGCTGAACGCTTATCAATCGAGCCTTTCCCTCATGAAAAAAAGAGATGATCAATACGGGATTGCCCTGGTGCTGGGCAATATAGGCGACCTGTATTACAAGACCCACGATCTCCCCAGAGCGCTGGATCAGCATCTGCAGAACCTGGCCATCGTACAGGGGATCAAATCCAACGAATTGCTGAAAGATTCCTACGACAACCTGGCAAAGACCTACCAGGGACTGGGAGATTATAAAAAAGCTTATTTCTACCAACAGGAAGAAATGAAGCTGAAAGACACCATCTATCAGGAACAAAGCGCGAAGAACTATGCCGAAATGGAAGCCCGGTACCAGAGTGAAAAGAAACAAAAAGAGATCCTCTACCTGCAGCAGGATAATAAGATCGCCAATATACAGCTGCTCAATCAACGGCTGATCAAATATTTCCTGCTGGCGGGTCTGGCGATCATCGTCCTCGTTGCCCTGGTCATATACAGGAATTACAGGGCCAAGCAAAAGATCAATAACGAGCTCAACCATATCAACGATAAGCTGGAAGAAGCCAACAGCTCCAAAACAAAATTGATCAGCATTATCAGCCATGACCTGAGAAGCCCCATCAGCAGCCTCTTCAGCTTTCTCGAACTGAAAAAGCAGAACTCCGCACGGATGCAAAAAGAAGAACAGGAACAATTTGACAAAGAGCTCACCCGGTCTTCCGAAAATCTTCTCGAAGCCATGGAAGACCTCCTGATCTGGTCCAAGAGCCAGATGGACCATTTTACCCTCGCCCGTGAAAAGATCCCTGCCAATGACCTCATGGATGAAATGATCCTGTTGCACCGGCCCTTTGCCAACGAAAAGAATGTCCTGTTAAAAAAAGAGGGCCAGACTGATTTCCTGTTCCAAACCGACCCCAACTTTATTAAGGTCATCCTGCGCAACCTGGTAACCAACGCCATAAAATTTACGCCGATGGGCGGGATCATCACCCTATCAGGAATCAGGGAGAAAGACCATATCCTTTTAAGTGTAAAAGACACCGGAGCAGGCATCCCCCGGGCCGATCTTGGAAACATCTTTGAATGGACCAGTATCCGCAGCGACTCCTCCGGGCTGGGGTTGAAACTGGCCAGGGACTTCGCCGAAAAGCTGGGAGGACGCCTGTCCGTCCAGTCCGAACCGGGAAAAGGATCAGAATTTATCCTTACCCTGCCCGTCTGAATGCCGGCCCTCTGACGGGCCCGGCAGTAAAAACCGGCGGCCGGTCAGTACATTGATGTATTATTATCGTCCGTTACTGTATTGCCGCCCCCCCTTTATCCTATTCAACCGTAGATTCGTGTTTTAAAAAAAGCTCATGAACAAAAAAAGAATCATTCCCGGTTTCCTCCTGGTTTTCCTGCTGCCCTTTTTATATTATTTCTCCTCCTGCTCCAGCACTCATGGCGGCACAGGCGGCTCCGTCCGCGATACCACCTCGGTTAGCCGGAAGGCGGCAGCAGCTAATGGTACAGGCGGCTCTGTCCGCGATACGACAAGCGCAAAAATGAAAAATTAGCCGAAAAGGGAGTACGCTGAAAATCCCCCGTAAAAAGAGTAGGCGCCCGTAAGCCGAAAAGGGAAATAAGAGTAGGCCCCATAGAAATTCAACCTAAAATGAATACAGACGTCGATGAACTGGGCATTGGCCTGATGTGCTTTCCAGGCCTTGAATCGGTAGTGCAATCACTTTCCGGCTATATTGACGTAGTGGAGACCGAGCCACAGGCCTGCTGGTTCAAAGAATCGCCCGAAAGTGACTCCTTCCTCTTCGAGCCGCTTTTCGCCAGTTTCCTGGCCAACTTGCCCCAGCCAAAAATATTTCATGGTATAGGATTCCCGGTAGGCGGCACCTTCCTCCCCTGCAGGGATCATTTCGAGACCCTGAACGCACATATCCGGGCCGTAAGGCCAACCTATATCAGCGAACACCTGAGCTTCAATAAATTTTGCAATATGGATGGGGAGATCAACCATACCAACTTTTTACTTCCTCCCCTGCAGAATCACCACGGCATTGAAACCGCCGTCCGGGCGATCAGGCAGTACAAGAACCAGACAGGCCTGCCCTTCGCCTTCGAAACAGGGACCAACTACCTGCGCCCCCGGAAAGGAGAAATGGAAGACGGTGAATTTGTGGCACGCATCGCAGAAGAAAGCGATACCTATATCCTGCTGGACCTGCACAACCTGATGACCAATGAATTGAACGGACGCCAGCGGGTAAAAGACTTCGTACAGCAATTACCGTTGGAACGGATTATTGAGATCCATCTTGCAGGCGGGCTCTCCTTCAATGACTATTACCTCGATGTCCATTCAGGAGTCAGCTCCGCAGAGCTCCTGTCGCTTGCTCACTCCATCGTAGAGAGCTTACCCTGCCTGAAAAGCATCGTTTTTGAAATGCATCCGCACTATTTCAAGGAGCATCTGGCGGAAAATAATATCAAAAAACAGCTTATCGAAATGAACCGGCTTTGGGACCAGCGAAATAAGGCATCCCGTAACAACAGGTTCTACCAAAGAAGCAGGAGCTCCTCCCCCGTAGACAATACCCTCATCCCTGAAGTATGGGAATATGCCTTAGGCAATGTAGTGATGGGCCAGGAAGATGAAACCCACCCCCTGCAACATGAATTAATGCAGGATGAGG
This sequence comes from Chitinophagales bacterium, assembly GCA_015655015.1. Classification (GTDB taxonomy): domain Bacteria; phylum Bacteroidota; class Bacteroidia; order Chitinophagales; family Chitinophagaceae; genus Puia. The sequence continues at coordinate 4,301 of JAATFV010000035.1, read as the reverse complement.
GAACGGAGATCATCAGAGACCTGCTCGCCGGAATCCATACCTCCCCGCAAACCATGCCCGCCTTGCTCATATAAATATTATTAGCAATCTCCGCCTCTCCCCCACGTAACCAGAAAAAAATTGCTTTTTCCGGTTACGTTTTATTTCGCTGTGTTTACTAAAAGGTAATATACCCTAACTATTAAACCAGCCTGTATGACGGAGAACGAGACCCTTATTGTATTCGAACAGTTCATTGACCGCTATAGCACCTCCATTTCTTTAACCATAGCCAGATTAACAGGCCTAACGGATAAGAAGGAGCTGGAAACCATCTCCGTGAATGTCCTCATCGATCTATGGAAGAACCGCGACAGACTTTTTAATGAGGTACCCCCGACGGCATTCATCTACAAAACATTGCTCCAGCACGTATTTACCTGGTTAAAGCAGCAGGGCAAAGAGGACCATATCCTTCTTTTGCAAAACACCTTACCCATCGATCCCGCTCATTACATCCACGCTCTATTGCCTGAAAAAAAAAATTCTAGCCTCTCCCGCCTATTCCAAAAAATGAAAGAAATGTTAAAATAGTCCACAAATCTCTTCCCGCCGGTTGGCAACCTATATTTACCCAGGCAACGTTTCCTCCTTAAATAGTATCTGTATAATGCACATATTATAAATAGCCTGATTTGACTGAGAAAGAACTGGTTACCGGATGCATAAAAAAAGATGCAAAAAGCCAGCGTATGCTTTTTGAGCAATACGCCGGTAAAATGATGACTATTTGCCGAAGGTATGCCTGCGATCAGAATGAAGCCGAAGACATGTTGCAGGAAGCCTTTATCAGGGTCTTCACCTATATCCACCAATACAAGTTCGAAGGCCCCCTGGGAGCCTGGATAATGCGTATCGCAGTCAACTCCGCGTTAAAAATTTTACAAAACAAAAAAATACATTTCGCAGAGATCAAAGAAAGTCAACAAACGTTTCACGCAATAGATCCTCATGCGCTGTCGAATCTGAGCGAGGACGAACTGTTAAAACTGATCAGCAATCTGCCCGAAGGTTATCGTATTGTTTTCAACCTGTACGTGCTGGAAGGATATAACCATGAGGAAATTGCTGAATTGCTCAATATAAGACCGGCCACCAGCAGAAGCCAGTTATCAAAAGCAAGAAGAATGTTACAGGAACAAATTACTCCACTGCAAAAAATCGTCAAATAAATATGACCGAAAATCAATTTGACGAACTCTTCAGGAACAAACTCAAGGATTACTCCTCGCAGGTTCCTGACAACATGTGGGAAAGAATACACCCGAAGAAAGACAGGGATCGCAAGCTGTTTTTCTTCTGGCTCAAATTTGTTATCGTGCCCGTATTTACATTGGCCGGTCTGGCAGGTGGTTTTTATATAGGCACCCGCGCCGCTGCCGGTCATTCCCTCTCCCATACCCAGGTCGCCTCCACCAACGGAGAGTTTTCGGTTACCAATGCTCCGATCACCTCCGCCGGATCTTCTGTTCCGGCTTCCGATGCTCAGGCTGCTGTCCATTCGCAGATCTCTTCTCCAGCCCATCCGCAAACACTTTCGGGGTCTCCGGCGTCTCCCTCCTGTTCGCAGACCCGCTCAGTTCCTCCAATCCATCCCCGGAGCCCTTCAGACGCTTCCCCTACCCGTCCCCGGACATATCCGTCCCGGCCTTCGGCTCATTCCGGCGCAACCTCTGCCGATCCTGAACCCGCGTCCTCTTACTGGACCTCTTACTGGACGGCGACTTCGGCCCCGAACACCATACCTGCGTCCGGCCTTCCGGCTTCCGGTTCCCTCACCGGCAGCCCCCTATCCCTGGCCAATGCCGATGACTCCTTCAAACGGCTGCCCCTCCCGGGTATCCAGCACATCTTAAATAACCCGGGCCACCCGACGATCGGTCAGGCCCCCAAAACAACGGCCGTCCCGATAAAAAGATCAGGCGCCCTTCCCCCGGCCCCCAAAAACAATATAATGTCTCCGTTGAAAAAAGGCAGCTGGAGTGTCGACCTCTACGCATCCCCCGATCTGCCTGTTCTTCAGTTCAAACAGGACTTTGAAAAAGCCCGGTTATCCTTTACAATTGGCGTAAAAGTGAACAGATCCTTCGGCGATCACCTCTCCGCCGCCACAGGAATGCAATATTCTCAGATCAATGAAAAAGTAACTTACCACGACTCCGGTGCTAACAACCCTATACGATACTCCTACCTTAAAAGGACAAGTTTTGACTTCCCCCTGCTGATCGGCTACGGAATAGGAAGCGACCGCTTCAGGGCGACCCTGAATGCCGGAATGATCTTCAAGATCCATTCCTCCGGCAATCTGTACACTACGTCAAACAGCATCTACCTGGGAGTGGACCTCGCTAAAAAAATAAACGATAAGATCTCCTTATTTGCAGAGCCTTATTACAGATACAGTCTTCCGGGGGGAAGCAACCTTCCGGGCGGAAGCAACAGCCAGTATTATATCCAACGAATCAACCAGACAGGCTTATCGATAGGGCTCCGATATAATTTCAAAAAATCCGCACAACATAGAAAATACTAAAACCAGGCAATCCCTCACCGCGAAAACTTAATAACACTATCCGCAGCCGTGAGTAGCGACCATCGCCCTGCCGCATCTCCCGTCAGCTGCCAGATCATGATCCCGCTCGCCTCCCGAAGGGCCAGCCGTACTTTTTGGGCAATGGTAGGAATTCCATTATAATAGATCGTATGCCCTACCTTATCTTTCTGCTCAGCCCCCGGATACTTCCGCACAATATCCTTATACTCGATCTCATCGATGGCGGAATTAGCATTAAAGCCATATCCATAGAACGGGATACCCAGCCCCATCTTCTCCTTCGGCACCCCTTTCTTCTTCCAGAAGGCAAGATCCTCGACCGCCAGCGAATAGGGCGCATGCTGGCCCGGACCCGCAGCAGCATTTCCCGGCCCCGTGAGATCGAAGGACATAATATTCACAAAGTCAAAATAAGCCAGACAGCTCGCCGGGATCTGTTCTTCATACCAGGTGGCAACCGCCGCCGTAAGCAGCTTCCCGGCCGGCCGCAGCTTCTCCGAAAGGGTTTTAATAAAGTTCCCATACTGCTGACCAATAATATTCCCCTCCAGATCGATATCCACGCCATCAAGTCCATTCTTATTAAGATAGGCCACGATCCGATCGCAAAGATCTTTCACATGACCCGCATCGGTAAATTTCTTCCAGTTCTTCGATGTACCGTTGAGATCAGCTCCGCCCAGCGAGATCAATACCCTGACCGAATGTTCATGCGCCTTCTTCACCGCAACAGGCAGTCCCCCGATATCGGTCAAATCGCCCCGCGTCCCCACTTCGGCAAAAGCAATATTCAGATGGGTGATCTTTGAAAAATCAACGGAACGCACATTCCCGGGAAAATCATTCCAGGTATTGAGATACCCCACTACCCTGAACTGGGCACTTGCAAAGGAAGATATTAAACAAAAAATTACTACCAAACGAATAGGTTGCTGCATACAGGTATCTGAATTGGAGCTAAAGATAGTGCAGACCTGTGAAGAACGAAGGATTATCAATCATTCAGATAATTGTCATAAAACTCATAGTTCTCTTTCGTGACAATATCTATCGGCATAAAAGATATATTGGAAAAGGTAGTCCCTAAAACAAAATGTTGATACAAGCGCATTATGCCCTTATAACCCTGTTCATCGGGCTTATGACAGATCAAAATATCGATAATATCTTTCTTGAGGTATTCAATATTCTCGTCCAGAAAGTCAAACCCAATTAAAAGTATATTCTTCTTCCCGGCATTCTCAAGGTAACGAGCTACCGCGGATACCCTCGAATTGGTAACGAAAATCGCTTTTATCCCGGGATTCTTATCAAAGGATTTAGATAACTCTTTCTCCACCGACGAATACTCTATCTGGGTAATATCCAGTTTTAAAATATCGTGGTACAGATTATAATATTTAAAATAAGCCCTGAACCCATCCTCGATCTGCATAAGATAGCTGTGATCATCCACCTCCTTGGCTATATTGATTACAAGTATCTCACTCTTGCTCCCCAATGTAAAATTCATGAGCTGGGCAGATAAATAGCCGCTCCGAAAAAGATGAGGCCCGATATAACAGAGCCCTTCCTGGTTAGGAATATTGGAATCGATCAATACATAAGGGATATTCCGTTCCGTGCAGGCCGTGGTGAATTCAATGGCTTCATTGATAAAAGAGGGCGCCAGTAAAATGCCGGTAGGCGTATTTTTCAGGATCAGCTT
>JAATFV010000234.1 GCA_015655015.1 Chitinophagales bacterium | reverse complement strand
CTACGACGCATGGTTGAACAGGTTTTTTTAAGTGGTTATAAGATAAGCCCTTCGGCGTAATTATAAACGGCAGGGATGGTAAAATATTATCTTATTTGCAATGGTGCAAGCAGCATTTAACAAATATTTTTATTGTGCATTATTTTACTTTTTTCGAAAGTTACAATTAATTACTTATGCCTGGTTGCAAAGGTATCATACTTTCACTTTTTTCCACCTGCCTTTTTTGAAAAGGATAAAGCTGGTAATGGTCACCGCTATTTCGGTAATCAGGATGGCCAGGAAGACGCCGGTTGGGCCCAGGTCCAGGATGACGGCTAACAGATAGGCCACCGGGATCTGAAAGGCCCAGAAGCAAAAGAGATTGATGATTGTGGGAGTACGGGTATCTCCGGCGCCATTAAAGGAATTGGTCAGCACCATTCCGATCCCATAGAAGACATATCCAATACTTATGATATTCAGGGCGCGGATGGCTACCTTCCGGACTTCCGGGTCTTTATTCATAAAATCCACGATCGGCGCGGCCCCAAAAAGGAATAATAGGGAAACGAAGACCATGAATACGAGGTTGTACAGGACAGCGGTCCGAACGGATCGTTCTGCCCGGTCCGGGCGGCCGGCGCCCAGATTCTGTCCTACGAGGGTCGCTGCCGCGTTGCTCATGCCCCAGGCAGGGAGAAGGAAAAATAATAAAATGCGGATAGCTACCTGGTAGCCTGCAATGGAGACATTGCCAAACCGGGCGATGATCCTTGCCATGACTATCCAGCTGGCAGAGCCGATCAGGAATTGCAGGGTCCCTGTCCAGGCGATCTTTGACAGGGCCTTGATGAGACCCATATCGGGCCGGAAATATTTCCGGGTTATATGAATGATCCCGTTCCCTCTGAATAAATGATAGAGCTGATAACAGACCCCCACTCCTCTGCCGATAGTGGTGGCGATGGCTGCTCCCCGCAATCCATAATAATGGATAAGGACAGGGCATAAGATGATATTACAGCCATTAGCGATCCATAGAGACCACATGGCGATCGAGGCATTGCCGGCGCCGCGGAAAACCCCATTGATCAGGTATAACAGCATGATCACAATGCTGCTGCCGAAGAGAATGCGGGTATAGGATGACCCGGTGGCCACCGTTCCGGGGGAAGCGCCCATCACCCGAAGGATCTCCGGGGCCAGGTAATATCCGGTCAGGCTGATAACGGCGGTGAGAGCCAGGGAGAGGTTGATGGCTTGTGCCGCGGACCGGGCGGCGTCTTCGGGGCTTTTCTCCCCGATCCTGCGGGCGACCATGGCGGTGGCGGCCATGCTGAGACCGACAGCCACCGAATAGACCAGCATGAGCACTGATTCCGTCAATCCTACCGTAGCTACGGCGTCCCTGCCGATGCGGCCAACAAAAAAAATGTCCACCACCGCAAATACGGACTCCATGCACATTTCGAGGATCATGGGGATCGATAAGAGAAATACGGCTTTCCGGATGCTGCCGGTGGTATACTCCTGGTGCCCGCCCGAAAGTGCCTGTTTAAATAAGGCATATACGGATTTGACAGTGAGACCTGTTCGGGAAGTTTGATTGGGTGGCATTCCTATAGGTTTAAAAAAATTCCGATAGGAAATATAAGAAATCTTTTATGGCCTTACTACAACCTTTTTTGGGAGGGATCTTCATTCCCCTTTTTTGAGGAGTCTCAACTCAGCCTGAAGTTTACAGACATCTTACAGCCATTACCCGGAGAGGAATCGATGGTCACCTGTCCATGAAATACTTCCGCACGGCTGGCGATGTTGCTAATGCCAATACCTTCCCTTTTCTTTTCCGGATCAAATCCTTTCCCGTTATCTGTGATCTGCAGCGTCAGGAGACCGGGGTTCTGCTTAATAGAAATATGGACCACGGAGGCTTCGGCATGTTTGAGCACGTTATTCAATTGTTCCTGCAGGATCCGGAAAATAGTCGTTTTTAATTTATCGTCCAGGAGCTCTTCGAACGGCATGGAGTAGTCGAGGGTGACCTGTAGCTGCTGTTCCAGTCTCCGGATGCTTTCCACCAGGTCTTCGATGGATAATTCGAGCCCGATCTCCTTATGAAAGGATTGAGTGAGGGATTTTGACAATTTACGGATCTCTTCGATGGCGCTGGTGATGATATCGCTGCTGCGTTTGATCACATGTTCGAGTTCAAAAGGGAGGCCCCGGATGCAATCCAGGTATAACCTGGCTGTTGTAAGGATCTGGTTGACATTATCGTGCAATTCCCTGCCGATGTCTTCTCTTTCTTTCTCCTGCGCGTCAAGGGCGGCCTGCCAGATTTTCTTTTCTCCGTTTTTCCGTTCGGTGGTATCCCTGAAATTACATACGATCCCGTTGATCCCTTCCGTTGCCAATAAATTGGTGACGGTCCCTTCCACCCAGATGGGTATTCCATCTTTTGTCCGGGCCCTTGCTTCTATGAAGAAGGGCTTGCCGGGATTTTCCAATACTTCCAGGAAGCTTATGGCCAGACGGGAAATATCTTCCGGATGAACGTACTCGAACGCATGTTTTCCCATATGTTCTTTGCTGCTGAGGCCGAAATATTTTTCAATGGACGGGCTGGAATAAACGATCGCCCCTTGTCCATTTGCCACGACCAGGATGTCCGTGCTGTTTTCGATCAGGGCGCGGAAGAGGGAATTCTCCACGATCGCCGCTACTCCTTTGGGAGCGTTTTTCAGAGGCTTGCGTCCGACCCCGATAGGATGAGTTGGCATAGTATTGACAAGGTTATGGTATAAACTTTTATAATATTAGTATTTTTGCCGTAAATAATTAAATATAAGCACTCTAATAGTTTTATAGTATGAAGGTTCCCTTATCCCGAATGCTCGTTAAGTTCCTGAAAATAACCGGTATAGGGCTCGCCTGTATTCTTCTGTTAATGTTCCTGCTGCCTTATCTTTTTCCGGGTTTTGTATCGGGAAAGATCCGGCAATGGGCCAGGAGCAGCGTCAAAAGCGAGCTGAATTTTTCCAGGGCCCGCCTGTCCTTTTTCCGGCATTTCCCGGCGTTGACGCTGACGCTGCACGACCTGAAATTGAAGGGTTCCGCCCCTTTTGAAAAAGAGACCCTGATCGAAGCGGACGAGATCGCATTGGGGGTGGACATTCGCAGTATATTTTCAGAAGTCCGGATCGACAAGATCTTTCTTACGAACGCTTTTATCAACATACAGGTAGATACGGCAGGGAATGCGAATTACAATATATATGCTTCAAGGAAGGAAGCTGCTTCTTCTGCCGCTGATTCAGCCGGCGCATCCCTGAAGATCCAAAAAATAATCATCGAAAAAAGCAAGCTTGTTTATAATGACCGGTCCCTGCCCATCCTTATCAATGCCAAAGACCTCGATTATGAAGGGGATGGCGATCTGAGCAAGGCCATTTTCGACCTTAACAGTCATATAGAGATCGCATCCATGGACCTGTATTATTCCCGGCAGGCCTATCTGCTATCGAAAAAGATAAATGCAGACCTGGTGACAAAGATCAATACGAGCTCCCTGGCCCTCTTCTTCGAAAAGAATGACCTGACCATCAACCAGCTTCCGGTTGCCTTTACCGGGCGGTTTGAGTTCCTGAAGAACGGGTATGACATGGATTTCAAGCTGAAGTCGACAGATTCCGATCTACATGATATTTTTACGGCCCTGCCTCCCGGCATGGCGGATTGGCTGAACAAGACCGATGTGAAAGGGTTCGGGGATATCGACGCCGCTCTCACGGGTCAGTATATCGCGGCCAGCAATACGATGCCGGGACTTGACCTTACTATGAAAATACGGAATGGCTTTGTTTCGAATGCACAGGCTCCGTCGCCTGTAAAAAACCTTTTTCTCAATTTTCGTTCCCATATGCCGGGATTGAATCCGGATAGTCTGTCCGTTACGGTGGATTCCATTTATTTCAATATCGATAAGGACTATTTTAGCGCCGTGCTGCAGCTAAGAGGAATGAAGGAGCCCTGGGTCTCTGCAAAGGTGCATTCGGAAATGGACCTGGAGAAGTGGGCGAAGGCTTTCGGGGTAACCTCATTTGCCGTAAAAGGCCGTTATACGCTTAGCCTGGAGGCGGAGGGTAAATATGCTACCAGCATCGTCCGTACGCAGCACCTTCGGAAAACAACCGTAGATACGATCCTATCCAGCATACCCCGTTTCACACTAAAATCTTCTTTAAAAGACGGTTATTTTAAATACGCTTCCCTGCCGGAAGCGGTAAGGGATCTCAGCTTCAACCTTGACGCCTCTTGTGCCGACAACGATTATAAGCATACCCGGCTGGCCCTGGAAAATGTCAATGCCGCCCTGCTGAGCAGCTATATAAAGGGGTACCTGAAATTAGGCAAAACCCGTGATTTTCCGATCGATGCCGGGCTGGAGACGGTGTTTCATTTGTCGGATATAAAAAAGGCCATTCCATTGGACAGCATGGAGCTGGCCGGAGACCTAACCGCTCATGTCCGGACAAAGGGAAATTATATTCCTGCCAAAAAATTGTTCCCGGTGACGGTCGCCGACCTGCAGCTGGATAATGGGAGCTTACAAACAAAATACTATCCGCATCCCCTGGAAAAAATACAGGTGAGCGCCCGCATCATGAATTCAGGCGGATCGTTGAGAGATCTGAAGGTGGCTTTTACGCCTGTCAGCTTCCTGTTCGAAGGGCAGCCTTTTACAGTGAAAGCCGACCTGCAGAATTTTGAAAACCTGAAATATGCTATCCGCTCCCGGGGAACGCTGGATATAGGAAAGATCTATCGTGTCTTTGCCTTGCAGGGGTATGATGTGCAGGGCCTGATCGAGGCCAATCTTTCCTTGCGGGGAAGACAAAGTGATGCTGTCGCCGGCCGTTATGACCAGCTATTCAATTCCGGGACGCTGAAAGTAAAAGATCTGCTGATCAGCGCGGAGGCCTTCCCGCTGCCCTTCAGGATCAGGACGGGGCTGTTCCGTTTTGACCAGGACAAAATGTGGTTTGATACGTTTAACGCCAGCTATGGGAAGACGGACCTGGTCCTGAATGGCTGGCTTTCCAATGTGACCGGCTATATAACGGATAAGCATACTTCTTTGAAAGGGAGTTTCGATTGGAAGAGCGATTATATGCTGGTGGATGAATTCATGGTTTTTGCGGCGCCTGCGGGCGGAGTTACGTCGGCGGCGGGACGGGGAGTGGGTGTTTCAGCGGGATTGCCGGGGGCAGGGAGCTCTTCGGCGGGCGGTGTTTCTGCCAGTGGGGGACAGCGAGGCGGTCCTTCTGCTGTGAGTGGCGGACAGACGGGTGGTCCTGCTTCGGGCGGCGGACAAACAGGGGTCATTATCGTCCCCGGGGATCTTTCGGTCAGCTTTAACGCGGCTGTGAAAAAAGTCCGGTATAATGGGATGGACATCGATAATTTTAAAGGGGGGATGACGATCGACAGCGGAGGGATCCGGTTGAACAAGACCGGGTTCACCCTGATCGGGGCTCCGGTGGAAATGGACGCCGCGTATAAAAGCCTTTCTCCGCAGCGGGCTCAATTCGATTACCATATCCATGCAAAAGAGTTTGACGTTCAAAGAGCGTATAGGGAAATAAAGCTGTTCAGGGACCTGGCAACTTCCGCATCTAAGGCGGAGGGGATTGTTTCACTGGACTATCAGCTTGCCGGAAAGCTGGATGGAAATATGCATCCGGTATATCCTTCCCTGAAAGGAGGAGGCGTGCTGTCCGTCAGTAAGGTAAAGGTGAAGGGCCTGAAATTATTCAGTTCGGTCAGCAAGGAGACGAATAGAAATGTGACAGACCCGGACCTGTCGAAGGTGGATATTAAATCCACGATCAATAATAATATCATTACCATTGAGCGGACCCGTATGAAGGTATCTGTTTTCAAGCTGCGGATGGAAGGGCAGGCCAGCTTTGATGGAAAGCTTAACCTGCGGTTTCGCGTCGGGCTGCCGCCATTCGGTGTGATCGGGATCCCTTTAAAGATCACGGGTACGCAGGATAATCCCAATGTGAAGGCAGGCCGGGGAAGCAAGAAAGATGAGCTGGAGGAGACGGAGGATAAGGAGGAGGAGGGCAAAGAGAATTAGCCCGGCCGGCCTTAATAGTACCGTCCGATCAGGTGATTACCGACAATGGCTTTTTTCAGTTCTGCCGGGTCGATGGGTCCTTCTTTCACATAAACGATCTTTCCTCCGGGCTCTACCAGCACGGTATAGGGGAGGGCGCCCTGCCACCTGGGATCTATAGCCTCGATGAGCTTGTATTTATCGTCGATATTAAAGATATAATTGGTGTTGGATGCCTCCTGTTTTTGAAGGAACTGGAGGGCCTTACTTTTTTTAGCGGGCTCGTCGGCGCTGATGCTGATGAACTCGAAATCCCTTCTGCGATACATTCTGTTCATGGAGACGAATTCCGGAAATTCAACGACACAGGGACCGCACCAGGTTGCCCAGACATTGATCAGGCGCAGCTTGTCCGAGCTGTTCTTCAGGAGGTCTTTTATCCCGTCGGCGGTGATGGTGTCGAGGCTGACCGGCTCTTTAGCCCATTTTTCTTTTGCCTTGTTGATCCAATCGCTTTTTTCCGCCCATTTGATCGAGCAGCCGAATACCTTGGTGGTAGCTACCGGGACATCCTTATCATTGAGCAGGGCTTCGATGGCATTGCGGGCATCCTGTGTGTTGGGCGTTTTAGAGGGTTTCTCCACATCGTCGATGCGGCCGCTGTAGCGCAGCTTCCTTTCTTTATCGAAAATGAAAACATGCGGAGTGGCGACGGGGCCATATTTTTTGGAGGCTTCTTCGGTGTCACCGTCGTATAAATAAGGAAAATTGTATTTTTTTTCGGCAGCCCGTAATTTCATTTCTTCATAGCTATCGCCCATATCCGTGTAACCCAGCTCGTCGAGGTTGATAGAGCTGGGATCATTCGGCATGATGGCTGTTACGGCTACGCCTTTATCCCTGTAGTCACTGGTCAGCCGGATTATGCGGTCTTCATATGCCTGTGCGGTGGGACAGTGATTGCAGGTAAAGACGATGACGAGGAGGCGGGCCTTTTTAAAGGAGGCGAGGGTATAAGTGTTTCCGTCTATCCCTTTAAGGCTGAAATCAGGGGCCGGGGCACCGATCGCCAGGGTCTTATGCTCATCTGCGGAGTAAAAGGGTGTATGGGGGGCAGCGGCTGAAAGAAAGAGACGGCCAGCCAGGAGGAATGCAACAAATGACAGGCAAATCGTTTTTTGCTGGTGCATAGGACGTATTTTTATGAAAAGTTACAATTTTACGGGAAGCGGTTTCTCTTAAAATGGGCAAGTAGCCGGTTTGATGTAGTATTGATGTGGTAAATCCTTTGATTTCAGGGTGATGATGTAGTAGTGATGTAGTGGAATAAGGAGGGGCTTAGAGCAGGAGGTTTAATTTTAGTCTTTACAACGAATCTTTCCATATTAAAAATTTAAACATGCACACCAGAAGATCTTTTCTCAAATCTACTTCCCTTTATACCGCCGGTATTTTAGCGGCGCCATCTTTGGATTCTTTTCCCGGGTTTAAAAACACACCGATTGGCCTTCAGCTTTATACTGTCAGGGATCACATGGCGGAAGACCCTTCGGCAACACTGGGCAGGGTGGCGCAGATCGGTTATAATTCCCTGGAAGGGGCTACCTATACCAATACGGAGAAATTTTATGGAATGGATCCGAAGACGTTCAAAGAATTGCTGAAAAGGAATGGACTGGTGATGCGCAGCTGCCATTACCGGTTGGGGGAAGATACAAAGGACGCTGAAAAGGGGACTATCTTAAATGACTGGGACCGGGCTGTGGAAGATGCCCATACGCTGGGTCTGAAATACATGGTCTGCGCCTGGCTGTCACCCGCCGAACGGCAGAATCTGGATCATTATAAAGGAATGGCGGCCCAGTTCAATAAGGCAGCTGAAAAATGTAAAGCTGCCGGCATTCAATTCTGTTATCACAACCATGATTTCGAATTCGACGCGCAGGATGGAAAATTCCCCTATGATGTATTATTGGACAATACGGACAAGGACCTGGTAAAAATGGAAATGGACCTGTACTGGGTCAATAAGGCAGGTCATGACCCCGTTACGCTTTTCGATCAGCATCCGGGCAGGTTCCCGCTCTGGCATTTGAAAGATATGGATAATACGCCTGAACATGCGTTTACGGAAGTAGGTAATGGCGTTATTGATTTTAAAAAGATTTTCGCCAATGCCGATAAGGCAGGGTTTAAATATTTTTTTGTGGAGCAGGATAAATGTCCCGGAGATCCATATGAAAGTATCACGAAGAGTATAAGCTATATAAAGAAAAACCTCGTATAAATTTGCCGGGAGACGGGTTATCGAACAATGTAATCCGTCTCCCGCAAAGAGTTAATGGTGGGCGGCAGCATGTAATTCCATCAGAAAATCGAAGAGGTTCGTCTCCGTGGGGATCTTCAGTTTCTTCCGCAGGCGGTACCGGCTGATCTCTACTCCACGGGTGGAAATATTTTCCAGCTGGGCTATTTCCTTGCTGGAAAGGTTCATCCTTAAATAGGCGCAAAGCTTTAATTCGTTAGCGCTCAGGCCGGGATGGGTCGTTTTAAGGATCCGGAGGAAATCACTGTGGACCTTATCGAAATGGACGGCGAATTGCTCCCAATCCTTGTCCATTTTATTCTCTTCGCCCAGGATACGAAGCATTTTTTTGAACTCTTCCGGCGAGCCTTCTCCGTTGCCCCCTTTCTTCATACGCATCAGCTCTTCCCGGATGTTGCCCAGCAGCTCCCCTTTTTGAACTAAGTGCATCGCAGCGGAGGCTAATTCCGTGTTCTTGTGCTCGATCTCAGCTTCCAGCTTTTCGTTTTTGAGCTTTACGATCTCTTTTTCAGACTTTTCCAGTTCCAGCTGATGCAGATATTGCAATCTTTTCTGTTCTTCCTCATGTTTTTTCTCCTGCTGCAGGAACAGCTTTCTTTGCCAGCGATAGAGCAGGTAGATCAGTGTACAGAATAATAAGGCATAGATACAATAAGCCAGGATCGTCTGGTACCAGGGCGGCAGAATGGTAAAGGAATAACTGCTGATGACGGATTCATTTCCCAGGTTGCTTTTCGACCTGACCTGGAAAGTATAAGGTCCGGCCGGCAGATTCGTATATTCTTTTTCTGTTTTTTTCGACCAGGGGGACCAGTCTTTGTCGAATCCTTTCAGGTTATAGCTGTACTGGACGCTGTTCTGCGCTGCGAAGAGGGGGGAGGAATATTCGAAATGCAGGGAATTCCAGCTGCTGGCGATCTGGTATATGGCGCCGGCGGGCTGCTCGGGCACTTCCCCCACCTCCCCGAAATAACCGCCGAATAACAAGCTGTCTGTTTTTCCAAAGGCTTTGACCTGTCTTATCTTTACTTCGATAGGGTAACGGTTCTTTTTGTATTCTTCATAATTAATATGATAGAATCCCTTCTCAGCCCCCACGAATACATTGTATTTATTGTAGGGATAAATGTGTTCGTAATCAATTACCATTTTACCGCTTAGTTCCGGAAAATAGATGATCTCCGGCTTTGGCCCGGAAAAGTCCAGGACTCCCAGGCTGTTTTCTTCGATAAACCAGATATTTCCTGCGGCATCTTCTTTCAAATGCCGGATATTTCTTTCCCCAAAGAACTGCTTAAAATAAGCAGAAGGTTCGAAAGTATCCGTTTGTACGTTGTATTCATAAATGCCTTTTTCCGTAGCTACTACAATGCGGTTCTTTACTTTGAATAAATGGTTTTTAAGAAAAGAAGGAAGGCCGTTTTTTGCTGTATACAATTTTATCAGGGGGTGGGCGGGATCGTTAATATCTACCCGGTAAATACCTCTATAAGGATGCGCCACCCAGATCGTATTGTTGTTGTCGATGCCTATGAACTGAGAAGAAGCCGTGAAATCGGGCAGATTGCCTTTGGAGATAAACGCGTTCTGCTGGTACTGAAAAAACTCCAGTCCGACATCGTTTCCGGCCACCACCAAAGAGGAAGGCAATACATTGGAAAGAGGTAAAAAGGTCCAATAGGTCGTGTGCTTACTGATAGGGGTGAGCTTATCATTGCGGATAAGAAAGGCGCCTTCATGATGCGCCAGCAGAAGGCTTCCGTTGACTTCCCATAATCCCTGGGTCGACCCGCGGGTGCCCGGTACCGGCTGAAACTCCCCGCTTATAAAGCTCAGGTCTTCTTTATCGGTGACAGGCACCCGGTAAAGTCCGTTCGAAGTGCCTACATACAGCTGTTTATCATAGATGATGGAGGTATACCCCAGCCCTTCATTCAGCTTTTCGGGGTAAATATGTTTTATGGAATTATTATAAGCAATAAAATCGATCCCGTTATCGAGTCCCAGCCAGAGATTGTTATTCTTGTCCAGGAAAAGCTTCAGGATATTGTTGTTCTGGAGGCCTTCCTTCCGGGAGAGATTTTCAATGACCTCGCCCTGCTTGCTAATGATATAGGCTCCATCCAGGTTGGTTCCTACGGCAATCCAGTCCTTATTAACAGGAATGGCGGTGAGGATACGCTGATTTTGAAAAGGATCGGCGCCGGCAAACCGGAAAGGGGTGATGGTATCCCGGCAGAGGATAAAGAAACCGGTGTTCACTGTCGTGAGAAAGGAGCTGTCATTTCCCATGGGGAAGATATCGGTGATCAGAAACTCCGCAGGCAGGGCGCTTTTTTTTACGAATGGGGTCCAGAGGCCGCCTGTAAATTCCAAAAGGCCGTTCTTCCCGTCCTGGGCGATCAGCTGATTATTGCTTAATCCCAGGAATTGCCAGTCTGTAACGGCCGGGTAGACCGTGATCGTTTTGTTATTCAATTGGAAGATCTTCTCCCTGGACCTGAAAAAGATATCATTCCCATAGGGCACGATATTCCATATATCTGTAAAGGTGTTATTCTTCTCCGAAAGAAGACTTTTTAAGGAGGTATAGAGTAGCTTTCCATTTCTGTCAGGCGAAAAAAAGCCGAAATCGCCGTCTCCTCCCGCGTAGATCTTATTGTCCTGTCCGATGGCAACGGCCCGGACCACCGATTTATTGGGCAGAGGGTAGTTCTTCCAATAGGTGCCGTCAAAAGAGAGAAGACCATCATAATTGGCGAAGTAGATTATCCCGTTCTTGTCCTGTACGATACCCCTGTTTTGGGTCCCGGCATTATAGATATCCTTGGGATAATTGATAATGTCCGGAATCCCAATGGTATTCTGGCTGAAGGATTGGAGCATGAGCAGCAGAAAAAAAACTGTCAGGCCTGTTCTTATGGATAAGATAGTAGACATTTGACGTAGATGCGCTGATTTTCTAAAGGCGCAGCCCGGCAAGATATGGCGCAATCTGAGCATATGATAAAGATAAAATATTTTACTCCACTCAGTTTAAGAGAAGTAGCTTAAATCCGGGCTTAAGAATAAATGATGTAGTGTTGATGTAGCCAAAATGGCTATTTTACGGGTATTCCACGCATATGATGTAGTGTTGATGTAGCCCTAAAAGGAATATTATGAGCAATGAGAGTCTAAATTTGTTCTATAAGATATCTGCACATTTTTTTAAAGTTCAACTAAAACAGATGAGAAACATTTTTAACGTATTGCTGCCTTTTACACTTCTCTTTTTTATTAGCCCCGACCCGGCCTTTTCACAAAATAACCTCGGAATATTCGAGGGGCATGGAGATATCGGTACCGGGGTCAAACCGGGGGCTGCCACCTTTATTCCTGCCTCTAATCAATATGTAGTCTCCGGAGCAGGGTACAATGTCTGGCTCGATCACGATGAATTTCAATATGTATGGAAGAAAATGACAGGGGATTTTATCCTGTATGCCCGGGCGGAATTCCTGGGCGCCTGGGTGGATTATCACCGTAAAGTAGGCTGGATGGTCCGTAAGAGCCTGGATGGGAATTCTGCGCATGTGAATGCCGTAGAACATGGGGACGGACTTACTTCGCTCCAGTTCCGCAGAACGGCCGGCGCCCAGACGGAAGAGCATAAATTAAAGATGACGAAGGCCAATATCCTTCAATTGGAAAGGAAAGGCAATCTCTATATCATGCGGGCGGCGATCTACGGTCAGCCTTTTATGACGGATACGATCGCCGGGATAGACTTGGGAGACGAGGTCTACGTGGGTCTTTTTGTAGGGTCTCATAATTCGGATGTGGTGGAAACGGGTGTTTTCAGCAATGTTAGCATCACCGTTCCTTTTAAGGGGGAATCCAATCAACAGACCCAAATGACCCTTGGCAGCAACCTGGAGCTGCTGGATATAGCTTCCGGCAAGCGCGAGATCATTTATAAGGCGCCTTATTCCATTCAGGCGCCAAACTGGACTCCGGATGGGAAGAGCCTTATATTCAATGATTATAAAGGGCTGATCTATAATTACGACCTGGCTTCAGGAATACCTGTTCCGGTTAATACGGGGACCGTTGTAAAAAACAACAATGACCATGTCATTTCCTTTGACGGAAAGATGCTGGGACTGAGCAGTAATGTAAAAGAGCTGGGCGGTTCTATTACGTATACGGTGCCTATCGGTGGTGGAACGCCTAAACAGATAACGCCCAAAGGTCCTTCCTATATGCATGGCTGGTCTCCGGATGGTAAGGATCTGGTTTTTTGCGGAGAGCGTGACGGAGAGTTCGATGTATACAAGATACGGGCTGCGGGAGGTAAGGAAATACGTCTTACGGACGCCAGGGGCCTGGACGATGGTCCGGAATATACTCCCGACGGGCAATATATTTATTTCAATTCGGTGCGTTCCGGCCTGATGCAGATCTGGCGGATGAAGCCTGATGGTTCGGGCCAGGAGCAGATCACGCATGATGAGCTGAATAATTGGTTTGCCCATATCTCCCCGGATGGCAAATGGTTCGTATATATTACTTTTCTGCCAGCCGAAACGCCGGCCGGCATTCATCCGCCCTACAAGCATGTCTATATCCGGCTGCTGCCCATCGACGGGAAGGGGGAGCCCAAAGTGCTGGCTTATGTATATGGAGGACAGGGATCGATGAATACGCCGTCCTGGTCACCCGATAGTAAAAGAATTGCTTTCATCAGTAATACCGATATGGGAACTAAATAATAATTGCTTCTTTTTTTAAAACGATTGCTCATGCAGAAAAACAACCTTTCGGGTGCCACTCAGCGCCGCCTCGATCTCACCAGGCGCGGCTTCCTCAAAACATCCTCGTTACTGGCCGCTGGCTCCCTTTTTCTGCCGGAATGGGTCCGCTCTGCTGCCGGTGCTGCTGCTTCCGCCAACACCCGCGTCCGGGATATCGGCATCCAGCTGTATACGGTGAGAGCTGAAATGATGGCCGATCCTACCGGTACGTTGAAACGGCTGGCGAAGATCGGCTTCAAAGAGCTGGAATCTGCCCGCAGCGAGAAAGGTAATTACTACGGTCTGCAAGCCAAAGAGATCCGCAACATCACCGAAGATCTCGGCATGAAGCTGCGCAGCGGGCATATCCATGTGGACAAGGACTGGCAAAGGTCATTGGAAGAGGCTACCGGGACCGGCCAGCAATATATCATCTCTGCCGTACTCCCTTCCCGGGGGCAAACGATTGAACACTACCAGGAGTCTGCCGACGCCTTCAACAAATTGGGAGAGGAATGTAAAAAAGCCAACCTCCATTTCGGCTATCACAATCATGATTCGGAGTTCGAAACGGTAAAGGGAGAGGTGTTGTATGACGTTCTGCTTAAACATACCGACCCAGCCCTGGTCACCATGGAGCTCGACTTAGGCTGGGTAGTAGCGGCAGGTCATGATCCTTTTCATTATTTCAGTAAATATCCCGGCCGTTTTCCGCTCTGGCATCTGAAGGACATGGCTAAGACAGAAAGAAGAAGCACCGAGTTCGGGCAAGGCAAGGTGGATATCAAAGGTCTGCTGCAACAGGCTAAACAATCCGGAATGAAACACTTTTTCCTGGAGCAGGAGGAGTATGCCCATAGTGCTTTTGAGAGCATTCAGCTGGATTATGACTACCTGGGTAAACTCGATTATTAAGCAGCCGCGGTTATCCCCCGGATGCCCTTGTCCTGTCCAGACATTATTTTTTCAAATGCCTGTTATGAGAAGAATCACTTTTATTTTTACAACCGCCGGATTGTCGGGATTTACAGCAGCCGGTCTGTTGGGGAAGATAGCAGCCAGATTGTTGAGGTTTACGGCCGCCGGATTGTTGGGGGCGCTATTGTTTCCTTTTGCCGTGTCGGCGCAGCCTGTAAGCCGTCCTTCGACAGAGCCGCCTGTCCGGCAGGTAAAACTTTCCCGGTTTGCTCTGCAGTCTTCCGCCGTCATTAAGGCCGGGGGGGACTCTCTTTCATCCGTGCACTATCAGTCCCGCAACTACTGGTTCCCGGTGACCGTTCCCAGTACGGTGCTTACCGGCCTGGTTGCCAATAAGGTCTATCCGGATCCCTATACCGGCATGAACAATATGCTCATCCCGGATGCTTCCGATACATTCAACCGGCAATATCATCTTGAACAGTACAGTCACATGCCCGGGGAGCCTAATCCCTGGAAGAAACCGTACTGGTACCGGACTACTTTCTCCGTGCCGGCAGCGGATAAAGGCCGGTTTTTTCAGCTCATCTTCAAGGGCATCAACTATCGGGCGGAAGTCTGGGTGAATGGCCGGTTGATAGCCGACTCGGCAGAAATGGTGGGGATGTTCGAGGAGTTTGATCTCGATGTCAGCCAGGCGATCCGGGCAGGTGAAGAGAATGCTCTGGCCGTGAAGATCTATCCGCTGGATTTCCCTGGTGAGCCTTCGACTCCCCAGCTGGAAGCTATGGAAGATTTTTATGACAATGGCGGACCTACCGGCGACATCGGAAAAAATGTGACGATGCTCAGTTCGGCAGGCTGGGACTGGATCCCTGAAGTACGTGACCGCAATATGGGCATCTGGCAGCCGGTGTATCTGCGCACTACGGGTCCCGTGAGGATCAATCATCCCCGTATCATCACCGAATTGCCTGCTCTCCCGGATACCGGGCTGGCGAAGCTGTCTGTGGACTTCCTGCTGAAGAACAATAGTAGTCAGGTGCGGAAAGGAACCCTGGTGGTGACTATCAGCCCGGAAAATTTTGCCGGCGCTGTCATCCGGTTCACTAAAAAGGTAACGGTCGGTTCGGCCGGATCGGAAAGCTTCCATCTGTCTGCTGCCGATATCCCGGAGCTGCTCATTCGCCATCCCCGGCTCTGGTGGCCTAATGGTTACGGAAGTCCCTGGTTATACCGCATTCGCCTGCAATACAGGGATGACAGCGGAATTTCAGACGATTCATCTTTCGTGTTCGGCATCCGTACGGTCAGCTCGGCTGCGACAATGGTCAATGGGTGGGTAAGGCGCGATTTCTATGTCAATGGGAAAAGGGTGCATCTCGTAGGCGGAGCCTGGGTGCCGGACATGATGCTCAACAGGGATTATCAGCGTTATGATTATGAGCTGCGACTTTGCCGTAATGCCAATGTGAACATGGTCCGGATATGGGGTGGCGGTCTGGGCGAGACGGATGATTTTTATGAGCTGGCCGATAAGTACGGAATGCTGGTATGGCAGGACTTCTGGATCACGGGTGATACCAATGGCGGTTTCAAAGGTTCTGCTGACTGGCCATTACAGACTTCTGTCTTCATTAATAATGTCATCAGCACCATCTATCGTATCCGTAACCATCCCAGCCTGCTGGTCTGGACGGGCGGCAACGAAGGGCATGCACGGGAAGAGCTGTACAATGCCATGAGGGACAATGTCGCCAATCTGGACGGCACGCGGCCATTCATTCCCTGCTCTTCGGGTTTTTCGAAGGCGCCTAAGAGCTGGAAAGGGTCCTGGCCTGATGATAAGCCGGCCGGTGTATACAGCGGAGGTCCTTACTCCTGGCAGGATGATGCACAATACTACCGGCTGGTAGACGCCGGAAAAGACTGGGTTTTCAAAGACGAGACGGGCCTTCCTTCCCAACCACCTTACAATACGCTCTCGAAGATCATTCCCAACCTGGTGCCGGATGATAACCTGCCTTATCCGCTGAACAATACCTGGGGTTATCATGATGCCTGTACCGGTAATGGAAAATATGATACATATTATAAGGCGATGGTGGATCGTTTCGGGACTCCAACCAGCATCCGGGATTTTTCCGACAAGATGCAGCTCCTCAATGCAGGTGGGTACCGTGGTACGTTCGAAGCCGCCGGTCACAAGCTGAATGAGACGGGTGGTGTCATGCTGTGGAAACTGAATGCCGCATTCCCCAGTGTCATCTGGCAGATCTATGACTGGTACCTCGAACCCAATGCCGGGTATTATTTTATGCAGCGGGCCTGCGAGCCGGTACATATACAACTGAACCTGGACGACTCTTCCGTGGCCTTGATCAACCGTACCTACGTCAAACGGCCGGGGCTGACCTATGAGGCGGAAGTAGTCGGGATGACTGGTCTTACGCTGTTCAAAAAAGGGGGCCTCGCCAGCCTGGACACGACCGATGTGAAGGAGGTGCTCTCTTTGAGAGAGCTCCTGCAAAAGACAACCGGCGTATCCTTTGTCCTGCTTCGGCTGAAAGATGTACAGGGACGGGTGCTTTCTCACAATGTATACTGGATGTCTCCCGGGCATGATTTCATGGCGCTCCGGCAGATGCCCACGGCACGTGTGACGCCCAAAGTGTTGGCTTCAGAAAAGAAGGGGGGGTATACCTATTGGACCCTTCAATTCACCAATGTCTCTTCACAGCTGGCTTTCTTCCTCAATCCCCAGGTAATCAAGGATGGGGAGGAAGTATTGCCCAGCTATTGGTCAGATAATTATTTTTCTATTCCGGCAGGCCAGTCTATAACGGCAAGGGTCAGCTGCCCGGATAAGGAATTGACAGGCGCGGCGCCACTGCTCAGGCTTGAAGGATGGAATATCGGATCTGGTAACCTGCGCCTTAACCCCTGATAAACACTATGCTGTTGACGTCGGCGGCCGGCTTGCCCGGGACCGTCGGTGGAATTGTATTCTCTGTTAAAAACGATTATATATGAATAATGAACGACGCTCTCGCCGTAAGCGGCTATCTGCCCGTTTCACCGGCTTTCTGCTTTTACTTTCCGCCATCCTTACGGCTGGCCGGTTGAACGCTCAACACCCTGTTGGTATCTTCGACGATCACCTGGACATCGGTCATCCCAAACTGGCTGGAGATGCCAGCTATGATGAAACCTCCCAGGCATATACGCTAAAGGGCGCCGGTGACAACATCTGGTTCAACCGGGACGAATTTCAATTCGCGTACAAGAAAATCAAAGGGGATTTTATCCTCACGGCCGATTTCGACTTTGCCGGTGATACCGCTGGTGCAAACGGTCACCGGAAAACAGGCTGGATGATCCGGGAGTCTACGGATGAAGGAGCGGCCAGCGCTAATGCCTGCAAACACATCGATGGGCTGGTGGTTCTTCAGTGGCGCCCTTACCGCGGGATGTTCATGCGGGATCCGGAGGAAGAAAAATTCTACCCCAAGAAAGGCGGCCAAACCATCCAATTGCAACGGATTGGAAAAACCATCACCATGAAGATCGCTCATCCCGGCGAACCGCTTCAGCTGGTCGGTTCCTGTGAAACCGACGCCCTGGAAAAGGACGTGCTCGTTGGCGTCTATGTCTGTTCTCACGATCCGGACCAGATCGTCAGCGCCAGGGTCTGGAATGTCAGGGTCGACCAACCGGTGATCCGTGAATATACTTCCAATCCTCATGCGGTGCAACCCGTTTCACACGACGTGCTGGGCAGCCGGTTGGAGATCCTCAATCTGGCTGATAATACCCGCAAAGTAATTCATGAGGCGCCGGGACGATTCGAAGCGCCCAATTATATGCCGGATGGGAAAAAACTGCTGTTCAATGAAGAAGGTTCTCTCTATACCATTCCAGTTGAAGGCGGTACACCAGAAAAACTGAATACCGGCCCGGCCGCCAAGATCAACAATGATCATATGATTTCCTTTGATGGAAAGATGCTGGGCATCAGCAATAGCCGGGATGCGCTGCCGGGCGGCGGATCAACGGTCTATACCCTGCCGCTGACAGGTGGTGAGCCTAAACTGATCACGGAAGGAACGCCTTCCTTCTTGCACGGCTGGGCGCCAGGCGGAAAAGAACTGGCGATCGTGGCCAAACGCAATGGCTCCTCCGTCTACAATCTCTATAAGGTGTCCTTGAAAGACAACCAGGAAACGGCCCTTACCAGTAATTCAAAAGGCCATGTGGATGGACCGGAATATTCTCCTGACGGGAAATACATTTATTATAATGCCAATGCCAGCGGGACCATGCAGATATGGAGAATGAAACCAGACGGGACCGGCAAAGAACAGCTGACGTTCGATGAATATCACAGCTGGTTCCCTCATATCTCTCCCGATGGAAAGTGGGTTGCGTTCATCTCTTTCCCGATGGACATCGATCCGGACGCCCATCCTTCATACAAAGATGTCATGTTGCGGGTGATGCCGCTGACTGTCCCTGGCGCACCTAAGGTAGTGGCCTATCTCTATGGCGGACAAGGCACGCTGAATGCTCCATCCTGGTCGCCCGATAGTAAACATCTTGCTTTTGTCAGCAATTCAGTGCCGAGGCAATAAAACGAAGGAGGATGACTTCTGTTTACAGGATTAATCAGGAGGAAGAAGACAGAAGACGGATGAAGTAGTGAAGATGTAGTTGTAAACCTTGTTTCCCTGTTATTTCTATGACCTGATGTAGTGATGATGGGGTTAAAAATGAGGTGTTGGACACCTCGATTAATAATTTTGTCATGAAAATTCTTTTAATTCAGAAAAACTTAAATTAACGACTGCTTATGCCAAAGAAATTCCAAAGGCTGGCGAAAATCGTTTGTATAGTAACGATTCTCTCTTTGATTACCGGCATTACTTATGCCCAGAATGCGGTTACCGGAAGGGTAATCAATAAAACAGACAATACTCCGGTTCCCGGAGCGACAGTAGAAGTTAAAGGCACGAAGGTCATTGCCCAGTCAGGAGCAGATGGCACTTTCACTATCAATCTTACAGGTCCTGGCGGGATCCTCGTTTTCACAGCCGTTGGCTTTGCCAACCTGGAAGTGCCGGTAAAAGCCGGGGCGCCGGCCGGTAATATTGCTATGACGACCGCTACTACTACGTTGAATGATGTAGTGGTTACAGGGTATACTTCCCAACGAAAGAAAGACATTACGGGATCGGTATCGGTCGTCAACGTCAATGATATGAAGTCTGTTCCATCGGGCAGCACGGAGTCCCTGTTACAAGGACAGGCATCCGGGGTGAGCGTAGTGAATACCGGTCAGCCGGGCGGCTATAGCAATATCCATATCCGGGGTATTACATCCTTCGGCAATACGGACCCCCTGGTCATCATTGATGGTACACCAGGTTATCTGCATGATATTAACCCGAACGACATCCAGTCCGTCCAGGTTCTGAAGGATGCCGGCGCCGCCTCTATTTATGGGGTGCGTGGTTCCAACGGGGTGATCATTGTAACTACCAAAAGAGGCCGTTCGGGAAAGGTCACGGTCAATTATGACGGATATGTCGGTACGCAGCGGCCGTTGAAAAAGGGCTGGGGTATTGCCACTCCGACGCAACAAGCGCAGGGCATCTGGCAAAGTTTCAGGAACGATGGCATCCCTCCCAACAGTACACAATATGGCAATGGCCCGACGCCGGTTCTGCCTGATTACCTCATCCCGACAGGGGCCATGGCCGGAGCGCCGAATACGGACCCTTCGACGTATGCGCTTTACAGCAACCAGATCACCAAGGCCGACAAATCGGGTAATGACTGGTACCATGATATTTTCAAGCCTGTGACGACTATGAACCATAATATTTCGGTTGCCGGCGGGTCGGACCGGTCCACCTATTTTTTTTCCTTCAATTATGCGGACCAGCCTGGAACCATGATCTCTACCAGCTTGAAACGTTATTCGGCCCGTATCAATTCCACGTTCAGCCTGCTGGATAATCACGTCAGGATCGGGGAGAATGCTTTTATCGTGTATAAGTCCAACCCGGGTTACCTCAACCTGCCAGGCATCAACAATACGAATGCCATCAACGCCTCTTACCAGCTGCCGTCCATTGTTCCTGCCTATGACATCAGGGGTAATTTTGCCGGCGGCCTTGGCGGCGGGCTGGGAAATTCACCCAACCCGGTGGCCATCCAGACCCGGCAGCAGAACAATACCAATAATGACTACAATATCACCGGTAACCTGTTTGCGGAAGCGGATTTCCTGAAGCATTTTACGGCGCGCACCCAGATCGGCGGGATGATCGATAATTATTATTATAATGCGTTTGTCTACACGCCTTATGAGAATGCGGAGAACAATACCAATGCCAATAGCTACCAGGAAACCTATGGCTGGAATACCAGCATGACCTGGACCAATACCCTGCGATACAGCAATACCTGGGCTGAAAAGCATCATTTGACCTTACTGGCCGGTACCGAATATATCGACAACCAGGGAAGGGCTTCACAGGCTTCAAGGGGCAACTATTATGTGACCGATTCGAATAGTTTGACGGTCGCCCCGAGCCTTTGGACGCTGAATTCCGGTAATGCCAGCACGCAGAACAACCAGAACCCTTCCATTTACCTGAACAATGTGTTGATGCCGACGCCTTATGAGACGACAATCTTCTCCTTGTTTGGCCGGTTGGACTATAATTATGACGACCGCTACCTGATCAGCGGTACCCTCCGCCGGGATGGCTCCTCCGTATTCACCTCTGGTCAGCGGTATGGTTATTTTCCTTCCATATCAGGCGCCTGGCGTATTTCGAAGGAAAAGTTCATGCAGGGGATCGACTGGCTGAACGACCTGAAGATCCGTGGCGGCTGGGGTAAAATGGGTTCGATCAGCAATATCAACCCGAACAATCCTTATACGTTATACGGGCAGGTCGCCAATCAATCCACGTATGACATTGGGGGCACCAGCAACAGCGCTACGGCGGGTATCGCCAATATCCAGATAGGGAATGTCGGTACTACCTGGGAAAGAGACCAGCTCAGCAACGTTGGCATCGACGCTACCTTCCTGCGGAACAAATTCGATCTGTCGGTCGAATGGTATTCCAAGAACATCAGCGGGTTGATCAATCAGCCGCAAGTGCCTGGTACGGGCGGTACGGCCACCCAGACTGCAGGCGGCCCCACCGTTCCTTTCATCAATGCCGGTAATATCACGAACCACGGCATCGATCTGGCCCTGACCTACCATGGGTCGGCGATCAACGACCAGCTGAAATTCGACCTGACCGGTACCTTCACGTCCTATGCCAACAAAGTGGAGAGCCTTCCCCCCGGCACACAATACATCGATGTCTACAATGGCCAGACCGTAGAAGGCCGGTTACAAGCCGGGCATCCGGTAGGCGCGTTTTTTGGGTATAAAACCATCGGTTTGTTCCAGAGTTACCCGGATATCGCCAAGTCCCCTCAACAGCAGGATGCGGCGCCCGGACGGCTTAAATACGCCGACGTCAATCACGATGGACAGATTACGGATGCAGACCGGACCTGGTTCGGCAATCCCAATCCGAAATTCACTGCCGGCCTGAACATTTCGGCCAACTATAAGCATTTTGACTTCTTCATGATGCTGTATACGTCCATGGGGAATAAAGTCGTTAATGCGGTCAAGGGCTCTACTGATTTCCTGCAGTTCGGGAATGCCCTCAGTTCAAGGGCTGTGACAAAGTCAGCGACGCTGGTCAATGCAGCCGGAGCGCCGACAAGTATCCTCGATTCTTCCGCTCGTCTTGCGAACCCGGGAGCCTCCGTTCCCCTGCTTGAGCAGAATGGTACTTTCAGCACCAGTTCCGTTTTCAATTCTTATTCCATGGAAAGCGGTTCTTTCCTGCGGTGCCGGACGCTTACCCTGGGTTATACCTTCGACATGCCCGGGCTGCAGAACCTCCACATCGACCGGATCAGGGTGTATGCGCAGGCGCTCAACCTCTTTACGATTACCAGGTATGACGGACAGGACCCTGAAGTCCTCGGCACCAACACGTTGTTCGGTATAGATGGCGGGGCTTATCCCAATAACCAAAAGCAATATAATATAGGCCTTAACGTAACCATTCATTAATCGATTCCTAAAAATGAATTATATGCTGAGTAAACTCAATAAATACATGAAAAATCCGGTACGTCTCCTATTTGTGGCGTTGGGATTTGCCGTCCTGCCAGCTTGTAACCACAAACTCGAAGTCCAGCCGCAGGGAACCCTTGTGCAGAGTAACCTTTTGAATCTGTCGGGGGTCAACGGCTTGCTGATCGGAGCTTATGCCATCCTGGACGGAGAGAACCTCCCGGCTGCGGGTGATGCCTATGGCAGCGCCGGTTCAAACTGGACGTACGGAAGTGTTTGTGCCGACGATTCCTATAAGGGGTCGCTTCCTACCGATCAGCCAGACCTTGCTCAGCTTGAGTCCTGGAGTCTGTCGCAGGCCAGCACCTCAACTTATCTGAATGAAAAGTGGACGACTTTATATCTGGGCATCCAGCGGTCCAACGACGTACTCCGTACGATGCGTCTGGCTACCGGCATCACACCGGAAGACACGGCGGAGATCTCGGGTGAAGCCCGCTTCCTGCGCGGTTTTTATCATATGGACGGCCGCAGGGTCTTTCACTATTTCCCTTACGTGGATGAGAACGTTAGCTACCAGAACAATAATCTTAACGTACCCAACAATGTCGATATCTGGGCCCAGGTAACCGCCGACCTGCTGTATGCGGTCAATCATCTGCCGGAGACTCAGGCCCAGGCCGGCCGGGTTAATAAATGGGCGGCGATGGCTTTCCTGGCGAAAGATTATATGTGCCAGCGCAAGTTCGACAGCGCCAGGTATTACCTGGACCAGGTCATTACCAGCGGGGTAACGGCTACAGGCGCCAAGTATTCCCTGGGCAACTTTGAGAGCAATTTCAACGCGGCGCAGAAGAATGGTCCGGAAAGCGTATTCGCTTGCCAGAACTCCGTGAATGACGGCTCCTCCACTGCAAACGACGGTGGCAACGGAAACATGGGGGATGTATTAAACTATCCTTATGGTAACGGCCCTGTCGGGTGCTGCGGGTTCAACAACCCTTCCTGGAACCTGGCCAATGCGTATAAAACCGATGGAACGACTGGTTTACCCCTGCTGGATGGCAGCTCCAACAGTGGCCCGGTAGTCAGCGACTCTACCAATCTTTATACCGGTACGCTGGATCCCCGCATAGACCTGACGATGTCCCGGCCCGGTATTCCATACATGGACTGGGGACTGGCGTCTGCCTCCTGGATCCGGGATCCCAACAGTAATGGCATTTTCGACCCGAAAAAAAATGTATACGCCAAATCCCAGCAGGGAACGTACTCTTCTACCGAGACGGTCTTCTGGGGAGCTACGGCGATTAATGCGATCAATACCAACCTCATGCGCTATGCCGATGTTGTGCTCATGGACGCGGAATGTGAGGTGGAGATTGGCAGTCTGGATATCGCAGAGTCTTATGTCAACATGGTACGCAACAGGGCTGCCGACGCGACGGGTTGGGTGTATAAGAATGCTACCTACAATGCCAGTGCCGGTGTGTATACCCTGACAGGAAGTTCGGTCCCGGCAGACAAATACCTGGTTAAACCGTATCCTGCCGGGCAGTTTTCGTCCATGGGTCAGGATTATGCCCGCAATGCCGTTCATTTTGAAAGAAGGCTGGAATTGGCGATGGAAGGAAACCGTTTCTTCGATTTGCAGCGTTGGGATAACGGCACCGGTCAGATGGCCAATACCCTCAATGCCTATGTTGTTACAGAAAAGACAAGGCATTCTTTCTATTATGTTGCCAATACCTCCGTCTTTACCAAAGGAGTAAATGAGTACTTTGCCATTCCGCAACAACAGCTTGCCCTGGAGAATTCGACGGGTACGGTCTACCTGAAACAAAACCCCGGGTATCAATAGACAAGACATGATCTGATAAATCAAAAAGGAAAGGAAGAGCGACTGCTCTTCCTTTCCTTTTTGATGAACTTTTTGCCGGATGTATTGACCTTTATCGGTCCATACAGGGTGGAGGCTTTTATCGGGGGGCTGGCGGTAGAACTATTTTTTGGCGTGGGCAGGGTCACGGCCGAAAAGAGGAAGGGGCTTCATCTGTATACGGGAGCGACCTGAAGAAACTGGCCGAAACGGAACTGGTCAAACATTTTGGGAAAACCGGCCGTTTTTATTATAAAATTTCCAGGGGTATCGACGACCGGCCTGTCCAACCCCACCGGGAAACCAAATCGCTGGCGGCTGAAGATACTTTTGCCTATGATCTTACCACCCTGGCTGAAATGACCGCCGAGCTGGATAAAATAGCGGAGACAGTCTATAAACGCCTGCAGCGTTATCGGCTGAAAAGCAGGACTGTGACGGTTAAGATCAAATACGCCGACTTTAAGCAGATCACCCGCAGCCGGTCCTTTCCGGGTCCTATATCCGATCTGCAAACCATCAGGGTAACGGCTACGGAGCTTTTAGAAGGAACGGAGCCGGAGAATAAGAAAATACGTCTGCTGGGCATCTCTATTTCCAACTTTGAGGAGGAAAAAACGAGGAAAGCCCCCCCACCGGGGCAACTGGAACTGTTTTGATATTTTAAAATTGTGTATTTTTATCACTTATTGTAACCCGTAAATATTTAACTATGAACAAAGCTGAATTAATCGAAAAGATCGCCGGAGATGCTGAAATCTCTAAAAAGCAAGCGAATGCCGCCTTAGACTCATTTACAGAAGCTGTTGCGAAGACCCTTAAGAAGGGAGATAAAGTTACCCTTGTTGGTTTTGGCACCTTCTCTGTTTCCAAAAGAGCTGCCCGTACCGGTCGTAATCCTCAAACAGGGGCCACGATCAAGATCAAAGCGAAAAAAGTGGCGAAGTTTAAAGCTGGCGCCACGCTGTCTTCTAAGGTATAAAAGTATTTATATCTACATAAAAAAAGCCGCTGATATCAGCGGCTTTTTTTATGTATCAATTACTGAAGTAGCATTACTGCCTATGCTTTCTTGGGAGCTGCTTTCTTCTTAGCGGCCTTTTTAGGGGCGGCTTTCTTAGCTGCTTTTTTAGGAGCTGCTTTCTTAGCGGCCTTCTTAGGAGCTGCTTTCTTTACTGCTTTCTTGGGAGCGGCTTTCTTAGCTGCTTTTTTTGCTTTTGCCATCATTGAGAATTTATGGTTAGTAAAAAATAAAAAAAAGTTAGTAAGCAAATATACGCAACAATCCAAACATTCGATTGATTATTAATGTAATCGATCGTGAATTATATATAAATTAGGAAATAACATGAGGAATAACGAAAATCACATCAATTCAATTGTGCTGTTTTCATCAATTGATCCTGCAATACTGTTTCCATTTGTTGTGCTTTTGGAATGAGCACCTGATCTTCGATCTGGGCATGTATACAGAGGTCTTGTTCAAAAGTCTGCAGCTGTGCTAATAAAATACGATAGAGTGATTCATTGGTGGCGGGAGGTTCATACAGGCGGATGGTCTGGCGGATATCCCTCAATTCATCTTCTGTGTCATGGTGATCGGCGAGGAACCGGGAGATAGAATATTCCTGGCAGGCAATTATGTATTCGGAAAAAGACCCGGCTTTATTGCCTGCACGGTTCAATAGTGCGATGTAGGGCAATAATTTTGTTTCTTCTGCCTGGATATGCGCGGTAAGCTCCTGGCAATACCGATGGAAAAAATTCTGCAAGGCAGCCAGGATCGGGTGATGAGACGTATACAGGCTGGAAAGCAAAAGAATGCTTTGTTCTATTTCGGGTAATTTCTTTTGCAGGTAATAGACATGCGTACGCTTGATATAATCCACGATCAATCCGATCGGGAAGGGGGCAAAGTCGCCTGCACAGAATGGTTTTTCCTCAAAGGCATGGAGCAAAGCCGCCATAAATTGAGGGTTTACGTCAGTATCGGACATGGGGGGATGGATTGCATAACGCTGCATGACCTGTGGTAAAAAATCATTGTTTTCGGGCATGACTGTCCAGTATTAGTAATTAAGAAGGCAAATTTATCGAAAATCCGTCAAAGTAGCTATAAGAGGTTAACTATTCCAGCTTATTCCCGGCAGCGTATATTCCGTTTGCAGTTCGCTGATCACTTTCAGGAGCGCCTGTTTGTCCATATTCCTGAACCGGAAGAGCACGGTAAAATCATTTTTTCCTTTTTCGACGGAAAACTGGCTGACTTCCAGGGCCTCGTTATTAACTATTTTTTCGATGACCGCTACAGAGGTGGCCCGATCGGGGGTAACGATCTTCAGACTTTTCTGCACGAAGAAAGAGGAAAATTTTTTCTCGAAGGGTTGGAGGACCCACAGGATAATGATCGCCAGGACGGTGGCGCAAAAGGCGGCAAAATACATTCCTCCTCCGGTGGCCAGGCCGATGGCTGCCACCGTCCACAGTCCTGATGCCGTCGTCAGTCCGCGAATCACCCCTTGTTTGAGAAAAAGGATGGTGCCCGCCCCGATGAAACCGATCCCGCTGATCACCTGTGCGGCGATCCGGGATGGATCCAGGGTGATATTTTTGGCGCCCGCGCTCAGCACATCGGAGAACCCGTAAGCGGATACCATCATCGTCAGGGAAGCTCCTACGCAGACCATCATATGTGTTCTTAAGCCCGCGGCCCAGTCCTTCCGCTCCCTTTCCAGCCCGATCATGGCGCCGAAGAGAGAGGCCAGGGCCAGCCTGAGGGTGATTTCCGACCATCCGATCATAATAATTAATTTTTTGAGAAGGTTGTTCCCTATAAATTTACGAAAGACCGGGCGGTTTTGGGTATAATGAAAAGATAATGGACCGGAGGCCTGCTATTACGGAGGCATTTGTATTTTAGCGGAAGTATAAAATCTATGCAATGAACTCACGGAGAGATTTTCTAAAGAAAGCGGCCCTCCTGTCGGGCAGCGCAGCTATGATAAATATGCTGCCTCCGGTCATCCAAAAGGCGTTAGCCATCAACCCGGAATTGGGCAGCACCTTTTATGACGCGGAACACATTGTATTTTTAATGCAGGAAAACCGCTCCTTCGATCACCAGCTGGGATCTTTACAGGGAGTACGGGGTTACAATGACCCGCGTGCTATTTACCTGCCGGATAAAAATAAGGTCTGGCTGCAGTCCAATAAAGAAGGCGATACCTATGGGCCATTTCATTTGAATGTAAAGGATACCAGGGTTGCCTGGATGGGCTCTTTGCCTCATGGCTGGACGGACCAGACCGATGCCATGAACAACGGGAAGTATGATAAATGGCTCGAGGTCAAAAGAGCTCGTAATAAAGCCTATGCAGACATGCCTTTAACCATGGGATATTGCGACCGTTCTGATTTTCCCTTTTATTATTCCCTGGCGGATGCCTTCACCGTATGCGATCAGAATTTTTGCTCCAGCATTACCGGCACCCATCCCAACCGTCATTACTGGATGACGGGTACGGTCCGGGAAGCCAATGAGGTGCAGGCCATCGCGTATTTATGGAATGTAGATAATTATGAATACCCGGAGCTGAGCTGGAAAACATACCCTGAGCGCCTGGAGGAAAACGGCATTTCCTGGAAAGTTTATCAGAACGAGCTGACCATGGGGTATGGGTTAAAAGAAGAAGAAAGCTCCTGGCTGAGCAATTTCGGAACAAATGTGCTGGAATATTATAAGCAGTATAATGTAAGGCTGCATGCGGGCGGCATCGCTAACCTGCAAACGAAAAAAGACAATATTTTACGGCTGATAGCCGACCTGGAGAAACAGCCTGCTGACCCTAAAACGGCTCAGCGGCTGGCGGCGGCTAAAAAGCTGCTGAGCCGGATAGAAGCAGCGCAGGAGAAATATACAAAGGAAAGTTTTGACAGTCTTTTGCAACGGGAAAAAGAATTAAATAATAAAGCATTTATTACGAACAGCAACGATCCGTTCTTTCATGATCTGACGTCATTGAAATATACTGACGGGGGAACAGAAAGAGAGCTGAATGTACCGAAGGGAGACGTATTCTTCCAGTTCAGGGAGGACGTTAAAAACAATACGTTGCCTACCGTGTCCTGGCTAATGCCGCCTGCCTACTTCTCTGACCATCCCGGTGAACCCTGGTTTGGCCCCTGGTATGTGAGCGAAGCCATGGAAATACTATTGCAAAATCCTGAAGTATGGAAAAAGACTATTTTCATTATCACCTATGATGAAAATGACGGTTATTTTGACCATATACCGCCCTATACCGTTCCAAATCCTTACAAGGAAAATACGGGTAAGGTATCCGGGGGGATCGATCCAAGGCTGGATTTTGCTACCCGGGACCAGCAGACCAATCCTTCGACGATGGCAAGCAGCATCCGGGAGAGCTCTATTGGCCTGGGCTATCGGGTGCCGATGATCATTGCTTCCCCCTGGTCACGCGGTGGTTTTGTAAACTCGGAATTATTTGACCATACTTCCTCCCTGCAATTCCTGGAGAATTTTTTGGAGAAGAAGTTCCATAAAAAAATAACCGAAGAAAATATTACCCAATGGCGCAGGACCATCTGCGGTGACCTGACTTCGGTATTCAGGCCCTATAATGGTGAAAAGATCAACCCTCCGCAATTCCTGGATAAGCAACCTTTTATAGAAGGCATTCACCAGGCGCAGTTCAGGGAGACGCCGGCTAATTTTAAGAAACTATCGGCCGCCGAAATCGATCAGATCAATAATGATCCTGCGTTATCACCGTATTTTCCCAAACAGGAAAAGGGGATCCGGCCGGCTTGCGGCTTGCCGTATGAGCTCTATGCGAATGGTCATTTTTCCAAAGACAGGAAAAGTTATGAAATAGCTTTCAAGGCCGGCAGCAGTATCTTCGGAGATAAGGCGGCCGGTTCGCCTTTTCGGGTATATGCTATCAATCCTTATCAAAAAGAGGTATTGCGGGCATGGGACTATAGCGTCGCTGCCGGTGACGGGTTACAGGATGAATGGAATATTGCTGATTTTGAAAAGGGCGATTATCATTTGAGGGTGTATGGCCCCAATGGTTTTTACCGGGAGTTCATGGGTAATGGGGACAACCCCCTGGTAAAGATCGAATGTAATTATGAAGGGAGCCCGCAGGCGTCTTTGAAGCTTACCGGAAATATCGTTGTTACTATTACCAATAACGACACACATTCCCATGAATTAAGTATCATTGATAACAGCTATAAGGGGGCTGAGATGCGTAAAAAGGTGGCGGCAGGGGATGCTGTATCTGTCGTTTTAGATCTGGCGAAGGCTTATAGCTGGTATGATGTCAGCGTAAAATTGAAAGGATATGATCTTTTTGAAGAACGTTTTGCCGGACATGTGGAAGATGGTACGGTCAGCAAGACCGATCCGTTAATGGGCGGAGTGGTGTAATCCGGATTTCATTACAGTAGCTTTATATATATAAGAACCTCAATTTTGGCGCTAAGCCAACATTGTATGGAAAAAAAGGGGAAGAAGCTTGCATAGATCTGAAAGTACTATTACTTTTGAGATCCATAGAGCACCTTTTACTATCCATTAGCACCTTTTACTATCCCATTAGCTCAGCACGTATAGCTCAGCACGTACCCAATCTCCTCGAATTACCATCCCGCTTAGCCACTTTTGAATTAGCTAAAATTCATCCATCCTTTGTAATCGCCTTCCCAATAACTATGAGCTATTAATTAGTTATAGTCCTTAACACCTTAAACGTACCTGCATGAAAACGTTCATCGGCTTTTCTGTGCCTGCCTCCATTGGTAAGTTCTGCTGCCTGTTGCTTTTTATAGTTCCTTCCGCTACGTCGGCTTTTTACCATCCTGTTGCTCCCCACGCTAATGTCGTCTCGGCAAAGGTGTCGGCTGCAAGAGTGTCGGCCGTCAGATTAGCCCGGGCAAGAGCTGCCGCCCGAACGGCCGAATTAAAGGTGATCACCCTGGAGGCCGCCGATCTATTTAAGGAGATGCAGCTGGAAGACTCGGGATTAAATGAAAAAGCATTGGAATACGCCTTGATCGGCTATCACAGGCTTCTTAAAAAAGGTGTTCTGAACAGGACGGATATATTATCGATCTGTGATTTCAGCCAGTCATCGAGCCTCAAAAGAATGTATGTCATCGATGTGCCAAATAGAAAATTGCTGTATCGCAGCTATGTTGCGCATGGTATCAACTCGGGCGCAGAGTATGCCCATTCCTTTTCCAACATTCCTGAATCGCATAAGAGCAGCCTGGGTTTTTATGTGACCAGGAGCACCTATTTTGGCGGCAACGGACTCTCCCTCCGGATAGATGGAATGGACAGGGGATTCAATAACAGGGCAAGCCAGCGGAATATCGTCATCCACGGAGCGCCTTATGTCAGCGAGCGGATCCTTCATAAATATGGTTTGATGGGAACTACGTTTGGCTGTCCCGCGATCCCTGATGAATTGAGCAGTCAGATCATTCCTGCCATCAAAGACGGAACCTGTTTTTTTATCTATTATCCTTCAAAGAGGTATTTGGAACGGTCTGGTGTATTGAACAGGTAATTATAGAACGGGTAATTATAGAACGGGTAATTATGGAACAGGTAATTATATCCATCATCGAATAAATTTAGCTAAGTTTATGGTTTAATTGAACTATGTATAGCCACCTGGCTGATATGGAGATCTGGGAGCTGGTAAAGTCGGGACAGGACGACGCTGCGTTTGGTGAAATTTATTCCCGTTTTGCTGCGACGCTGTATGCGGTGGCCTATAATGTCGTCAGGGACGTACAAACAAGTGAAGATATCGTACAGGAGGTGTTCATTAGTCTATGGAAGAACAGGGAACGCTCTGAAATAAAAACAGTTAAAGCTTACCTGGCAACCGCTGTTACCTACCTTTCTATCAATCACCTTAGAGCTGCCGGAAAAATAAAATGGATGGATCTCTCCTCCATGCCTGAAGACGGTGTCGATCCTTCGGGGCAGCAAAATGACCAGACCGAAATACTTTTAGCGTTATTGAAGGATGAAGCAGACCGGTTGCCCGACCAGTGCCGGCTTATTTTTCAATATCGCCGCGATGAGGGATTGTCCGTAAAAGAAATTGCCAAAAAGCTGGATCTCTCCCCCCGCACGGTTGAAAATCAATTATACAGGGCGATTTCCCGCCTGCGTAAATCATTAAAAATCATCAGTTTAGTTTTTCTTACCCGACTGTAGGCTTGTTCCGGGAAAAATATTTTTGTAAGGGCTGAGTAGTTTCTCCTGTTTTTGCGACTTACTACTATAAAGCTGTACTATGCCAATCCCAGACCATTTAAATAAAGCAATCGACCATTTTTTATCGGGTCAGGCTACTGAAGCGGAGAAACAGGCGGTAAGGGAATGGTTCCAGGCCCAGTTCCGGGAGGAAGTGATTGTCGAAGCTCCTGCCGGTTATACTGAAGAAGACCTGTTTGCCCGTATGAAGGGGCGTCTTGACACTGTTATGCTGGAAGATAGAGGTAAGGGACGCCCGGATACCGTTGTGCCGGAAGATGGAGACAAGGGAGGCCTCAACACTGCTCGGCCGGATGATGGTGGTATCAGCGTTCCGGTAGTGCATCGGGTACATTTTCTCCGCACTTCCTGGTTCAGGTATGCGGCTATTCTTTTATTGCTTTTTGCAGGAACTTATTTCTGGTTACGGCAGACATCCCGGCCGGCGCTGGTGAAGGCAGCTTCTATTCCGCTATCCCCTGCCAATATACTGCCCGGGGGCAATAAAGCTATTTTAACGCTTGACGATGGAAGCAGTATTGTTCTTGAGCAGGCAACTGACGGCAGCATTGCAAAACAGGGAGTTTCCAATATCATTAAACGGAGAGATGGCCAGCTGATATATGATAGTAAGGCTGTTTCGGGCCACAGCGGCGATATAGGGTATAATACGGTAACGACTCCCAAAGGCGGTCAGTACCAGGTCATACTGCCTGATGGCAGCATGGTGTGGTTAAATGCTGCTTCCTCTATCAGATTCCCTACTTCATTTAAGGATACGGGGAGAGCCGTAACTGTCGTCGGCGAGGCTTATTTTGAAATAGCCGCCAATAAGAACAGTCCTTTTCGGGTAACGGCAAATGGAACGGAGGTCACCGTGCTGGGAACAAGCTTTAACGTAAACGCTTACAGAGATGAAGCCGATGTAAGAACCACTTTGCTAAAGGGAAAAGTTCGTGTAATGAATGAGCAGTTCTCTGCCTTATTAGCGCCCGGGCAGCAAGCTTCCACAGGCGCTTATAATGCGGTGAGGGAAGCTGATACTGCCAGTGTCGTAGCGTGGAAGAATGGATTTTTTGATTTCAGGAGTGCGGACCTGGGAATGTTGATGCGCCAGCTTAGCCGGTGGTACGATGTGGACGTTCGGGTTAATGGAGTCTTGCCCAAACGGGATTTTTCCGGGCAAATTCAGCGGGACCTAAATCTGGGCCAGGTATTGGATATCTTGAAAGAGATGGAAGTCCATTTTAAAATGGAAGGAAGGACCCTGGTGTTAATGCCCTGAACGATTGCCTGATGCTGATTGCGTGGTGGTCTTTGAACAGGCAGGCCCTGCCCGGAGGATTGTTGTCTGATGATTGTTGCCTGATACGCTTGTCTTGATTCTAACCCGACGATTGTTCGCTGATGCCCTTGAATAAAAGATACCAAAACAATAGATATAATGACAATGGCTTAAAAAAACCGACCTGGTTAATCCATACAAAAACGTCCCGGATGCGAGCCGGGACGTATAAATGTCCGGGTTAACCCCAAAAAAGTCTTAGTAGGATTTCTTCATTGTATAACCCAAACGCTGCAAAACTATGCATTTAATTGCTCTTTGTAGCCGGGCCCTGGCAATCTTATGCGGGATCAGATTTCCGCAGGGACGGCAGAGGTTCCGGCTCTCCACCAAAACGCTGTTAGCTATGAGGCTGACCATTATTTTTCTGACCGCTGCTTTTTTGAATGTGAGCGCCAAAGGCTTGTCACAGTCCGTTACCTATTCCGGCAGGGATGTTCGTTTGCAGGAGGTGTTCACTGCAATCCGGTCACAAACCGGGTATGTATTTTTCTTTGATAATGATGTCATTAAAGGCACGAGACCCGTAACGCTTAAAGTCCGGAATATGCCGTTGGAAGACCTGCTGGCGCTTACGCTCGGGGGCCAGGGTCTGGCCTGGTCGATAAAAAGCAAAACCATTATTGTAAAAAGGGCCCTGCCGGATCCTATATTGGCGGCTGCACGGCCAAATTTTCTGCCTATAACGGGGTTGGTGAAAATGGCAGATGGCAAGCCGGTCACAGGTATTAATGTGGTCGTGAAAGGGACGCACACCGGTGCGGTAACGGATTCCGAAGGGAAATTTGTGCTCAATGTCCCTCCGGGGAGCACCCTGGTAATTTCCGGAATAGGGTTTGAGACGCAGGAAGTGAAGATCGGTTCGGAAGCCACCTTGAATATTACTTTACAGCAGGGAACCCGCGCTCTTGATACGGCTTCCGTGATGGTGTCTACCGGGTATCAGACGATCTCCCGGGTAAACTCAACCGGGGCTACGGTGACTGTTACCGGCAAAGAGCTGGAAAAAAGATACACCCCCAATATCATTGACAACCTGGAAGGAAGGGTGCCGGGGTTGGTAAATTACAGGGGAACCACCACGATCAGGGGAGTCAGCTCGCTGCAGTCCTCCACCTCCGCGCTGGTAGTGGTAGACGGTCTTCCGATCGAGGGTTCGGTAGCAGACATTAATCCGTATGATATAGAAAGCGTCACTGTTCTGAAAGATGCTGCTGCCGCCGCCATTTATGGGGCAAGGGCTTCCAACGGCGTTATTGTGATCGTCACCAGGCGGGCAAGAGAAAAGCGCACGGTGGTAGAAGTTTCCAGTGATATGACGGTGTATCAGAAGCTTGATTTTTCGAAATATCATTATGTTACAGCCGCTCAGCAGGTAGACCTGGAAAAGAGCTTTTGGAGCTGGTATTTCGATCCGGGTATTAATCCGACCAATGTCCAGACGGTGCAATCGTACCTCGGTAAAGGGAATCCTATTACTCCCATTGAATATGCCTATTACCAGCAAGCCACGGGTGCTATTACGCAAAAGGATGTGGAGGACCAGCTCGCGGGTTTCCGGAAGAACAACTTTATACAGCAATATAAAGACAATGCCCTGAAGAACGAGATGCTGCAGCAATACAATGTAGCGGTGAGAACGAGTGGCGGCAGGCTGCAATCCAGTCTCATCCTGAACTATAAGACGGATAATATGGGCATTATCAATGAACACAACAGGCAGTTCAATCTTTTTTATAAAGGAACTTATGATGTAAGCAAATGGCTGGATGTCGACTTTGGAGTAAATACTATTTTAGGCCAGCAAAAAACAAGCAACAGTAATTTTGCAACCAGTCCCTTCAATGTGTCGCCTTATACCCAGCTGCTGGATGCAAGGGGCAACCGGGTCTATTATACCACTTCCGATTACAATATGTATATCCCGCAGGCGCCCCAGCTTCAAAGCATGCTGGTCAACCACCTGGACGAGCTGGGAAAGGATTTTCTTACTACCACCCAGCAGAATACCCGGTATTATGTGAACATGAATTTTAAGATCCTCCGGGGATTGACCTTCCGGCCTCAATTCCAGTATGAGGACAATATAACGGACAGTTCCGCTTATTCCGAATCGGATAGTTATGTGATGAGATTCCTGAAGAATATTTACACGGTTCAGAGCGGGACCGCGCCTAATTATACCTATACGGACCTTCTTCCTGCCAGCGGCGGTAAATTGGCTACTACCCATGCGAAAGGGGCTTATTGGACGGCCCGTGCCCAGGCCGATTTCAACCGCCAATATGGTAAACACCTGATCAATCTGATCGCAGGCGCCGAGTTCCGTGATACCCGTGTACATGGCGTAAAAGGATTGTTGCTGGGGTACGATGATCAGCTGCAGTCTTCTGCTATGACCACGGTGAATTATACTGCTTTGTCCGCGCTGACCTCCACTGCTTTTTTCAAGCCGGGTTATAATCCTATCAACGAGTACACGGATTATCTTTCCGATCCCATTGGTGTAATTCAGGATACTACCCATCATTTTGGGTCGGGATACGCCAATGCCACGTATACCTATGACAGAAGGTATAACGTCTTCGGGTCCTATAGGAAGGATTATGCCGATGTATTCGGCCTGGACCCGAAATTCCGGGGGCGTCCCCTCTGGTCGGTAGGCGTGGGCTGGAATATTTTCAACGAATCCTTTTTATCGGATATAAAATGGGTCAACTATCTCAAATTCAGGGCGACCTATGGAGTAACGGGTAACATCAACCTGAATACGACCAGTTTCCTGACCGCTAATTCCAGTCTGATCAATCCCATTACCGGCCTTCCTATGGCTGTTGTCCAAAATCCTGCCAATCCAAAGCTGACCTGGGAAAAAACGGCGACTACCAATCTGGGGCTTGATTTCGCTTTATTTGAAAGCAGGCTGAGGGGCTCCCTGGACTGGTATCATAAAAAAGGAACCAACCTGTTTGCCAACCAGCGGCTGGATCCATCCGAAGGGTTTAGCAGCCAGGTGATCAATAATGGGGGATTGCTGAATACAGGAGTCGAGCTGAGCCTGGGTTATAGCTGGCTGCAGCCGGACAGAAGAGATGGGCTGGCCTGGTCGACCTTGCTGGTGGTATCGGAGAATAAGAATAAGATAACGTATGTGGATGAAGTGGCCAATACTCCTTTGGCGCTGGTGGAAGGTGGATTAAAAGTAGGATCCCCGGTAAGATCCTTGTTCTCTTTCCAGTATAAGGGCCTCAACGATGTGGGGCAGCCACAATTTCTCAAAGCAGATGGCACGCTGACCACGACAGCGCTTGGCAACAGCGATCTGAGCGCTATCGCTTATTCGGGAGGACAGGATCCCCGCACCAACCTGGCGCTTACCAATGAGTTTTATTATAAAGGGTTCAGTCTAAACATATTAATGGTGTATTACGGAGGGCAATACCTGCGGGCCTTACAGCCTGACATCGTGAATCAGCCTTCCATGACGCCATTGCCTTCTTATGTGCTGAACAGCTGGACGCCTACCAATAAAAATACCGACATACCGGGATGGGGGCAATATATTCCGGCGGCCCCGGTTCCCGGCCATTACATGACCTATTCAGACAAGTTCGTATACTCCGGTGATTTTATTAAGATCAGGAATGTGGTGCTGGGATACAACCTGCCGGCCCAGGTAGCGAAAAGAATAAGCTCCAGCGGGGTAAGATTACGGTTTCAGCTGAATAATCCCAAGGCGGTATGGATGAAGAATAAAGTGAACATCGATCCGGAAACGGGAGGAGCTCCTTTGCTGACATCCTATGTATTCGGCCTCAACGTTAATTTCTAAAAGGAAATTCTAAAAAAAAGAAAATGCAAAAAATAATATACAGCCTGGTATTGGGGAGCCTGCTTTTTCTACTGCCGGCTTGCAATAAATGGACGGATGTTACGCCGAAAGGGAAAAATATCCTGAACCGGGTCTCTGACCTTGACTTTTTGCTGAACTATAATTACGTCATAACAGATCTTGGCAAATTCGATGATGTGAACACCCTGACGGACATTTATCCTTATGCCACCAATGTGCCCAGTGTTCTCAACGCTGCGTCCAAAAACCTGACCTATGCGCTTGTCACCTATGATTCGTCGGTGGACAGGGTGACACTGACGGCATCGGATATCAAATATGAAGACATCTACGCGATCATTGACAATGTGGCCAATATTGTGCTTGGGAATGTCGATAACGCCAGCGGGGACAGGGTGATGGCTAACCAGCTGAAGGCGGAAGCCTATATTCTGCGGGCTTATTTTCATTATATGCTGGTTAATTTTTATGCAAAAGCCTATGATCCGGCTACTGCGGCAAAAGATGGGGGTATTCCTTATGTGACGGATAATGATATTACTACGCCGAATAAAAAGAGTACGGTAGCGGAGGTGTATGCCAATCTACTGTCGGACATCAATGCCGCTCTGCAATTAAAGTCCCTGCCGGATAAACCGGTAAACAACATGCGTGTTGGAAAGGCCTTTGCCTATGCGGTGAAAGCCAGGGTGCTGCTATCGATGCGTAATTATGCAGATGCCCTGAGCGCGGCAGATTCCAGCCTTGCGATCAATAATATACTGGCAGATCATCGCCTTTGGCTGAAGCCGCCTAATGGGACAGGATTGGTCCCCGGCTCGACTATGGCTGCCTCCGATAACCTGTTCTTTATGTCCTATGCGTTACAGGCTCCGCTCCTGCAAGCGCCTACCAATGAGATAATCAGTGATGTCTATGAGCCGGGGGATATTATCAGGGATTCTGTTAAGGTATATCCAATTGCCAATCCTATCTCGGGAGTTACTAATAGTAAGATATGGTATACTCCTACCCTTGCTTTTGCCTGCAATACAGGAGGGCTTACTACGGCTGACATGTACCTGGTCCAGGCGGAATGCCTTGCCCGCACGCAGAAGATCGCCGAGGCGGCGGCTTCGCTTGATTTTTTAAGGGTGAGGAGGATCTTTCCTTACCAGCCTTTAATGGCGACGACGGAAGCAGATGTGATGGCATCCCTCATGAGGACTGCCAGGATAGAGCATCTGTTCACCTATAAGAATTTTGTGGACATTAAAAGGTGGAATGCGGAAGGTAAGTATAAGCAAACGCTCATCAGAACGATAAACGGAACGACCTGGCAGCTGACGCCGGAATCTCCGTTATGGATCTTTCCGTTCCCGCAGAGCGCCACCAGCTATAATACGAATCTGACACAGAATTATTAAAGAATTATTAAGCGGGAATTTATTAAGACGGTATTATTATAACAGACCGGGCTGTATAATTGCTATATAGTCCGGCCTGACTTTAGTTGTCACACTAAAAACTTACAGATGAAGAGGATATTTTCGTTGGGGCTGTTGTTGTTTACCGCGACGCTCTACGCACAATCTTATAATCTCACGATCCATGGAAACCTTAAAAAACTGAGACCCGGGGCCTGGGTGTACTGTCAATGGTACGATACCGAGCATATGAGTCTGGGTCCTGAGCATTGGGATTCCGTTCAAAATACAGCTGCTGGTTTTACTTTCAGGTTGCAGGTGGAGGAGGGCGGAGGGAACGAGCTGGTCCTGTTGATTGGGAGGAAGGGGGGAATGTTGCTTTATGCCGATAAGGGGGAGATCGATATTACCGGTGATGATTCTACGCTCAACCATGTTGAGATATCGGGAAGTCCTTTTGCCAGGGAGCTGAATGAATTTCATCATTTCATCAATGATCAGCCGGCGCTGGCGGGGTATGAGTCTGCCCGGGCCAGGGCGATGG
The DNA here is from genome assembly GCA_015655015.1 of Chitinophagales bacterium. Taxonomy (GTDB): domain Bacteria; phylum Bacteroidota; class Bacteroidia; order Chitinophagales; family Chitinophagaceae; genus Puia. Next base: position 11,975 of record JAATFV010000234.1, on the reverse strand, counting down.
CGGCCAGGCGGGGAGGAGATTCTGTTGCCAGACAGCAGACCGCTTTACGATTGCAGGAGCTCGATTCGGTGAGGAAAATGCTGTCACTGCGATGGATAGATCAACATTCAGGGAGTCCTATTGCTGTCTTTATCATGCATGATATTTATGAGCCGCTGTATGGAAAGCTGGCGATCGACGAACAGGAGGCGATCCTGAACAGGTTGTCTGCCGGGGCTGTTAAGAATAAAGTGGCGGAAGCTATGAGAAATTCCATTCGCACGGAACGGCTCACGGGCATCGGCAGGAAAGCGCCAGATTTTACCCAGGGCGATACACTTGGGAGGCCGGTGTCTTTAAAAGATTTCAGGGGGAAATATGTGCTGATCGATTTCTGGGCCAGCTGGTGCGGGCCCTGCCGGCGTGAGAATCCGAATGTGGTCAGGGCGTTTAATAAGTATAAAGAGAAGGGTTTTACTGTTCTGGGCGTGTCGCTGGACCAGCCTGGTAAAAAGGAAGCCTGGCTAAAAGCGATCCATGAAGATGGTCTTGTCTGGACGCATGTAAGCGATCTGAAATACTGGAACAATGAGGTTGCCAAATTATATGATGTAAAGGCGGTTCCTGCTAACTTTTTACTGGGCCCTGACGGGACGATCCTGGCGAGGGATCTGAGAGGGGAGGAGCTGGATAGTAAGCTGGCAGGGCTGTTGATAAGTGTAACAGGAGAAGCGCAGCCTGGTGAGATTTCCCGGGGAGAGCAGGAACACCCATTTACGTTTTCCGGCACCATTCAGGGGAAAGACACCGGTTATTTATCGCTGGTGGCTACCGATCAATATGATCATCGGATAAGGGACACGGCGAGCATCCGGAACGGAAGATTTGAATTCAAGGGAATGATCCCACATCCGTTGATAGCCTTTTTGTCGGAAGGGAAATCTCCTAAATCGGCTAATGATGCCAATAGTGTTTCCTTTTTCCTGGACCCTGGCGAAACGGTTGCCAGGCTCCAATATGGCAACTTTAGAGATATAACGCTTACCGGTGCTAAAACACAAACCGAGCTAAAAGGTCTGGAAAAACAAAAAGCGGAAGCTGCTACTGCCGCCGACAGGGAGAAAATCGACCTGGAATATATTCTCGCTCATCCGGACTCTTATGCCGCTGTTTTTTTATTGCGCGGCAGAATTGCAGGTCTTTCGGGGGAAGACAGGGATAAATATTTTAATGCCCTTTCGCCGGCGCTGCGGCTAAGCGGGTTCGGCAGGTATATCAGATCCGTTATGGATGGCTCGAAGCTGGGAGCTCCGGGAACGAAGGCCATTGATTTTACCTCGATTGATATCAATGGTAAGACACTCCGGCTTGCTGACTTTAAAGGAAAATATGTGCTGCTGGATTTCTGGGCGAGCTGGTGTGCGCCTTGCCGTAAGGGTAACCCTCATTTACTGGAGGTGTATGCGCGGTATAAAGACAAAGGATTTGAGATCATCGGGGTATCTGACGACGATAATAAGCCGGACGCCTGGCGGAAGGCTGTGGTGCAGGATGGGATCGGTGTCTGGAGGCATGTGCTGCGGGGCCTGGACATGAAAAAGGTGGCTGCGGGGGATCTTAATTATGGGGATCATGCCAGGGAGATCAGCAGCAGCAGATATGGGATTACGGCCCTGCCTACGAAGATATTGGTGGATCCTGAAGGGAATATTATCGGGAGATATTCCGGGGGCGGTGATGATGAAGGGGAGCTGGATAGGAAGCTGGAGGGGGTGTTGGGGAGGTGAGCCGGGCTATAATTTCGGACGCCTGGTAATGACGGGAAAGCATTTTGTCCTGATCTCTTTCATAAACGGGGCATTTTTTTTATATTGGCGGCATGATTGCTACCCTATCCAGTTTTGCGACTCAATTCAAGCCTGCCCTCATCGCCGCAGGAAAGACCTTATTCGAAGAGGGCAAAGTTGGCCCTCTCGTCAATAAAGAGCTTGTCTGGCAAGCCGAGGTGACGGATACGAAAACGTACAAGGAAGTTACTGTCCGCGTAGAAAATGAAAAGGTGACCGATATTTTTTGTCCCTGCGGTCCGGCAGTCTGTCGCCATGTCATCGCCCTGATGTTTGCCTTACAGCAGCAATTTCAAATTGAAACGGAGCCATTCGACCCGGCCATGCTGGAGCCGCCGCCTCATACTCTATTGGGCAGGAGGCTTAACGACCTGATCTATTCATCCAGGGCGGCGGGCACCAAGGATGGGGAGCTGGAAGCCATGGGGGCCTCTGTCAACCTGAAGGAGCCTGATGTCGCCAAATTACGGGCGATGGTTCAAAAGGGATGGTTCTACCCGCACGAAAAAAGCAGGTATCCTATCCTGAACGGCGCCAAAAAATTGCTGGGCGCCGCCATTCTGAAATATGAACAGAAGGATTATGTCTTCGTCTTTGCCATTGCCCGGGCGGTATTGACCGAGATCTGCAGTGGGGAGATCAACGGTAATAGCGCCGATGAATGTGCGCGGGCCGCTGTAGAATTGCTGAATACTTTGTGTACGGCGCCCGAAGTGCCGGCGGAAATGAGAAAGGAGGTTTTCGACCGGGTCGTGTTTGCCTGTAATAAGCCGTTATACCAATTTTATCATAAAGAATTGCTGGCTATCCTGACCAATCCCCTGCTCGACAAGGATCTTCAGGAACAGGCGGCCGGGCAATTAAAGAATGTAACTGCAGGCGGCAGGAAACCTTCTTCCAGCATATTGGATTCGCAGTATGAGCTTCTGGGGCAGATGGGCAGGGTACAGGAACAGCAGCAGCTCATGCGGGATAATCCTTCTCACTATCGGCAGCAATTGATTGAAGAGGCATATGCCAGGAAAGATTATACGGCGGTCAGGAAACTGGCGCTCGATGGCGTGGTTAGCGATTGGAAGGCTGAACAGTGGAAGTGGAAGGGCTGGCTGTTAAAAGTCGCCATAGCTGAGGAAGACATAGAATTTATCCGGAGTTATCATAAAGAGCTTTATTTCAGCGGCGGCTGGCCTGAAGCCAGCTATGAAGCGTGGCGGTCGACCTATACCATGGAGGAATGGGCGCGGGAGCTATCTGACTGGCTGCCGTCCTTCGAAGCGACAAAACATCCTTCTACGGATAAATTATTTGCGCTGGCAAAGGTCTATGTACGCGAGAACCTGGCTGAAAAACTATTGGCGCTAGTACAGGAACATTGCAGCTTCGCACTGGCGCGATTGGCTGAGCCGGTCCTCCTGCCCGCCCATAACAAGGAATTAATGGCAGCCTACCGGGATTGGTTTATCTGGTTCGCCGGCCGCAGCGCGCTGCGGCAAAATGCTATCGATCTCCGGGAAATGATGAAGGAGGTCCGCCGGTCGTCGTCTCCGGGGAGGAAGATGGTGAATGAGCTGATCCCGCATTTGTTTGAGCTGCATCCTACTTGGAAGGTGTTCCAGGAGGAGGTGGGGAAGATGTTATAAGTTTTGGATCCTTTAATTCAATAATATCAGGATTTATGTATCAAGTGTGAACGAATAATTACATCACCAGGACCTAACGATTTCGGTAGACAAGAAACTCGACTTGCCAGGGTTCGGGCTCTGGACCATGAAACAAGATCAGTATGCCGTTCGATCGCCTTTACCCATTTTGGTGAATATTTTCACAATCCGCATTCATCTCGACGATACCGATGAGGGGAATGGCGCCCTTAGGGTAATTCCGGGATCGCATCCTCTCTCATTCTGGATGGGTTCGATATAACACCTGTCGCATTTGCCCCCTTAACTTGTCGTTTTCACACATTCGCACGTACGTGGCGTTACTATACCTTTGAATAAACTAAATCAGAAAGTAATTATGGCAACTCAAATTTTTGTGAACCTACCAGTTAAAGACCTCAACAAATCTGTAGAGTTTTTCACCAAGCTTGGTTATACTTTTAACCCGAAATTTACCGACGAGAAAGCAACTTGCATGATCGTCAGCGATACCATTTACGTAATGCTGTTGATAGAAACTTTTTTTCAGACTTTTACTAAAAAAGAGATTGTAGATGCCCACAAAGCGGTAGAATGCTCTATTTGCTTATCTACCGATAGTAAAGATGCCGTCAACGAAATGGTGGACAAAGCAGCAGCAGCAGGCGCCACGATACCTAATCCGGCCAGCGACTACGGTTTTATGTATCAACATAGCTTTGAAGACCTCGATGGCCACCATTGGGAATTTATGTGGATGGACCCTAATGGCATGCCTGAGCATAAGGGGTAACAACTGATAATTTCAAAAGGCAGGCAAACCTTTGATCGACAAACGGGTTTATACGAATCAAAATATAAATGCAATATCGCCTCATGGAAGGTTTTTTCAGATATATTATTTGGAGCAAAAAGTTATGAATAACTTAGACATTTGATTGATGTTTAAATTAATATTGACAACCAGCCTATTATTCGTTTACATTTTAGTTCATCCCCAAACCATGCGGCCAATCGAAGACCTGATAAGTAGCAAGGAACCTGGCTGGCCTCTTGTTCAAGAATGGATAAAATCGGCTAAAAACAAAGTGGAAGCACTTGCCTGTGATACTGCAAAAGAAAAAGAAGCCCTCTTCAAAACCCAGGTGACCTTGAAAAATATTATGGCGGGTATCGTTGGAAAGGCTGGAGGAAAGAGGTGGATTATATTTCGGGGGATCAGACGTTCAATTTTTTCCCTCCTTTGTTTACAAAGGAGGGAAAGGATTTGAGTAAGAGTTCCCGTAAGCCTATACCCGTTGAAGAACAATACTCCTATACCCTGGATATGAGAAGACAGTTAGGTATCAATTGACAATCATTTATAAATTTCCTGACATTGATTCCTGAAGCGTTAGCTAAGATATTTGAAGAATACGATTATGAAGACATGGAACTATATATTAAAAAAGTGGACTTCTATTCGGATATTTTTGCATTTAATATTGAGATAAAAGCGGATGAAACTGGATACCAGGCCAGCCTCGGTGAAGAGTGGATTGTGAATGTTACAGGGCAAAAAGAGAATAGGATTTCCTTTGATTTAGCCGCGGATATCAATATAAAAGAGGATCACCCACTTCTGTGGAAGTACATCGACATTCAGTGTGAACTTTATTTTAGAGGGTTCTGTGCTGAACCAGGAAAGGTTTTCTTAGATATGTATCAAAAGCATTATTCGCTTTTTCGCAAGTATATTCCGTTTGAAACCTACCTTAATTCAAATGATTTTAATAGTTTGTTTAAAACGGCTGGCGGTTTGCTGGCGAGGGGACCAAAAAAGCTCTTACTCAAATATGCCGAATCCTTAATTGCTCACGGACTTGATTTTTCGATTATCGGAGAACGGGCGCCTACCTATTGGGACGGTAACTCGTTTGTGCCGGAAAATCGCGATTTGAAGGTCCTATTCATGTCCGAGACCAGCACCTACGTCATAGGTCAGAGCTTTGATTTTATTAAGCAAAATAAAAACTGACGTATGGATCTCAGTGATTGGCGGCTATTAGGCCAGGAGCAATATCTAACCGGAGTGGCTCTCTTCCATCGTAATTATTCCGACAGGAAAACATCGACAGACCACGACCATTGCGAATTCTGCGGTACTAAATTTTCCGATTCAATTCCGGGCTGTTTGACAAAAGGATATACCACCATGGACGACTATAGATGGATATGTGACAATTGTTTTTCGGATTTTAAGGACGACTTTAAGTGGGCCGTCGACAGCCAGATAGATCAAACGTCCAAATAGTATAGTTCAATATTGGCCTTTCATATTTGCACATACTGTCCGCTGAGAAGGACGGACACGCTTATATAAGATTTAAGGTAGGTTGCACTTGGGACGAAGAACATGGTGCCGGAGTAATGATGCATAAAGACCAAGTGATCGAAGTCGGTCAGGCGGACACTTCATTCAGCTCTTGGGCTGCATATGATGATAATGGAACAACTGAAATAGAACAAATAAAATGGGAGGCAGCGAATGCAAAAATAGCGGCGGAAAGACAGAGAGAGGAATCTAAAATCAAGCCTTGGTGGAAATTTTGGAACTAATGAACAATTCGAGAAGGAAACAAAAGAGGCGTTTACGGCAACTTGGTCCCGTTTAAGATGACACCACAGGAAACGATTTTGAAAATTGGGCCTTACAAATTACCGGAAGCAAGTTTTCTCTGATCTATCTTTCGAACTAAATCGGCGACGGTATTTATATTTTTGAAACTTGCCTGTTTGGGATCCAGCCAAGCGCCAAGCCATGTCATTACATAGCCGATCAAACAGATTCCAGCCGTTGCCCAGCCCCAATTCGATTTCCTATAGCCAAGAAAGACGGTAGCAAAAATAAAAGTCAATAGCAATCTCAAACCCCATTTGTATACGCAGTTTGTTTTGTAGTCTATGGGCGGCAATACTGTGGGAGCGAGCTGATTGATCTCTTCGATCAAAACGCTTTTATATTTCTTCACCAATGGTTCAAGGCGGGAGGAAGGCTTGAAATCTGAAACATCCATTCCTCTATCTTCGAGCCGCCTTTTCAAAGATTTGAATATTGCGGCTGTATTGCAATCATTACCAAATAATTTTATTGGTCTTATGATTTCCTTTTCAGCATTATCAGCTATAAAATTGCAAAGATCACCAAGGGTCTTTTCGTCTTGCGGCTCAAGTATTGTCATCCAGAGTTCTCGATCTCCAGCCATATGGAAATATTGATCCAAATATTTCCATAATTCCGTGGTGTCAACCAGGTCGCAAATATCTCTCCAATCTAAAATGGTGGTTTTAAGGGTAAGCCCCTGACCTTTCAATACAATGTCATCAAGCTGCTGATGCTGTAAATAATTGGCCTCGATAATTTGAAGAATTTCCGATGGCTGGTATTTTCCGATTTCGGTTTTCATAATTAACACTCTATAGTCAATAATATTGAAAATCAATTATTTATGAGTGTATTTCTAGAAAAAGGGAAGGCGCTTTTTTGTGTCTGCCACACAACCGTCTATTTTGACCAGTAATAACTGCCTCGTTTCGCAAGCATCATTTAAGAAGCCATAACATCCACTACTGTTTTTTCGTCACTGACCAGACTTACCACCTCATTCAACTTTATGAAATTACTTTCATCAGGGTGAACCTTTAGTTTATAATTCTCACTGGCAAAAAACGCATGAAAGTCTTCTATAGAAGAAAAATAAATGTCTGTAATACCATCGTATTGCGCTGCAGGAAAACCTGCAATTTCAACAGGATGAGAAACAACATATTTTTTGACATACTTTTCGGATTCGGGGATGGACATGAATAGCGGTGCATGGTTATTCCTGTGATGATCAACAAACGCTTCTTTACTCATTCCCTCAGTACGGCGGATTAAAAATGTGAATTTTAGCATACTTTTGTTTTGAAGGCAAAGTTAGTTTAATGCTTTTTTCCCGGCAATACCGCACAATTTTATGCGGATATTTGCGGTACCGCCGTCTTTACCGATTTTATAATTTTATGTATAAAAAGAAAACGCGAATTCAAATAAATTGTGGACTACATTTTTTTAAAGAGATATTGAATGGTAAATGGAAGCTGATGCTTGTTTATTATGTTTCTCAGGGATACAAACGCCCCAGCGAGTTGCAGCAAAAAATACCTAATGGTGACCGCCGGGTTTTGGCTAAGCAACCAGGTGAATTGGTTAATCATGGTTTTATGGAAAAGCAGGTGTTTAATACAAAGGTTCCCAGGGTTGAATATAAATTGACTAAGCTGGGGGAGGATTTATTGCCGGTGATTCTGGTTATGGAAAAATGGGGAGAACAACACCGGGAAGATTTGGAAAAGATATTAAAAACGGATCCTAAATTCATGAATGTGCTGTAAGCATATTTCCCGGCGGTGTCAATTGCTTTAACGCCGATTCACACCCGGATTGCGCACGCCTGCCATTTTGGAAATGGTGTTCAATGGGGGCGGCTGCATTTTCGCCCATCATCCTCCACGTTCCAATTCAACAGCGTACCCTCGTGGTGATCCTGGGAGGCAAGTAATGCATGCATTAAAACAGAGAATGTGTGCTGGTGGATTGATGTCTTAAAATCCAAATCTGTCCGGAAAAGCTTATTCACATCTTTATCGCAAGCTACCCAGGGAAATTACGGCCATAGTTGCGGAGGCTTTAGCAACTAACGTTGAACCTGACCAGACCTCGGATTCACAAAAGTGTAAATTTCTTCCGGCCTTTACCACCCAACCTCGGGCTCTAAGGGTGTTTTCTTTCGCGGGCTTAAGAAAAGATATTTTCAGTTCTGCGGTTACTACTTCCTGATCTTCCGGGGTTACCGATATGGCGGCAAATCCCGCGGCAGTGTCAGCAATAGTAGAAATCAAGCCGCCATGAGCCACATCCAGATGTTGTTGATAGGAGGGAAGAAGAGGAACGCTTGCTTCAACTACGCCTTTTTCCACGTATTGCAACACTATTTGCAGATATTTTAAGAATCGGCAGTTCTCTTGTCTTTCTTTCATTTTTTTTGTCATATGCACAGTCGGAACGGTACTCATTGGGCAAACTGATTTTGACCGATCAGATTCAATTTTCTGGTAATCTTATTCACTGTTTTCTTGTCCGTTAAAAGGCCTATGCCATAGTAAGTAATGTCAAGACCGCTTGCGACTTGTAGCGATGCTGCATATTGATCATAGGTTTTTGCTTTGGCGGCAAACCCTGTAAAGTCCACAATAAAGTCATTATCCCCTTTCACTGAAAGATATTCAGAGCGTAATAGCCTAATTTCTTCACTGGTTGCTCCTAAGACTGGTATTGGCAATTGAGTAAGTCCAGGATGTACACTGCCGGACGCATCAGCAACGTCGGGTCCAATGAGGCCCGAAATTTTACTTCCAATTGTAATCGAAAGGATGCTGGCCACATTTGCAACTACGCCGAGATGCAAAGTGTTATCAATCACCAATACGCATTTCTTGTTTTCAAGATCCATTGCTAGAGAATTTTTTCAAATATCAATATTTGAAGGATATGTCGCTCACTATTCGAAAAAATGGATATATTGTGTCGTAAATACGATGAGGATGGAGAAAAAAAGTCAGAAGCACATCGCTCCCATAACCGGAAAAAGAAATTTTATCCCCGGGGTTTTCGACGAAACGGATCGTAAAATTCTCCGCCACTTGCAGGTGAATTCAAAAATCGAGATTGAGAAGTTGTCGAGAGCGCTGAACATGACCAAGGCGCCAATTTATAAAAGAATTGCGGCTTTAGAGCAAGCAGGTTTTATCTCTCAATATGTAGCATTGCTTGACCGGCGAAAAGTTGGTTTCCCGCTGTTGGTATTTTGCGCCGTTTCCCTAAATATTCAAAATGCAGAGTTCATTGCGCAGTTTAATAAGCAAGTTAAAGGGATTGAGGAAATTATTGAATGCTATTTGACCGGGGGAGTGTTTGATTTTATTTTGAAGGTGGTTGTTCAAGACCTCGAAGCGTACAACGAATTTGCTTCGAGGAAGCTGGCCACCATTCCCAATGTTGGTAAAATTCAAAGCTCGTTTGTCCTTGAAGACATAAAGTTTTCGACTGTGTTGCCTGTATGAAAGGCCAATAAATAAAGTCTGCCAGCTTTTACATACGCTTGCATTGTGACGGCCAAATTTGCGAATTCAGTAATACACGGACGACGATCCGTAGCATCGTGAACATTAAACAATAGAGATTCATCAACTTAGAAAGGCTTCAATTTATTTGTTTCAGGCAACGTCATCTATGCGATATCCAGCAAGGGTGGATGTTGAAAGCTCAGATTTGCATTCATGGATTTCACGACAGCAATGGGAAATAGTTCGGCTTTGACATTGATGATAATGGTTATAAAATGCAAGCTGTGAAAATAGAATAATCAAACTGCCGATCAACATCGTTTCTGTAATAGTCCGGGTCGTACCAAATGCTTAACCTTCAGATCAGGCATTATGTAGTTTCGCTCAGTTCTGGAAGACATGGAAACTAGTGGGCCGCGAGTGTTTGCAAAAAAAAGGCCGCAGTTAGCGACCTTTGTAAGCGTTTGACCTTCGGCTCCCCCTGCTGGGAGAAAATGACATTATAAATCAATAACTTATAACTGATTAGAAAGAAAAATGGTAAGAAAGGCGGTACGAGGGCCTACATTTTTTAATGTTGATTATAATGGACAATTTCATTAAATTTGTTTGCAACAATCAACATTATGAATACCAGATCTATCACTTTATTACCCAAAGCCCAAAAAGTGCTTGAGCAATTGGGTGAGCATATCAAATTAGCACGTTTACGCCGTAAACTATCTGCGGAGCAGGTAGCGGAAAGAGCTGGTATTAACCGAACCACGCTTTGGAATATTGAAAGAGGCATGCCAACAGTCACCATAGGAGCATATTGTCAAGTGCTGTTAGTACTGGGGCTATTGGAGGACCTATTGAAAGTTGCCGCTGATGATGAACTTGGGCGCCGACTCCAGGATGCCGATATAATTGTTAAAAAGCGGGCCCCTAAAAAGAAATAAAAATGGACATATTTGTATATGCAGATTGGCAAGGACTGAATGGTCCAATGATGATGGGAACGTTAAATGTGATCCGGACTAAAGGGCATGGAGTATTTTCTTTTGAATACCATAAGGAATGGATAAAACAGGGTAAGGCGCAAGACCTCGACCCAGACTTGCAGCATTACAGCGGACCTCAATATTTAGGAAAGGATAAGCCAAACTTTGGCGTGTTTATGGATTCTTCTCCCGATAGATGGGGCAAAGAGTTGATGCGCAGACGGGAAGCAATACTCGCCCGACAACAGGAGCGCAAGCCCAAGGCCTTGTTTGAGGAAGATTATTTGTTAGGAGTTTATGATCTGCATCGTATGGGAGGGCTGCGTTTTAAAATAGCGGACAATGACAATTTTCAACATGACGATAAGGGCATGGCCGCTCCTCCTTGGACATCCCTCCGGGAACTGGAACATGCCAGCCAGGAATTTGAAAATGATCTATTGCAGGATCAACAGGCCTTGCAATGGATAAATATGCTGATAGCTCCAGGCGCATCTTTGGGCGGCGCAAGACCCAAAGCCAGTGTAACAGATGAGCACGGAAACCTATGGATCGCAAAATTTCCCAGCGTTAAAGACGCAACGAATGTGGCGGCATGGGAGATGCTTGTGGCTGATCTTGCCTTAGAGAATAATATTAATGTTGCTCATGGCATCGTTAAAAAATTCAGTAACAAATACAATACTTTTCTTTCTAAGCGGTTTGACAGAACAGCTGAAGGAAAGCGGATACATTTTGCATCTGCAATGACTTTATTAGGTAGAACTGACGGAACAGATGCTACTACTGGTGCTTCTTATATGGACCTTGTACAATTTATTATGGAGAAAGGCGCTACGCCTAAGGCAGACCTGGAACAATTATGGCGACGCATTGTTTTTTCAATCGCGATCAAAAACACGGATGACCACTTGCGCAATCATGGATTTTTGCTCACAGATTCAGGTTGGCAGCTTTCTCCGGCATATGATATAAATCCCACTTATTTTGGCACCGGATTGTCGCTGAATATTTCGGAAGACGACAACTCACTTGATTTCGAGCTCGCATTATCTGTAGCAGAATACTTTCGTCTTTCTAAATCAAAAGCTGAAAGCATTATTACGCAAATCAAAAAAAGTGTTAGCAGATGGCAAACGCTGGCAGACAAATATCAGATTCCACGCCAGGAACAAGAGCAGATGTCATTGGCGTTTGAATTGGCAATGGGATAGGTTTAAATAATACTGATTGATTGCCGCAATGGAGTTTTGAGGGAAAACAAAAGGCCTGCATTACTGCAAGCCTTCTTTCACTTTCCGCTCCCCCTGCTGGACTTGAACCAGCGACCCTCTGATTAACAGTCAGATGCTCTAACCAACTGAGCTAAGGAGGAATAT
>JAATFV010000209.1 GCA_015655015.1 Chitinophagales bacterium | reverse complement strand
CTTCTTTTTTCAGGTTGCCCCGGAGAAAATCCGAGAGCTGCTGGATCATTTTTCGTGCCTGCTCCGGCTGGCTGCCTACCAGGGCGCTGATGGAGTTAAGGCTGTTGAATAAGAAATGGGGGGCCAGCTGCTGGCGGAGCTTGAAGAGCTCTGCCTCTTTGGAGAGCCGCTCCGCATCGGCCTTCCGCTGGAGGTTCTGCTGCTCTTCTTCTGAGGAATACCATAATACGCTGAGGATGGTCATACAGCCAACCTGCAGGAAGATAATGTCGAAGCGGACAGGCCAGGAGCGCGAAAAGAATAAGGCATAACCGTTACCTCCGGCCTTGTCGTCGAACAGGGGCACCAGGATCCCTTTGCAGGCGAGCAGGATCAGGCCGCTGAGGCCGAGGCTGACGAAGAGGATATACCAGTATCGTTCTTTTTTAGGAAGATAGTATTGCAGGTTATTGCTGATGAAGCCGCAGGCCAGGGCCAGCAGTGTATTGGAGACGAGGCTGTCGGCGAGGGCTATGCTGAAATCAAGACCGAAACCCAGAAGCAGCATTGTCTGCAGGAGCGCCCAGATAAGCCACCATGAGATGAAGATTAGCAGAAATTTTCCGATCGATAACGGGCTTCTGGCCAAATTCAATTAGTTTTTTCAGTGTGAACAGCAAATTTCAGCGCGGGTTGGTGAACAGCGAACCCCATACACAAACCGAACCTTATAACAGCCGCAACATTTTCGGTGTGCTGCTGAACCGGATATGGTCGGCTTTTTTGTTGGTGAACTCGATGTACCGGTCCGGGTCGTCCGTCTCCTGGATCCGCGAGTAGACTTCGGCGCCATCCAGCAATCCACTCAGCTTGTAAAGTTCCGAGACGTTGACGAATTTCCACTGGACGAGCTTCTGGTTCTCGTTGTAGAAGCCGTCCTGTTCCTTCTCGCCGATGATCATGGCTTTGTCGAAGGCCTCGTGTTCGTTGTCGGCTGTGATAAGACGGAGCTGTTCGTCAAACTGCGGTGTATGCTGTCCTTCTCCGCAGATGATCCTGAATACGATTTTGCTGAGATACCAGTTCATAGTTTTTGGTGTTTTTAATAATTCTTCAATTCGATCCCTCCGAAGACCGAGGTGCCCTGCAGGATCAATACCTTGTCGGGATTGGTGACCGCAGGCTGCTGCCGTTTGTCTTCGTAGCCGGCAAATAGGGCGTTGACCTCCGAGCGGACTTCCCAGTGCGGGGGTACGATGATCTTGGTAGCGCCCATGACCTGGGTGACGTCCAGCTTGACGATGCCGTTGAAATCGGCCTGGGTCAGGTCCAGTTCCGTACCGCCCATGATGCTGGTGACATCCCCGCCCCGGAAATTCCTGGAGACGATCTTTTTGTGTACGCCGCCGAAGATGGCTGTGGAGTCAATCCAGTCCTCCGAAGAGTACCCTTCTTTCATCGTAGCAAAACCCTGGGCATATCTCCTTTTCCATTGATCTTTTTGCTGATTGCCCCAGTCTCTGTCTCTCCAGTGGCTTCTACGGGGAGAGATGATGATCAGGAGGCCCACGAAGATGAGCACGGCGGGCCAGATAAAACGGTGCAGGGGTATCCGGGGATAGTAGTCCTGCAGGAAGAAAAAGCTGCCGACCAGGATAAGGATCAGCCAGGGGCCTCCCCGGAAGCTATGCTGGAGTCCGCCGAACAGGCCGATGGCGATGAGCAGCACGTGCCAGTTGAATAACCAATCCGGAAGAGGAAAGCCCATCTGATCAAGCAGCAGCACTCCACCGACCAGGAGCAGGAACAGCCCTGCTCCCAAACGACCCATTCCCCTGCGGTGCCTGCCGTACCTATCCCTGTTGTCTCCCCCACTCATATTTGGATTTTCATCGCCCATTGTTGTTGAATTTTTTAGCTGGTTCTTTATTTATTGAATTTTAATCAAATCTAGGGTGTTCGACCTGACCTTGCAAGGGGTATTAGGACATAACGAGGGGAATGGGCGGCGAAAGAAGGGATTTTGTCGGTGAAGAATGCGGGTCCGGGGAAGATGGGTCCCGGGAGGGAAGAAGATGGGTCCCGGGAGGAAAAAAGATGGGGCCTGGGAGGAAAAAAGAATCCGGTGCATGCTGTGCACCGGATCTTGAGGTTCGAGGAGGCCCTGGCTGTGATCCGAACGGGTTAGGAGCGGACCACCCATTATCTTGATAACGATAGAAGTTAATACCTAAGGAAACGACTTCCTGAAGCCGGGAAATTTGAATTTGCTACTGAACCAGGAGCCTGGTGTGCGAAGGCGCTTGCGGCGTCTTTGATGCCTTGGAACGTCTGCGGCGTTTTTTGTTGTGTTTCTAACCGGATGAAATCTTTGCGCCTGCTCTATTTTCCGTTCCGGTATTGTTCCTGCAAGAAACGTTGATTGTTTGAATTGGTATACCAGATACGACTGGAATGCTACTAATTAAGTGTTAATACTTATTTATTTTTAATCATATATATTTAGAAAGAGGGGCGTTCAGGAATCAATCAGGGCTGCATAGATATTTCCTCCGCCATAGATGGATGGTTTTTCGCCTAGTCGTTGGACGGATATATAACCTGCTCCGGTGAATAGTTTTGTCAGGGAAGAAAAACTCAGCGGGTAGGGCACCCAGGTGGGGACAGGTGTATCCGTATCGTATTCAACGATGAGGATGGAAGCTGCCGGTTTCAGAAATGTTGGTATTTTTTGGAGAAAGGAGGACTGGTCTTTTACATAATGAAGCGAATTGGCCATGATGATCCCGTCTAAGTCCCGGAGGCCCCAGTCGCCGGAGACGAAATCCATTTTCAGCGGAATGATCTCAACGCCATTGGGGGTTATTTGTTTTTTGAGAGAGGCATTGTTGTCGATGCCGTGGATACTGCTGCCGGGCTGCAGCATCCGGCTCAGGGCCTGGGTGAACAGGCCTGTTCCGCAGCCCAGGTCGGCCCAGTGGGTGGCTTCCTTATTCCGGAGAATGGGGTCGGCTTTAATTAAGTCAAATGCTGCATGGATGTTCATCAGGACGAATGTACAAAGTTCATCAGGATGGATCTACAAAGATTGTGTTAAGGTAAAATGAAGGACCTTAGGGTTGTACTGATGGGTGTACTGATGGGTGCACTGATGGTTGTACTGATGGTTGTACTGATAATACAGATCGGATGATAGCCTGTGAGCTGATGATCCGTGCGGGATTCCGGTTCAGCTCGCGGTTGAAGTCGAAGAGGGCCTTCTGTAACAGATAGTTCTGCCACATCCGTTCCAGGTCTTCTTTTGCCGCCGGCACCAGCGCGGAGCCTTTTACGGCACCGAACCAGGCCTTGATGAAAAAGCTGCCGATATAGTGTGCCCAGTAGGGTGCATAGGGCAGTAGTTCGTCCAGGTTGACGGTAAGGGATTGCTGGTTGTTCAGGAAGGCATCGTAGGTGACTTCATGGATCGAGGCCACCATGGAGGCGAGGTCTGTAAGCGGCGAACGCTTCAATCTTCTTTCGCTGGTGGAATGTGAAGGGTCTCCGCCGTAATCCTGGATGACGAGGTCCTTACCGGTCAGCAATACCTGTCGCAGGTGGTAGTTGCCATGGATGCGGATCTTGATGGCGTCGAGTTTTTTAAAGTAGATCTTTTTCAGGATGTTGAGCAATTCGGGCCGGTAGGCCAGGATCCTTTCTTTTCTTTCCTGGAGGTCGGGAGGAAGGCTGTTCACTTTAGCGGCGAGGCTCTGGTAAGTTTGGCGGACCAGGGACTGCATGGACGAGAACAGCGAACGTTGATAATGCAGGGAGAAAACTTCCGGCTTGAAATCCTTTCCGGCGCCGGAGGCCAGGGCAAGATGCATTTCGGCTGTACGTATTCCCAGGAGGCGGGCCTGCTCGGCGGAAGATGCACCGATCAATACCTGCAACGATTCCGGCAGATCCTCAAAACCTACGGGGGCTATCAGGGTGCCCAGTTTTTCTTCCGGGTGGAAATCCTTGCGGTCCCCTGCCAGGAGCCTTTCCATGTAATTATGGGCGCTTTCCGAAAAAAAGCTATACCCATCTCCGTGATTTTCTATCATTTCCTGCATGATGCCCAGCACGATGGAACTCTTATCATATTTCCATTCTATGGCGCCGATAAAGGCGGGGATATGTTCGAATTTTACTTCTTTGGACAGGAAGCGTGTTATTTCCAGGTCGGGGTTGATGCCGGGATCGACCTTGCGGTACATTTTCAGGAAAAAGGAGCCATCGTAAGTGATGGCGGTGTTGTATTCATCCGACACATGGATGCGGGGCCGGATATCGGCTGTCTGTTGGAAATGGTCCTTCAGGGGCTGGTTGCCATAGAATTCGATCCGTCTCCGGTCGTGATGGATCGCATCCGGTGAGAGGTTGATCTTTTTATGGCCCGCCATTTTGCGGAGCAGCTCCATCTGTCCTTCGATGGTGAAAAATGCATCTACCAGCAGGCCGTCTTTATCTGCCGACCGGACTTGTGCTATGACGGCCTGTGGACAGGACAAGAGGAATTTTTCGGCTCTTTCTCCTTTTAAATAGATGAGGGGCAATTGGTAGAGGCCCGGGAGACCGTTCTGGTAGGTCACTTCGACCAGGAGCCAGAAGATGGGATCTTCCGATGCCGGTTGCGGGGACTCCGACATTTTTGCGAAGTCGGAGATGCTGACGGAATAGATCGTCCGCCGGTTTTCGGTATACCAATTCGCTTTCGGCAGGTAACGTGGAAGGATATTATTTTCGAGGACCCTTTTTGAATTGCCTTCCATCAAGGTGTCCCATTCCCGGATGATCAATAAGGGAAGAGAGCCTTTTTCATCCATATCCGGGTGTGCCTTTTCCAGGGTGAACCATTGAAAGGCATAAGGGGCCAGGGTGAAGAAATACAATCCTTCTTCTTTGATCAGGGGAAAACGATTGCTGCTGAAAACATCGACCGGAACATATCCTTTATAAGCCAGCAGGTCTACTTCGGCCGCCTGGGAAAATTTAGAGAGGTTGACGACGATCAGCAAGGTTTCTTCGCCGTAAGTCCTGGTAAAGGCCAGCACTTTAGGGTTCTCGACGGAGAGGAATTTTAAGTTTCCCCGTCCGAAGGTGCGGAATTTTTTTCGTACGCTGATGATCCGCTTCATGTACCAGTAGAGGGAGGAGGTATTCGCGCGCTGGGTTTCCACGTTGACGGCCTCATAATGATATTCGGGATCCAGGATCAGGGGAAGGTATAGCTTTTGGGGATTGGCCATTGAAAATCCGGCATTCCGGTCGGGGGACCATTGCATGGGTGTTCGAACGCCATCCCGGTCGCCGAGATAAAAATTATCTCCCATTCCGATCTCATCTCCGTAGTAGATGACGGGTGTTCCGGGCAGGGCGAGCAGGAGGGAGTTCATCAATTCTATTTTCCGGCGGTTGTTTTCCAGCAGGGGGGCCAGGCGGTGGCGGATGCCCATATTGATCTTAGCCTTAGGATCTCTGGCATAGGCCTGGTACATATAATCCCGTTCTTCGTCTGTCACCATTTCGAGGGTGAGCTCGTCATGGTTGCGCAGAAAAATAGCCCATTGGCAGGTGGGGGGGATGTCAGGTGTCTGGTCGAAGATGTCGGTGATGGGATAGCGGTCTTCCATTTGCAGGGACATGAACATCCGGGGCATCAAGGGGAAGTGATAGTTCATATGACATTCATCCCCGTCTCCGAAATAGGAAGCGGAATCTTCCGGCCACATGTTCGCTTCCGCCAAAAAGACGGTGCCAGGAAAATGCTTGTCCACATGGGCACGCAGTTTTTTGAGGAAGAGGTGGGTTTCGGGAAGGTTTTCCCCATTGGTGCCTTCTCTTTCATAGAGGTAGGGGACGGCGTCCAGGCGAAATCCGTCTACTCCCAGCCGGCACCAGAAGTCGATGATCCGGAATACTTCGTCATGCACAAGGGGGCTGTCATAGTTCAGGTCGGGCTGATGGTGGAAGAAACGATGCCAGTAATATTGTCCGGCGACGGGATCCCAGGTCCAGTTAGAGGTTTCGAAGTCCTGGAAGATGATGCGTACGTCCTTATATTGAGTGGGGTCATCCGTCCATACATAATAGTTCCGCTCTTTGGAACCTTTGGGCGCCCTCCGGGCCCGTTGGAACCATGGGTGCTGGTCGGAAGTGTGGTTGATGACCAGCTCAGTGATCACTTTCAGGTTGCGCCGGTGCGCCTCCTTCAGGAAATGGCTAAAAAGAGATATGTCCCCGTAGGCGGGATTGATGTTGTAATAGTCTGCGATATCGTACCCATCGTCTTTTAAGGGGGAAGGATAGAAAGGCAGGAGCCAGATCGCTGTAATGCCCAGATCCTGGAGGTAGTCGAGCTTTTGCAGGAGGCCCTGAAAATCGCCGATGCCATCTCCGTTGCCATCGCAGAATGCCTTGATATGCAGCTCGTAGATAACGGCGTCCTTATACCAATGTAATTCGTCATCTATCAGGAGGGGGGGAGAGGCGGCGGTATTAGCCGATGGTGATGAAGCCTGGGTGGGGGCAGCCGGGGCTGATACCTGGCCGGATAAGGCTGATGCGGGTGTGGCCGGGGCCGTTTTAGTCCCGGGATTTGCCTTGTTAGAGACCGGAGCCGCGGATTCGGGCGCCGGAATGGGCATTAATATTCCAGCGTCCATAATTGTATTAGCCGGTGACGAAGTCAGGGGGGCCGATACTGCCGGGTCCGATTTTGAATTAGGGTCCATGGATAGGGTTAGGCAAATAGCATGCCCTGCCTTGCCGACATCTGGCAGAGGACTGCACCAACTGGCCGGGACATGCGTTATGTTACAAGCTCAACGCTACTTTTTGGCCTGTTTTTACCGCCAGGTAAATGGCGTCGATGATCTTCAGGTCTTTCAGGGCTTCTTCGCCATCGACGGGTACGGGGGGCTGTTTGCCTTCCAGAAGGATGCCGGAGAACTCATCCATTTGGACGGTCTGGTGAGTAGTGGCGGGCTGGGTCAATTCACCCTTATTCGTATGGCCCCGGATGGGACCATAACCGGTGGAAGGCATAAGTTCGGCAAAGCCTTTTTCGCCATTCAGGAAGAAGCGATCCAGGTAGTTCATGCTATAGGTGGACAGACAGGAGGCTACTGCTCCGCCGGGAAAGCCCAGCTGGAACTGGATGGTCTCGTCGACGCCTTCTTTAAATTTCACCGGGTTGGTCTTGGTCTCCTGCGCCGTGACCCAAATGGGGTCTTCTCCTGTCATGTAACGGGACCCATTGATGGAATAGATACCAATGTCCATCATGGAGCCGCCGCCGGAGAGCTGTTTGTTCAGTCTCCATTGGGTAGGGTCGCCGATGATGAAACCGGACAGTCCCTGGAAGAAAAGGATCTTTCCAAATTCGCCTGCTTTTCGCATGCGGATGACTTCCAGGGTCTTCGGTTCGAAATGCATCCGGTAGCCCACCAGTAATTTTACCCCTGCCTTTTTACAGGCGTCGATCATTTCCTGTCCTTCTGCGGCATTGATGGCCATGGGCTTTTCGCTGATGGCATGTTTGCCTGCTTTTGCCACCCGGATGACCTGGTCTTTGTGCAGGCCATTTGGCGTGATGACGTATACGGCATCTATGTCCTTGTTATTTTTTATGTTATCGAAATTTTCATAGTTGTAACAGTTCTTGTCGGGGATGTTGTATTTGCTTTGCCAGGCCTTGACTTTGGAAGGGGTGCCGCTGATGACGCCGACTAATTTGGCCTTTGTGCAGGATTGCATGGCTTCGGCTACCCGGGTGCCATAGCCGCCGAGGCCCATGATGGCTACTCTTAAGACGGGGCCGTCATAGGGTGGGGTGGATGCTTTATCGGCTTTATCGGCCGCCTGGCCGGCGTCGGGGAGTAAAGAGAATGCGATGGCGGAGCCGGTGAGTTTCTGGAGGAAGTCGCGACGGGTATTCATAATGATGAGGTATTTTATGGGTAAAATATACAGAAAGTATTTAGATTGGAAAAAAATACCTGGAGTAGCAGAAGGCCGCACCGACAGAAGATTGGTGCGGCCTTCTGCTGTAAAAATCTTCCCCTATATTACCGCAACCTGATATTTGCGATCACGGGCAGATGGTCTGAGGCATAGGTCTCGGGAATGGTCTTTACATCCAGGGTCTGAAACTTAGCGGCCGGCGTATACAGGACATAATCGATGGTCCTGTTGGGGCGTTCAGTAGGGATGGTCAGGGGACAATCCGATGTGCAGCTCCGGGTCAGCACGCTGTCCAGCGAGCCGAGGGTCTTACTGTCCGGAGAGTCATTGAAGTCGCCGCCGAGGATGAATGGCAGCGTAAATGTCCTGACGATGCCGTTAATGGCGGCAGCCTGCCGGAGCCGGTTGCTTTCGTCCCTGTATTGGTCGAGGTGGGTGGATCCGAAGAGGAGCTGCTGCTTGCCGGGTAATTGTACTTTGATCACGCAGAGGGAGCGGATCTCGCCTTTTTTCCCTTCTTCTACGGGCAGCTCGTATCGGATCGTGTCTTTGATCGGGAACCGGGATAGTACGGCATCTCCGTATGCTCCACCCCGATAGAAAATGGCCCGGGTGAAATAATAGTTCATTCCTGTGAGCCGGCCGAGCTCTTTGGCCTCGTTCAGGTCAAGACCCGCTCTCCCGTTATTGACGTCTATTTCCTGTAAGGCCGCCAGGTCCGGGTTGGCTGCTTTGATGACATTTGCTACCGCCTGCAGGTCGATGGTGCTGTCTTTTGCTTTGGAGGGCGGGTTGGCGTGGTGGATGTTATAGGTCATGATGCGGAGGGTCTGCGCGTTCCGGGCCCGGGCGGGGGCAGATTGGGTTGCGGGGGCGGTCTGCGCTTGTGTGGAAGTCCTGCCGATCGTTATCAGCAAGAGATACAGCAATATTTTTTGCATGAGCATTGTTGGGTTGAAAAATAATGAAATGGGTTGATCGATCTTAGGGTTTACCAATTGGGATTTTGGGTGAGTTTGGGATTCAGCAGGATCTCTTGTAAGGGAATGGGGAAGAGGTAATCCCGGTCCTCCCTGAAGGTCTTTGGTATACCCTGATTGATGACGATGGCTCCTCCGGCCTGTCCGTTCTCCAGGACAACATCGCTTCCCAGCAGGAGGTAGGCTACTCCGGTCTGTGTAGGGGGTTTGGCGCCGGTGTAGATAACCACGTCGATCTTTCCGTTATTATCCTGATCATAGGATCCCGGACCGGGGAAATAGGCCCCTTTATATTGTTGTGTTAACAAATGTCCTTCTTTCCAGCGCATCAGGTCATTCCATCTGAGCCCTTCCATGACCAGCTCTATTCTCCGTTCCCTTCTGATCTCCAGGATCACTCCCTGGTTGGCCCCTGCCACCTGCGTGTACTGCGCCGACAGGTAGGGGTCCGGGCTGGCATTGGCGGCCGCCATGTTGAGGTCGGGCATGCCTACACGGTCTCTCAGGAGCTTGATAGAGCGGTCGATGTCGGCTTGTGTCAGGGTGCCCAGTTCGGCCTTCGCTTCTGCGAAATTCAGCAATACCTCTGCATAACGGAAGACCGGCAGGGGCGTTACGGATCTGTTATTGGCGTCCTGAGTTGGGTCTGAGAGGAATTTGGTCATTTCATAACCGGTGACGGAGGCGCTGAAATCAGGCGGCAGCTGGGCTGAAGTGCCGATACGGGAATAACCGGGAGTGCGAATGGTCTGGGAGAGGCGGGGATCCCGATTCTGGGTCTCCCGGAAGAATTGCATTGTATCATAACCTTGCTGGTCTGTGAACCGGCTTCCGTCCTTCATAAGGTAGCTGTTGACTAACTTTTTCTCCAGGCCGGGGCGGCCATAGGAGGGGGAGGAGAGATAGTAGTTCAGGTTCTGGTAGACCGCGAGGCTGGCGCTGTAGGTGTGACAGAGCATGTATTCGCCCGGATCGGGTGTCTGTTCGGAGAAGAGCTCTCCGTAGGCGCTGGCGGGTGTGCTGGAGTGGAGCTTGTATTGACCGCTGCTGATCAATGTATCGCAAATGGCAGCACATTGCTGCAGCAGATCGGCGGCGTTCGTCAGGCCCTGACCGAATACATCACCTGTATGGTATTTCCGGAAGGCGCCTTCGAAAAGGCAGACCCTTGCCTTCAGGGCCATGGCGGTCCATCTGGAGACCTGGTCTACCGCCTTGGTGGGTGTCATGCTGGCGATGGCGTAATCCAGGTCGGCGATAACGGAGTCGATGACCTGTGTTCTCGGGGTCCTGGTCTGATACAGCGATGTGGAGTCATTGGCGTCAAGGGCGGTGGATACCCAGGGAACGTCGCCGTAGAGAGATACCATTGTGTAGTAGAAATAAGCCCGGAAGAACCGGGCGGCTCCCACGTAAGGTGCCGAAATGTTGGCAGGGAGATGACCTTTTGTGTAGTTCTGCAGGAAGAAGTTGACGTTCCGCAGATTGCTCCAGCTCAGGTTGGCTTTGGAGCTCCAGTTGTCGTCGGTCTGCGGGACCACGCGGTTGCCGGTCAATTGAGCGGGCAGACTGGAGACAACGATATTGTCGATCGTCTCATTATAAATCCCGTTGGGAAAGGCGCCGTCGGATGTGGGCAGTATGTTGTACAGGGAATGTATATACAGCTGCATCTCGCTTTCGCTGCTGAAGGCGTTGTCGGGCGAGATCTGGGAAAGGGGTTCCCTGTCGAGGAAGCTCTTTTTGCAGGAGGCGCCCAATATTAACAAGGCGGCAAAGAATAAAATGAATATCGATCTCATTTGTATTTGTACAAAATGTCTGCGTTTTGATGCATGGTTGGAGTCGGGTTGGAGACGGATGAAGCGTCGCCGCTGATCCTCCCCGGTGGTGTTATTTATTATAGTCGGGTGCATGATAATTTTTTTAAGAGCTTAGAATGTAATGTCCAGTCCGCAGGAATAGTTCTTCATGAATGGGTAGTCCCGGGCGTTATTGTCGGCCCTGGCGCCATTCGCATCGGCGGATACCTGTTCGGGGTCGATGTATTTGTTTTTAAGAGCGGTCCATGTCCAGATGTTCTCGCCGCTGACATAAAACCGGACCTTGTTGATCTTCCAATGGTTGAGCAGGTTTGCCGGCAGGCTATATCCTATGCGGAGATTTTTCAGGCGTATATAGGCCAGGTTCTGCATATAGCGGTTGTTGACGCTCGTTAGCTCCGAATTGGCGTTCAGCGCCTCATATCCTCTTAATTTGGGGAAATAGGCGTTGGGGTTGTTCGGGCTCCATACCTTGCCGGGGAAATCCTTGGCTATAAAAGAGTAATAAGGGCGGCCATAAATTCCCCAGAACATATACGCTTCATTACCGGGGTACCAGTCCTGGTGGCCGATGCCCTGGAAGAAGACGGAGATATCAAAGCCATTCCAGGCGGCGCCTGCTGTAAGACCGAAGGCGTAACGGGGAAGGGAGTTGCCGAGTTTGCGAAGGTCGCCGTGGTTGTAAAGGGTGTTCTGTCCGTTATTGATCGTGTCGTTACCGTCCAGGTCAACGAACTTCATGTCTCCCGCCTGCAGGTTATGTCCATCTCCGGGGGATTGTACGCGCTGGGAGTTTACGAGGTTCTGATTGACGGGGTAGGCTTTTGCTTCCGCATCCGATTTGAAATAACCGTCGACGGTATAACCCCAGAAATCGCCCAGGCGTTCGCCGGGATAGTGATTGCTCAGCAATCGGCTCGGGTTGTCAAAGCGGGTGATATGCGCCTTATAGTCAGAAAGGACGATCCCGAAATTATAGGTCAATGTCCTTTTGCCCAGCTGGGTGCTGTTCTGCCAGTTGAGGGCCAGTTCATAACCTTTGGTGTCCAGGTCGGCGGCGTTCTGTTTGGGGGAGGCTGCTCCGAAGATCGCCGGGAGGGTTTTTCCTGCGACCAGCATGTTTTTGGTCTTGCGGTCGTACCAGTCAAAAGAGACGTTGAGGTGATTTTTCAGCAATCCCATGTCAATGCCGCCGTCTGTGGAAGCGATCTTTTCCCAGGTGAGGTCTGGTGTGACGGGGACCGGGGAGCTAAGGTAGAGGGGTTTGGCGCCGCCGATCAGCCAGTTGCTGCCCTGTCCGCTGACGATGGTGGGGATATATGGGTAATTTGAATTTCTAAGGGTGGTGCTGAGGGACTGGTTGCCCAGGGTGCCATAGGACCCACGCAGCTTGAGCTCCGAGATCGTCTTTTTAAGAGGACGGAAGAAAGATTCTTCGCTGATGCGCCAGCCGGCGGATACGGAGGGGAAGAACCCATAACGGTTGGCGTCGGGGAAATGGGAGCTGCCATCGTAGCGGCCGTTCAGTTCCAGCAGGTATTTGCTTTTGTAATCATAGTTGATCCGGCCAAAGTAGCCCTGGAGGGCCCATTCGACGGAATTACCGTTGGTGGTCTGGCCGGAGGTGCCCAGGTCCAGGTCGTTGAGGTCTACAGAGAGGAGATTGATAGCAGAGCCTGCTATCGTCCTGTATTTCTTCAATTCCTGGTTGTATCCTGCGGTCACTTTCAGGTTATGCCCGCCAAAGGAATGGGAATAGTTGGCGTATGCGTTGATGACGTGGTATTGGTCTGAGTTCATGGTTTCTGTATAGGAGTCGGAGCCTACGTAATCCGTTTCACCGGGGAAGACGGACCAGGGCGCCTGTGTCCTGCGCTGGAAGCTGGAAGAGGGATTGAAATCATAGGCGTAGCTGCCTACCAGGCTGATGTCTTTGGTAAGGCTGGCTGTCAGGGTGACTGTATTGGTGAGGTCGAAGAGCTGCTGTTGTCCTTTGGATTTGCCGTATTGCAGGTCGGCTGCAATGCCGTCGCCGATCCCGTAGTTATTCAGGTTGGTACGATAGGTAAAGGTTCCGTCAGGGTTGGCGGGGGTATAGGAAGGCAGTGCGTGCACGCCCATTTCCACGAAGGTGGTATTGATGCCCCAGCCCGGGAAATTATAGGTGTTGGTGGTGAACTGCAGGTTCTCGCTCAGCTTGAGCCAGGAGGTCATCTGTGCGTTCACTTTGGCGCGGAGGTTGTAGTCCGTGTATCGGTCCCTGTTGAACTGCATCATGCCTTGTTGCTGATAGAACCGGCCGGAGACGAGGAAATCCACTTTATCCGTTCCTCCGGAGAAGGAGATACTATGGCTCATGGAGGGCAGGGTATTCCGGAAGATATAGCGCCACCAGTCGGTATTTCCATAGTACACGTATTGATCGCGGCCGGTGCGGTTCTGAATGACAACGGAGGGGAGGGAGTGATCGGTTTCCCGCAATTTCATCTGGGCGTAGTCTGCATCGGTATAATTCGTGTAGGGATTGCCGCTATAGATCCGGAAAGCCGCGTCGATCAGCGAATCGGTCAGGAAGCCGTC
Source organism: Chitinophagales bacterium (assembly GCA_015655015.1). GTDB lineage: Bacteria > Bacteroidota > Bacteroidia > Chitinophagales > Chitinophagaceae > Puia. Next base: position 58,688 of record JAATFV010000209.1, on the reverse strand, counting down.
GGTCATGAATTGATGGCTGGTGGTGGGGGTGGCTACTGAATAGTTACCGGAGTAGGCGACCTGCAGCCTTCCTGCGCGGCCGTGTTTGGTAGTGATCAATATTACGCCATAAGCTGCCCTGGCCCCATAGATGGCGCCGGAGGAAGCGTCTTTCAGTACGGAGATGGTCTCAACGTCCGAGGGATTCAGCAGGTTGATGTCGCCGGGGACCCCGTCTATCACTACCAGCGGTGATCCTCCGTTGATGGAGGTATAACCGCGAATGTTGAGGTTGGCCGTACTGCCGGGGTGTCCGTCGTTGAACGTGATATTCAGGTTGGGGATCACGCCTTGCAGGGCTTGTCCTACATTGGAGATGGGGCGGTCTTCCAGCATTTTAGAATCCACCTGTGTAACGGCCCCGGTGAGGTTGGATCTTTTCTGGGTGCCATATCCCACGACCACTACTTCATTGAGGCCTGCATTTGCCGGCTTTAGCCGGATTGGCAGGAAGCTGTGACCGTTCACCGGCACTTCCCGGGTGATATATCCTATGAAGGAGACGAGTAATACGGCGGAATCCGGGACGGTCATACCGAACTCTCCTTTTTCATTGGTGGCTGTTCCTCCCCGGCCGCCTCTTACCTGGATGGAAACGCCGATGAGGGGGGCATGGGTGACAGAATCCGTGACGGCGCCTTTGACGGAGATCATCGCCCGGGCGGCGCTTTCGGCAAGGGGTTTGATGACTACGATCTTGTCGATGATATCGAATGACAGCTGCTGTCCGAGGAGCGCCTGCTTCAGGACGGCGCTGATCAATCCGTCTTTAACGGAGATGTTCACTTTTTGCCGGAGGTCTATCTGGTCCAGCCGGTAGAAAAAGCTGTATTCGCTGGAAGATTCGATTTCTTTGAGCACCTTTTTCAGGGTGACGTTGTTCTCGTTAATATTAAATCGGACGTTCTGGGAATAAACCCCGGCGCTGGCGTGGAGGAGGCCTGTAAGCAATAAGAATGTCGTAAGCTTCATGATCCTTTGGGTTTTCCGCAAAAAATCCTCTCGCCGTTTGGAAATAGCGTGTAAATACATACTTTTGAATGTGTTAATAAGTTAATAACTGTTCTTGTTTTGGGCAGGTTATTAGCTGTTAGCTATTTACATCCGGGGAATGCTGGATACATTTCCCGGTGTTTTTTTTCAGCTACTATTTTTCTCTCATATAGTGACAGTTTAAGGTGAAGAAAATGAATGTTTCAGCGATATGACAATGGCGCCTTTTTCCAAATGATATATAATAGGAGTGGTTTCCTGGATGATCTTCAGGGCATCCGTAATGCCAGGTACTTTATTGAATCTTCCCGTGTACCGGAAATGGGCCAGCTGATCGCTGTCGATGCGGATTTTTACATCGAAGCTGCGTTCGAGCCGTCTGGCTACTTCGTCAAAGGTTTCTTCGTTAAAGACAAGTAGACGATCTTTCCAACCGGTATAACTATCCATTTCAGATTTGGAGCTGATGAGGGAGGTATCAGAAGACCGGTGAAGGCTATCTGCTGTGCCGGCTGCCGGGTTGGGCGTCATTCCTGTTACCGGGTCTTGTTGCGGAATTTTCAGCACTTCATTTTTGGCGAGGAGAACCTTGTCTGTGTTATCGCCGCTGTTTGTTTGTCCCTGGCCTGTTGTTTGCCCCTGGCCTGTACGGGCGAGGTTGCCGGTGACTTCTATTTTGCCTTCGATCACGGCGGTCTCAAAGTTCTTATTATCCGCATAGGCGTTGATGGTAAAGATGGTGCCGATGTCCCGGATGGTATAGCCATGCGCGCGTACGGTGAAGGGGAGCTGGTCATTATGCCGGACGGCAAAGTAGCCTTCTCCTTCCAGGGATACTTCCCTGTTCGATTCGCCGAAACCGGCGGCATAGCTGAAGCGGGTGCCTGCGTTCAGCCATACTTCGGAGCTGTCGGGCAAAAGGATCTTCTTCATTTTGCCTTTCGGGACGAATATTTCGAATGCGGACTGTTGCGGGGGGCGCGGGCTGTTTTTCCGGTAGAGGCCGATCGTTATTCCCCCGGCAGCAAGGAGCAGTCCTGCGAAAACGGCTGCTTTTGGGATACGGAGCCATCGGCTGCGGCGGGCTTGTTGGTTGCCGTCTTGCAGACCCATTGGAGCTCCGTCTGTGTGGGCGGTTTGTTGGGTTGCGGGGAGAGTTGCCGGCGTTGTTGATTGCGCAGGCTTTTCCGCCTGCCGGATACCGAGTCTTTTAGTTAGCTGGATGAACGCTGCATCGGCGTCGACAGCTTTTTCTCCGGGGTGGTGTAAGGAGTCCTGCCAGGCGGTCTTGAGGCTGATGAAGGTCTCGAGATTGTCGGGGCTTTCCCGGAGCCATGACCGGACCCGGGTCTGTTCCATTTCATCGGCATCGCCGGTGATATATTTTGTGAGCAGGATCTTTATGTTTTCGTCCATAGTGGACGGCTAAGACAACCGGGAGCGATAATACCCTCAAAGGCAAGGAAGATTTTTTTTTGCCCGTTCAGGCGCGTCGTTTGTTGGGAGATGCCCGGAGTTCAGGCGGATGTCGGGAGCTATTCAGTGTTCCGGCAGAACGGATGTCGGGAGCTATTCAGTATTCATGCGGATGCGAAGAGGTGTCTCAGCTGGCGGCGGAGTTTTTCCAGGGCGATGACCATCTGGCGTTCGACGGTCTTGGGCGAGAGGTCCAGCTTACTGGCGATCTCTCTGTATCTTAAATGATCGTACCGGCTCATTTTAAAGATCTGCCGGCATTTGTCCGGCAGGCTCTCAATGGCGTCTTCCACTTCTTTTTCCAGCTCTTCTTCCCGTCCGCTGTCGCTGTAGTCGTCGGCCGGGAGATAATTTTGCAATAGGTAATCGATATATTCCCGCTCGATGCGTTTGTGCTTGATATAGTTAAGGCAGCGATTGTGAACGGCCCGGTAAATATAGGCGCGGAAAGAGATGCTGATGAGGATGGTGGTCCTTTTCTCCCATAGAGCGGCATAGGCGTCGGCTACGATCTCCTCTGCGGCGGGCATATTGTCGATAAAACGATTGGCAAAAAGACAGAGCCTTTCGTAATAGGGTTTAAACAATTGCTCAAATGCCCGTGTGTCCCCATTTCTTAACCTTTCGACCAATATGATATCCTCGTGGTGCATGCCAGCCTGTAAAATAAATACAAAGGGACGGGATTGCCGCAGGTGGAGGAAAAGTTAATAGACTAATAATACGGGGGGAATAATACAGGGGAAGGTGAACGGCCTTTATGAGCTGTCCTTAACCCGTAATGGCTGCACTGATCCATTTAAAGTCTTTATCAATATCTACCCTTATTAAGTGTCCCCAGAATAAATCGTTGTCATTAAAATAGATTTCGAAACTTCCTTCGGAGAAGGCTGAAATGCTATTCAGGTCAAGGGTCCCGGCGAATGAAAATTCATCGATCGGCTGCTGGTTTTCTTCCAGCCATGAGTCGTTTTTAAGCGTGATGAGCTGTGAAGCGGCAAATTGTTTTGCTCCTTGCAGATTTTTATCCAGCCATTCACCAATTTCATTTGCCAGCATGGTAGCTTTATCGATTGCTGTTGTGCCGAAGTCATGGAGGGATAGGCTAACCTGTGTGTTGCCATATATTCCCTGTGTTTTGAAATTACCTGTTATCGTTTCAAAACCTAACTTTTCAAATCTCATGTTGCTATAATATGCTTTTTTAGGCGATTGGAAGATAACGAATGAGAGCTATTAAACTGATTTGCGATTTTTATCGTAGATCTACGATAAAAATCGAGGGATTGTCCTCTAGGCTGTGAAGATGGATTGAACTACTTTTGACCTATCCAATTCCAATGATCTAACCGAATATCCAGAAAAACCGCTTAAAATCCAATTCCGAACTAAGAAGCCGTAAATTCAAATTCTCTGAGAAACCTCTGATTAATTTTGGAGGTTTTTCCTTATTTGCTCCATCTGATCTGTCAGGGGCATTTTTTCCCGAAGTTCGCCTGTTCCTCGTCTGTATAGGTTTTATATTTTGCTGCGAAATCTTCAATGGTGAATATAATATGTTATTTTAAACCAGTATAAACTTATCTCCGTCAAACAATCCCAGGTCTCCCAGCTTCAGATGCGGGATGACCAGCAGCGCCATAAAGGACAGGGTCATGAAAGGTGCGGAAAGACCGGAGCCCAGGCCTTTAGCCAGGGTGTCGATAGCGGTGTAGGAGTTGGCTACGGCATAACCGTCGTCCATACTCATGAGGCCGGCGACGGGCAGGGGGAGGATGAGCTCCGCTGCTGAGTTGAATGAATTGCCGGAGGCAGGATCGGAGGAGCGGGGGGCTGAACCCGGGTCTACGCAGCTCAGGCCGCCTTTTTGGGTGATGATAAGGTTGACGGCGCGGCAGATGCTTTCATCGTCGACACCGACGGCTACGATGTTATGGCTGTCATGGGCTACGGAAGAGGCGAGGGCGCCTCTCTTAAGTCCGAAGTTGCGGATAAAGGATTTGGCGACGGGCGCCGGATGGTAGCGGTTGACCACTACTATTTTCAGAATGTCTTTTTCGGGGTTGCTTTGTAACAGGCCATTGACAGGAGCGACATCCTTTACGGGGACTACCAATTTATTCGTGATGAGCTGTCCGTCGAGGGCTTCTATGACGTAGACCTGTTCTACATTTTCCTGCTCTCCCCATTTGTCCAGCGGATAGGCGAAGTCGGCCGGTGTCCGGGGCTGTGCATGGAAGTTGTTGATCGGAGCTGGGTGTGCTGCTGAGCCGGATACGGAGGAAGGTGATATGGATGCGCCGGTCCCTGATGTTTTTTCTGTTAATTCAGTAGCCAGGTTGGGTGACAGCAGGGACGAGACACTAATGGGGGGAGGCGCGGAAGAGGCCGTTGTATGGGTTGACGGTCCGGAAGGGATCAGGGTCTTGCCATTTTCCGCCACCAGGATACCGGTGATATAGGTCTGCAATACCCGGAATGATGTCAGGTCTTCCACCAGGATCAGGTCGGCAGGGTCGCCTGCCCGCAAGAGTCCCGTATCCAGTTTATAGTGTAATACGGGGTTCAGGCAAGCTGCCTTGAGAACCTTAAAGACATCAATTCCTTTGGCAACGGCCCGGGCGCAGAGTTGGTTGATATGGCCGGCGACGAGGCTGTCGGGATGTTTGTCATCGCTGCAGAGCATCATCTGGTCGGGATAGTCATTGAGCAGCCCGATCAGGGCATCGAAGTTCCTGGCTGCACTGCCTTCCCGGATGAGGATCTTCATCCCGAATTTCAGTTTGTCGAGGGCCTCTTCTGCTGTAAAACATTCATGGTCGGTGCTGATGCCTGCTTCTATATACTGCCGGGCCTGTTCTCCCCTTAGTCCGGGGGCATGACCGTCAACCGGTTTGCCCAAACGATGAGCTGCGGCGATCTTTTCCATGACTTCAGGGTCTTTATGCAGCACCCCGGGGAAATTCATCATTTCACTGAGGTATTTGATATGGTCATTCTTCAATAGTTCTTCCACTTTAGCCGCGTCCAGGGCGGCGCCGGCGGTTTCAAAGCGGGTGGCAGGGACACAGCTCGGGGCCCCGAAATTAAAGTGAAACGGCACTGTACGGCCATTATGGATCATGAATTCCACGCCGGGAAGTCCGCATACATTGGCGATCTCGTGGGGGTCGCTTACCGTCGCGACGGTACCATGCACTACCGCCAGCCGGGCAAATTCCGAGGGGATGAGCAGGGAGCTTTCGATGTGCACATGCGCATCGATGAAGCCGGGAAGGATGAAGGGCAGACCGGCCTGGTGAGCGATGCTGGCGGAGACTGTAGTTGCAGAGGCAGGAACGTTTCCGGTGGTCAAAGGGGCCGCCGGTGTTGAGCTTACGGGCGTTGAAGCCGCATCTTCGGACAACGGGGTGATTGATTGAATGGTCCCGTCTGCGATGGCTATTTCGGCTGTGTAAATTTTTTGCTGAAAGATATCTACTATCCTGCCTTTTATGTTATACATGCGTTGGTTTTAAAGACTGTTTGCGGGGCCTGCCACTGGTTAACGGCCCCTGGTTAAACCCAAAAATTATATATATATTCTTCTTACATTGGAAAATTAAAGAAATAATATCTTTACCCATGTGATTGTCAGATGGCGGGGCAATCAAAAGAAAAACGATAAAGATACGCGAACGACGGATGCCTCGTGAGTTCCGTTGAACGAACAAATATATGTGAATAATAATTGCTGGTTCCTATTCTATCAATCATAAATACTTACATATGAACAAACTCAGGTCTATCCTCTTATCTGCCGCCTTTCTTCTGCTGATCGCTGCGCCGGGGGCCCATGGACAGACGGCCGACGAGATCGTCACCAAACATATTGCCGCTCTGGGAGGCAGAGAAAAAATACAATCCGTCCATTCTCTCTACCTGGAAGGGGTAGCTGTCCTGCAAAATGGTACGGAGATCAATACAAAGACCTGGAAAGTGAAGGATAAATTGTATCGCCAGGAGATCTCTTTCGGCATGGGGAATATTGTCATCATCGTCACGCCGCAAAAAGGCTGGAGCTCCAACCCCCGCGACGGGGGCGGTTTCAAGGTAATGCCGGACGAGCAGCTGAAAGCCCTGCAATTGCAGATGGATCCTGCCGGCCCCCTGGTGGACTATGCTGCACAAGGGAGCAAGGTGGAATTGCTGGGTAAAGACACGGTAAGCGGGAAAGAATGTTATATGATCAAATTGACTCCGGCCACAGGCCAGGCTGTTACTTATTCCTTCGATGTGCAGACCTATTATGTACTCCGGGAGACCCGTAAGGGCGGTGGAATGTTTGGTGGGGGCGGTCGTCGCGGGGGAAACCCTGATGGAGAGGTCAATATCGATTTCAGCGATTATCAGAAGACCCCGGAGGGTTATATATTTCCTTATACGATCGTGACGGGAAGTTTTGGTGCGAAGACCAGCGTGGAGAAGCTGGAAGTGAATAAGGATGCCGATGTTACTGCACTAAGTAAACCGGCTAATTAGCCGTTAAAAAAAAGCATTTGCGGCTACAGGCTTGCAGCCTATAGCGCTAAAAGGCCTGTTCTAAAACAATAGAACGGGCTTTTTTCCGTTTACCACCTCAGAGAGCGTGCAAGTTCTCATCCTATATAAGAACCAACGACCCGTAGTATATGAGAATAAGAAAGAGTGTTTTACTCCTTTTAGGAACCCTTTTATGCCTGGCCGGCTATTCCCAATCTTTTATCGGCTATGGCTATGATAATTATTCAGGGGTGAACAGCCTGCTGCTCAATCCCGGCATGCTGGCGGACAGTAAGTATAAAGTGAATGTGAACCTCGTCTCCGTGAGCGGCACTGTCGGCAACAATGCTTACGAAATGGACCGCAGCAAGGTTTTTGGCTTTAAGTTCTCCAATCTCTCAGAAGGCGACGGGTATTATAAGATCAAGAATTCCGATTATAAGTATATGTATGCGAACACGGATATTCTGGGTCCTTCAGCCATGTTCAATCTCAACTCCAAAAATGCATTGGGCATTACCACCCGGATGCGTACTGTGGGTAATGTATACAATCTCGGCAACTCTCTTTTTCAGCTCATCGGCAACAATCCGAATCCCGACTACTATAATATCGACATCTTTAACCGCAGCCTGCAGACTAAGATGCAGGCATTCGCTGAGGCGGGCCTGTCGTACGGCCGGGTGCTGTCGAAAGATGAGAATCATGAACTCAAGTTCGGGTTAACAGGAAAATATATTGCCGGACTGGCCTATGCCGGGGCTTCCTCGGGGCAGATGACGGTGAACCTGGACCCGCTCAATAATATCGCTAAGCTGGATGCGGATGTCACCACTCAATATTCCGCCAACCTGGATGATTTCGGGGGGGGGAAGAGTATTTCCGATGCCTTTAGCAAGAAGACCGGTAAGGGGTGGGGCCTGGACCTTGGATTCGTGTATGAGATGAAGGAAGAGGGAGAGACCCGGCTGCGGCTGGGTTTGTCCGTTACGGACCTGGGTTCCGTGAAGTATACGAATTCTACCAACTCGCAGATCTATACCATGACATCTGCCGGACATAATACTTCCGAACTGGCCATACAGGATGGAGAGACCTATGATCAGTATATCAACCGGCTGCAGACCAGCGGGCTGATCCTCGCGAAAGGCGCGCCGCCCACTGTAAATGTAAAGCTCCCGACTGCCCTTCATCTGAATGCCGATTATCGTGTATACAAACGCATTTTTATCGATGCCGATGTATTGCTCAATACGGTGGCTGCCACTAATCCGGCAACCCCAAACTATATTACCACGTTTACGGTGACGCCCCGGCTGGAGAAAAAATGGTTTAGTGTCTACTCGCCCGTGTCCTATAATGCACAGGGCCTGCTTTCCTGGGGAGCGGGATTTCGCCTGGGGCCCTTGTTCGCCGGCAGCGGTACTGTTCTATCGAGCCTGCTCCGCAAGCGGATGCAGGCCGCGGATGTCCATGTAGGTCTTAATATACCTATCTTCCAGCATGCCAATTCAAAAGATAAGAAGGATCGTAAGTCCGATACCCTGTACAAAAAGATCCTGATCACTCATGACAGGGATAGCGATGGAGTGGTGGATGATCGGGATGCCTGTCCGGATTCCGCCGGTCCGATCGCCCTTATCGGCTGCCCTGACAGTGATGGGGATGGGGTGCCAAACAATAAGGATAAATGTCCGGGTGTGAAAGGTTCGCCCAATTTCCAGGGATGTCCGGCGCCTGATACGGATGGGGACAGCGTAAATGATGATGAGGACAAATGTCCGCTGGTGAAGGGGCTGGTATCCAATCACGGATGTCCGCCTATCAAGCCGGAAGTTCTTCAGCGGATGAAGCGGGCCGCAGACCGTATCTTCTTTGTGCGGGCGAAAGCTGTCATCGAGAAGAATTGTTTTCCGGAATTGGACCGGGTACTGGAGATCTTACAGGCTGATACTACCTTGCACCTGCATATCGAAGGACATACCGATAGTGAAGGAACGGATGCGCGCAATCAGGCCTTGTCCAAACGAAGGGCAAAAGCTGTCATGCACTGGCTGGTAAGCAAGGGTATTCCTGCCTCCAGGATGGATACGGAGGCTGTCGGCAGCAAGCGACCGCTGGCGTCGAACGATACTCCGGAAGGTATGGCGCAGAACAGAAGGGTGGAGATGGAGCTGACGAATTGGAAACATTAAGCGCTATTAATAAATTAATAAAGGCTCCACGGCGATCATAGATAAATGGCGATCATAGATAAATATGGGCGCATTTGTGAGCTTGTTAAACAGGTTTAATTCCCAGAAGACTGCAGGAAAGGCTGCATTCGTTGTGAAATACTCCGAAAAGACATTTTTTTTGTGATCCTGTCAATAAAGTATTAATTTGTTGCATCACCGAACTACGAGAGGTTAAGCTAACGATTGCGGGCTTTGGAAAGCTAAGAAAGGCCCGGTTTGTGTCCCTGCTATGACGATACTATGTCTTTCGAAGACACCGGATTTGAAGAGGATGTCTTTGTTGATTTCCTATTAGTTATTTGTTAATTAGTTGACATAGGGATGTCCATATGGACCTCCTTGAAAAAATCATCATAAGTAGCCAAAAACATCCATCAGCATGGACCATCCAGCTTTAGATCCTGATATCATCACTGAATTTAAAAAAGGTGATCCACAAGCATTCTCGGCTTTTTTTAATTTGCATTATCGTCCGCTCTGTTATTTTGCCGTTCAGTTGGTGAATAACCAGCAGGACGGAGAAGATCTCGTAAGAGATAGTTTTGTAAAGCTGTGGCAAAAACGCACCGCTCTGGAATCTCCCCAGAATATCAAGGCGTTCCTCTATATCACCACCCGCAATGCCTGCCTCAATTTTCTGCGCCATATCCAGCTGGTGGAGTCTGCCCGCAAAGAGCTGGTCTACCTTGAAGAAGAAAAAGGAGAGGAGCAGGTGCTCAATCGAATGATCCGGGAGGAGCTCATGCAGGAGGTCTACAGCGAGATCGGAAAGCTTCCGGAAAGACGCCGGGACGTATTCAAAATGGCTTACTTGGAGGGGCTGAAGAATGAAGAGATCGCCGGGCAGATGAATATATCGATCCACACTGTAGCAGAACATAAAGGTAAAGCCTTGTACTCCCTGCGTTTACGCTTCTCCGAGCAGCAGATCATTCTCTTTATCATGCTGTGTTCCCAATGTATCGAATTAATCGATAAGAATTAATCAGCCGGGAGCTTATATGCATCCCCGAACAATCTCTGTCCCACCTTAGAACAATCTGATTACGAAGCAATTTTTATCCTGTAGTGCATTTTAGCTTTCCGGCACCGATCGTTCGTTGTCCCGGGTGGGATTGTTGTCGTTATCGGGTGCTAATTTTAGTTTTCGAGTACAGCCTCCAACAGGTTGAGGATGTCATTACGGACCTGCATGAAGTTTTGTTGAATGATGTCGTTATCGATATTGCGGATGACAGGCATCGGCAGGAGGCCGCTCCCGGATGCCGGACAGGCTTTCGGGTTCTGGAGGTCTTTGGGGTCTTTGGAGAGCCGGCAATGGAAGGCTTTTAGTTCTATTTCCCGGCCCGGGTCGTCGGCGACGACGCCGAGGAATTCTCCGGAGGAGAGATTGGCGATGGTGGCGGGAGAGATGGTCGTCTCCCATTGGCGGGACTGGCTGATAGAGGTATCGGAGCTGTTGGTGGAGATTGCGGTATTGTCCTGCCAGATCTTTGGGAAACGGTCGCTGATCCAGCGGGCGGTCTCGCCGCCGACCTGTCCGCAAAGAAGGTTGCCGGTGATGTTGAGGAAACCGTCGGCCTCGTCGCGGGAGTACTGGGTGCGAAGCTGGCTGAGGTCCTGTACGGCGAGGATGGGGACGATATTATTGGAGCGGGCGGTGGCGATGGTGGTCGTCATGCTATAGGCCCGGACGGTGGCGAATTCATCGCAGATGAGAGCGCATTTGTACTTGTCTTTTTGGTTGATCCTTTTGTTGAGGCGGTCGATATAGAGGGAGAGGACGGGGGCCAGGGCTTCCTGCCGGGGAGGGTCGCCGCCCAGGCAGAGGATCTTCGGGACTGCGGGATCGTTGATATCCAGGGTACAGTCGTTACCGGTGAGGATATAGTAGAGGTCCGGGGAAGCGAGACGGCCCAGTGGGATCTTCGCGGAAGAGACCTGGGAATCCAGTAATTCCATGCTCTTATTGGTGAACGCCTGCACAAAGGGCCCGACGAGCGTACGGATCTCCGGCTCCTTTTCCAGGATGGAGAATAATGTTTCGTAGGGGAGTTGCGCCAGCTCGATGACATGAGGCAGGGTGCAATAGATACCATCCTTGTATTTGCGAAGGAACCAGATCAGGGCTGCGAGAAAATTTATGGGGGATTCGACGAAGAAGTCTCCCTGGTGGTGGACCCAGGTCTTGTTCATGCTGAGAAGGATGGTGCGGCTGACTCCGAGGGCGTCGGACATCCAATCGAGTGTGGAGGGATGGATGAGGTTGCACCGGTTACTTCGGGAGAGGTCGGTGAAATTAATGGAGTAAAAAGCAGCTGTCTTCGGGTATTGATCTTTGTGCGTCATGAAAAGGGTATAAGCAAGGCGGGTGAGGGTATCGTATTTAAAATCGTAGATGAAGAGGGCGAACCCTTTTTCGATGAGCTGGCGGATGGCGGGTTCGATAATGAACCAGGATTTGCCGCAGCCGGGGGAGCCCAGGATAAGGATGCCGCGGCGGGGGTTGATTAGGTTGATCCAGCTGACTTTTGTCTTTCCTCTCCGGGTGTATCGGGCGGGAAGGTTGATGGAGAAGTCCGTCAGGCTTTGTTGCTCTTCCTGCGGGAAGCCTGTGTGCAGACGGCCGAAGGGATCCTCTTTCAGGAAGGGAGCGTGGAGGATCCGGGAGATGCGGGCCCCGCCGGTGAGGATGAGGACAAACCCTATGGAGCAGAGGCTTATATAACCGATGGCCAGGGGAATGGTTCCTGCCGGAAGGGAGAGCAGGATAGAGCTTCCAAAATAGAGGAGGACCCCGGCCAGGATGAGGCCAAGACAAGATCGATAGGTTGTGGCAAGGTCTTTACGGCCCCGGGCGCCCATCAGGGAGAGGGTCAGGAGAAGGATCGCGAATGTTTTGGAAGTGCCGGGATGGCGGAACAATCCTGTGTCTGCGATGTGCCGGAGGATGCGGGCCGGGATGTCTGCTGTCAGCTGCCATTGTTCAAAGGCCTTGTAACAGTAGTAGTAGAAATGCAGGAGTAATAAGACAATACCGGCGGCCCGGCTCATGTCCTGGAGCTTGCGGAGGGATGAAATGTCTTCGTTCATTGTTGGGCTGATTGTATGAGTGTGAATTTTCAGAAACCCGGCCGGCGCCGGTGAGCTATCTGCTGTTGCTGCTGCGTCAGCTTTTGCTCCTGTATCAATGGCTGAACAGGCGTCATGCCCGGCAGACGACATCGTTCGAGTATGGCTGCCGCTGTATAACGGGGTCCCAGGCTGGCGGCGTCGAAGACGGATTTTGCCTGTTGGTCGATATAAAAGATGTTAAGTATGGCGCCTGTTTTATCTTTTGGCATAACAGCGCTGATCCGGTTGTTGGAGAGGGCTGTGGTGAAGCTGGTCAGGGTCAGGGAGCTATTGGAGAGTATGTTATCGATGGCATCGGTGACCCTTTTTTGATGGAACTGTCGAAAGGTGTCATATCGGTGTGCCAGGAATTTTTTTTCCAGGTTGGCGAGGGTGGGGCGGCAGGTCAGGTCGCTGGCCGGGAAATAAGTGGCTGCCGTTTTTCCATTTTCCAGCACCGGCTTGTAGTATAATCCTTTGTGCTGGTATAAGAAGGAGCTTTCCTTTCTCCGGCAAGCTTTTATGTTATATAGACCGAGCAGGGCGTTGAATTCAGGCAGGGAAGTAAACTTATAATTTTCTACTACAGCTTTTATTATCCTGTTAAAGGTGGGATAGAGCACTGTCGTACCGTACACAATCTTTTGCAATGGATAAAGCCGGAACCACTCTTCATCGGGAAGTTTTATTCCGGATGGTTTCAGTGCGTAGTCCTTTCCCAATTCCGTGGTAAGTTTTATGGACTCATAATAATTGGCTTTGCTGAATGGGATCTTGCTGCCATTCTTTTGTATGCCAGAGCAGACGATATGCAGGTGTGGATGGGGGGTATCAAAATGGCGGTAGACGAGGAAAGGCTGATGGGCAAGCCGCATTTTTTGTATATAAACCAGGGCGATGGTCTGCATTTTGGCATTGGAAAGTTCTTCGGAATGATGAAAGTTCAGAGAAATATGCAGGGTGCTTTTTACTATGCTGTCATTGCGTACGCTCAGACGCTGAAAATGGTATAATTTATCGGACCATCCAAGATGGTCCTGATCTTTTAAAGCGTTACCGGCGAATATTAATTCCGCCCGTCCTTTTTCTACTTTTAATTCGTGGTAGCGAATGACATGGGTGATACTTTGGGAGAAAGCTATATGAGCATACATAGGTCTATCATTTTATTGATGCTGAGCTTGATCTCTTCGTGAATTTGCAGGAGGCGGAGCTGATTTTCCGTCGTCAGGGATATTTTTTTTACGATGTCCTCCATTTCTTTTCTCAGCAGGATCATCTCTTCGACAAAGGCATCGAAGGAACTGTTGCGATAGATATCAAAAGGCGATTTTAGGCTCAGGTGCCGGATGTACTGGCTAACGGTCTTGCAGGAAGACTGTGCAAAATCTTTCTGTAGCTGTTCCAGTTCGGACTGGCTGTAGTAAACCTCTCTTTTTTTGTTCCGGTGATCTTTTTTTTGGGGCCTGCTCATCGTTATCGTGTTTTTGTTTTTAGAAGATCTTTATGATCGATGATCAATGTCAATACCCGGGCTCCATTTGCTTCTCCGATCTGCAGGACCAGCTTTTTGTCCTTTGGGAGGGCAAAGGGCCGGAGGCCGATGAGCAGGGCCCTGTTGGAGTAACCAGGGATGGGGGGGACCGGCGGCGACCAGACGGGTGTGAGAGGGAGGTCCTGGATGGCGGTGCGTTTCCATTGATGCCGGTCCCGAATGGTCCAACGGGTATAGGCCGGTATATAATCGATAGGCGCGTCATTGCAGATAAGCAGGGACAGCCACAGGATATTTTGTTGCAGGTAGATGCTGCGGAGGGTGAGGGTCAGTTTTTCGGCGATGGCGGTGTGGTGAAGGAAGGGCCGGAGAGTGATCTCCTGAGGAGGGTGGATGGAAGGCTCCGCAGACTTGACAGGGGCTGCTATCGTAGCGGTGGAAGACTTTGTATTACGTAACAGCACCTGGTAGCCGGCCCGGACGGAGATGCGGATAAGTTTTACTTTCCGGCTGAGCAGGGACTTTGTTGCCTGGATGCCGGCATTGGCTGCCTGGGCGCCGATGGAAGGGTCGATGGCGGACAGGTTGATCCCGCCGATGCCCTGGTCAGCGGATTGTTTGGCTACTTCCCGGTTGAGGGTTCCAGGGATATGGATGCCCGGTAGTCCGTCCATGTCGTATACCTGCAGGTCGGTGGAATAAATGGAATGTTCCTGGCGGATCGAATGGATGGTGATGAGCATCCGGTCATTGTCGATGGATACGACCCCATATACCCATTGATCTTTGGGGAGCCTGATCCTGCCGAGCTGGGTCGCCTCTGTCAGTCGGAGGGCGATGGTAGCGCCTGCGACGAGGGTCTGGTCTTCGGGTATGGCGGCGGGGATGGCGTTGGAGGCGTTGGAGGTGTTGGAGGCGTTGGTATCTGCGGAGATCAGTTCACTCCCGGGGTATTCCCGCGCCGTCGTTATGGTAGCTTCTCCGGGAAGTTCTCCTGTGGATGGATCTTCTGCGGAATGCTGGATGCGGATGATCTTGTCGAGCATGGTATTTAGTTTTTGTAATTGGGGATCTTCGTCGGCGGGGTCGGGAGGGGCGGATCGGATGAGGTGTTGCGTGGGGCGGGCAGGGGATGGACCCATAAGCGGGGGATCGATGGGAGTGCGGGCCAGCGGCTTAACCCCGGCGGGCCCTCCTGATCCTATTGATTTTCTTAGCTGGTCCAATCTTTTGAGCAGTTCGTCTGCTTTCGGGTCTTCCGGCGGCAATACACCAGGCGTGGCGGGGTTGCCGGCAGGGGAGGCGGGCGGTTGGTAGGGAGATAGCTGGTTGATGTGGTAGGGAGACTGGTTAGCGTTGGGTGATGACTGGTTAGTGTTGGGTGATGACTGGTTAGCGTTGGGTGATGACTGGTTTGGCTCGGGCGATGACGGATTGGGATCAGTAATTTTTGCGTGATAGGGGTCCTGCCGGAGATATTCTTTTCTTTTTATGGAGTCCTTGTCGGCTTTTTCGTAGAGGTCCAGTTTGGTGGGTATTTTTTTTTCTTTGTCGAATTTTGCCGGGGGCAGCTCGGGGTTGAAGCCCAGGAGACCATTGGTTGCGATGGAGGGGATCGTTCCTCCTCCGCCTCCCAATGCGTAAAAAAGGAAGAAGAGAAAGGGAGTGATGAGGAGGGGGAGCATTAGTAGGAACTTACGTTTGTTGCGGTATTTTGCTGTGTAGGCTGGTGTGGGTGTCATGGTAGATGGTTGAGTTTGATGATGGATGAGGAGAAATGGAGCTATCGGCTTTCGACCTTGATATCTTTATTCCCGATCGTGCTCCAGCGTTCGATAAGAAATCCGTGAGGATTGTTATCTGAGCGGCTTGTATTGCGGAGCCAGCCTTCTGTGATCAGGCTGCGGGTGACGAGGCTGCTGGGCCGGATGATCTTTTGGGTGGCGAAACATCTGAAATAGAAGGGGTAAGACTGCATGTCCAGTTCGATACTATCTATGGTGATCTCCTGGCTGATGTTGCCGGATATGATCCCGGCGTAGTAGCCGTTCTCTTTCAGGTTGTCGTACAGGCGTTTGGCGGAACCGTCTGCCAGGTAGAGGGCGCGGGTGGTGTTGTTTGTGATCACTTTTTCGTCCGGGTCCAGGGAGAAAAAGTATTGATGAAAGGAGCGGATATGATCCCTGGCTTCTACGGGGGCATTGTCTTTCCGGTCGCCTGCGAATGCCTCCAGGGCCTTGCCGGAAGAGAGGATATATACTTTCGATTGTGCCTGTTGCACCATCCTGAAGGACAACCAGGCGATGAAGCTGCTGGAGAAGAAGCAGGTTACAATCACGAGGATGGAGAAAAGACGGATGTGCCGGAAGGAGGATTGCAGATTTTGTGTTTGAGGGAACATCGTATGTGTTTGAGGGAACATTGTAAATGAGTTATATTATATTTTACTGGTTATTTTTCCCAGTGCCTTTGTCATGACGTGGTGAATTCCGGGGCTGCCGGCCTGTACGATATAGTTGGTAATGGAGGGCACGGTGAAATAGCCTGCGATGGCCATGATCATGAAAATGATATAGGCGGAGTCGGTGGGTCCGAAGCTGGTTTGTCCGGAGCTGTTCAGCTGGCTGATGTCGAGCCTGATCATTTCCTGTTGGATTTGTCCTATCAGGGAGCCTAAGATGTTGGCTATGGGCAGCCACAGGAATACGTTTATATAACGGGCCAGCCAATTGTCAAGGGTCTGTCCGAACCCATCGAATACCGACAGTCCGAATACCAGCGGACCAAAGATGGCGAGGATAATCAGATAGAATGTGCGAATGGTGTTGATGCAGAGGGCGGCGGCTTCGAAGAGTACCTGGAGGATCCCGGAAAGCCAGGCCTTGATGGAATTTTTCAGATTATAGGAGGCTTTGGCCATTTCAAATTTCATCCGGTTGGACAGGCCGGAGAGGAGACCGGAGTCCGCTTCTCCTGAAAGGGATTCCCATTTCTGCAGGTCGCCGCTGCCGCCGGAGCCCAAATACATTTGCCAGTCATTGGATGACCGGAGGGCGTCCTGTTCCTGTTGAAGGAGGGTGGCTACGGCCTGGTTGGAATTATTGACGAGGGCTGCCGTTCCGCTGACGGTGGGCTGCATCACTCCATTGATAAGTGTGATGACGGCGGGGAAGAGCATGATCGCATAACCGATGACAAAGGGCCGGAACAGGGGATAGACGTCGATGTCCTCTACGTTGGCGATGGACTTCCATACCCGGACGGCGATATAAAAAAGGGCGCCAAGGCCGGCGATGGCCTGGCCGGTGCCGATCAATTCCCCGCAGTGTCCGATCATGGTGTTGTATACCTGTTCCAGGGTCGCTTGCAGTCCGCCGATGTTTGTTGAAAGCCCGCTGTCCTGTGCGCGGGCGCCGATGGGCGCCAGGAAGGTTAGCGCTGGCACCCATACGAGGGCAGGGGGGAGACTAATCCGTGATGCCATAAATAGCTTTTAGTGTTGTTATGTCGCCGGCCTCTTTCTCTCTTTGGAGGGCCTGGATGCCGGTGTTATTATTGAACTGGCGAAGGAAGCTGAGCTGTCCTGTGATATCCGCATAGATCCGGTCGATGGCTTGCAGCCGTTTGGCGTCGGGCATACGCAATTGACCTGCCGTGATGACTTTCGTGAGTTCGTCGACGGATAACAGGCTTCGGCGGAAAAGGGCGGAATACGTGTTGCTGATGTAGTCCAGTTCCTGCGGAGTGAAATATCCGTTGGTATGGAACCTGGCTGATGCAGCTTTGTATTCGGACAGGATGTTGTATGCTGCGTCGGCAATATCTATGATCCGGGAGTAGTGCGACACGGCGGGGGATATGGCGAGGAGGGCATCGAGGAAGTCCGAGTGGAGGTTGAAATTCCCTTCTGCAATATTCCTGATCTCTGTATAACCTTTGTCAATGATCTCGTAGCTGGTGTACATGTCCTTCAGGATACTTTTTAGCTGAGCCAGTTTTTGGGTATCCAGGGCCAGCTGGGTGAGGAGGTCGCTGATGGATTGGGCCCGGCTGTGGGTGGCGAACAATAAGACGGCCAGGAGCAGGACGGTGGAATATTTTATCATGGGAAGAAGTGTTTAAGGTGGTCGATGTCCCCGGATCCTTCTGCTCTTTCTTCGATGAGTCCGTTCGTGTCGTCCTTGAACCATAGAATGAAGGCGAGGCTTGCGCCGGCGTCTTCGCCGATGGATCGTATGATTTCCATCCTTTCTCCGTCGAGCATTTTCAGCTGATCTTCCTCGACGAGGGTGAGGAGGCGGTCAGTGTTTTTTATGGCCTGGCGGGCTTGCGCCACAAATTCTTCTTCGATCTCCGATCTTTCCGAGGAGTGCAGCCAGGGTGTAAAGGCCCAATCTTGTGCTGCCGTCTCCATTTCATGAAACAGGCAACCATATAATGCCATGATCCCGGATATTTCGGGGCCGTGTTTGCCTGTTGAGTGGAGAATTCCCTGGTTTTTGAAAAAGGTGTAATGAAGGTGGTATTCCTCTTCTTTGGTATTGCTGATGTTATGGATGGCGTCTTCGGCGATTTTGTAACCTTGTTCCGCGGTTTTTTTAAAAGTTTCCAGGGCGGCGACCTGCTGTTCAAGATAGGACAGGCGGGTCTTATTTTGTGACCACCATTCATGGGCGTTCTGGGCGGCGGCTGCGAGGCTCCAGGTGCAGAAGATGATCAGGGGGAGGCCGAAAATGATGAGGGTAGGCATAAAAAATTGATTTTAGATTTTTTTAGATTGTAGTGATGCTGTCGGTACCTGGCGGTACTGTCAGGGACTGGTGATGCCGTATAAGGATTGGATGATACTCCGGTCCTGCTGGTCTTTCGAGCGTTGCAGGCTTAGCAGGATGTTTTCCTGTGTGAACTGTTGCAGGTCGCTGTAATTTCTATCGATACGTGCTCCGGCTGCGTCGATGATATGGAGCCGGTCTCCGTCTTCCATTTGAGTGGCAAGGGGATCGATCACCAGGGAGAGCTGTTGGATATTCCGGGAACTTTGGTCGAGTAGATTGTTGTAGACGGTATAGATAGACCGGAGCTCGGCGGGACTGAAATGAGGGTCCTGCCGGATGGAGGCATAAGCCCGCCGGTAGTCCGATACGAGCTGTTGCTGTTTGGAGAGAATGTTTTTTACTTTCTCATAATCTAACAGGGCGTCTTTCACCTGCCAGAGTTCCTGGTAATAGGCAACGTAGAGATCTTTTTGCCGTTGCATCCAGTCTTTGATGTCCTTGAGCCGCGATTGCTGCATGGTATTCTCTGCTTCTTTTTGTGTGGTCTGGAGGGCGATGGTGCGGGTTTGCAGGCGCTGGATCTCCAGGTCGGCCGCGACGATGGCTTTTTTGACGGCTGCCTTGGCGATCTCTATGATGGGGATCTGGGCGGTGGCCTTTCCTGCCGGCAGGAATGCCGATAGGAGGATCAGCGTGAAGAGGAGCACGAGTTTGGCGGATCCATCCCTTAGTTCTGCTGCGAGGGCTGCGATGCCTGTGCGCAGGCTGCCATATTTACGGCTGTATTCCTGCACTATTATCTTCTCCTTTTCTTCTGTGGTATAGGTGAGGTATTCTTCCAGCGATACTTCGGTGCGGTAAACTTTGGAATGGGTATGGCCCAGGCTGATGAAGACCTCTTTATATTTTCTGGTGGGGTCGTTGGCTTTATTGACGGAGAGGACGAGGGTTTTTTCTTTTTCCGTCAGTCCCAGGAGGTCCTGGATCTCGTCGAACTTATTGCGGAACTTGCTTTGATCCAGGAGGATCTTGCAGTCTGAATTATTGATGATCGCCTGTTTGACTATTGGGCTAGAGATGATGTCTTCCACTTCCTGGGTGACGATGATCGCTTCTGCGAAAAATTTCCGGACGGTCTTGAACAGGTATTTGATGTATTCGCTCATACCCTGTCGGGCTAAGGCTTTCCAGGCCTCTTCAATCAGGATCACTTTACGAATACCAGGCAATTTGCGCATTTTGCTGATGAAGGTTTCCATGATGATGACGTTGACGACGGGGAAGAGGATCGGATGGTCTTTGATATTGTCCAGCTCGAAAACGATGAACGGTTCCCGGAGCAGGTCGAAATGTGTGGTTGCGTTAAGGAGGTAGTCATATTCTCCTCCGTTATAGAAGGGTCGCAAGACATAGAGAAAGTTATCGATGTCGAAATCTTTTTCTTTTACCTGGTCGTCCGCCAGGACCCGGACGAATTCGTCCCGGAGAAATTCGTAGAAGGTGTTGAAGCAGGGGAAGATCTCTTTATTTCTGTTGAGGTCTTCATAGTAGAGCTGCAGGGCATTGGACAGTGCCACGTATTCGGAACGGAGAAAGGCCTCGTCGTCTTTTTTCCAGAGGATGAGGAGGAGCGTCTTGATGCTCTCTTTTTTCTCTGTGTCCAGTGTCTCTCCATCGGGGAGCCAGAAGGGGTTGAAGCAGATGGGGGTTTTTTCCGTGTAGGTGAAATAATATCCTTCAACGAGTTCGCAGAGGCCTTTATAGCTATTGCCGATGTCTACGATGACGATATGGGCGTTTTGTTCATGGTAGTGGCGCATCAGGTGGTTGGTAAAGAAGGATTTGCCGCTGCCTGAACCTCCGAGCACGAATTTGTTCCTGTTTGCGGTCTTTACTATATCAGAGAGATCGACATGGACGGGGTGCCCATAAGTTCTATCGCCTAACCGTATGCTCGTGGGGCTAAGGGAGGATCGATAGTTGGTCTCCAGGCAGAGGAAGCAGGCGGCCTGTTCTGCGAAGCTGTCAAAGGTGTCATACAGGGGGAAGTCGGCGGCATTACCGGGAATGCCGGCATACCATATTTGGGGGGCGCTGATTGTCTCCTGGTGGGGGGTGGCGCCTATTTGTGTGATGGCGGAGGAGATCCTGTTCCGGAGCTCTTGTTTTTCGGCCCGGTCTTCTGTCCATGCGAAAATATTGAAATGGGCTTTTACCAGTAATCTTTGTCCGGTAATGGTCTCGTTGAGAAAGTCGTTGATGGCGTCACGGGCCAGGGCGTTCTGCCGGGAGTGGGCGGAGAGGGATTGCTGGCGACGACGTTTGAGCTCCAGTTTTTTCATGGTGGACAGTGGTTCTCCGATGAAAATATATTGGTTATAAATATGATTGCAGGGGAGGAGTAATCCCAGGGGGGCTGCGAAGCCGATGGGGAAGGGGGTATGGTCGGTGGAATAGGGAGGGTAGTCGATGCTGCTGCTGCATTGGGCGGGAAGATGTTCTGCGTCGGCCAGGGTATAGAGCAGGCAGTGGTTGTCGCCGATGCTGATGCCTGCGTCTAAATCTATATCGCGAAGTTGCGGCGCTTGTCCGGGAGGGGTGAGCTGGCAGTATTGTTCGATGATGCCTGCCCGGTCGGGGGAGCTTGCCAGTTCATCTGTGGTGAGCCGGCGGCATTCGATAAGGCCGCTGTCTGTGAGTATCCTCTCGAACTGGCTGCATTTGCCTGCAAATTCCTTTATGGCCTGCGGGTCGAGGGTGTCGGGGGGAACGAGTGAATTTTTTAGCAGGGCGGAGCTGGCGGAAAGGGAAAGTTTGTGTCCTGCCGGGCGCCGGGAAAGGGAGAGGATGCAGTGGTGGTCGAGCCAGGGGGATTCGTGGTGGAAGTTCTCGCTGGCGCGGGAGAGGAAGCTGGTATTGGTCTGTTGGAAGTCGCCCTGGTATTTTGACTGGATGAACCAGTCCTGCATATGAAGGACGGTATTTTGGGGAAGGACCTGGATAGCTTTTACCCAAACCTGGTGGAGGGCCTGGAAGTCTTGCCCGGAGAGGGTGAAGATCTCGGGTTTGGTGAGAGCGTAGACGATGGTGGTATCTCCCATTTTTGAGACAATATGATCTTCTGTCGCCTCCAGGATGGGGAGGCGGTCTGCGAGTTTTTTTTGCATGGTTGGTATTTTAGGCTGAGTTTTTTAGATTGATCTTTTGGTCGGGCTTTTTTAAGTCAATGAAAGGGTGACGCGAATGGGAGCGTATGGTCCTTGGGAATCGGCGGGCTGCTCTTTTTTTCAGGAGGCCAAATTCTCCGTAACGATGGCTAAGATGGTAGACTCTCAGGATGCCGGCTATTCCTATTGTCGTTGAAAAGGGGAGGCAGATCCAGGAGTTGATCCCGCTGATATAGAGTACTGCGAAGAGGAGCAGGTCGCCTGTTATGATGGCTCCGGCGTATAGGATATATTGCGCCCGGAGGCCATGGAATATGATGGGCTTGTTGATGCCCTTGTTGATGAGATAGACACTTGTAGTCATATCTTTTATTTTTTAGGATGCGGATACTTTTAAAGGGGGCGTTTTTAAAAGTATTCAGTTTATCTCTAAAGGGATGATGGACATCTTTAAAGTCCAAAGAATGATTTGAGTACGGTGGATACGATCACGAGGAAGATACAGGCGAGAAACCAGGTGGCTGCCATTTGGGCCGCATCTTCGCGTTGATGATTCAGAGAGGCTTTGTAGACTTTGAGGGCGCCGATAAGTCCCAGTACGGCGCCGACTGCGTACATGAGGTTAGTGCCTGTTTCGAAGTAACTTCGGACCATGGTATTAGCCTGGTTGATGCCGTTGTTGGCATCGGCTGTCTGTGCCCGGAGGGCGAGACTAAGGAGGATGCCTGTGATGGTGAGGGGGATGGCTGTGGCCAGGGGCTTGTGGATGTTTTGAAGGACAGGTAACATGAGGATGGTTTAAAAAATTGACAATGTTTTTTATTGGATTGTCCGGAATGTCCGGTTGTTCGATGGCTGTTAAGTTATCCGGGATGTTTCACTATGTCTCTTTTTTGCCGGAGTGTGGGCTGGATCTGGTAGCGATGGTCCATATCTTTTTTAAAAAGTCTTTTACTTCTTTGGAGTAATAGAGGGTCAGTATTACCGGGTAATAGAGGGCCGCCAGGATAAATAGGGTCCGGATAAAAACGGGCCAGGTGATAAAGTGTAACATGGTTCGTTGATTTTGTTGAAACAAAGCTCAAAATATTTTTTTTGTAAAAAAACGCCACCAGGCGTTTTTTATATCGATTAAATTCCTTTTCTTTTAATATTATAATAGTTACTGCGGATACGATCGAAGGTTCTTGGGGGGACATCCAGGTAGGAAGGAAGCAGGTTGATCGGAACCCGGCCGAGCAATTCCGTTTCGTGTTCTACGAAGAGCGCATATCTTTCCTCCGGGGATTGCCGGAGCATTTTGTATTGCCGGTCTTCGCTGCGGGCGTAGTATAGTTCGGTGATAGCGATCCGGTGGGTATTGAATTCAGGAAACCTGTTGCAGATCTCCCGGAGCTGATCGAAACTAATTCCCCAGCAGATGCCGTCTTCCAGCGCCACTATATTTTCATAGGATGGCTGTTGTCTGAAAAAGCTGGATACGGAGATAAAGAAATCGTTTTCCCAGAGGAACCAGGAGGTAGTTTCTTTTGCTGCGAGCCGGTTGAAAATGCGGACCAGGCCCGATTCTATGAAATAGATATGCCTGCATACTTCTCCTTCTTTCAGCAGGTAATCACCTTTCAGCATTTTTCTGGGTTGCAGGATGGAATGGAGGAAGGTTTCCAATTCCGGGGACAGGATAGCGATTGAGTTTAGCAGGATGAAGAGTTGTTTTTTCATGATGAGGTCGGGATGTTGTTATGTGATGGAATATTTTTCAAAGGTAATCGGCAAATTATAGTCTGTCAATTTGCCGGGGTAATTTTTTAAAAATAGTTGTTGATCGTAGTCGGGTGCTTGACCGATTGTAATCATGTACTTGACCGATCGTAATCGGGTCTTTTATTTTTACACAGTGATGCCTGAGTGTAGAAAAAAGACTATGGGAAGACGGTAGATTGTGATTATCATAAGGAATTTTTTGTTACGATTTTTTGCTCTGGAGCAAAAAAATTGTCAAAAGCGTTGCCTATTTTGCCGGCATTATTTTTAATCAAAAACCTTAACAATGAAACGCAATTTTAACCTGCCTGTCCTTTTTTGTCTTGGACTATTCTTGGCTGCCTGTAAAAAAGAGGCGCAATTTTCTCCGGGAGGTGCCGATCCGCTGATCGAATCGGCCCGCAATTATTTTATAGATTCCGTCAGGGTTATGCCGGTCTCTGAAAATCCAAGAGCTGTCGCTGCCAGGGAAGTATGTTGGGAGCGGGCGACGGTGGTGGACCTGTCTATTGGAAAGGCGGTATTGGCGCCCGTGAAATATGATAAAGAATTATTTATCCGGACTACTCAGGGAGGCCCGAACAATTTTCCACTGAGCAATCTGACCCGGTTGCTGATCTATCGGGGAAAGGGCGGCTTTCATGCAGAAGTGGTGACGGGGCTGCCAGACACCAATTACCTGCGGCATCCGGGAGGGCCCTTCTCCGGACTGGCTTATGTCGAGGATTGGGCAGGGCATTCACTGGGTAAATATTTATATACGGGTAAGGGTATTTTGAAATATGCAGCTCCTGCTGCTTCCTCTCCCTTGCGATCTTTAAGTGTCGCGCCGCTGGAAGTATGTTACCAGCTGACAGGCTACAATTATAGCCTGGCCATGCCTTATGGTGGTTATGCCTGGGCGGAGGCCCCGGTCTGCACGCCTTCGATGGTGCCGCTGGATGATCCGATGGAAGGGTATCCCGGCGGGGCGGATTATGGGGCTGTGGCTGGAGGCGGCGGTTCGTCCGGGAACAGCGGCGCCGGTAACTTTACCGTATTTGTCGGGCATAATTTAATTACGAATGTTAAGGATTATTTTAGATGTTTTACGAATACTTCATCAGCTACGTTTCAGGTGATGGTCTGCGTGGATCAGCCTGAGCCGGGGAAGAGAACGGCGTGGTCGTTTTCGCCGGCTGATGGATCTTCGGCCGGGGTGAATCCTTTTGATGTCGGGCATACCTTTTTGGTTTTTACGGAGAATAATGGAGGTGATGTGGTGCAGAGGAATGTGGGGTTTTATCCGGCAAATACTGTTGATCCGATATATACTTCTGCGCGAGGGACTCTTAATAATGATGAAATGCATTATTATAATATTTCGGCAACTTTTACGGTTAATAGTGCACTTTTTTTCAATATGCTTAATTTTGTATCACTAGGAAATACTGCAGGATATACATATGACTTAAACGATAATAACTGTACTACTTTCGCAATAAATGCATTGGCTACTGGACATATTTATTTGCCATCGACAATTGGTTCTTGGTTTGGTGGGATGGGTAATGATCCGGGTGATCTTGGCGAAGATATCAGGGCTACTGATTTCACTGGTATGTCGCGAAGTACTGATCAGGAAGTACATATGAATGCTGGAACTTGTAATTAAACGAAATTTATTTTATGATAACTTCTCAATACAAAGATTTCCTCATCGCTATTTTAATAAGTTTGATATTGACAACCATTTGTTTTTTTTTCTTTTACCGGACAGAAAGTATACCTGGAACTCTTTACGTCATTTCAGTGTTATCACGATTCACAATTTTTATTCTAGGAGTACTTTTATTTATTTTTAGGATAAGTGGTTTTTTAAGACGAGAATGCTTTATCTATATTTTTTTAGGAGTTCTAAATATGTGGCTTAGTATGATATTTCTTTATATCTACGTTGCTGGCCAGCCTAATAAGCTGGAAATTTTGGAATTTTTACCTAACCTATTACTAGGGGCCTTATTATTAATAGACGTTTATTGGACCCGGCCACGCCGAGCGAAGACAAAATCTTTGTAGCCGATCATTTTGTCGGAAGGATCAAAATTTCAGGGCAGTTACAAAGGTAAAATTTGTAGCTGCCTTTTTTAATAAAGTTTGCCTGTGTTAAGCGGAAAGTCTTGTTTCCTTACATCGGAGTATGTTTGATCTGTCAGGAGTGATTGTTATTATGGTTACTGTGCAACATAAAGAAGAAGGGCCGGTCCCGATAATATTTGGGCGAGACCCCGAAGTATTTTTTAAAGGCCCGGGAGAAACTGTAAGGATCATTATAACCCGTCAGGTAAGCGATAGATTCAATCGTATGATTGGTTTCCAGTAAGAGGAACTGCGCCTTTTCCATCCGTGAATTCAGGAGAAAATCGAAGACGGTGACGCCATAGATCTCTTTAAACCCATTATTCAATTTGAACTTGCTGGTGCCGACCTGGTTGGCAAGCCCGAGCAGGGAGAAGGGACTGTCAATATGCTCCAGTAAAAGATCTTTTGCCTGGTAGACCTGCTCTGCCTCAAAGTGCGTAAGCCGGGGTGGAGGGGCCGGCTTATTTTTATTAAACGCATCCAGCGCATTGATGAGCAGGCCCATCCCCTTCGCCTCCGCATAAATTTTTTTTATTCCCGACGAATAGGGATTATGAAGGATCTGCCGGACACCGGTGAGCATCTCTGAGCTTGCTACCTGGTTGGACGTATGTAAAAGGGCAGGGTTTCCCTTGTCCATCTGTTCCAGGAGATGCTCCAGCAGGGGAAAATGAGGGGCTAAGAGCTTAAGCTGGTGGAGAGGAAACTGAAATTCCACCTTACTATAGACCCGGGAGCCTTTGGAGCCTTCCAGCAATTGCTCCAGTCTGGGAACATAAAAGAGGTTGAAACTTGCTTCATGATCTATTCGTTTGCCCAGGCCCTGCCAGTCGCCATAGAAACTATTGCTCAGAATAAATTGAAGGGCCAGCAGGGGGCGATCGTCTATTATACGGATCCGATCGTCTTTCTGCAAGAGGTAGTTGGAGTACCGGATATGGATGTCCCAGTTCATTTCCTGGAAAAGGATATCCCCGCATTCCCACGCAGCGGCAGAGAAAGGCTCACCGGGTACCCGGTAACCTGCCAGCGAGTCAGGTAGAATTTCAGCACAGGAGATTTCTCCTGATTTTTCAGAGATCAGTTTCCGATTCATAGCGATGAAGGTTTAATTAGTAGTATTCTCTCTCTCAAAATTGTTATAAACAAAATGTCTTAACCAGCGTTCATAGGGGAAGGAATGATTCGGATACGCGCAACACAAAGTTCCGATAGAAAATCGATCCGGACGAGACAAAGTGTTATCCAGTCGGGAGTATTTTGTTATTCACACTGCAGCTTAATTGCAGGGAAAAAGAATAACTTCCCAATCCATTTTCCGGATTAAGTGCATGAAACGCGGATACATAATACCTTATCTCTATACAAGATGCCTGTCAGCTATCCTGCCCATCCTTATTGCCCTATGCACCATCCCGGCTTATGGACAGGATGGCACACCTCCCGGCGAGTCTGCCGGAATTAAAGGAAGGATACGGGATACTGCCCTCCATAAAGACTGCTCTCTCGCCGTGATCGCGCTCCTGCAGGCGGACTCTTTCCTGTTAAAGTTTACCCGTAGCCGGAAAGATGGAAGCTTCTCCATTAGCGGACTTCCCGCCGGCCAATACCGTATCCTGGTGACGCATCCGGCTTATTCGGATTATTCCGGGACACTTACCCTACGGGATGGTATGGTCATAGATGCAGGTATACTGTCTCTGTCACCGAAAGCAGATACGTTGACGGCTGTCGTCGTCACCCCCAAGACCATACCTCCCCGCATGAACGGAGACACGCTGGAATATAATACCGCGCATGTCAGGCTAAAAGTGAATGCCAATGTGGAGGAACTGCTGGCCCGCCTGCCCGGCGTGCAAATCGATCAGAATGGCGGCATTACGGTGAACGGGAAAAAGATACAAAGGCTGCTGGTGGATGGAGAGGATTTGTTCGGAGGCGACCCCTCTATCGTCACCCGGAATTTCAATGCCGATATGATCGCCAGAGTGCAGGTGCTGGAAAGAAAAAGCGATCAGTCGCAATTTACCGGCATCGATGACGGGCAGACCACGAAGACGCTCAACCTTACCCTGAAAGAAGACAGCAAGAGAGGTTATTTTGCGAAAGTGGAGGCGGGCGCTGATCCGCAGGGATATTATAATTGCAATGGTCTCCTGGGGTCTTTCAAGGGCCGTCGTCAATTCGCGGCACTGGGCATGGTGGCCAATACCGGCAATACCGGCTTCAGTGGGGCCATGGGCGACCTGGGAGCAGGACTCTCCGTGGGAGGCGGCACAAATGATGCCCTGGGGGCATCCGCAGGGGGAGGTATTCCCCAGGTGATCGGCGGCGGAATTCATTATGCCGACAAATGGAATGGCAGCGAAGATCATGTCGTAGGCAACTATCAATATGGCCGGCTCGTCACACATCCCGTCTCTTCTACGCGTACCGAACAAATTCTGACGGACTCCATCTACGTGCAGAACCAGCAGAGCAATTCCGTGAACAACCAGGAACAACACGGACTTTCCGCAGACTATGATTACATTCCCGACAGCCTGTCCGCCTTCCGGTTCTCCCTTGGAGGGATGAACATGCAGGGACACAACGAATTTGCGTCTACTGGTAACAGCTCTTTTAACGATACCCTGGTGAACAATAGCCTGCGGACGATCCGTTCCGATGTCAATAACCAGAGTTTCCGGGGCAGCCTTATGTGGCGGATACGGGGCCGAAAGAAGAAAGGAAGGAATTTTTCCGTTCTGGCTGGTATGGCTGAACAGGATAATACCACGAAGGGATACCTGTATTCCCTGAATAATTTCTTTCATCCGGACGGGAGCCCGCAGAGCGCCGACACCACCGATCAACGAAAAGTCATCAGCACGAACGGGCTGTTCGTGAACAGCAGCCTCAACTATACCGAGCCTTTATGGAAGGATGCCATACTGGGGATCAGCTATGGACTCTCCTTTAACAAGAGCCAGTCCCTGCAATCAACCTATAACAAAGGGGATGGAAAGTACCAGGACTATATCGACAGCCTCAGCAATCATTATCAAAATAATGTGCTCACACAGCGGACCACCATCAACCTGCAGGTAAATGATAAGACATTTGGCTATACCATCGGCGGAGACATTCTGCACTACTCCTACCGGCAAACGGATCTTTTGAAAGACTCCGTACTGAAATACCAGTATCTTAATTTCGCCCCGCGGGTGAATGCCCGGTATAATATCAATCCCTTTACGGGATTCTCCTTCGATTATAACGGTAATACCCAGCAGCCTTCTGTCACGCAATTGCAGCCGGTACAGAATAATAATGATCCCCTGCATGTTGTTCTGGGTAACCCGGACCTGCATCCTTCTTTTTCTCACAATTTCGGGCTGGGCTTCCATAATTTCCAACCTTTGGTGCTCAACCTGGGAGTGAATTTTGGGTTTACTACCAATAGTATCAGCACCAAGACCTATACGGACAGCCTGGGCCGACAGGTCAGCCAGGCCGTGAATGTCAGCGGATCGGAGAACGCCGGGCTCTATTTTTCCATCAACAAAAAATTAAAACCCATCGATCTGGATGTCGGTTTCAATACGAATCTGTCCTATGGCCGCTCTGTCAACTACATCGGCCAATCACTGAGCAATAACGACAGTTACAATACCGGCGGAGGTATTTCCCTGTCAAAGTATGTACCTGATAAATACAGCTTTTCCATTAATTCGAACGTTAACTATTCCTATTCCCGCAGTTCGATCAATACGGGAGTGGAGACCCGTTACTGGACCCAGAGCCAGAATGCCCAATTGTCCGTCTTTCCGATCAAAGACTTTGAAGTAAATACCAACTGCTACTATAACTGGCGGCAGAAGACCAGCACTTTCGATCAGAATAATTCCACCCTATTATGGAATGCCTTCATCAACAGGAATTTTTTCAGCAATCGCCTGGCGATCCGCTGGCAGATCAATAATATCCTCAACCAGAATGCAGGTATCAGCCGGAGCAATTATATCAACCAGATCTCGGAGAGTAATTTCAATGTGATCGGGCGATATTGGCTGCTGTCAGCTACTTACCGGTTCATGAATCATGGGAAGGTGAAGTAAGTGTCTATTAGTAACTGTATTGGATAAGTGATAGTTTAGCGATATCAGGCGGACGCCAATCTGGTAGCGACTATGCTAAAGACTTGCCTGCTGTAAAAAATCTGATTTTTTGTGTGAATTAATTATTAAATATTTACGAATAGCTGGTCTCATTCAAGTAGATAAATGTATACTCATCTATGCTATATTTGTAGTTTCTGTATCATATGTCAATTTTTAATAACGACAAAAATGTGGAAAACCGAAGAATTGGCGAGTACTTTTACTCGATTTTTCCTCGCAAATCCACTATTGACGCGGACTACCTATTTGTGGTATTGGCCTTTAACGTGAGTAAGCGTATGTTCGTCCTATAATTGCTAATTCGTACTCTCTCTGACCATTAATTCCTAACTATTACCCCTTAGACTTATGAAGTATCTGCTTAACAACCCGATATTCTTCTGCTATTTTTTGTCGTTGCCTCCCTTGTACGGGACAAACCGACGGCTTCGAATCCCATACATTATCCGGCATGTAGCTCCCGGCGATTAGCCAGGATGTAGTACAGTTTCCATAAAGGGAACCGTAAGTCTTTTGCATTGCAGCAAGAGGTGGCTGCCGCATGCCTGTGCGGAGAGGATAGTTAATTTTTATAATTCTGGAGCGTATAACCCCGGCATATGATTAATATGAAAAAAATAATCGCGATTGTAGTATTGATCAATGGATATGGTATTTCTGAATTAAGGGCACAAACAGTCGCCAGTTTTAATTTCTCAATGACCCCGCGTCCGGTGACGGGATGGACCAATGTTGTGGGCGATCCTAACACGGGAATTCGTACGGCTACTTCTAATGGGATCTCCATCAGTTCCGTAGCCACGACGAATTGGTCAGTTGTGGACGGACTCTACAAGGGTGATGGGCTTGGTGTACAGAACGGAACGTATTTCCCGGCCGATGTAATGAACAGTTTCTGGGCTCAGTACAACAGATCAACCTCATTATATAATGCCGGTTCGCCTCAATTGCAGATCAGCGGCCTGAATAAGGACAGCGTCTATTACTTACGAATGACCGCTAGTTTTCAGTATTCTGCCTGGGATTGCGATCCCGTCCAGTATACGGTAGCGGGTAGCACAATTGCCCCCAGCCAGTATCTGAATGCTTTCAATAATACCAGTATGGGGGTGACATTCCAGCATGTGGCTCCTGATGCTAATGGCGTGATACGTGTATATGTAAATGCAACAGGTGAAAGCGATATGGCGAATATATCGGGGATCCAGATTATTTCCGGCAGTGCGACGATAGGGATACCGGCAGTAGCGATCACGAGTCCTGCAAACAATAATATCTTACCGGAAGAGAGCAATATCACTATATCCGCGACGGCTTCGGAGACGGGGTCCAGCATAACCAAAGTCGAATTTTACGCCGGTGAGGTCAAGATCGGTGAGGCGGATGCGGCTCCGTATACAATGGTCTGGATGAACCCGGATGAAGGACATTATCTGATCACCGCCAAGGCGACGGATGTGTCGGGAACGACAAATATCGCCACCATCAATATCAGCGTGGAATCCCTTACTTCTTTCTGGTCTATGACCGGCAATATCAATATGAACGCGGACAGCAATTTTGTGGGGAATGTGGATAGTGTCCGGCTTGCTTTCCGGACGAAGAATATTGAGCGGATGAGCATATCGCCTATGGGAACTGTACGCATGAATCAGTATAAGAATGATAATCTGGGGACTTCCTTTTTAACCACTGATACGAGCGGTAATTTAAAATTGAAGGCATTGAAATTCATGGGTGGTTTGAAGAAAGTTGGAGATTCAGTGCAATTGGGAGGTAACATATATACCCCGGTAGAGATGGATTATTACCGTGCTGTAAATTATATGGGCCAGATAGATACGGTAATTTCGGGTACTTTGAGTTACGGAGACGGTTATTATTCTAATTATGATATGTTATGGGATACTGTTACAAATGATTCGAAGATCGACCAGATCACAATAGATCCCAGAGTGAACGATATCACGATAGAGTCCTTTCAGAAAGTATATAGGGGTGGCGCGGATTGGGCAGGGATTTATCAGCAAGCATCTCGTTTGCCTGGTGAAACCGGCATGTCATTGACAGTAACTGATGCGCTGGGCACAAATAATGGGATAGAAATTTACTCTACAGGTATCGACTTCGTATCTCCCGGGATACAATTCCGGAATTTTCTTAACAATGCTACGGGTGATTCCGTGTTAATCACCGATGCGGGTGGAAATATGCATCTTAAAGATCTTTCTTCCTTCAACTCCTTAGGTCATTGGCAGACGACAGGGAGCACCAGTTATGACAGTCTGGATAACATAGGTATCGGTACTTCCAATACGCAAGGGTACAAACTGGCTGTCAACGGGAATGCCATTTTTTCAAAAATAAGGGTAAAGGCTCAGAGCGGCTGGCCTGACTATGTTTTCAAAAAAGATTACCGTCTGCCTCCACTAAAAGATGTGGAGCATTATATCAAAGCCCATCAACATCTTCCGGGGGTGCAATCGGCGGAAGATGTAGCTAAAGAGGACCAGGATTTGGGCGCCACTCAGGCAGTTTTCCTGAAGAAGATGGAAGAGATGACCCTGTATATTATCGAGCTGAATAAAAAAGTCGAAAAACTGTCACAGGAGAATGAAAAGCTGAAGAAGAGAATGCCTATTCCTCAAGGCCATAAAACTAAATAAATGAAGCTTTTACAATTAACAGGTTACCTGATCTTCCTGAGTTTGGCCGGTATCCGCAGTTATGCGCAGACACAGCAGTCACTACCGGCAGGTAAGATCGATTCTGTCCCGGGGACTCTGAAAAGGGAGCTTAATAATACCAAAACGCAATTGGAAGCGCCATTAAAACAACTATCTGTCCCCAAAGACAGTCAGCTGGTGAAAAAGATCATCCAGGCCGGCAAGACCCAGGTGGACTCACTACTGGGCTTTGCAAAGAGCCCTCTGCAACAGCTTAGTCCGGGCGTAAAATTATTTGAAGGAGGGAAGCCGGTGACCTTTAACCCATTAAACGTGGAGGTAGACTATAATTATTTTCAGGATACGTCCGGGCTGGGGCTGGGTGTATTTAACAGTATGCAAGGAACATTTGGCTATATCATCGAAGGCGGAATGACCCTGGCAGGCATGCCCTTCAACATCAACATCCGGGAGAATAATGGCATCAACACGCTTAATTATACGCCTTTTCAGAATTTCTATCAATTCAATTTTGATCACCAACAATACCTGGAATCACTGAGAAGCAAGTTAATGGAGAAGATAAATCCGGAAGCACTGATGAATTCAGCGCTCACCCGCGTCAATAGCATCCGGAATAATTATGAGCAGCAGCTGCGGGGAGAAGTTAGCCGGATGCAGGGTGAATTTTCCAGGGAGTATCAATCGGCGATCGTGCTGCCGGCAAATGCGACAAATCTTTCCACTTCTGATATGGGCGCCCTGCGAACGCAATTGCTGCCGGGCACAGCTCTGGATAAATATCAAAAGGATATGGTCCGCCTCCAGGATATGATCCGGAATAAGGACCCAAAGTCACTGGCTACGGATACCAACTATATGCAGACTCTAGCGGATGTTAAGAGATATGAGACGACGGAAAAGATCTATGGAAAGATCACTGTCTGGAAGAATCGGTTTGAAGACAATGCCCTGGTGAGGGAGCTGCGCAGTCAGTCTTCTTTTTCTCCGGGCGCCATTAAATCCTACCTGTCAGATCCGGCTAACCTGGGAAAGGTATTGGATGATCAGGCCAGCCTTAGTACTATACAGAAGCTGTTTGTTAATATCAGCCGGCTCGATCTTGGTCAAAATTCTGTACAGTCCGGGGAGCTCGCTATGCAGAACGTGATAAATACAGGGATCAATACGGAGTTTAAAAATAAATCCACCAGTGTGGGTGTTATATATGGGAAGAATAATTCCGTTAATAACTGGCAGCAGGCCGGCCTGACAAGCCCGATCACCAACGAGTATACCAACCTGACGGGGTTTAAATTAGGCACAGGCACCGGCAGCCCTATCGATCAGTCCATTTCCTTTAATTTCTTTCATTTCAACAATGCGGCGGGTGCCACGGGTGAAGGTTCATCCTATTTGCCCATGGCCCCTCACCAGGATGGCGTGATCTCTCTGCATTCCGGTCTGCAACTGGGCAGCCAGCATACCATTACGGTGGACGTATCCAAGTCTTTCGGATCTTTTCAGCAGAATAGTACGGTGGACAGTACTACCGGTAAGCCTTCTCCCAACGGTTCGCTATTTAATAATGCCGGTAAGGCGAATTATGCCGGAATTCTTAATTATACCGGAGAGCTGTTAAAGACGGATCTGAAGGTCTATATCAAAAAAGTGGGGTTGGGTTATAATAATCCGGGAAATGCACTTTTGCGCAGCGGTGAAAGCCAATTGGGAATCGGGCTGGCCCGAAAGTTCTGGCAGCAGAAATTAACAGTGAAATACGATGGAGACTATCGGAAGCAGGTTTTCGATCCCTCCGGCAATTATTCATATGCTGCTTTTTCAAATAAATTGCAGGTGAAGTTCAAGCTGAACCGGAATGACCGGGTAGGATTTACTTATCAGCGAAGCGACTACCATTCCGATTTCTACGGACAGGTTTCTACGGGAGGGGCGAATTCCAGGCTGCAGCTGGACGGGAACTACCACTTTATGGCCGGTCGCAAAAAGATCCTGAATACCATCACTCTCAGCCGGCAGGAAATGACCATTCCCCTTACGACGGGAGGATCCTATACGAATGCTTCGTTCCTGATCACGAATACCTCTTCGGTCATGCTGAATAAGAACCTGCTTTCCCTGACCATCCTCTCCAATCAGTCCGATAACAAGTCCTACTATTTTAATACTTCTCTTTTCAGTTCGGAGGCAACTTATTCTTACACCTGTGCCGGTTCGGTAAGGATGTCCAGCGGCTTGGGTTATTATGCTAATTCCGGATGGAATAAGCAGGTAGGGATCAGGCAGCAGGTAAGCGCTGCGGTAAAAAACATCAATATGGATATGCAGGTAGGCTACAAAAAAGCTATACAAATAACACAGGCGGCGCTGGCCAACCAGCTTTTCGTAAGCGCAACCATGCACTACACTTTTAAATAATGAGTATGAACCGGTCTTTCTTTATAACAGTTTTGCTGCTTCTGTCCCTGAATAAGGCATTCAGTCAGATCAGCTTTATTTTCCTGGCCGATGCCTATGGCCGTTCGATCGATGGGGTGGGTAATTTCCAGATCCAGAATTTTATGGCACAGGCCATGGCGGGGCAGGTGACTATTTCCATCCGGGAGAATACCAGCAAGACGCAGGTCGTAAGCATCGTCTCGCCGGTTTTTACTGTTAACCCGGGCAATAACAGTTTCCCGTTGAACGCATTTGCCGGAAGCAAATTTAACTTTTCAGGGAATTCTCTGGCTGCTATTGTAAGCCAGACCCGTAATTTTCCTCCCGGAGAATATACTTATTGCTTTCGTTTTTTACCGATCGACAAGACGGATGATTATGAGAATTGTTTTGATGCATCTATTCAGCCGCTGGTGCCTATCAGCCTGATCAATCCTGCCGATCAGGATAAGATATGCCAGAAGCGGCCTCCCCTGAGCTGGTTGCCTCCTGTTCCTTTTCCACCTTCGATGCGATTTCGCCTCCAGCTGACAGAAAAACGGCAGGGCGCATCTGTGGAGAACCTGTTGATGAACACCCCTTTGATCCTGCTGGATAACATTCCTTCTACGACCGTCAACTATCCTTCTTTTGCTGCGGACCTTAAAGAGGGCAGTACCTATTGCTGGCAGGTCATTGCTTACCAGAATGGCGTTATCCTTTCCCGGTCCGAGATCTGGGAGTTTACGGTACAGTGCAGCGATCCTGTCAAGCCGGGCCTGAATGACAGCTATCGGGAGCTGAAGAACCTCGTCAACGGGAACTACTATTATGCCACACGGGCCCTTAAATTTTCTTTTCAGAATAATTACGCTATTAAAAAATTGTCTTACGAGATCTATGAGACGGAGAATGGTTCGAACAAAATCAAGAATACGCCTGATGTGCTGATCACCCGGGGATTTAACAAGATAGATATCGATCTGACGGATCTTAACCTGACGGAGGGTAAGCATTATATCCTTAAAGTCTATCCGTTCAATGAGCCGGATGTGATCGTGCGATTTGTTTACCAGGAAAATGATCCTACTAATTAATAATATGGTGCAGGAAAAACGAAATCTTCTTAGAGGGATGTTGTCTTCGGCCATAGGGATCTGTATTGTTCTGCCGGCCTGCCGGAATCCTTCCGTTGTAGTCTCCCCGAAGGTTCATCTGGCTATCGTCAGCGAGGCTGGGGCGACCTTATACCTGGACCGGCTGGAGAGCCGATCGGTCATGAAGGAAGATGTTTCTTCGGGATCGAAGACGATCTTTTGCAGTTTTTTAGTCGGCTGGCAGGACAGCGCCTTTATAATGGATAAGAAGAAAGGCATGGCCAGGGAGAAATACTTTCAGTATGATATGCAAAAAGATTGGGTGGCGCTTGTAAAAGGAGATTCCGTCTATCCTGTCTTCTTTCAGGAAAGGCCGGGGCTGAACAGTCAACTGAAAGAAGGTGCGCTGGTTTTCGAGATTCCCGCGGGGGCAAGAGCTGATACGCTGGTCTATAAAGATTCTTTTGGCGTCTGGGGTACACGGCTTTTTGTACTCAACGGCTCTCCTGGTTTTAACGCTAACCTTAACCGAAAATAACCATACAGGCATGATCAGGAATAATAATAAAAAGTTGATTGCTGGTTTTTTTATGTCGTTGATGACGGTGCAAAATTTTTTTCCGGTGGCCGCGTTTGCTCTTACCTCCGGTCCTGCGCAGCCGGAAATGCAAAAATTCCAACCGGCCGGGGCGAGCGATATGGTGGACTTGTTCAGTGGCGATCTAAAATATAACATTCCCTTATTGGATGTGGGAGGATATCCTGTGAATCTTTCTTATCAAAGCGGGGGAAGTATGGAGGATGAAGCCAGTTGGGTAGGAATGGGTTGGTCGCTGAATCCCGGAGTTATGAACAG
Organism: Chitinophagales bacterium; assembly: GCA_015655015.1. Classification (GTDB taxonomy): domain Bacteria; phylum Bacteroidota; class Bacteroidia; order Chitinophagales; family Chitinophagaceae; genus Puia. Next base: position 21,765 of record JAATFV010000209.1, on the reverse strand, counting down.
GACTATGCGGGGGATCCCGGACGATTTTACCGGCGATCAACCGTCGCCTGCTACAGATCCGGCGGATTTGATCAAAACGATCCAGCACAAAAAGGAATTTAAAAAGATCGGCGGGCAGCTGGTGCTCAAGCCTTCTATATTCGGTTGGGAATTTGGTTCTGCCAGTCTTCACCTGGGTGTCTATAAGGATAATTATTACGGTATCGGAGGAAATGTGGGCGCCAGTGTGAGCTTTAGTGCGGACAATAGCAGCTGCACTACGCTGACTGCGGGGCTGGGCCTGGATTCCGATCCCAGGAGCGGGGTGACGGTATCACCTTCTTTCTCACTCTCGTCTAACAATGATGATGCGAAGGAAACGAATACAGGTACTTTAAGCGGTGGACTGTCCTATAACACCCGGTCGGGCCTTCAGCAGGTGAACCTGGGACAATCCTTTGGTTTTGGTTCGGCCTCTTTGACCAAGGATTTTATACATACTTATACACCTACCTTTTATACCAATACGACTACTCAAAACTCTACTTTTAACTTTGATCTGGGCGCCCAGCTGTTCGGGGGGTATCTGGGGATAGGCGGTGCCGGATATGTCTATTCGGAAAAGAATGCGGAGCCTCAGTCCTCCGTTCCGGCCTATGGGTACCTGAACTATTCCAAGGGAAAGAATAATGTGAATGCGCTGCTGGATTTCAACCGGGAGAAAGATGGGGTGTTCATCCAGAATGCGCCGGCGATCCCGGTGCCGGTGGCTACAGAAGATTATTTCGAAGCGACCAGCCAGGCCGGATCGCAACAATTCCGGCCTTTTTATAATGGCGACTATACCATCTTCGACAGGACCTTTACGAAGAAGGACGGTGCGGTGGATGCGGGAATCACTATCGGAGCGGGGAATGTCTTCCAGGGAGGAGCCCGGCTGGATCTGAGCAAGGGGCAGGCTATTACACATAAATGGACGGCCGGTAATCAATTTCTTTCGATCGCGGAGCCGCCGCCTTATACGGGCGTGGGAAAAGAGGTGGCAGAGAACGTTTATTTTAAAAAAACTGGTGAGCAGACCGGAATGGACGATAGCTATTATAACACAATCAACTCCGATGTTACGGAAAAGGTGGCTATTCCCACAGGCGGCAGTTCTGCCTCTACTTTCCCCGGCTTTAAGTCCGCTACTACTTCCCGTACCGGGACGGCCATACAGAGACAGAAGAGGGATATCCGGACTTCCACTTTCCAGTACCTGACTGCCGCGCAGGCGTCGGTATATGGGCTGGACAAGCGGATCAACGGGGTATCCCGGGTGGATGCCGTGAATACCACCAATCCTACTGCTACTGTGCATAAGGCGCATCATATTTCCGAGATTTCCGTTACGGACAATGACGGGAAAAGAATGGTGTATGGTATTCCTGTATACAATACGGACCAGGAAGAAGTGTCTTTCAGCGTAGGGAACCCGACGGATTTCGATGGCAGCCGTAAAACCGGACTGGTAGATTATAATCCGGGCACAGATAATAGCGAGGGTAATACACAAGGGCGGGAAAATACGTATAACAGGAAAGTTATTCCCCCTTATGCCACTTCCTACCTGCTGACGGGAATACTATCTTCCGATTATGTAGACAAAACGGGTGACGGCATTTCGGATGATGACCTGGGTACGGCTGTTAAGCTTGGCTACACTAAATTAAATGGAAATTACAATTGGCGGGCGCCGTATGAACAAAATAAAGCCAATTATAATGAAGGGTTTTTGTCCGACAAGACCGATGATAAAGGGAACTATGTGTTCGGGCAGAAGGAGGTGTGGTACCTGCAATCCATTGGCAGCAAGACGATGATAGCCCAGTTCTTCACCAGCGACCGGCAGGATGCTCTCGGTGTAGCAGGAGAGAATGGCGGGGTAAATACATCCCGGAAACTGCAGAAGCTGGACAGTATCCGCCTGTTTTCCAAGGCGGATCTGCTGAAGAACGGGACTCTTGCCGTGCCGATCAAGGTAGCTCATTTCGAATACGACTATAGCCTCTACCCTGGTGTTCCCAATAATTCAGGGGCTGGTGTATTGGTCCCCGATCCTGCCAATCCCGGGTCTACCATTGATGTAAATGTGACCAAAGGGAAGCTGACCCTGAAAAAGGTTTATTTCACCTTTGGCTCCAGCAGCAGGGGGCAGTCGAATCCTTATTTATTCTCGTATGATATGCGCCTGATCCGGGATGGGAGTATTGCCAATCTTCCTTCTGATGCGGCACAGGATGTGAATGAAAAGGCAGATAGGTATACGCAGCGGCAGGTGGATCGCTGGGGTACGTATAAACAAAGTTTTTATAACCCTCCTTTCAATAATAAGAATGCGTTTAATAATTCAGAATACCCTTATTCGCTGCAGGTGACGGACCATGGAAGCTATGATGAGCGGCAGCTTGCCGATCGGCTGGCCTCTAAGTGGCAACTGAACTCGATCACTACTCCTATGGGAGGGATCATTTCCGTGGAATATGAATCGGATGACTATGCATATGTGCAGGACCGAAAGGCGATGGTGATGTGCCCCCTGGCGGGGGTAGGCGCTTCCGGTCAGGCTACCGGCATGATCAAAGCGGGCAAGCTTTATGTGACGGTGCCGGTAGCGGCCAGTGATGCGACCGATTTTATCAACACGTATCTGGGCGGACCGGATGGCAGGAACTGGAGTAATGTCTTCTATAAAATATTTACCGATGTGGATGCGAAGGGGCATAATGAGTTCGTATATGGGTACGCGGAGATCGACTATAGTGGTACGTTCGACATTTCCGGCAATACGGTGGGCATACCAGTAAAGTCGGTAAATAATTATAATCCTGTATCCAAGGCTGCCTGGCAAATGATACAGACCGATCTGCCGCAATATGCCTATGAGAATTACGATAATTCCGATGCGAGCTCCGGAGATGTGGTAGCTGCCGTCCGCTCTATCGTGCAGGCCTTCGTGAATTTAAGGGAACTGTTTGAGCCTTATGATAAAATAGCCAGCAATAGTCATTTCGCCGACAAGGTGGACATTTCCAAAAGCCTGGTCCGGCTGAACTATCCGGTGGGAAAGACTAATGGGAGATCTGGCGTGGCCCGGCATACTTACGGTAAGCTGGGCGGAGGCGGAAGGGTGCGAAAAGTGGAGATCTCGGATGAATGGAACAATATGACAGGTGTCTCCGGCACAAAGACAGCTGTTTACGGCTTGAAATATGACTATACCACGGCGGATGATAAAAATAATCTAGTGTCGTCCGGAGTGGCGGCTTATGAACCGCAGATCGGCAATGAGGAGAATCCATTTCATGAACCATTGGATTATACGGAGAAAGTACAGTGGAGCGCGGACCGGTATCACTATATAGAAAAGCCATTCGGCGAATCTTATTTTCCGGCCCCTTCCGTGGGATATAGCGAGGTGAAAGTGACCAGTTACGGATCCGATTATACGGAATCGAGCCCTGTTATGCATACGGGCTATACGATCACTGCCTTTTATACAGCCAGGGATTTTCCTACGCGGGTAGACTATCTTCCCCTGGAAATGGAGAATTATGAGAATGACCTGACGCTGATGTTGTTCGCCTCTAAGTTTACCAAACGGGTGACCACTTCCCAGGGCTTCAAGATAACGGTGAATGATATGCATGGCAAGCAGAAATCGGCGAAGATCTTTGATAAGGCAGGGGCGCTGCTATCGTCCACTGAATATTTTTATAATGTCGATGATGACAAGGCCCAGCAGCAGCAATTGAACAATACCGTGCTGGCGCTCAATACGGATGGATCTATTCCGGCTGCCGGGAAGCTGTTAGGGACGGATGCGGAGCTAGTGACAGATGTCCGGGAGAGCTCCAGTTCGAACAACGGTACAAGTATCGGGGCCTATGTCGGTGTGTTTGACCTGATCTGGCCTATCCCGTTCGTGGGGATCAACTTTAATCAGACGGCGTCCGTCCGGTCTTATAATTCCGTTTCTCACATTAAGGTGATCCATCAATATGGTATCGTTAAACAGGTCCGCACCACGCGGAATGGATCTACTCTTACTGCTGTCAATCTTCTCTGGGATGCGCAGACAGGAGACGTACTGCTGACGCAAAATCAGAATGAATTCGACGATTATACCTATGCCTTTCATTACCCGGCCTATATGGCTTATGATGGGATGGGCAGCGCCTATCAGAATATCGGGGCGACATTCGCTGGCTTCATGACGGGAGCCGATGGCCAGCTAGCCGGAACAGGCGCTTCCTACCTCCAGTATCTTTCCCCGGGAGACGAACTGGTGGCTATAGATCCCGGATCCACTTCCAAAGGATGGGTTCTGCAGTCTTCGGATGGCACTCTCCGGTTCATCGATCAGTATGGTAACTTTATAACCGGGTCAGGTAATTATATGATCGTTCGTTCGGGCCGGAGAAATTTGCTGGATGCCTCAGCGGGCACTGTGATCAGCATGATTAACCCCCTGGTGTCGTCGGGTAGCTCTTATCTGCTGCAGATGGGCGTGGACAAGAAAGTGCTTGACGCCAAGGCGTTGACCTATAAGGATGAATGGGGTGTGCCGGTTTCGAATAATTACGTAAACGACTTGCCACAGACTGCCACTTATTATCCTGTGACAAAATCACCGGGTAATTATTATGTTGAAAATACACCTTCTCTTTATACAAGCTGTGGCGATGTGTTCTTCGGTGCGTATTCGGAACTTTTTACTGGTGGAAATGGAATTACCGTTGTCTGGCCAGGGCGTTCCTATTTGGATTTTGGCGCTATTAATTTACCTGCCAATGCCGTTATTCAATCTGTAAAAATATCTCTCTTTAGCGATACAGATTTCGAAACTCCTTCTACGACAGGTGATAACGCTGCTTATCTTAAGAGGGTCATTCAAATGGTAGATTGCTCTTCTACATTAGACTGGAATACGCAGCCAGCAGTTACGGAGACCAATAGAGCATTTCTCCCTAAAAGTACCAGTACGTTCCAGGATTATCCTGATATCGATATCACAGGAATGTTTACAGACTGGCTGTCTGTGAAAGATATTCCAAACTTCAGGATACAGCTTAGTCTTATTAACGAACTTACGGTCACTGATAAGTCAATGACTTTTAATGGCAAGGACGGGCCAAATCCGCCACAGCTTGTCATTAGCTATATTAGTTCCGGACATTGCCAGGATCCGCTGAATCAAGTCTTGAATCCCTATTTTCAGGGGGTAAAAGGCAATTGGCGGGCCAACTTAAATTATGTTTACCAGGTAAACAGGAGCCAGGTGCCGGGTGACGCTTCCCAGGCAGGAGGCACTAATATCCGGTCTTCCGGTTATTATGCTTCTTATACTCCTTACTGGACCCTGGCAAACCATAGTCTGGCTCAAATTCCTCAATTACAGATCCCGGGCGCCGAACCCGACCAATCACCGTCGGATCCACGGTGGGTATGGACCGGTCATCCCGTCTATTTCGATCAGAAAGGCAATGAGGTAGAAAGTACGGATGCGCTCAAAAGATACAGTTCGGCTTTGTTTGGCTATCAGCAGTCCCTGGCTACAGCCGTTGCTGCCAATGCCCGGCATAATGAAATAGCATCCGATGGATTTGAAGACTATTATTTTGGATTGCCAGTGACCACGGCGGATCCATGCCCCGCTCAGCGGCATCTCGATATGGGCATTACCCTCTCAGGCAGTCAATACTGCAGCGGGGGAAACTGCATCGTATCCGGCATTGCACATAGCGGTAATTATAGCCTGAAGCTTTCGTCGGCCATTAGCATTTCCAAACCGGCGGGAAGCGCCAGTTCCGGCGCGAAAATAATAGGATTTGACGCAGCGGGCAGATGTATGCTGCAATCGAATGAGCAGGCACAGGGATTCTCTCCGGTGAATGGGAAAAAGTATCTGCTCAGCTTGTGGGTAAAAGATGGAAATGCCAATTCCAACCTGATCAACGGATTGCAGGTTAATATCAACGGCAGTTCGATCGATCTGAGCAATGTGACGGTACCGGTAGTGGAGGGATGGAAAAAGCTGGATATCCCTTTTACGGGCGGGGCGAATTTCGGCCTGCAATTGACCGGCCAGGCAAATATATATATAGATGATCTTCGGCTGCTGCCCTTTGACGGGCAACTGAAATCATTTGTATACGATGACCAGAGTCTTCGCCTCCTGGGGCAGCTCGATGAAAATAATTTCGGGATTTTTTACGAATATGATGAGGAAGGTACTCCTATCCGGGTAAAAAAGGAGACGGAGCGGGGTGTCATGACTGTTAAAGAGAACCGCCAATCATTCAGACAACACTGACAATTGTAAAAATATGATCTCTAAGAAACTGATCCTAATGGGAGTTGTACTATTGACGATGGCCGGATTTCTTACGGCTATGGCTGGTCGTTATTGGTGGAGAAGTACATTTGCTGTTCCGGTGGCAGAAGCGGAGCTGCCGGGGGCGGCTGCTGAATACCGGAAAATAATAGAGCGCTATCATGGCAGGGACTCTGCATCGGATCTGTCTGGAACGATCCGGATTTATGATGGGGAGAATAAGAATGCCCTGAAGGAAACAAAGACATTTCGTTGCGTCCGGTCCGGCGGGCAGTATTATATGCAGCTAAGCTCTTTACAGACTTTCTGTAACGGCGCGATCCTGCTGCAGCTCGATACGGTGAATAAACGGATCCTGATATGTAAAGCGGTTAATGCCGGTCTTTCCGGCGGCAGTCCGGGCAAAGACCCCGTGGAGATATTGTTTAGTGATACGGCCCGGTTTAAAATGTCAGGGATGGTATCCCCGGGCCAGCGGACGGAACGAGTGCTTCGCCTGCAGAGCGATTTCGATCCGCAGGTTCGTTCCTGCAGGTTATGTTATGACACCCTTACCTATAGTCTGCATAATGCGGAGATCGAGTGGTGGAAGAACGGACCTGACAGTGAAGGACTTTCTTCGGATAAAATATGGTTGGCGAAAATGGACTACCAGTATCATCCGGCCGGGCGACTGAATGTCGATGAAAGGATAGGGGAGATCATTTCAATATCCAATGGGAAGGTTAGGCTTACTGCTTCTTATCGTGACTACCAGGTAACTACCAATTTTAATTAAACGAAAGACACTTACAATATGATAAGCCCCAGCTGTTTTAAGACGATTCGGTTACTGCTGCCGCTGATCTGTTTGCCCATGGCAGGATTACTGGCGTCCAGTGAATCATACGTCCAGATACTGACCGGTCATTTGAAAAAAGGGGATTCCCTGACGGTGATCGACGATAAATTCCTTAACCTTCCTCTAAGCGAATGGAATCAGCTGAAGCATATCTCGATCGATAATATCATTTCTTTTGAGTTGCGTCAGGACACCAGCCTGGATTACTATAGTAAAACTTTCAGTTGTACGCTCAATATTACCATCAAATATTTTACCAGCCGGGACCAGCAGACCCCCAAAGAGATTGATAATATAGATCTGGTAGTCAAATATGATACCGCCCGGGGGAAATCCTACCCTCTTGTTGCCCGCTACAAGTTTAAGGATGCCTTTAAGGTGACAGTGGTAGTGAATTCTATCAGTTCGCCGGAATGGAAGGATAAATTGCCGGATGTCTTTCGCCTGAAAAATCAGGTCCTCGTGGAAAGAAAATACCCTTTCGATCCGGGTACGAAAGGACAGCTTCATCTGGGTGAAGCTCAGTTTCCGGGAAGGTCGGATCAACTCGCGATCTCCGGCCCGCAGGCGCCGCAGCAAATGAGCTATGGATTGCAGGCTGTCGATGGCAAATTGCCTATTTCGTGGAATGTGTCGGAATTTGGCGGAGCCGAAGAATATGACGTGGAATGGACCTATATCGATAAATTGAGCGGACGCGGACTGGCGATCCAGAATAATTATGGGGGGCAACAGGGGCCTCTGGATATTCCCGATGGCACTGTGGAGCAATGGATGGTGCATGACAATACCAGGGTGACGGTAACGGCGCCTCCATATACTATCAATCTTCCCTATACGGAGGGATATATATTGGTACGTATCAGGAAAGTATCGTATCAATCCGGAACGAACCTGCGGGTGACGGGGGATTGGGTATATCGGGATGATAACGGAGTCACGGCCGGAGTCTATATAAATGCGCATCAGTCAAACCTGAACTGGCAATACGATGGATCCTTTGCAGAAGAAGGCAAACGAAAGGAAGTTATCACTTACTTTGACGGGACCCTGAGGAACCGGCAATCGGTGACGTTGAGCAATAGCGATCATACCGTTCAGAATGGCACGGTGAGCACGACCGGCACTGCGATCGTACAGGAGACGATCTATGATGTCATGGGCCGTCCGGCTATGAATATACTGCCGGCGCCTGTGAAGAATAACACGCTGGATTATTATGCATCTTTTAATCTGAATCATGCCAATAGCCCTTATAGCTCCTCGGACATTGGTTTCGGAAATGCCAACTCCTGCGCCCTGACGGCAGATCTTCTAAGTACTTCGGCCGGGGCATCGCAGTATTATTCGCCCGGCAATACTTTTCTCGCTGCTGACAACGGAGCCAATGTTAACTATAACACAACCAACTTTTATTTTACCAAATACGTTCCGGATGCAGAGACCTATCCCTATGCACTCACCGAATATACCCCGGATAATACCGGACGGATCCGCCGGCAGGGGGGGGTAGGCAAGTTGTTGCAGATAGGTCAGCAGCATGAGACCAATTATTATTATGGCAAACCGACTTCTACGCAGCTGGAGCGATTGTTCGGGATGGAAGTGGGCAATTCGTCCCATTACCTGAAAAACATGGTGGTAGATCCCAATGGCCAGATCAGCGTGAGTTATATAGACGCCAACGGGAGAACGATTGCTACTGCCCTGGCGGGCAATGTTCCGCCCAACCTGGCTGCGCTACCTTCTTCCCAGGCGGGTGATGCCAATACACCCTTCAATGAGACGCTGATCAAACCTGCGGACTTTTCACCGAACAGTACGGCCCTGAATATGACGGCGTCTTCTACTTTCCTGGCGGAAGTAACGGGTAATTTTACGCTGCATTACAGTATCAATCCGCTGGCCCTGGTCACGCAATATGGCGGCAGCAGCCAGCTATGCAATAATTGTTATTATACCGTGAATGTGCAGGTGAGCAATGACTGTGGGATCGTAGTGGCGAATGCTGTCAGCACTCCTTTCCAGGGGAATGACTATACCTGTTATGTCAATCCTGCTCCTGTCAGCCAGGATCTTGCCATTCCAATCAATAAAATAGGAGAATATACTGTTACTTATTCCTTGCAGCTGAGCAATGATGTGATCAATGCACAGACGGATTATTATATCCAGCACAATACCGATCTGAAAAAATTGCAGGATTTCTTTATCCAGGAGCTACAGGCGCTCGATTTGAGCGGGTGTTATAATACCTGCGATGCCTGTAAGAGCCTGGGAACATCCGTCGATGATTTCCGGAGTAAGGTAGTTGCATTGCTGGGATCGGGTACTTTTACAGGGGTCGATGCGGGGGATGCGAGTAGTCCTGTCGGTATATGGATCGGTCAGGCCTGGACTGCCCTTAAAGCGCATTGCGACGTTCTGAGCTGTGCCCCTGCCTCGCCCTGTGCGCAGAAGCTAAGCCAGCTGAAGACAGACGTCTTACCGGGTGGTCAATATGCCTTATATGATGCAACTGCCCTGGCTAATGGTAATACGACCGTTTTCCTGGAAACGGCCATCAATGTCATGATGTATTACAACCAGGATAACGCAATTTCCACCATCTCATTTGTGGGCGATGATGGCGTTACCCGGACAGTAGGCTCTTTAAGCCAGGCGGATTTTTTAAATGCCTATCTGAAGCATCCGGAATGGGCCGATTTGTTTGTCGTGCATCATATAGAATATTGCAGCTATCAATGGTGTACCTATCAGTCCAGCACGACGCCTTCCCAAAATAACGAGGTCAGCTATATTTTCGACGCGAATCTGAAGGAAAATTATACGGCCGGAGCCGATGCCGTCAACATGGGATACTACAATCATGGTGATCCGCTGGCTTTATTAAAAAAAGATCCTTTTTTCAATGGTGGAATGGGAAGCAGCTGGTATTCCAACATGCAGTCGGATCTGCAGAAGCTTTCGACGGTGATGGGGGTCGTGCCGACGGACAATACGACCTCACCTGCTACCGCGCTGCCGGCGAAAAATATTATTCAGTGGGTGGACTGGATGTTATACTGTAAGCCAACCGTTCAAAACCCTACTGCTGCCCAGGTGACCGCCTCCTGGCAGAGCTGCGCGCCATCCAACAATTGCCGTTCTGTTACGATGGAGTGGCAGCTTTACCTGAATTACTATCAGCAGGTCAAGAGTAAATACTACCGGATTGCCAAGCTGCAATACAACCCCTCCTGCCTGGATTGCTTTATCGGAAACGATGCATTGACTGGCGGCAGCAATAACTGCCCGCCTCCGGGAGCTTTATCGGATTATTCGGTCGTAGAAAGACTAGAGAATTCAACCGACTATAATTTTTATATTGTATATAAGAATGGGACAGCGCCGTTCATAGGTGATTATACGTTTACGTATGATATCAGATACAATATTCCAGGCACACCGGTGGTCGTACAGCCAACCACACTGACTGCTCATGCCGGGGATATGCAGGTATTGATCCAATCTTTTCATGTCACTCCCCCGGCCATTTTGGGGCTTAATTATTCCTTTGAAGTTTATAATGTCGCCTGCACGCCATCAGGGCTGACTGCGTGTGCCAATAATGCCGGGAATATTACACCGCCGTCTTGTCCGGCTGCCAGCGAGTTCTCTTTACAGCAAAGAAATTTTAATTATCCCAATACCCCCGATGTCCATACAGAGAATTGCAGGATTTGGTATTACCAGGAGTACCTGGTTCATTCAGGAGGTCCCGTAGCAACGGACGTACAGGTTAAAGTATCCGGCGTAGTTAGTGTGCTGCCTGTTGTATTCGGGGGCGGGGGCAGTTCCAGTACTCCGGTGGAATATATAGTAACGATACCTGCAGGCCAGAGTGAAGCACCGCTGGGTCAATTTTTTGAATTCGACCTGGCCCCGGGTGGTGCCAACCCGCAAACGGCATGCCCTACTCTTCAATATTCCTTTAGTATGGAAAACGTTCCGCCGGTATGTGTATTACCGGTGCCGTCTCCATCCTCTCTCTGTACGTCTAATCCCAATTATGCACTGTACCAGTCCAAGGACCGCGTGTTCAACGATTATATCGATATGCAGGACTACGTGGTTTGCGAAAGGAATAGTGCGAATGCCAGTACTCAGGCCCAATCAACAGCCCAGTCTGTAGCCGCTATGTTGCAGGCGGCTATGGATAATCTGACTACGCAACAGGCTGCATGGTTGAGTATGCTGACATCCGTGAGGGATCAGGAATTTCCGTCCCTGAGTTCGTCCACCCTGAGTAATACCGTTCTGACAAACCTGGCAGGCAATCTGGCCCAGGTGTCGGCCGCCTATCTGCAGTATGCTTCCCAGCAAGGTGTATCGCTGAACATCGTCAGCACTCTGCCTGCCGGCGTCACGGCGTCCAACGGTTATCATTCCTTCAGTGAGGTATTCACTGCTATAGTAGGTTCTTCCCTCGTACAGCAGGGATTTAGTCCTGACCTGCTGAGCAATGTATATCCTTATGATAAAGTACCGTATTCAACGGACCCGAACGTTACTAGTCTTACACCGGATATCTATACTAATATCGGCCCTAATCTTACCGCTTTTCAGAGCGCCTGGAACGGCAGCGGCACTTTCTCTTCCTATCTTCAACAGCAGTTGGGAGATGACTATCTGTTGACGGATGCCCAGTTAAGTGATCTGCAGGCGCGTATTGCCGGCGGGTGTGCCAATCCTTACCTGGCTAACCCGGCTATTCTGCCGGTAGCTTTTGTAGTACCTAATCCCGGTAGTGGCAGCACGGGAGTTGTTTCTTATAAGACCTGCAGCCAGGTAGCGGTGCTTGCAACCGCTTTCACAGGTGTGTATCCCAATGTTCAGCCGGACACAAAATTATACAGGCTGCTGTATACGAACTATCTCAACCATCAACTGGGCTATCCCTTATCCTATAGCGATTATGCCGATTACGCTACGCAATGTCCGTTGAATGCAGCCGTCTTATTATATGATAAGCCCCAGTCTCCGACGCTCCTCAATGACTTTTTTTCCTGCAGCGCCAATCTCCTGCAGGGAGTGTATTACAAGTCGGGACAGGAATATACCTTATATATCAATGAGGTGAGGGCGACTTTCCGGAATGCGTATATCTCTAAATGCCTGAGTAATCAGGCATCTGCGAAAGTCCAGGGCAACCAGTATGAGTATCATTATACTCTTTACTATTACGATCAGAGCGGCAACCTGGTAAAGACTGTTCCTCCGGAGGGGGTCCATCTTCTTTCCGACCAGCAGATAGCGGATGTTGAGCAGTTGCCCGTCCAGGACCCTTCTTCCTGTCCGGTGTTTCCCTCCGGCATCGTCACTGACCAGCCAACGATATTCAATGATCTGAGCACCGCTCTTCAGAATAATACTGCCCTGTCAATGGAGATGTGGCTGTATAGTACAGACGGAACTTCCACCCGTCAATTGCGTATCGTCACACCGGATAATAAATATATGTACCAGGTGGCGATTGTCAGCAGCCGGATCTGGGTCGAGATGTACTCGCTGCAACCGGACCCTTCGGGGGCCGGAACCACTCTTACCTTAACCAACCAGGTCGTTGCGAATCTGCCTTCCCGGCAATCCCTGCAGAACTGGACGCACCTGGTAGTCCAGTCCCCCGATGGCCTGGCCGGCGGTAATCTGCAGGTCTACCTGGATGGAATAAAGCTGACTCTTCTGCCGGATGTCAGTGCGCCTCCCTATCCGTTCGGTTGGGAGATCGATGGAAGTTCTTCTACCTTGCCGACGGCGGATGTATCCATTATCCGGCATCTTCGGCTTTATAACCGGGTGGCATCGGATGCGGAGATAGCGGCCGACTATCGCAATTCCTGCCTGGGCCCTATTGGTGCGCTGACGGGCACACCTCTTCAGCTATGGGGCCGTCTGGGCATTCCTTCTTTTTGCAGTAATACCGTCAGTTCATTAACGGCGGTAACCATACCGAACAGGGGTTCATTAAATACAACCGCGAACCCTAACCCGGCTGGGGATAACCTGCTGGCTGCCCTTCGCAGCGTTACCAATACCTTCACGGTAGAATTCTGGGTGAATCCTACGGCGCCCGATGTTGCCCTTGCCGGGGAAGCAACTGATTTGTACGCAGGAACCCATGGACTTCACTATGTCATCTCTCCTTTTTGGGGCGGATATGCTGCAACGGGTCTGGCGGGTATGGGGGTCTCTGTTGGTACGAATGGCGTTACGGTGGTGGAACATGCCGATTATTATGTGCCGGCGGTGCTGATCTGGAGGGGCGCTATCAGTGGATGGACGCATGTCGCCGTCGTATATAATAATAAGACGCCCTCTCTTTACATTAATGGTGTGTACCAGATGACGGGTGCTACCTCCGTCAAAACATATGTAAGCCCCAGCTATAATTTAGGCGGGGGGGGATATGGCTTTATGCCGGGAGGGCTTGATGAGGTACGCATCTGGAGTACAGCCCGTACGGTCGGTCAGCTGGCTGCCAGTTATGCAAAAACGCTTTCCACTTCCGATCAGGACGGACTAATGGGGTATTGGCCGATGGATGGGAGTAGCGGATCGGTCATAAAAGATATTTCCTGTAATAATAATAATGACAATTTCGTCGCACCGGCCGAAAGCTGGGTGACAACCGGTGCTCCGTTGACAGAGATCAACTATGTAGAATATGCCGGCCGGTTCATTGTGCCTGATCATGGACTGGCGACGAATTATGCGTATAATAGCCTCAATCAGGTGGTGCAACAGCATACACCGGATGCAGGGACTTCTGTTTTCGCATATGACCGGCTCGGGCGCCTTTCTGTTTCTCAAAATGCAGAACAGTTGCAGCCGGCGGTGGTGGATGCCAACAATCCTGCCAATCGCGCCAGCTATACCCGGTATGATGCCCTGGGGCGTATCACAGAAGTAGGGGAGAAGGTCGGTGTCACTATTCCGGCAGAAGAGCTTGCCCGTTTGGACAATTTTCTTGGAACCTGGATGAATTCCGGCGTTAACAGGCAGGTGACTCTCACGGCTTACGACGAGAAGCCTTCATGGGCTCCGGCAGGTCTTGTTCAGAGCAACCTCCGTAAACGGGTAGCTGCCTCTGCGCTGCTGTCTGCCGGGAACGACGCCTCCGTTAACAGGCAGGCTGCCAGTTACTATAATTATGATATCGATGGCAATGTGTCGGAACAGGTGCAGGAGAATGCGACATTGGTCAATAGTGAGAAACAGTTTGTCACGAATAGCGACGGGCTCAAGCATATTAAATATGAATATGACCTGATCAGCGGGAAGGTGAATAAAGTTTTATACCAGGATGGGAAATGGGATCAGTTCTATTACCAGTATATCTATGATGCGGACAACCGGGTGATCAATGCCTTAAGCAGCCGGTCGAATTATGGAGAGATCGGTCTCTGGACCAATGAGGCAACCTACCGGTATTATCTACATGGTCCGCTGGCCAGAATGGAGCTGGGGCAGAGTAAGGTACAGGGAGTTGACTATGCGTATACTTTACAGGGCTGGCTCAAAGGGGTGAATGGGGTAGGGGTACCGGGTACGAGTACTACTGTCACGGATATGAGTGCTGATGGAATGAACTTGACAGGAGGCGCTAATCCATTTTTGCCGGTTGGCAGGGATGCTGTTGGCTATAGTCTGGGATATTTTGCAGACGATTATTACGCTATTGGTGGAATTAATGCATCCGTCTTTTCAATGATATACATTGGCAAAGCGATTGTAGGCGGGCCTGTTTATCCTGCAACCTCTCTCAGTTACTTATACAACGGTAATATCGGTAATGCTACTTATGCGATTAGCCCATTAGAGGGTGGTATTCCTGTAGGGTATCGGTATTTCTATGATCAGTTGAACAGGCTGACCGGCATGGACAGATATCATATAGATGGTCGGGTATGGGATGCCGACCCGATTAGCAATTACGGAGAAAGAATCAGTTATGACGCCAATGGGAATATCCTGACATATCTCCGTAGTGGGACTACAGCTAATAGCAGGCCTCTTGCGATGGACAACCTGACTTATAATTATAACCGGGACGTCAATGGGCATCTGCTCAATAACAAACTAAGGCATATTAATGACGCTGTGCCTGCGGGTAATTATCCGGCTCAGGAGGGCGATCCGCAGGATATCGATGATCAGCCGGCTGAAAATTATACATATGATGCCATTGGGAATCTGGTAGCGGATCAAACGCAGAATCTGAAACGGATCAACTGGACGGTATATGGCAAGATGGCGAGCATTAGCAAGGGGGGCAGCCAGGGGCTTGGCTATGCCTATGATCCCGGCGGGAACAGGATCACTAAAACTTCTACGGTAGCTGATGGCACTTCGACCACTACCCACTATGTCCGGGATGCCCAGGGCAATGTACTGGCTGTCTATCAATATAAGGCCAATGCAGGGGGAACGCTGACAGAAGGGGACTGGGCGGAACAGCATCTGTATGGAAGCAGCCGGCTGGGTATGTTGCTACCGCATGTGGTGATCCCGTCGAGTCAGAAGCTAACCAGCGATGCGTATAACGGGACCAATGATCATACGGAAGATGCGGGGAACCGGCTATATGAGCTGACCAATCATCTGGGGAATACGCTGGCCACGATCAGCGATAAGTTAATACCCTTAGCCCCGGTAGGTGGGGTTACTACATTCAGTGCGGATGTGGTTTCCGCGCAGGATTATTATCCGTTTGGTATGCAAATGCCGGGAAGGAGTTATCTTGCAGCTGGTTCTTTGAATTACCGTTATGGGTTTAATGGAAAAGAGAAAAACGATGAAATCAGTGGCCCCGGAAATACTATTGACTTCGGAAATAGAATGGATGATACGCGGGGAGGCAGATGGTTCTCCATAGACAGGATCACCAAGCCCTGGTTAAGTCCCTATGCGTATGCGGCCGACAATCCTGTTAATAATGTTGACCCGGACGGGAAGGATGAAATCCATTTCCATTTTTATACCAGTTCTGTAATAGGCCCAGATGGAAAAGTAATGGGTGGGCCGACGACATTCACAGCAGAGATTATCAAGGCAAATGGGCCGGACAAGTTTTTTGTTCATACGCATAGTGATGTGATAAGGATGCCCACGAATTATTCTCATGGGGGGCAAGCTACGCAGGAGAAAACAGTAGAAATTTATCCGTGGAACCCGGATAGCCGGTCAGGATTTACAAAATCAACTGCTCTTGGAATTCCGGTAAATGATCGGGATTATGCCACTTTAATGAAGTATGCTACGGCAAATCCGGCATTGAAGGAGTATATTAAAGAAAGAAGTCAAGGATATGAGGCTACCAATTATGATAAAGAGAATTATAAGGGTTTATTAGAAGATTTACCTGTTTACAATGCTATAGGGAAAATAAAGCAAGGAGCTGAACTAACGGCTGGTATATTGAGTATTGTTGAAGGAGGTTATGGTTTATTGAAAGCAGGAGGCATTGAAGCAGATATTTCTGTTTTAAGCAGTGCGGGTGGAAATAGTGCGCGAATGAGTGTCGTAAGAACCATTGCCAAAGGTGAAAAGATTGATGACTTGATGAATGACTTGAAGGGGCTTACCTTTACTACAGGTAATGAGCATGCGGTCGTAACGCTGGCAAATGGTGAAAGAGCTATAGTGAGTGGTGGCCCTGGGGGGATAACGTTTGAGCAAGGGCAAATAAGAACCTTATTTGGACATACACATCCAACTTCTGCCCCTCCAAGTTCGGCAGATGCAAAAGCGTTAACTCAACTTGGTCAATCCAAACAATATGTTCTTCATGGCGGAGAAATAACCACTGTCAGGCCAAAATAAAAAGGTTAAAATGAGCATTTTATTATTAGGTAAGTCAACGTGCCCGATTTGCGGCTTAACAATAAAAGAGGGCGATCAATATTATTGTTTCCCTGCTTTTGTTATAAACATTAACGATGAATTATTCTTTTTCAATGATGACAACTTTCACTTAGATTGCTTAAATCGTCATAAATTAGGAGAGGTCGCAAAAAAATATGCAAATTTATTTGTTGAGAGAATAAGGCCTGACAATCGGAGATGCTTAATTACGGGAGAAAAAATAACTGATCCTAATGATCACATTTTTATTGACTATCTAACCTCCAATGAAGAAGACTATTTGCATCGATTTAACTTCGTGCATATTTGTAAAAGCAGCCTTGCTAATTGGGAGTTACGAAAGCCACTTGTTGAAGAATTAGTGAGGTTAAAAAATTCTGGCAAGTGGCAGGAATTAGCTGGTCGAGACTACTTAGGGAAATTGATTAGTCAATTGAGTTGATTGCATGTTTTTCCGAATATTGGAAAGTTTATCTGGTAAATAATAGATAGTAAATGCGTGGTCGGTCTATCGTCGGCCCGCATTTATTTTTTACAGGTACAGTCCTTACTACAAGTTTTTTAATCTGCCCAGGAGTTCTTTATCGGCAATGTTCTCCGCTTCGGATTTATCATAGATGGAGAGCAGAAAGATGTGTTCTTTGGTGACCTGTACATGGGTGATCACTCTTGCGCCGCCGGACTTGCCTTTGCCTTTAGCGGTAATCGCCATACGTATTTTAAAACAATCATGCCCGAGCGGTGTACCCATCTGGGGCTGTTGGGCGAGCTGCTGAGCCAAAGCGGTGATATGGGTTTAATGGAAAGGAGAATGATAATGAGGTGGAAGGAGTAGGCGATCAGCAGGATTATGGAATGAGGATTTATGATCCTCGTATTGGTAAATTCTTGTCAGTTGATCCGCTGGCAGCCAGTTATCCAGGTTGGAGCCCTTATCCCTTTGCGATGAACAGACCGATTGATGGAGTAGATCAGGATGGATTAGAATGGGCTCCTTCGAAAGATAATAGCGGACATATTAGTGATTACAGTTGGGTAGGCTATAATAATGATGGCTCGGCAAAAGCCGGATCGGTCGCTTCCGCATTTTTGGATAAAGGAGATTTTAGTTACAGATATAGCAGCAATGCACGAGATCGATCTGGTCAGATCAATATTTATTCAAATACTTCGAGTGCAACTAATCATGGTTGGTGGATAGATAAGAGTACTGCGTTTAATTACACGATTAATATCAAAGGAGAATTCGTAAGTGGTTTGCAAGGAGGATGGGGATATAAGCAAACAGCGCAAATCAATGATCCTGGGACTGGCGCTAATTCAGAAAGTGAAGTTATTGGTGCATCAAACGACCGAGCTAATCCAAAAGGTGTAAGTAGCGGTATAATGTTTACATCGCTAAAACATGCATTTGGAGTTGGGAGTGCACCTTCCGATGCTATAGAAAGTGATGGAATTGGACCACTGGATTATTTCTTAGGGGTAGGTGAATTTAAAATAGCAAATGCTGAAAGAAAAATCCTTGGAGCAGCCTAGACTACAAGCACTCTGGGGCATGCTTTCACTTCAAGGTTAATTGCTTGGCGTTATGCACTAAATCCCAATGTAGAAAGAGTCACTTATGATTTAGGCTATAAAAAAATATTAGGTAGTGGAGCATTTAAGTGGGGACCCAGACCTGATGTTGGTGTGCTTTTTAAAGATGGAACAGTTAAGGCGTTTGAAGTAATGTCTAAAACGGATGTTGAAATGAAGCTTTATAACAGAAATTTTTTCTTTATGTAAAGGAACGGGATAGAAGGCAGTGTAGAGGTCATTAAGCCATTCTCGATAGGATTACTACATAGATAAAAAAATAATTAGTAAAATTTTTCCTGAAATGATTATTGATAGCAAATGTTATGTTCTTTATTGTTTTGATTTCGATCGAGATTTAACGAAAGCATTATTCAATTACCTTATTGAATACTTTAATAAAATAAATGTCGAATTTAATTATGCTGGATATTACAATGAGCGATATGAAATTAAATATGGTGAAATTGAGACAATAAAATCGAAATTAACCAAACAGCGATGGAATGAGATTGTCCATTTTTCTTTTGATGATGAAAGTGTAAAAGGTTCTAAACGTCGCGTGGGAATAGAATTTAATATTAGCCGCCCAATTCTGATAACATTGGTCTTGCCTGTAGAGAAATCTTTTTCTCTTAAAGAGCTCTCTTTCGGGATTTATAAATATTTTAGAATAATTTATGGGTTTAGTTATTTAATTGGAATTAATGAATGGGCCGCTGCCTATGCTAATGGGGACTGGCAACATATTGATAAAATTCCTGGTGTTATACGGGTATCGAAATCGATTTTGCAAAAATGGAATAAAAGCTGTGAGTTGATAAGGGATGGCTATATAAGAGATGTTTATAATGAAAATATTGTATCTACGAAACACCTTGGATATAAGGTGAATGGGGAAACTTTAGAAGCCTACATACTTAAAAATAAAGCTGGGGAACTTGAATTAATAAACAGCGACATTTATCTTTGGAAGATAAACGATGATCGCCTGGAAGATGTAAGGGATTACCTTTATAAAGGTACGATAGTCATATAAAATTGTCCATTTCTATAACGCTGCGTAATTTATAAGTATTTTTGCCGGGCTTACCGAAGGGCTGCCTTGCCTTCCAGCCGGGACTTGCCGATGCCAGTGCATATACCAGAAGCTCAGCACATTTGGAAGGTATGCACGAAGGGCTGTTTAAACGTTGTTGCAGAGAGGAGGAGCTTCTGTAATAGCTGTATCTTCTGTGACAATATCCAAAGCCGTGTGGATGGTTTTATCGCCGGCTTGCGGAAAGGCCGAGTTACTTCATAATGATCACATTTTGCAGCTTAACACTCCCATCCGAAGCCGTGATCTTCAACAGATAAATTCCATTGTTAAATTGGGTATTGAGCATAGCCAACCCGCCCTGTACCGGTACTATTTGCTGTAACAGGGATCTTCCGCTGATATCAAACCATTCTATTTTTAAGCTGGTTTCGTTGGCGGCTCCGCTGATATAGAGGGTGCCTTTTGATGGATTGGGATAGGCTGAAATAACATTCTTTTTATCAAAGCTGACCGATATGACAACGGAGTAGGTTGCGTTGCCGTCCAGATCGGTTTGTTTCAAGCGGTAGAAGCTGATGCCGGCATAGGGGTTCGGATCCTGTGCCGTATAATTTAACGGAGCGCTGCTATTGCCGTTCAAAGCCGCCGAGCTGATCTGTCGTACGGCTTCGAAATTCACACCGTCTTTGCTTCTTTCGACGGTGAAGTAGCTGTTATTGGATTCCGTGGAAGTAGTCCAGCCCAGGTCGACCTGGTTATTATCGGGTAAGGCCCTGAAGTGAAGCAGTCCCACCGGTAATATGTTGTTCCCGCCTATTTTATTGCCCAGGGCAAAAGTAGAGAATGAATTAAAGGCGGTGGGTGAAGAGGTGGAGGTAATGCTGCCCGTCAGGTTGGCGCCGGCACTGTATGATGGACCTCCGAAGCCCCCGATGTCTATCCATTTGGTGAGGTTATTATAGGTGTTCTTTACGACGGTGAGGGTGGCCCCATCGGTGGCAATATCATTGGCTCCGAAGAATACCTGTATAGTTTGGTTCCCGCTTAATTCAAGCGTTGGCTGGCTGACGGATGCGGAGTTGACCCTGCTGATCGTATAATAATGTACGGCGGAAACGACGTCGACGCTTGGGGGAAGGGTATAGCCCAGGGCAGCGGCGCTGGCATCGAATAATTCCGCCTGGTAAGTATACAAATTTCCACTGGTATGATTTACGGTAAGTATGACAGGCCGGCAATCGCCGCCTTTTCCGATGGGAAAGTTCAGGGTGCTGACCCCTCCGCTGGATTTTCTGTAACGCATGGGTCCATTGACATAACTGGTGGACAAGGCGTTGCCGGCTGCGGTGGAAGAGCCGTTCATCATGGTCAGGATATTGGTCGTTGTGGTATTCAGCAGGCCTGCGGTCAGTGCCAGGTTGACGGATACATTGACAGGGGTGTTGAGTGTAACGTTGCTGCCGTCATTGATCACGAGCCTGGTGAAGACAGGGGCGGGGGTGCTGCCTGTTGCGTTAATGGTCTGGCCGCCTGAACCTGATAAAGCAGCCGTACCGTTGCCTGCGCCAAAGGTGACGGCGGTGGCAGCGGGAGAGGTGACGGTCAGGCTGCCTGAATAGGTGCTGTTGTTATTGTAATTAGGATAGACGGGGCCTGTCCCGTTTTGTACAAAGGAGACGTTATCATTATAGGCGTCGGGGGTGCTTGCGGTCATTAATAAATACCCTGTTCCGGTATTGGTAAACGTACCGGGGCCGTTGAATATATTATTCCCCTGGCTTTGATCGTTTGAGGGGCCTGTTTTCGTGCAATTGACGGAGCTGTTGAAAATACAGCCATTAAAAAATAAGCCCGGGCTTGAGGAGGTTACCGGTGCGGCAAACGAGGCATTGCTGCCATACTGTATGTAACTGGTGCCTGTTGTGGTAATGTTCTGTGCTGTGCCTGATCCTGCCTGTGTGAAATTCCTGAAGAGCAACCCGCCTGAGTTAAACCCATTTGCGCTCACGCTGATCGTTTTTCCGGCTGCAAGGTTAGCTGTTCCTG
>JAATFV010000258.1 GCA_015655015.1 Chitinophagales bacterium | reverse complement strand
GGCTCCGACAGCACCCCCCTGAATACCGATGGAGAAGAGGATAAAGACAGGTATAACATCGTGGAGCTGGCCCTGGAAAGCGTGAAAACAGAGCTTTCGGCTATCACCAGCGCCCGGATCTCCTGCGTAGCGGAGGAGCACCATCGTTTCCTGGATACCCTGGAAAAATACGTCCGTGATAATAATATACAGCTGATCGTCATGGGTATTACCGGGTCTACCCTGCTGGGGCAGATCTTTATGGGCAGCAATACCCTCAATATCGTCAAACGGGGGATCGTTCCCGTCATTATCGTTCCCCCCGATACCCGGTCCCAATCGGCAAAGAACGTCATGCTGCTCACCGATTTCCAGGACGTAGAGAACACCATCCCCGTCGGAACCGTCAAATCCCTCCTGGATCTCTTCAAACCCAGACTGCACATCGTCAACGTGGATCATGAACATTATGTGCAGGTTACAGACGAATACAAAGTGGAAAGGGCCAAGCTGGAAGATCAGCTGAAAGAATATAATCCCGATTTCTATTTCATCCGGTTATTCGATTTCATGGAAGCGATCAATCAGTTCGTTGCCGACAACAAGATCGACCTGATCCTTACCTTCCCGAGAAAACATTCATTTCTTTCTAATGTTTTCAAGACGACGAATACGACGAAATTGGCTTATCATAGTCATGTGCCGATCGTGGCCATCACTTCCTGATCCAGTAATCAAATCGCATAAAAAATAGACCTATGCGAATTCCCGCTTAGTGTTGCCTATTTCCGGTAAATGGTAATATTCCGAAGATTAGTCAGATCGGAATATATACCGCCGGTATGTAGCAATGTTAAGCTTTTATTATATATACCCCTCGGGAGCCCCATGTATGTTGAACAGAAATACATTTGCCAGCTAATAAAAAATATAGCCGCCAGGTGATCAACAATTATGACATATCGAATTACCCGGATCTGATACGCAGGTGTAAAGCCGGTGAGGAAGAGGCCTTCCGGTGCATTTTCCAGCACTATTACGTGCCCGTTAAAAAAAATATCATAAAATTCGTTGCTGACCTCCACAGCGCGGCAGATATTTTACAGGATGTTTTTTTGACCTTATGGATAAAGAAACATACCCTTTCAGATGATACCGATATAGAAGCCTGGCTTTTTTCCGTCAGCTATTACAAGTCCGTTTCCTTTTTAAGGAAAACCGTCCGGTCGCCCGTCGAACTACCGGAAGAAGCAGATATATTTGGGCCTTACACAAATTCTGCCGGCGAGATGACTGAAATGGAATCTGTGTATTCTTCCCAATTACACCTTTTAAACGAAGGCATCGAGCAACTATCACCTCAGAAAAAAAGAGCTTTCATCCTTTATAAAGTAAAAGGGAAATCTTACGAGGAAATCTCACAGGAAATGGGCCTTTCAGAGCTGTCTGTAAAACAATATGTAAAAACAGCCATGCAGTTCCTGAAACAATACGTCCGCTCTCACCAACTGGAAATTTCCATCCTGTCCTGCCTCTTGCTCGCCCGGTATTATTAACCCCCAGCCCCGGTTCACTGTCCCTCTGTTCTTCTGTTAACAATTTGGTAATGTCTGGCGATATTACCTTTTTGGGTATATCGGCGATATTCTACTGTATGCCGGACGAAAAAGAAATATCGGATCTGTTAGCCACGTTAAAAGACGCAAGCCTGTCGGATGAGATCCGGCGCCAGGCGCTGCAACAGCTGCTGACATACGATAAGGAGACCCGGTCTTTCCTGCGCAAAGAATTCAAGCCGGAGGTTCCGGGGTCGGAAGCGGCGCTTGACGAAATGGACAATGCCTATGCCCGCCTCAGACAGCAATTGAAGGGCCCGGCCCCAGTACGAAATATCTCTCAGCGCGTTTTTCACTACCGCAGCTGGTGGAGCGTAGCCGCAGTCGTCCTGGTATGCCTGGGGACCTATATTTTTTGGCAGCAGGGAAGTACCGGCAAGGCCGCCATCGCCAGCCATCCGGTATTTCCGGGGGGAAATGGATTCGATACCATCCGCAACCTTTCCACCGAAGAAACCCTTCATCGCCTGCAGGACGGCTCTATCGTCCGCCTGGCGCCAGGCAGTTATATCTGTCTTAAGAATAGTTATACCGCCGGGAAAAAAGAAGTTTACCTGGAGGGATCGGCGGTATTTTCCGTTCATAACGATGTTCAACGACCGTTTTCCGTATTTGTCGGCGGCATAGAGGTTCGCGACCTTGGAACCGTCTTTTCCATAACAACGAAAGAAAGCCAGGTAAGGGTCAGGCTTATTAAAGGCAAAGTGCTCATTCATCCGGCCAGCCCACAGCTGGTGATGCAGGATATCGGCCTCGTGCCCGGGCAGGAATTCAGGATAGATACGAAGACGCTGCAGTACGAGCTGGGTCCCATACCGCACCGGAATCCGCTTC
Source organism: Chitinophagales bacterium (assembly GCA_015655015.1). GTDB lineage: Bacteria > Bacteroidota > Bacteroidia > Chitinophagales > Chitinophagaceae > Puia. The sequence goes on along the minus strand of JAATFV010000258.1, from coordinate 57,124 downwards.
CGGACGACCATCCGGCCGGCATGCTCAATAAGGAGCTGTCGTTTAAAAATACACCGCTCGAAGAGGTCTTCAGCAAGCTAAAAAAAGAATGCGGCGTGCCCATCATCTTCAGAGAGCCGGAAGTAAAAGACAAGGCCTTTACCGGGACATTGGATGCCGGATCGGATTTCCGGATTATCATCACCAAAATTTGTATACTGAACGATTTGCGATACGAGATAAAAAGCAGCGGCATCTATATTCACCAATAGGCCTTATCGTGCGATAATTTTCATAATAAATTAAACCGACAAAAAATGATTCGAACACTACATTCATGTTTGTGTATCCTGTTGCTGTGCCTGCTTGGAAGCGTCCGGCCGCAACAGGCTTACAGCCAAAGCAGGCAAAGTAGACTAAGCACACTCAAGGGTATTGTAACTTCACAAACAGACAGTTATCTCTCGGATGTTTCGATCACTGTATTTAACCGGGGCGGGAAGCTTGTCGCCAATACGTCTTCCGACAGCCTGGGAATGTTCGAGATCAATACACTGGAAGTGGATTCCTCCTATTCGGCTACTTTTTCTTTGGTCGGCTACAAGGCGAAAAAAGTAGAGAACATCCTGATCAGAGCAAAAGGCAATTCTATTTTGGCCAAACTGGAGAGACCGGATACTTCCAAGTTAGACGAGGTAGTCGTGGTCGCCTACGGCACGCAGCAAAAGAAACAAAACATCATCGGCGCGGTGGAATCGATTGACCCTAAAGAGCTGGTAGTCACTTCGGGAAGTTTTACCACTTCTTTTGCAGGGAAGGTCTCAGGGATGATTGCGGTCCAAAAATCGGGACAGCCGGGCGCCGACGCTTCCAATTTCTGGATCCGCGGTATCGCTACCTTCGGGTCGAACACCAGCCCCCTGATCGTCCTCGACGGGGTCGAGATCATTCCGGAAATGCTCAACTCCATCGCCCCTGAATCCATAAAGTCCTTTTCCGTCCTGAAGGACGCCACGGCTACCGCCCTTTATGGAAGCCGGGGCGCCAATGGCGTACTGATCATCACCACCAGGACCGGCGGCGACGTGAACGGAAAAATGGTCGTCAACCTGCGCGTCCAGGGCGGCTCTTCCCAGCCCACCCGGCTAACGCCGGTCGCAGACGGCCTGTCCTACATGAAGAGTTACAATGAAGCCCGGGAGAATGAAGGGAAGGCGGACTATTACAGCCAGGATAAGATCAATGGCACCGCGCAACACCTGAATCCCTATGTATATCCTTCCAATGACTGGTACCACATCCTGTTCAAAGACAGGACCTACAACCAGACCGCCGATGTCAGCGTCAGCGGGGGCAGCAGTAAAGTAAATTATTTCCTGAATGCAGCCGTGTACGATGAGAACGGTATCCTTAAAAATCAACCGGCGACGGGGAGCTTTAATACCAATGTCAACTCAAAGAAATACATGTTCCAAAGCAATGTATCCGCGGCAATCACTCCGACCACCAGAATAGGGGTCAAAATGAATACCCAGATACAATTCACGCACCAGCCCTATGTTGCTCCCAATACACTGTTTGGTTATACCGAGCTGATCAACCAAACGGATTTCCCGGCCTATTACCCCTCATCGATGGTTTCCGACGCACAGCCCGGCATCACCTACTATGGCAATGCGCCCAACTGGGACGGAGGCGCCACCCAGGTCAATCCCCTCGCCGATCTGAATAAAGGTTACAGGGATACGTATTTATCTTACCTCACCACCGTCTTCAATCTGGACCAGGACCTTCCTTTCATCACGAAAGGCCTGAAGGCAAGGGTATTGGCATCCTTCTATAATAATACCTATTCGGACCAGTGGAGGTACAATACGCCCTGGTACAAAACGCTAAGCAGCTATTCCGTTGACGGGAACGGGAGTTATGACCTGGACCTCACGGATATCGGTTCGCCCGGGTCAAGTTATTTCACCTACGGCGTTAGCAGGGATGGCAACAGGGAAGTGAACTTCCAGGGTTCGCTCGAATACGAAAAGCAGTTCTTCAGCAGGCACAACATCGACGCCCTTATCCTCTATCACCAGAAACAGACGGACGATAATGGTATTTCTTCAGCGGAAACGGATATCCTGCCGCATAGAGAACAAGGCCTGGCAGGCAGGCTCAGCTACAATTATTCCGGCAGGTATCTGCTGGAATATAACTTCGGCTACACGGGCTCCGAGAACTTCGTAAATGGCAGACGTTTTGGCTTTTTCCCTTCCTTCGCCGCGGGCTGGAACGTCTCCAACGAGGGATTCTGGAGCCGCCTGAAGAGCACCATCAACCTCTTAAAGATAAGGGCTTCCTATGGTAAGGCAGGCAACGATGCCCTCCCCATCCGGTTTCCTTACCTGACAACCATCTCCACCGGTGTAAGCTTGCCCAACATTACCCTCGGACCTAATTATACCGCACCTGGTGGAATTACGCTGACCGGCATAGGTAATGAAAATGCTACCTGGGAGGTGAGCAAGAAGACGGATATAGGTCTGGAAATAGGCGTACGTCATGATCTCACCGTGATCATCGACTTCTTCGAAGATAAACGCTCCGGCATTTTCATGCAGCGCGCTTCCATTCCCAACTATGCCGGTTTTGATGGCTCGTTGCCCTATGCCAATATCGGCGCCGTCGACAACAAGGGCATCGACGCATCCATAGAATACACCAGGAGTTTCGGCAAGGATTTTTCCCTTTCATTCAGGGCTGCCTTCACCTATGCCCATAATGAAGTCACCAATAAAGACGAACCGCCATTAATCTATAAATACCAGTCTGTTATCGGGCACCCGATCAATGCCATTTACGGGCTGGTGGCCGAAGGTCTGTTCGCAAGCCAGGATGATATTGCGAAATCCCCGGTACAAACGTTTTCGGCGGCTGTCCAACCTGGCGATATCAAATACAAAGACCTCAACGGAGACGGTAAGATAGACGGCAACGACACAAAGGCGGTAGGCAATCCGACAATACCCGAGATCGTTTATGGATTCGGCCCTTCCATGAGATATAAAGGATTCGACCTGTCGTTCTATTTCCAGGGGGCGACGAAAGTTTCCCTGCAAATGTCGGGACATCATCCCTTCACCGACGGCGTTTATACGGGATATAACATCGAAAAATGGATCGCCGGTGACCACTGGAGCGAAGCCAACCAGAATCTCAACGCGGCCTATCCCAGGCTGTCCACGACGATCAACCAGAACAACGTGCAGAGCTCCAGCTTCTGGGCATATAACGGGGCGTTCTTACGATTGAAGACAGTGGAACTGGGATATACATATAAGAAGCTCAGAGGATTTTTAACAGGAACCAACCTGCTCACCGTCTCCGGATTCAAATATTGGGACCCTGAGCTCGGCAGCGGAAACGGACTGTCCTACCCATTACAAAAGACCCTTAATATAGGAATACAATACAATTTCAATTAATCAGCATATGAAAAGAACATATATCATCGCTATGGCGTTGTTTGGCATTCTCGCGATTTTCTCCTGTAAGAAGTACCTGAATGTCGTCCCTAACGGAACGGCCAGCCTGGACGATGTCTGGAAGTCTGAAACCAGCTGCCAGCAGTTCGTCAATACACTTTATTCCCAGCGGCCGGACAAATTTTACGGCTCGGCCTTTGCACCGGAGCTCTTTGCCGGCGGCGACATCATCACCGGGCCGAAAGGAACCACGAGATGGTTCAGGTACAAAAGCATATTGTATGGAGAGGAAAACCCCAACAATTCTTATTTTCAATACATGGGCTCGAAGAGCACACCTACAGGAACGGCAAACTATCCCATCTATAAGACAATCCGGTACTGCTATTTATTGCTGAACAATATCGACAAAGTACCCAATATCAGCAAGGTCAATTACGATTACTGGAGAGGAGAGGCCTTATATTTGATCGCCTATTACCACCAGGTATTATTGGAATATTATGGCCCCGTCGTCTTGTTGAAGGAAGATATCGACCTGAATACCAATGATGAAATGAGCCTTCCCCGCAGCCCGTTCGACTCCTGTGTTAATTTTATTACCGCCAAATACGACCAGGCAGCCGCGCTTTTACCGGTTACCAGGCCGACCTCCCAGCTGGGGTATGCCACTTCGACAATGGCCAGGGCATATAAATCGAGATTGCTGCTGATGGCCGCAAGCAAACAGTATAATGGGAACACGGCTGATTATAGTAGTTTTAAAAATAAGGATAACACCCCGCTGATGAGCCTCACCTATGATAAAGAGAAATGGAAAAAGGCGCTCGATGCGGCACAGGATGCCATTACTTCGGCAGAAAACGCAGGTTTTAAATTATATATTCATCCTTCCGCCACACCGGTATCCGCCTTCGACCAGGGGGTCATTAATTACCATGACGCTTTCTGCGAACCGGCTTATAATACGGATGAATTTATCGAGGCCAGCGGTAGCCAGAGCGATGTGCAGGTCATACAGCAGAACGCAGCCCCAAGGGTCATCCTCCCTTATAATACTTCCAGCTTAAGGGGCTATTATGTGCCCACCCTCGAAGCCGTGGAAACCTATTATTCCAAAAACGGCCTGCCCATGAACGTGGACCCCCTGACTAAAAACCTTGATCTTTATTCGGTGGCTCCCGGTGATAGTACGGCCCTGCTGCACAGGAACAGGGAGCCCCGGTTCTATGCCTCCATCGGATTCGACAGGGACAAAATGGCCGTTAATAACGATTCGCTGGTGCTTCGTCTGCGCGCCGGCGAACCGCAGGGAGACCTCGGCAATGACAATCTCGAATACCAGAGCTGCTCCGGTTATATACTTAAGAAATATATACACAAGAGCATTTATTGGAACAACACGACCAAGACCATTTCCTATAAGACGATGACCTTCCCTTTGATCAGGCTGGCTGAACTATACCTTAACTATGCAGAAGCCGATTTTGAATATACCGGGTCGCTCAGCGGGGCAAGCCTGAACTATCTCAATAAAATAAGGGCTCGTGCCGGCCTGCCCAACTTCCAGGATTCCTGGGCATTGGCAGGAGGCATTCCCGCCAGCGACCAGCTGAGGGATGTAGTACACCAGGAAAGGACCATCGAGCTCATGATGGAAGGCAGACGTTATTTCGATCTGAGAAGATGGGGCGCCGCCGCAGCCGAATTGGGTAAGACTCCCAAATCATGGAACCTGAAGGGAAAAACGGCGGCGGATTTTTATAAAGTCATCAATATGCTGGAGTCGGGAGTTCGCGTTTACCAGAATCCGAGGACCAACTGGCTGGCCATCCCTATCGAAGAGCTGAACAAAAATCCGAATATGGTGCAAAACCCGGGATATTAAATCTCTCCCCCCCTTATAATTTAAATCATGCAAAGAAGAAATTTCATCAAAAACGCCTCATTGGCGCTGGCAGCCGGGATAACCCCTGGCTGTCCGGCACCCACCTCCCAAACTATTCGTTTCGGCATTATCAGCGACCTGCATTATGACTTCACCTTCGACGCCCTGCAACGTTTGCAGGCATTCATTGAAGAAATGAACAGGCTGCAACCCGACTTTATCCTGCAGTTAGGCGACTTTTGCGTTCCCCTGGAAAAGAACCGGGTAGTAATGGACGTATGGAACAGGTTCAAAGGACCCAAATACCATGTCATTGGAAACCACGAATTCGACCAGCAGTGCACCAGACAAAATATCATTCCGTTTTTCGGAATGCCCCACAACTATTACAGCTTTGACAAGAATGGTTATCATTTCGTGATAATGGATAGCAACGACCCCGACCCCTACCCCGGCAATATTTCAGCAGAACAGCTGCAATGGCTGGACGATGATATGAAAGCGACCGGTTTACCTGTAATTATTTTTTGCCATCACGGATTTGATAACATTGCCGTACAAAACCGGGACAGCGTAAGAGTTTTACTGGACAATGCCAACCAACGGGCCGGCTTTCAGCAGGTCGTGGCCTGTTTCTCCGGACACTTTCACCAGGACTACTATAATCATATCAACGGCACCCATCATATCCAGGTCAACAGCGCCACATACCGCTGGCTGGGAAAAGACGTCAATAACGACTCGTTCGGACCGGAAAAGGAAAAAGCACACCCCTTGATCCGGCACATGGCCTATTACAAGGAACCATTGTGGGCCTATGTGGAAATTGACAACAGCAGCGTCATGAACGTTCTCGGCCGTCAGTCGCACTGGCTCGGCAAGTCCCCGGAAGAATTGGGCAAAAAAAATGCAGACTGGGAATATCCCTCCGTAACCGTCATATCCGGAAGAAAGCTGCAGCTATGATCGACCATAGCTGACACACCCGGTGAACGCCGTCACCGTAATTGTTGGCGGCGTTCGGTTTAAAACTAATTTACTACTTTTAAAACGTGTTAAAGAAAAATCTTCCCTCCCCAAATTACTGGGATGAGCGCTACCGGCAAAACAACACCGCCTGGGACATAGGAGCAATCTCTCCACCCCTTAAAACCTATTTCGAACAGCTGAAGAATAAGCGCATCTCTATTCTTATCCCCGGCTGCGGCAATAGTTATGAAGCAGCCTGGCTCCTGGAAAACGGATTTACTTCCATTACCCTGATAGATATCTCGGAAGTTCTTGTCACCAGTCTTCAGGAAAAGTTTGAGCGCTATACCACCCCGCCTCCCGCAATTTTGCGCCCCCTTTCTTCCACGCCCCCGGCCCGGCACACCCCTTCCGGTCCTTCCCTGACTCTTATAACAGGCGATTTCTTTGCGCTCACCGGGCAATACGATCTGATCATCGAACAAACTTTTTTTTGCGCGATCGAACCGTCGCAAAGGAAAGATTATGTAGAAAAAATGTACGACCTACTGCGGCCCGGCGGAAAACTGGTCGGATTGCTGTTAGACCGGAATTTTACAGGTGGTCCTCCATTCGGAGGACATAGGGAGGAGTATGTTGCGTTATTAGAGAAAAGATTGGAGATCCGGACGTTTGAACGTTGTTATAATTCGATTGCGCCCCGGGCTGGAACAGAATTATTCTTTATTGCAGAGAGGGTGAATTTATAGTTGCTGTGCGATTGCACACAGTTTGCTGCGGCCGCAGGCGGCCTGGACCCATAATTTATTGCGGCTTATCAGCCGCCCTAACGGCCCTTTTGCCAGTTCATGATGTTGCGGGTTCGTACGGGGCCGTTAGGCAGCCGGCTCCTGTTGACTAAGACAATGAAAACTTCCCAGTCCCCATATGATCTCGGTAGAATCGATCCCCACTATGCGACGGCCGGGGAAACAGCTTTCAATGATCTGCAACGCTTTCTCATCCCGGTCACAGCGAAAAGTGGGAACGATCACCGACTCATTGGCGATATAAAAATTAGCATAGGATGCCGGCAGGCGCTGGTCCTCATAAATGACGGCTTCCGGCATCGGCAGCTCGATGATATTGAGGGGTTTCCCGTTCAGCAGCCGCATCTTTTTCAGGTCCGCCAGATTCTCCCGGAGCAATGCATAATTCTCATCCTGCGGGTTTTCTTCTATCACGGTGACGACCGTATCCTCGTTCACAAAGCGGACCGTATCATCGATATGCCCATCCGTATCATCTCCGATGATGCCTTCCTTCACCCATAAAACCTGCTCTATTCCATAATAGTCTGCCAGGTAGGATTCTATTTGTTCCCGGCTCAGGTGCGCGTTACGGTTAGCATTGAGCAGACAGCAGGCGGACGTAAGAACAGTCCCCTTGCCGTTGAACTCCACCGAGCCCCCTTCCATAATAATTCCCGGATAATATACAGGGAGGTTCAGCGCCTTCCCGATCAGGGTAGGGATCACATCATCGAGATCGAAGGGAGGATATTTATTTCCCCAGGCATTATAATTCCAGTCAACAATAACTTTTTTTTGTTCAGCCGCCGGATTCACCAAAAAAGCCGGGCCATGATCCCGGCACCAGGCATCATTAGTAGGATGGAAAAAGAATTCTACCCGGTCCATATTCACCCCCGCCTGTTCTAAATGCCCGACAGCCGATGCCTTCATGACTTCATCCTTCACATTGATGCAGACCTTCTCGCCCCGGGCCAGCTCTTTTACAAATTGGCTGTAATAAGGATAGATAGCCTGTATCTTCCCCGGCCAGGAGGCTTCTTTATGCGGCCAGCTAAGCCAGGTAGCAACATGCTTGTCAAATTCCGCAGGAAAATAATAGCCGAGCTGTTTGGGAGTCATACCATTTGGAGTTTGGGTTTCGGGAAGAGCGGGCTAGTCCTCGTCAATATATCGTTTCGTGATCGGCTGATAAGAATCGATCCTTCTGTCCCGCATAAAGGGCCAGTGCGTACGGTACCGGTCGGTTGCATCCGTATCGATCTCCACCAGGGCAGTCTCTTCCTTCTCATGAGACGCCTTATATAATAAGGTTCCGAATGGGTTGGCGACAAAAGAACCACCCCAGAACTTCATGGCCCCATCCTGCTCAAATCCGACACGGTTCACACTCACCACGTGTACGCCATTGGCTATGGCATGGCTGCGCTGAATGGTCTGCCAGGCATTATACTGTTCGATATTCGTCTCTTCATCCTGGGTAGTGGCCCATCCGATAGCGGTGGGGTAAAAAAGGATCTCGGCCCCCATGAGCGCGGTGATCCGGGCAGCTTCCGGATACCATTGATCCCAACAGATCAGCACCCCGATGGAAGCGTATTTGGTCCGGAAGATCTTATATCCCAGATCTCCGGGCGTAAAATAGAATTTCTCGTAATAGGCCGGATCGTCCGGAATATGCATCTTCCGGTATTTCCCCAGGTAGGCCCCGTCGGCATCCAATACAGCCGTCGTATTATGATAAATGCCCTGCGCCCGTTTTTCGAACAGGGAGGCAATAATAACCACCTTCAATTCCGCCGCCAGCTTACCCAGCACTTCCGTGGAAGGGCCGGGAATAGCTTCCGCCAGCTTGAAATATTCATAATCTTCTACGTCGCAAAAATACAGGGAGGTGAACAGCTCCTGCAGACAGACTATTTGCGCCCCTCCGGCAGCGGCTTCCCGCACCTTATCGATCGCTTTCTGAAGATTGGCTGATTTATCCGCCGTGCAGCTCATTTGCACCAGCCCTATTTTGACTTTACCCATAATCTCAAAATGAGGTGCAAATTTACGAAATTATTTCCTTCCCATCTGCCTTAAAAAGGCTACGTGAGAGGCAACAGCATAACGAACCCGGGGATATTCGATATAGACCAGGCCATACTCCTGGCATGCCTGCCGGATGATCTTGCTGATGGCAGGATAATGAACATGGGATATCTTGGGGAATAGATGATGCTCGATCTGGAAATTCAATCCACCAACCAGCCAGGAAACAACCGGGTTGCTGGTAGCAAAATTGGCGGTCGTCTTGATCTGGTGTACAGCCCACTCATCTTCCAGCTTGTTGGTATCGATATTGGCAACGGGAAAAGCAGTATGTTCTACCGTATGCGCCAGCTGGAATACCAGGCTCAGCACAAAACCGGCGACACCCGTAAAAATGACGAACCCGATTACCCAATCCGTAAAACCGATCATATAAATGGGAAGAACAACAAATAATAAGGCATGAAATACCTTGAACCCCCAGAAAACGAAATGATCGGTCAATTCCATCTTCTTAAGCGGCATACTCCCGACCTTACTCTTGAAATATTTCTGGTAATCCAGCACGAAGATCCAGAAAATGTAGAGCAGGGAATAAAGGAACCAGAAATACAAATGCTGGTATTTGTGCAAACGGTATTTCTTCTGTGTCGCGCTCATGCGCATCCAGGGCTGGATATCGATATCATCGTCAATTCCATCCACATTGGTAAATGCGTGATGGATCACATTATGCTTCTGATTCCACATAAAGCTGTTCCCGCCCAGGATGTTCAGGGAGAAAGCCGCGAAATGATTCACCCATTTATACTTGGAGAAGCTGCCATGCGCCCCGTCATGCATCACATTGAACCCGATCGCAGCGACGATTCCGCCTAACAGCACACATTCCAGGATGGCCCAGAGAGCGGCAGGGGTAAAAAAGACAAGATGAATATACACGAAGGTAAAGCTGACCATCAATATTACAGCCTTCAGGAACAGGTTGTAATTGCCCGTTTGGGATTTACCAACTTCCTCAAAATAATTACTGATCCTTTTTTTCAGCTCCGTGTGAAAGGATTGGGCAGTGGTGGCAAACTTGGGCGTTATCATGATCGGTCTGTTAAGAATATTAAATAATGACACAAAAATAACCCTTTTAGAGGGGATTTATTGTTAAAACATATAGAATATAACAAACGTTTAAACATCCCCCCTAAGTATCCAGCCGCACCAAATCGTCGAAATCCCTTATCCCGATCATTTTCTCTGTTATAAACCCCTCTGCATAAGGCACTCCGATCATTTTCCCCAGCATTTGATGGCGCCCGATAATGGAATTCAGAAATTCCGGGGTGGAAATATAGGTCTGAGGCTCATCCTTCGCATACCCGGTGGAATGGAACTGGGAGGAATAGGCCCGGATCGATGCCAGCTTTGTCTCGAAAACGGGGGTAATATCATATACAAAAGAAGGCTGGGTATACCGGTCCTGGATACAATGAAAGACATATTTCGGACGCCAGTGCTCCTGGGCAAGTCCGTCACTATCCACCGTCTCTATCTTTCTTAATCCGCTGAGAAAACAGGACTCAGAGATCAGATGCCCCGCTCTTCCATGGTCAGGATGACGATCATCCAGGGCATTGGCCAGCACGATCTCCGGCCGGTATTTCCGGATAGCCCGGATCAGCCGCCGCTGATGCTCCTCGTCATTGCGAAAAAAACCGTCTGCCATCCCTAAATTCTCCCGGACATCCAGCTGCAGCAAAATAGCCGCCCTGGCAGCTTCCTCGGCCCGCAGCTCCGCCGTTCCCCTCGTGCCGAGCTCCCCCCGGGTGAGATCCACGACCCCTGTCTTTTTCCCACGACTTTTCTCCATTAATAAGGTCCCGGAACAACCGAGCTCTACGTCATCAGGATGTACCGCTATAGCAAGAATATCCAGCTTCATCAGGTAATTATTTTTAAAAATTTCGCACAAAAGTACCGCTTTTAGCATTACCTGTCGCCCGGTTTTGCTTAATCATATTACCCGCTTTTCGCATATTCCCCGCCCGTAGCAGGATGCCCGACAACCCCGAACGGCTATTTGGCTGTTTGCCTATTGTGCAGTAATTTCGCAGGTCGCATTTTTTTACTTCTTTAATCTAAAAACAGGTAGACATGGCATATGATGTAGTCGTTCTCGGCAGCGGTACCGGCGGATATGTAGCCGCTATCCGGGCTGCACAGCTAGGCTTTAAGACAGCGATCGTTGAAAAAGAAAATCTGGGCGGCGTTTGCCTCAACTGGGGATGTATCCCTACGAAGGCCTTGCTGAAAAGCGCCCAGGTTTACCAGGACATCCTCCATTCAAAAGATTATGGTATAGAAGCTACCGGCACCCCCGATTTTCCTGCTGTGATCAAACGCAGCCGCGGTGTCTCCGATAAAATGACCAAGGGCGTCCAGTTCCTCATGAAAAAGAACAAGATCGACGTGATCATGGGATATGGCAAGCTAAAGGCAAAAGGCCAGTTGGAAGTGACCGGCGCCGATGGCAAAACACAGATCGTAGAAGGCAAACACATCATGGTGGCCACCGGCGCACGCAGCCGCGAGCTCCCCAACCTCAAGCAGGATGGTAAAAAAGTGATCGGCTACCGGGAAGCAATGACCCTGCCCGAAAAGCCCAAGAGCATGATCGTCGTAGGCAGCGGCGCCATTGGCGTGGAATTCGCCTATTTTTATTACAGCATGGGCACAAAGGTGACTATCGTCGAATTCCTCCCCCGCATCGTACCCGTCGAAGACGAAGACATCTCCAAAGAGCTGGAAAAGATATATAAGAAATATGGCATAGAAGTCCTCACGAGCAGCGAAGTGACCAGCGTAGACACCAGCGGGAATGGCGTAAAAGCAAAAGTAAAGACCCCCAACGGGGAAGTCACCCTGGAAGCCGATATCCTGCTGAGCGCCGTCGGAATCGCCGCCAACATCGAAAATATCGGCCTGGAGACCCTGGGCGTCAAGACCGATAAAGGAAAGATCAGCGTTGACAAATTCTACCAGACCAATGTTCCCGGCATCTATTCCTTCGGGGATTGTGTTCCCGGGCAAGCTCTCGCGCACGTGTCTTCGAAAGAGGCCATTATCTGCGTGGAAAATATCGCCTACCAGGAGAAAAAATTCGCCCACCAGCCCGAACCGCTGGATTACAACAACGTACCCGGATGTACCTACTGCACACCGGAGATCGCCAGCGCCGGCCTGACGGAAAAACAGGCCCGCGACGCCGGTTATGATGTCAAAGTAGGTAAATTCCCCTTCACCGCTTCCGGTAAAGCTACCGGCGTCGGACATACGGAAGGATTCGTAAAAGTAGTGTTCGACGCCAAATACGGAGAATGGCTGGGAACCCACATGATCGGATACAACGTGACCGAGGTGATCGTCGAAACAGTAGTAGGCCGCAAGCTGGAAACGACCTATCATGAAATGCTGAACAGCATCCATCCCCACCCTACCATGAGCGAAGGTGTGAAAGATGCGATCGAAGCAGCTTACGGCGAAGCCATCCATCTTTAAAGAAAAAAGAACGCATAAAAAAAAGGCCCATCTTTCGATGGGCCTTTTGCTTTCTATTGAGTCTTACTTCCACTCTTGTTGCTTAATTCCTTTCTCGTTTGTTATTGCCTGTCCTTTATTTCCTTTCCCGTTCCCGTATCGTACTGCCTCTTTTTAATTCCTGTCGTTTCGTAGTGCCTCTCTTAAAATTCCTGTCATATCGTAGTTCCTATCTTCATATTCCTGTCATATCGTACTGCCTCTGTTCAAATACCTGTCGTTTCTTATTGCCATGCTCTTACTCCTGCTCACTGCCTCTCTATTATTTCATTTATGGTCTCTTTCATATGTCCATTCCAATGCTCTTATTTCCATCCACCTCCTAACGATCTGTATAATTCCACTTCTGCGCTTAACCGGTCTTTCTGTATAGAAGCCAGGTCCAGCTCACTCTGCAATACGTTGCTCTGGGCCGTGATCACTTCCAGGTAATTGGCCAGGCCATTCCGGAAAAGACTGCTGGCATTCGTAATCGCCTGTTCCAACGTACTCACCCGGGCCGTCGCTACCGTCTGCTGTTCCTTCAGCTTCGCGATCTTTCCCAGTGCATCCGAAACCTCGCCTACAGCCACCAGCACCGACTGACGGAACTGGATCACCGATCTCTCCCGGTCCACCTTCGCCAGCTCAAATTTCGTCTTCAGCTCTTTATGCTGAAAAAGAGGCTGGGTGATGCCCCCGCCTACTATTCCGAAAAGAGAGCCGGGGATATTGAACCAGTTACTGGCAGTAAACGTATTCAATCCACCCTGTGCCGTGATCACCAGGGATGGGTATAAGCTTGCTTTGGTAATACCAACATTGGCATTGGCGATAGTAAGCGCCAGCTCGGAGCTTCTTACATCCGGGCGACGGCTGACCAGTGCCGCCGGCACCCCGGTCGACAACGTATCACGTATGGGAGTTCCATCCAGCGTGGCATTCCGGCTTATCTTATCAGGCAGGCTGCCCGCCAGGATGCTCAGGGCATTTTCCTGCAGCAGGATACTTTGTTCCAGCTGAGGGACCAGCTCCTTCGCTGCCAGTTCCTGGGCCTCACCCTGCTGCACGGCGAGCGCTGTCACATCCCCGGAATTGTACTGCAGATGTAAGATCTGCAGAGTGCTGTCATTCAGGGCGACATTCTTCCGGGCAATCGCCAGCTGCGCATCCAGCATCAGGAGGTTATAATATCCTTCAGATACACTCGCGACCACATTCGTCTGCAAGGCTTTTCTCGCCTCCATCGTCTGCAGGTATGCCGCCAGGGCAAGCGATTTCTGACTGCGGATCTTTCCCCAGATATCCGCTTCCCACGATAATCCTACGTTCGCATTAAAATCATCAACGTATTTATGCCCTGAGATCTGGGGAACGAACGCACCATTCACACTATTGTCTGCCGGGCGGCTCCTGTTCGCCGTTATAGACAAGGCGAGCTCAGGCCAGTAACCCAGCTTCGCCTGCCCCAGCGTCAGCCGGGCGGATTCAATATTCTTCAATGCAACCTGCATGTCGTAATTCCGGACAATAGCGCTGTCGATCAGCCGCTGCAAGGTCGTGTCCGCAAAAAAACTTTTCCAGGGAAGATCAGCCACACTAGCCGTATCAGCCGTCTGCGCCGCAGTTCTGAACTGACCCGGCAGCTCAGGCTGCGGAGTAGCAGTGTCTTTCGAAACCTTACAAGATCCCAGTCCTACGATTAGGATAAAGACTATCACTCCCAGCGCGGGTACTGCGCCGCCGGTCGTATGAGGAGGAACTCCTTCCACACGTTTTTTAACCACCTTTTCCTGGAGATACTGGAAGATGATGAACAGCACCGGCACTACGAACACCCCGAGGATCACCCCTGTCAGCATACCCCCGATGGCTCCTGTACCGATAGACCGGTTACCCAGGGCAGAGGCGCCCTTGGCCCGCATCAGCGGCAGCAGCCCTGCGATAAAGGCAAGAGAGGTCATCAGGATCGGCCGGAGACGCAGCTGTGCTGCTTCCAGCGCAGCGGCTATCAGCTCCATGCCTGCCCTGCGCCGCTGTACGGCATACTCGACGATCAGGATGGCGTTCTTAGCCAGCAGCCCTACCAGCATGATAAGGCTCACCTGTACATAAATATTATTATCCACGCCGAACAGATAGAGAAAAGCAAACACCCCGAACACACCTACCGGTATGGATAACACGATGGCGAAAGGAAGAATATAGCTTTCATACTGCGCAGACAGCAAAAAGTACACGAACACCAGGCTCAGGATAAAGATGAAAATGATCTGTGAGCCGGATTTTTTCTCTTCCCGGGTCATCCCTGTCCACTCATAACCATATCCCTTCGGCAATACCTGCGCAGCCGTTTCTTCAATGGCCTTGATCGCATCCCCGGTACTGTACCCTGGTTTGGGCACCCCATTGATGGTTACAGCGTTGTACAGGTTATTACGGGTCACCGTCTCCGGCCCGTATACGCGTTTCAGCGTGATCAACTGATTGACCGGCACCATTTGTCCCAGCGTACTCTTGACATAAATGCCATTCAGGGACGCCTCGTCGGTCCGGTAAGGAATATCGGCTTGCGCCACCACCCGGTAATATTTACCAAAGCGGTTGAAGTCGCTGACAAAGCTGCTGCCGTAATAGATCTGCATCGTCTTCATCAGATCACTGATAGATACATTCAGCTGTTTGGCCTTGTTGTCATCCACCTCCATCATATACTGCGGATTGCCGGATGCAAAAGTGGTAAAGGCATAGGCGATCTCCTTGCGTTTCATCAACGCACCGATAAAGCCCCAGGCGGTAGCGCCCAGCTTATCCAGCGAACCATTAGCCTGATCCTGCAGCATGAATTCAAAACCGGCCACGTTACCAAAACCCTGTATCGTAGGGAAGGTAAAGAAGAAGGCATGCGCATCCTTCACCTGCATGGCTATTTTCTGCGTCATGGCAGCGGTAATGGCTCCCATATCTTTGATAGGTCCCCGTTCTTCGAGCGGTTTCATCCGGACGAAACCGGCTCCATAAGGGGCGGCATTGGCGTTGGTGATGAAGTTCAGCCCTTCTACACTATACCGGTTATTTGAAATAGGATCGTTCTTGATAATGCTGTCGATCTCTTCCATAGCCTTATGCGTCTTGTCCAGTGAGCTGCCCGGAGGCGTATTGACCGCATACAGCAGGAAACCCTGGTCTTCCGTCGGGATAAAACCACTCGGCGTCTTCTCCATCATCCAGTAAGAAGTTCCGGCGAGCGCGACCAGCGCGGCAATAGGGATCCACTTGTGGCGGAAGAGGAATCTCAGGCTTACCAGGTATTTATTGGTCATCGCCCTGAAGCTGCTATTGAAGGCTACGAAGAAGCGGCCGGCAAAACCTTTCTTCCGGCCATGCTGGTCTTCGGTATGCGGATTTTTCAGAAATAATGCACACAACGCAGGACTTAGTGTCAACGCATTGACGGCTGAGATAAGGATGGCGACAGCCAGGGTAAAGGCGAACTGGCGGTAGAATACACCCGCCGGCCCCTGCATGAAGCCCACAGGAATAAATACCGCGGCCATTACCAGCGTAATAGATATGATAGCGCCCGATATCTCACCCATCGCACCGACAGTAGCTTCTCTGGCGGGAAGCCCCGTAATTTCCATCTTGGAATGCACCGCCTCGACCACCACGATCGCATCATCCACCACGATACCGATAGCCAGCACCAGGGCAAAGAGCGTCAGCAGGTTGATGGTATAACCGAATACCTGCAAAAAGAAAAAGGTCCCTATAATGGCTACCGGCACGGCAATAGCCGGGATCAGCGTCGACCGGAAATCCTGTAGGAAGATGAATACCACGATGAACACCAGGATAAAGGCTTCCAGCAGCGTATGCAATACCTGCTCGATAGAGGCGTCCAGGAACTCTTTGGAGTTGTACATGATAGTAGTTCCCAATCCTTTCGGCAGCTCGGCAGTGAATTTCTTCACCAGCTTCTGCGCTTCGGTCAGGATATCGTTGGCATTGGAGCCCGCTACCTGGAAGACGGCTACGCCGGAAGTCGGATACCCGTTGAGCTTGCTGTTCGAAGAATAAGTATAGGAACCGAATTCCACACGGGCTACATCCTTCAGCCGGATGACGCTTCCGTCTGAATTCGACTTGATGATGATATTCTCATAATCCTCGTTCTTGTTCAGCTTGCCCTTGTATTTCAATACATACTCGAACACCTCTTTACTGCTCTGGCCAAGACGTCCCGGAGCGGCTTCCAGGCTCTGGTCCTGGATAGCGGCAGTCACTTCCAAAGGCGAAAGATTATAGGCTACCAGGCGTTCCGGTTTAAGCCAGATCCGCATCGAATAGTCCTTGGTGCCGAAAGGCTGGGCATCTCCCACACCGGGAATACGCTGCAATTTCGGGATCAGATTGATCTTGATATAGTTCTGCAGGAAAGTCTCGTCATAAGTGCTGTCCTTCGAGTTAACCCCGATGAACATAATGATACTGTTCTGTTGCTTCTGGGTAGAGATCCCGGCCTGTATTACCTCCTGAGGTATCTGGCTGGTAGCCTTGGATACACGGTTTTGTACGTTGACAGCCGCAATATCAGGATTGGTGCCCTGCTTGAAATAAACCGTCAATGACATGCTCCCGTCATTACTGGAATTGGATGTCATATAGGTCATGTTCTCCACACCGTTGATCGACTCTTCCAGCGGAGTAGCCACGGAACGGGCCACAACTTCCGCATTGGCGCCGGGATAAGTGGCCGAGACGAGTACGCTGGGCGGGGCAATATCCGGGAACAAAGTAATAGGCAGCGTAAACACCGACAGACCGCCCAGTAAAAGTAAAATGATAGATACGACCGTTGATAACACCGGTCTCTCAATAAATTTCTTTAGCATAAATAGTTCTAAATTGTTAATTGTTCTAAGCCTTCCTGCAGTTTCATTCGGGCAATATCGTCCCATCAGTCCAGCCGGGGGACATTGTCCCCCCGGCTCAACCGATATTATAGTTCATTCTCCCGATTATTTATTTACAGGGGCATCACCTTCAGTACACTATCTGCAGAAAGCAGCTGCGGGCTGATCACCGCACCGTCCTGCAAACGGTCCATACCGGCAAATACGATTTTGTCACCGGCCCTGACGCCTTTATCCACCAGGTAATATGAAGAAGTTTTTCCCACGATATGCAGCGGCTTGCTGGCTACTTTATTGGAGTCGCCTACAGCGTATACATACACCTTGTCCTGTAATTCAAAAGTGGCTGTCTGCGGCACAGGCAACAACGCAGAGCTGACCGTGGGAATACGAACCCTGCCTGTGCTGCCGGTCCGGAGCAGGCCTTCCGCATTCGGAAAGATCGCACGGAAGCTGATCGTTCCCATGGTCTTGTCGAACTGACCATTCATCAGCTCTATCCTGCCTTTGGCAGCATAGATGCTCTTATCGGCCAGTTGCAGTTCCACCGGCGGCAATCCATGGATCTTGTCGTTGATCGTTTTGCCGGCGGACTGATTGGTAAAATGCAGGAAGTCGCTTTCGCTCATTGAAAAATAAGCGTAGATCTCTTTTATATCTGAAATTACCGTCAAAGGAGTAGTCTCGCTTTTGCCCACCAGGCTGCCCGTCTTGAAGGGGATACGGCCGATATAACCGCTCACCGGAGCTTTTAAAAGAGCATATCCCAGATTGATCCTTGCATTGTTGACCACCGCTTCTGCCTGTGCGACACTGGCTTTAGCAGCATCATAAGATGCCTGGGCCGTTTTCAACTGAACGTCGGAAACCACATTGTTCTTCACCAGGGGCTCCAATTTGCTCACATTGATCTGGGCATTTGCCATATTTGCTTTCGCCGCCAGCAGGTTTGCCTGTGCATTATTCAATTGCTCATCGAAAGGACGGGAATTGATGGCGAATAAAGGCTGTCCCTTCGTCACGTATGCTCCTTCCTCTACATATATCTTATCCAGGTACCCTTCCACCTGCGGATGAATATCTACATTTTGCGTTCCTTCCAGCGAAGCAGTGAACTCCTGGTAAGTGGTAGAAGGCGTGTTGTTGATGCTCAGTACCGGTAAGGACGGAGGCGGCATAGCCATTCCTGCTCCTGCGGGTGCACCTTCCGTGTTATTACAGCCGTACATGCCTACTGCAACGGCCATCAGTATAAATAGTGTTAATGTGTTCCGTTCCTGGAGAACGGCTCCTCTTAAAGATCTCATATTAAAGTGTTTTTTTAGATTTTTTCTGATTAAGTCCCCCGCGGGTGATTTCGAATGTGCGTCTGTTTCTTTCATAAGCGCTATTTTTAATGGTTCATGTATTTTATATTACAAAGAAAAAAGGAACTACTGACAGCCCTATGTCAGCAGTTCGCTGATTTTTAATTTTTTTATCCGCCCTTGTCACTCCTGCCGCTGTTGCTGATCACACCCGCCCCTCACAACGTTCGAAATCAAAATTAGGTTCATTCATTAGTAAGCAACATGTTCGTTCGCGACAAGCTCAGGGTCAATTACGACAAGTATTCCACAGTTTGTACTCCACCCTTCCTATTTCACAATCCGGCATAACATGACAACCCTACAATAATTGTAGACAATACCATTGCAATCGTGAAGAGCTTATCTCCAGCGAACTTGTTGCGTGATTTTGCCTTGCGGCCGGACTTTCTTTGCGAAAGTTTACCCTTGGCGCAAAACATTAGTGGCGGGCGATCTGCAAGCAAACTCAAGGCTTGCTTCTGTCACGCCCGGGGGTTCTTTCCCGGCAAAAAATCGTTACGGATGGGTGAACGGAGAACTTATCCTTTTAGTCCCAGGATGAAGCTGCTTAATGCATCTTTTAAAATTAACTGGTTCATATTATTGGAAGCAGGCGCTTGTTTCATCCTGTTAATTGCTACCAGTCCATGCAGCATGGACCAGAGCGTAAAATACTTCAGCATGGCATCCGCCTCAGGGTTTTTACTTTGAGCAATGATCTGCCGGATCACCTCCAGCATCATCACATCATAACACTCACACTCCGGCGGCCTGGATTCTATCTCACAGGATGGCATTCCCAGCCCGTACATCAGCTGGTAGTATTCCTCATGCGTAAGAGCAAAACTCCAGTAAGCCTTTGCCATCGCCTCCAGCTGCTCCGCCGGGTCGGCATGCTTATTTTTCGCTGCCAGCACTTTTTTCGACAATAACACGTACCCTTCCTTAGCAAATTCGTGAAGGATAGCCTCTTTATTCTCAAAATGGTCATAGATCACCGGAACACTGTATTCAATCGCATCCGCGATCTTTCTGATCGCCAGCGCCTGCCAGCCTTCCTTCTTTACCATCTGCCAGGCAGCCTGGAGAATGGCAGTCCGGACCTCCGTCTTCTGCCTCTGTTTACGTTCGATGCTTCCCATGCGTTTCTGTTATCTTTTACCTAACAGCGTTAGCAAAGGTAACCAGGTTTGTAATACTAGCAAAGTTTTTTTCAACTTTTATGCCCAAATTCCGCCGCAGGCGGAATGCCCGAAGGGCCAATCATGAGACACGGCGGTCAAAAAGGCGAACTTTTTGGCCGCCGACCGTCTCAGGCGCCGCAGGCGTCCCAAACTGCCATTTTTTGTGTAAATTCAGCGCATGGATAATAAAAACACAAGCATCCTGTACGGCATCTTAGGCATCTATTCCCTCCTGGTGAGCTGGTATTACAACCATTCCATCCTATTACTCATTGTCCACTATGTATTCTGGCCGATTTATCTCCTGTACGAATTGCTGACAGGACATCTCGCCCATGATATGTGGAAGACGATCCCTTTGTCTTATTTCAAATAGTCTCCCTGTCGCTAACTTCATACATCCAAAGCTATAAAAAAGTGAAAGCCCGGAAAATGGACTTCCGGGCTTTCGGGTCTCATGATGGCCCTTCGGGCATTCCGCCCGTGGCGGAATTTGCGCAAGTTCCGGGTTTTTATCCCCGCCCGGCCGGCTTAGTTTTGTATCGTAAATAAAAAAAGCTATGCAAGACGTAACAAATTACGACAGGATCGCCACGGCGATCGAATATATGAAAACCCATTTTAAAGAACAGCCGGACCTGAATGAAATAGCCGAAAAAGTACACCTGAGCCCCTTTCATTTTCAGCGTATGTTCAGCGAATGGGCCGGGGTAAGTCCCAAAAAATTTCTCCAGTACCTCAGCATCGGGTATGCCAAATCCCTCCTCCAGGATAAAGGAGCTACCCTGTTCGATACTGCTTTTGAGACAGGACTTTCCGGCACCGGCCGGCTGCACGATCTCTTCATCGGCATCGAAGGAATGACCCCGGGAGAATACAAGAACGGAGGGGAAGATCTCTCCATTAATTACAGCTTCGCCGAAAGCCCCTTCGGAGAGATCATCGTTGCAGCCACCCCCAAAGGGATCTGTCACCTCGCATTCGTCGGACAAACCTCCGTCATCGCATCCGAAAAAGCTTCTCTCGTCTCATTAAATGAAAAAAATTCTCCCGTCTCATCAGAAAAAGTTACCGCTTCTTTACCCGGGCCAACAGCTCTTTCCGACGAACAGGCAGCCTTCGCCGATCTGCAGGCCCGCTTTCCCAATGCTGCCTACCGGCAGACAGTAGACCTGATCCAGCAAAATGCCTTATACATTTTTTCGCAGGATTGGAGCCAGCTTTCCGACATCCGGCTTCACTTAAAGGGAACACCTTTCCAGATAAAAGTATGGGAAGCCCTGCTCAATATTCCCATGGGTGGCCTATCCACCTATTCCACCATCTCGGGAAAGATCGGCAGCCCTGCTGCCTCCAGGGCCGTAGGCTCCGCTGTCGGCAGCAACCCGGTAGCCTTCCTCATACCCTGTCACCGCGTCATCCGTTCCAGCGGGGAGACAGGCGAATACCACTGGGGCAGCACCCGCAAGACAGCGATGATCGGATGGGAAGCAGCAAGGAAAATCCCCATATAGGAGTATAGCGGGCAGGGGTAATCCTCTTTCCCATAACTTCGCGTTTCAACAGCACGTTTTATGGAACTTGGAATCAGCACCTTCGGCGAA
The DNA here is from genome assembly GCA_015655015.1 of Chitinophagales bacterium. Lineage (GTDB taxonomy): Bacteria > Bacteroidota > Bacteroidia > Chitinophagales > Chitinophagaceae > Puia. Next base: position 35,364 of record JAATFV010000258.1, on the reverse strand, counting down.
AGAACACCCGACCCCGCATCCGGAAATATAGTGAGCGCTCAACAGCGAATGCTGGACCTTATGGAAGAAATTGAGCTCGCCGATCAGCTAGGCCTGGACGTCTTCGCGATTGGCGAACATCATCGCCCCGATTTTATAGTTTCATCGCCGGCAGTAGTGCTGGGCGCCGCTGCCGTAAGAACGAGGAATATCCGGCTCTCCAGCGCCGTCACCGTACTGAGCTCGGATGATCCCGTAAGAATATTCCAGGATTTTGCCACCGTAGACCTTCTGTCCGGCGGACGGGCTGAGATCATGGCCGGACGCGGCTCTTTCATAGAGTCCTTCCCGTTATTCGGATATGATCTGAAAGATTACGATGAATTGTTCTCCGAAAAGCTGGACCTGCTGCTAAAATTGAATGAGGCGGAAAAGGTCACCTGGAAAGGACGGCACCGGCCTGCTATCAACAACCTGGGCGTATATCCAAGACCTGTTCAGGAAAAACTCCCGGTATGGGTGGCTGTCGGCGGCACCCCCGCTTCCGTCATTCGTGCAGGCCGGCTTGGATTACCGGTAGCCCTGGCCATTATCGGCGGCAACCCCGCCCAATTCCTTCCACTGGTGGAATTGTATCGAAAAACGTCAAAGGAAGCCGGAAAGGGAACATTGCCATTGGCTGTTCATTCTCACGGATATATCGCCGATAATTCCCAGCAGGCAGCCGATGAATTTTTCCCTTCCTATGCTTACGTAATGAGCCAGATCGGAAGAGAACGCGGATGGCCTCCCACTACCCGTGCCCAATTTGAAGCCGGCCGATCCATGCAGGGCGCCCTGCTGGTAGGCAGCCCTCAGCAGGTGATCGACAAGATCCTGTATGAACAAAAGCTATTCAACCTGGATAGATTCCTTCTGCATATCAGTGTAGGTACTATGCCGCACGATAAGATCATGCATTCCATTGAGCTCTTCGGAACGCAGGTAGCACCCGTAATAAAAAAGGAACTGGCAGTTGCGCGCACATAAAGAAAAAATAATTATCATGCTGCCGGTCCCGCCAGGCTCCTCCACAAGTAAAATACTAAATAACTCTCCCAACCTTTATACTTCTTAAAAAAACGTTCGATCTTCTCCACCTCACTGCGATCTTTAATAACAGCATGATTGGCCAGCGCCGTCAACAAGCCGGTATCCCCATGAGGTATGCTGGAAGGTTCCCGCAATGTCTTCATCAAAGTGTAATTCGCCGTCCAGATGCCAATCCCCTTCAGCGCGATCAAAACCGCCCGGCGGCTCTCCACATCCGGAAGCCCCTTCAGCATCTCCAAACTCATCTCCCCTTTCGCAAAAGCCGACGCCAGCCCGATAAGATAAGCCGCCTTACTCCGCGAAAACTGCATTTCCCGTAATTCCTCTATCGTTACCCCTGCCAGCACTTCACAGGAAGGGAACAAGTAATAAGCCTCTCCTTCAAAATCCAATCGCTCTCCATATTTTTCTACCAATCGTCGTTTCAGCTTAAAGGCAAAGGTCAGATTGATCTGCTGCCCGATAATCGACCAGGACAAGGCTTCGAACAGGTCGACAATACCGATCAGCCGCAGTCCCCCAAAGGTTGCGCACATATAGGCCAAACGCTTGTCCTTAAGGAGCAATTCATAAAAAGGCCGCAGGTCCCTTTCCAGGTCCAGCCAGCTGATGATATAATTTCGGATAAATTCCTCCCGGCGGGTATTCAAGTCTTCATTCGGAACAAGCTCCGCCTCCAAAAATCCTTCCTCTTCCGTGATCCGGACCAGCAGCGCCCGCCCATCTACCCGGATCATTTTAAAAATAGTCTTCCCTTTCACTGCCTGCATGCAGTCATCATAACCCCGGTCCAGGAACCAGGTACACTCCCGAAAACTAAAATCAGTTGGTAAAGGGATACGCATCCCCAAAGATAATGGCTACCGATCGCGCAAAACACCCATTTCTTGCGGAACAGTCAGCCCCGCTCCATAGAAATATTGTTTCAGGATCTCTTCCCGATGCGCTTCATTCAGAATGGCCTTCACTTGCCGGTCGCCATTCTCGGAAATCATGAACCTATTATTGATGATGCTGATCCTTCCTTCAGGAGTAGGCAGGCTGCAGATGAGACTGCGGGCAAAATGAGACTCAGAAGAGGTCTGATGGAAATGGTTCATGGCGGAGAACTCCTGTAAGACCCGGGGAGTCAGCGTAAAAATATATTCATCCCTAAAAGCTTTTTTGCGGGCCTTCCATTTAGCTACAGCCAGATATTCCACTCCATCCACTACTTTCTCAATAATCTGGTAGGTGGTCCGCCCATCGCTCTGTACAGCTCCCGGCGTAATCGCCAGCGGTTTCAGGGAGAAATCCCCATATCCTACGTCCACCAGCCATTTCTGGTCTTCCAGCTCTACTATCAGGGCCATATGTTCGAATGGCCGCCCATATCCGTGCCCATGCAGAAGACGTCCCGCGATCATGGAAACCTTAAAGCCGCATACAGACAACAGGTGGTGAAATAATACGTTCAGCTCATAACAATACCCTCCCCTGTTACCAAGGACCACCTTCTTGTATAAAGCTTCAATCTGGAGGATGATAGGGACATGGTTGTAGATATCCAGCGTCTCGAAAGGAATGGCGAAAACATGTTTGTATTGGAGCGATTCTAAAGTGGCCAGGTCATTATAAACAACTCCGTCATATTTAATCCGCTCTAAATATCTGCTAATGTGCATAAAATAAATTTGTAACAAATCCAAGCTATAGTTCAATCGTCCCGCCGACAGCCGGTAATAACAGGGTTTTACCCGCCTTCCCAAAATCAGCGATCGCCTTTTTGGTATCGATCGCAATAGGAGGCCATGTATTATAATGAACTCCTACAACGGTATTACATTTCACAAAATCCGACGCATGAATGGCATCCTGTACATCCATCGTATAATTGCTGCCGATGGGGAACACGGAAAAGGTCAGCTTCGCCCATAAGGGCACCAATTGCATATCCATCGTCAGCGCCGTATCCCCCGAAACATAAAAATCGCCTTCCGCCGTATTAAAGACAAACCCCATCGGATTGCCGGCATAAGCACCATCGCCAAAAGAAGAAGAATGGATCGCGTTCACCCCCTTTACCTTTCCGAAATCAAAGGGAATAAATCCCCCGTGATTCATTCCATGCACTTTTTCAACCCCGTTCTTATTCAACCAGTTAGCTACTTCGGCAGACCCCACACAGACAGCCCCCGTTCTTTGGGCCATATTGACCACATCCCCCGTATGATCGCCATGCCCATGCGTAACAAAAATATAATCTGCCGTAATATTATCCAAATTCACATCTTTGGCAACGGGATTCCCCGTAAAAAAAGGATCAAAAAGGATCTTCCTGCCCCCAGCCTCGATCAGGAACGTTCCATGTCCGTAAAATGTCAGTTTCATATTATAAAAAATTAAGATACAACAGGTCGTCAGGAGGAGTTAAACGGTCAAAAACAACAACCTCTCTTAATAAAAGTTCACGGGCGATCCCGGTTATTTCACGTCTTATAGTTGCTTCTGCCCGCTATTTTTTTGACATCCTATTGTCCCCCGGCCAAAATGCCCTGGATCCTATGCTTTTTTAGCCCGCTCATACTGAACAGGCCAGTGTATCTCCTGGTAACCCAGTTCCGCAGCAGCATGTAACGGAAAATAGGGATCCCTCAGCATCTGCCTGGCCAGGAATATCAGGTCAGCCTGCCCGCTGACCAGGATAGATTCCGCCTGTACCGCACTGGTGATCATCCCCACCGTACCCGTCAGTAACCCGGTGGCAGAACGGATATTTTTGGCGAAAGACACCTGGTAGGAAGGCCCGACCGGGATCTTCGCATAAGGTACCAATCCCCCAGACGAACAGTCTATTACATCCACCCCCCGGCTCTTTAAAAGGCCGGCTAACCGGATACATTCTGCTTCCCCCCATCCTCCTTCCACCCAATCCGTAACAGAAAGACGTACGAATAAAGGATATCCGGCAGGCCATACCGTCCTCACCGCCTCCACGATCTGCAGCAATAGCCGTACCCTATTCTCAAAACTTCCCCCATACTCATCCTTCCGGTGATTGCTCAAAGGAGAAAGGAACTGATGCACCAGGTACCCATGGGCGCCATGTATTTCCACCACCTTGAAACCAGCCTGCATCGCCCGGTGCGCAGCAGCCTGGAAATCGGCGATCACCTGCCGGATCCCTGCGATCGTCAAGCCAACCGGTGTCCCATACGATTCATTAAAAGGCACCGGACTGGGCGCTACGATCTCCCAGCCTCCCTCCGCCTGCGTTAATACCTTATTGCCATTCCAGGGAGCCGGCGTACTGGCCTTGCGGCCGGCATGAGCCAGCTGAACACCGATTTCGCTTCCCTGAGCGCGGACAAACTGAACTATTTTACGCAGGGCAGGAATATGTTCATCCTTCCAGATGCCCAGATCCTGGGGAGAGATCCTGCCTTCCGGCGACACAGCCGTAGCCTCCGTCAGGATCAGCCCCGCTCCCCCTACCGCCCGGCTGCCCAAATGGACAAGGTGCCAGTCCCCGGCGAAACCATCCAAAGCCGAATATTCACACATAGGGCTGACAACAATCCTGTTCTTCAAAACAACATCCCTGATCGCAAGGGGGGTAAACAAATAAGCCATAATGAATCGATTAAATAATTGTATTTTAAAAATAGGAGGGCCTAAATTTACACATAATTCTCCCCAAAACAGCTTCCCGGCGCAAACCCCGGCCCAAAACATACCGCAAAATGAATTGATCACGAAATGAGGGAAAATCTGCAGGATGATACCATCCGGGCGCACCGGCATATAAAATGACCATTATTCCCGTCAGCCACGATCTGCCGGAAATATTTCGGCTGTCCGACAAGGTTATCAGCCACGATAAAGGAAAGGGAATAAAACATGGCCGGCCGGCGAACATCTTGCCGGCGAACATCTTCTTAGAAGAAAAATTGAAGGATGCTTAAAAAAAGTATCAAGCAGACCCTGATTCGCTTAAGGACGATCCTAAAATTGCAAATATCCCTGCTGATACAATTAAGTACTTTTCCGGGTTTGGAAATGAAATGGATGCACTACTGAAAAATAAACGGAGAAAACACCAGGATTAATTCCAAAACCCCTGCGCCCTTATCTGGCTTCCCCCATATCCCTTACTCTTCAGCAATCTCCTCAACCGGGCTATAGCAGGACTGTAGCCGGCCAGATAAAACACGGCATCAGAAGGATCCCCTGCGTTCAAATCCACCACCCAATCCTCCAGCGCCCTGTACTCCCCATCTTTATGCAGCGCCGCCAGTCCCAGCCGGGAAAAATATTCGCTGAACTCATCCCGATGATGCTGCTCCGCGATAGCCACAGCACCGGAAATGGCAGTACCTGCACCAGCCAGCTGCTGTAAGGCAAAGAAATGACCGATAGCCGTCTCGTCTCCCAGGAATACCAGCCGTTTATTGGAAACCGGCTGCTCGTGGGATGAAGCCACCATATAAGAAAGGTTATCTCCCGGTTGAAGGGCCTTCACCCACCGGCTGCCGGGACCATCATGCCCCGCATTGATAAATAAGGTGCAGGTCTGCGTTTCCGCATCCCAGCCGGAAGGGGTATAATCCCGGTAAGTAAAGGAATCCACCTTGCATTTCATATGCTGTGTCTGGTCCCATTTGGACATATCACAACCGGGCATATGCAGATCGATCTCCCGGAATGTAGCGGGGTTCCACGCTCTCACAGCCAACACAGTGGCCGTTTTCATCAGTTTTCGCTCCAATAGAGCAATTGCTTGTTGTCTTACGTTGATCATACGCAAAACAACGACAACATTCCGGTCCGGCCAATAGATAAAAGGGGGGAAAGATTGGACTATTCGCGGTAACTCCGGCGGAACTCTCCCGGCGTCAGATGCACCATTTTCTTGAATAACCGGGAAAAATAAGCAGGGTCTTCATATCCCAGCTCATAGGCGATCTCCTTTACGCTGCTGTCGCTGTGATACAATAGGCGTTTGGCTTCCAATACTATTTCCTGCTGTATCCAATAGCTGACGGACAACCCGGTAGTGGCCGTTACCACTTCATTCAGATAAGAAAGGGAGAGGTTGAGCTCCGTCGCATACATAGCAGGGCTCTTTTGCGTCTTGAAGCGCCGGGTCAGCGATTGACGGAATAACTGGGTAATAGCCAGCGGCCGGGGCATCTTTTCAGAAAGGCCCTTCGGCTTCTGCGTATGGAGGCCGGCCACCATGGCGACAAAAGAAGTCAATAAGCCATAGACCATCTGTTTGCAATAAGGAAGGGAAGGCTGCCGGGTCGTAACGTTATGTATTAATTGCAAACACTGCAGCAGAGGGGCAAGTCCCGCACCATCCATCTTCAACGGGCCTTTCGATAACAGCGGATCTTCCAGCACCGCCCGGAACATGTCCGGCACCAGGCCCGCATCCATGGCGACAAACCATCCGGAAGTCGTTTTGTCCGAATCGATATACCGATGCGCCTGTCCCGGCAGGACATAGGACAGGGTATTCTTTTGCAGCGTGAAAAGATCGAAATCCACCATGAATTTACTCCAGCCCGTCTCCTGTAGAAAGAAGATATAATGATCGTCCCGATGGACATCCATCAACCTTGCTTCCTGTGCCGCATTATTGAAAATATCCACCCTTTCTATCATATAGCCCTGGTCCGTGCTCTCCCCCAGCTTATGTAATGGTATGACTTTTTTTGATGCGGGCATCCCGCAAAAATAGAACATTCAGCCATAAGGCAAATAGTAAAATAACAATAGGATAATAGTAGGTTACTGCTTATTTTACATCACATCATGATCTTTGTCTTCCTTTATGGATAATGTCCTGCACAATATCAAATCAGGGGATATCACAAGCTTCAAACTGGTATATCTGCATTACCATTCAAAATTATACTTCTACGTACTGAAGCATACCCAATCGGCCTGGCTGGCGGAGGAGACCGTACAGATCACCTTTATCAAGCTCTGGGAAAACAGGCACAACCTGGTCCCCGACATCGACCTCTCCCGGCAGATCTTCCGGATCGCAAAGAGCGCCATGATCGACCTGTTGAGAAAAGAAAGCAGGCGCCTTAACCATAACGGCGTTCTGGCCGATGAGCTGGAAGTTCTGCCTGACCCGTCATCCGACGACCTGCTAAAAAAAGAAGACCTCCGCCAGGTATACGATACCATCGAACAAATGGCCCCGGTAAGAAAGAAGGTATTCAAGCTTAGCCGCTTCGAAGGCCTGGCGCATAAAGAGATCGCAGAACAGCTGTCCATCTCGCCCAAAACAGTTGAAAATCATATCGGAAGAGCGATCCGTCAACTGAAGGACAGCATGCTCTTTCTCCTTTTGCTGATCCTCTCCTCCCTGCGTTGATCTTTTACGGATACTATAAATAAATATTTTAGCACCCGCTGGGGGAACCGGTCTTTTGAAACGAATACTGTATATATATGAAGGTGACAGACGCCATGATAGAGGGGTTTTTCAGAAATGAATTAAATGAATACCAACATTCGCTGGTAAAGGACCATTTCATGCAGCACCCCGAAGCCTTGCAGAAATATCTTACCGATCAGAGCTGGGAGGATTTTAATGCAGCCGACACTGTGGCCGCCCCTATCGCCGACAAGATGTTCCATATTATAGAAGCAGGCACCTATAGGAAAAATAAAATAAGGAGAATTTATCTCCAATGGGCATCGGTCGCGGCAGCCTTATTCCTGGTAGGAATGGGTTACCACATCCTGACCAATAGAGCAGCTACGGGAACGCAATCGCTCGCATCCCAAAAGACAGCCTTACCCAAAGAGCAGCCGGACTGGAAGGACGAGATCAACAATACCCAAAAAACAATTCGCCTCTCCCTGCAGGATGGCAGCCAGGTGGAATTAGCGAAAGGCAGTAAAATACACTACCGGGAATCCTTTGCACCGGACAAAAGGGACATCTGGTTAACCGGCAGCGCCTTATTTAAAGTGGGAAAAGATACCAAAAGACCTTTCACCGTGTATGCGGGAGACCTGCACATCACCGCCTTAGGCACCGTATTTAAAGTGACAAGCTCAGGGGAAACAACCCGAAAAACGCAAGTCCATCTGTTAAGCGGAAAAGTGGTGGTCAGACCGGACAGCCTGCTGGCGGAAAAAGGAATAAAAGAGACTTTCCTGGATGCGGGACAGATGTTGCAGCTTGACAAACAAAAGTTCACGATAGCGCTGTCCCGGCCCGGAGACAACAATGGTCTTGATCCCGAACGATTGGCTATCCCTGCCCTTAAGAAAACATTCACATTCGATAATGAACCGCTGGCTGAGATATTCAAAGAGTTAGGCGCCGGTTACCGGATCCGGTTTGTTTACAAACAGGATATGCTGAAAGACATGACCTTCACCGGTAAATTCGACAATCAAAAAGAAACCCTGGAAAATTTCCTTGGCACTATTGCAATCCTTAACAATCTAAAGATTAAGAAAGCAAAGAATAGGTTCTATATAAATTAGTAATTCAATTTAAAATTTACCGCCAAAGAGCTCCACCGGAGAATGCATCCCCAAAGATGCCCTGGAGATCTATTGTCCAAAACTAAACAACATGAACGCAACAATCAGGTCATTAAAAAGATTCAGGAAGGCCCTATGGCTGCTGCTCTTATGGCAGCCAGGATTCAGTTCCTTACAGGCCCAGACCGGCAGGCCCGTAGCCGTCGGCATGGTACGCAATGATGACGGAGATGCCTTGAACGGCGCCGCCGTCAGCGTGGAAGATGCCAACAAAAGCACCATCGCTTCTACCTCTACCAATGAAAAAGGCATGTTCCAATTCTCCAAATTACCTTTCGGAGGTCCTTATCGTTTCATCATCAGCCACGTGGGTTACACCCCCGATACCCTCGGCGGTTACAAGATCAATGAGAGCAGCAAAATCTCCCTATCCGTCACTCTCCGCCCAAAGAACCAGGTACTCGGTCAGGTGGTAGTAACGGCGCTGGGTATCGTCCAGAAAAAGATCTCGCTGGGTTATGCCACCCAGGAAGTAAAAGGGGCCGTGCTGAATGAGGCCCGCGACAACAACTTCGTCAATTCCTTGTCCGGCAGGGTAGCAGGAGTGAATATTATTTCCGGTGCAGGCGTCGGCAGCAGCGCACGTATCACCATTCGTGGAGAATCCTCCCTGAATTATTTTAAGAACCAGCCCCTCGTCATCATAGACGGCGTACCGGTATCCAATGACCCCGTTCAGAATGCCGGTCCGGCGGATTTCGGTAACTCCATCGGAGAGCTGAATCCCGCAGACATCGAATCGGTCAACGTCCTGAAAGGCGCCGCCGCCTCTTCCCTCTATGGATCGAGAGCCGCTAATGGAGCATTGGTGATCACGACCAAATCCGGTAAAGGTAAAAAAGGAATGGGTGTGAGCTTTACCACCGGGTACACGTGGGAAAAACCCTTGCGCCTTCCCAAATTTCAGAACTCGTTTGGCGGAGGAGCAGATGGACAATATATGGGCTCTAATTTCGGGTATAGTAATAACGGGTTATATCCTGACGGGGTCAATGAAGGCTGGGATGAAAGCTGGGGCCCCGCGCTTAATGGACAATTGATCCCCCAATTCGACTCCCCCACGAAGAATGGTTTCCGCGGCGGGGATGTCAACATTCCCAACCGGGGCGATATTATCCCCACGCCCTGGATCGCCCACCCCGACAACATGAAGGATTTTTTTGTAACAGGCCACACCCGGTACAACTCAGTAGCGCTTTCCGGCAGTAATGACGTAGCCAACTATCGCTTCTCCTATACCAATAACGAAGAGCTCGGAATCGTGCCTAACAACAACCTGACCCGCAATTCCTTCAATCTGAAATCGGGCTATAAATTAACCGATAGACTAACGGCCGAAGTGGTAGGCAATTATACAAAGACGCTTAGCTCCAGCCGTCCCGATCTGGGTTATGACCATGGAACGATCATGTATGAATACGTATGGATGGACAGGAATGTCAATATCAACAGCCTGCGGAATTACTGGCAGCCCGGGCTGAAAGGACTTCAGCAGTTCTCCCAGGACTACGGCAACGGTCATGACAACCCCTTCTTTTATGCGTTCCAGAGCCCCAGCGGCCAAAATAAAGATCAGCTCTATGGAAATGTCCAGCTGACCTACAAGATCCTCGACAACCTTTCGATCATGGGCCGGGCAGGAACAGATTACTGGAATGATTTCAGACCTCGCCAGATGGCCGTAAGCAGCTCCAATGCACCGCAGGGCTTCTACCAGGAAACTACCTTAAAATACCAGGAAAACAACTACGACTTCCTGGTCAACTACAAGACAGATTATAAAGACTTCCATTTCGATGTATCCGGAGGCGGCAACACGATGGAAAGATACCGCGGCAGCCGGCAGCAGACAGCCGGTCAGCTGGTCATCCCGGGCATTTACAGCATCAACAACTCCCAATCGGCTGTACAGGCGAGCTCCACAGATGAGAACCGCAGGACCAATAGTCTCTATGCCTTTTTACAGGCCGATTACCAGGGGAAAGTCTATGTGAATGTTACCGGCCGTAATGACTGGTCCAGCACCCTGCCTTCTTCCAGCAACTCTTATTTTTATCCTTCCGTCAACTCCAGCATCCTGCTCAATAAGATCTTCTCCATGTCCCCGAAGATCGACCTGCTGAAGCTGAGACTGGCCTATGCCCAGGCAGGTAACGATGCGGATCCCTATTCCATCCTGACGCCTTACAACTATCAGCAGCTGTGGAACGGCATTCCTTCCCTGTCCGAAAGCTCCCAGCTGAGCAACCTGGATCTGAAGCCGGAAAAAAGCAGCACCGCCGAAGTCGGCGCCGAAGTTTCTCTCTTCGCAGGAAGGCTGGGATTGGATGTCACCGGGTATAGCACAAAATCAAAAAATCAGATCATGTCCCTGCCCACGCCGACATCTTCCGGTTATACCGGAAGGGTGATCAATGCAGGAGAGATCTCCAACAAGGGGATTGAAGTTCAGCTGAATGCAGTGCCTATCCGTTTAAAAGACGGATTCCAGTGGAATGTGACAGTCAATTTCTCCCGCAATATCAGTAAGGTCGTAGCCCTCGCTCCCGGAGTGGATAAGATTGTACAGGTGGCTCCCGGGGAAGACGCCTCGATTGAGGCGCATGTCGGACAGCGTATGGGAGCCCTCTATGGTCCCGGATTCGTACGTGTACCGGATGGACCATTGAAGGGTTTACCCATCATCGGCACCGATGGCCTGGCTGTAAAAACGCCCACTTCCATCTACCTGGGCAATATCAACCCGGATTGGATAGCCGGCATCACCAACCGTTTTTCCTTCAAGGGTATTTACCTGGAATGTCTTTTTGATATCGATCATGGCGGCGTTATGGTTTCCCGCTTTATCAATAAAGCCCTCGGAGCAGGGCAGTTGATTGAATCAGCAGGCGCCAGGCTCAAACATGCCCCCAATGATGTCTATAACACCGACTATTACAGGGACGGAGGTGTCGACCAGGGTAACGGTACCTATGCCCGCAACCTGCAGATTTTCGACGGCTCTTACAGCAAAGGCCTCTACGGCACCGGACCCCGCGATTTTTACAAAAAATATTATGACCATAACTCTGAACAGCAGCTGGTGGACCGGTCTTTTGTAAAACTGAGGGAAGCCAAGATCGGATATAATATCCCGAAGAGCTTATATGGCAGACTGCCCGTCCAGAACATCACTTTCTCGCTCGTAGGACGCAACCTGGCCCTCTGGACAAAGAATCAGCACTTTGATCCCGAAACAGGCGCTTCTACCGGACAAGGCCTGGTAGGCGGCTTCGAAAACCTCAGCCTGCCGACCACGAGAAGTTTTGGCGCTAACCTGAACATTAATTTCTAACCTGTTAATTCAAGTAATATGAACTCAAAATTATTCACGGAAGACTTTGCCAAGCTTCCATCTACATGGATAGGCCGGGTTATCTTCCCGAAACGAACTTCCGGCAGCCGGACTCTTCTAACAAAGCTCGTTTCCGGGAGCCTGACTTTTTCCGCCAGGCTCATTCCCGTGACCCTGGTCCTTTTGCTCCTGTTTTCCAGCTGTACCAAGCGTTTTGATTCGATCAATCAGAACCCCAACAACCCGCAGGAAGTCTCGAATGTGCAGCTTTTGTTGCCGGCAATTATCATAAATTCCGTTCGTAATCCTTATGCCTATATATCCCAGTTCGGAGCCAGCGTCTGCGGCGATTATTATGCAGATCAGTATACGAGCCAGTTCAGCGACGCCTGGACAGCCAGCCAGACGGAAGGTATGTTCCTGTGGAGCTTTTTCAACCAATTGAAAGACGTTGAAAATTATCGCCTGCTGAGCATTAAGCAAGGTGATAAAAATACAGAAGGCGTTGCCCTGGTGTTAAGATGCTGGATGTTCCAGGTCATGACCGATAATTTCGGGGACATGCCTTATAGCCAGGCGTTACAAGGCAAAACGGCCGGAAATTTCGCACCCGCCTATGACAGCCAGGAAACCATTTATTACGCTTTGATGGATTCGCTGAAAGTCGCCAATACCCTGCTTACCAACGGTTCAGACCCTATCAACTCGGATATCCTGATGGGTGGCAGCCCCCTGCGCTGGAGAGAATTTGCCAACGGACTGCGCTTACGTCTGCTGATGCGGATGTCCGGTGTAGCAAATGCTAAAATTAACGTGGCGACGGAGATCAACACCATCGCCACCGATCCGGGCACCTACCCGCTCTTCGCTTCCTATGCCGACCAGGCCGCCCTGGAATTCACCGAAGAGCTGAATAACGAATTTCCCGCATACCACAACCCTCCGATCGGAGATTATCATCTGAGCACGACCTTCGAGTCCAACCTGAGAGGCCTGAACGATCCCCGTATCGCCTATTTTGCCATGCCGACCCTTGCCACTTACGGAAGCAGCAGCCCCCAATATGCCGGGGTGCCGAACTGTATCGGCTCCAGCGAGTCCAGCTATAATGGCGGCTCCAATTTTCAATCTCAGGAATCCCCTGTACTGATGCCTGCCCTGGGATATCCCCTGTATGCCTCCAGGACAGCAGCACAAGGCCTTGTGCTTACCTATGCCGAAGTACAGTTCATCCTGGCGGAAGCCAAAGAACGGGGAATGATCACCGGCGGCGCGACTGCAGAAACATATTATATGAACGGCATCAGGGACCAGTTCTCCTATGATTCCAGCCGGCTGGTGGTCCTGAACCAGGGAATTGCCGCAAACGATCATCATTTCGCCAAGCCGGCCGATATTACTCCCGCCCCTTCCTATTTCACACAACCTACAGTTGCCTATACAGGTTCGGCAGATGACAAGCTGTATAAGATCCGTCAACAGAAATGGATCTCCTTATTCTATACGGGCTTCGAAGGCTGGTCCGAGTGGAGAAGAACAGGCGTACCGAAAGAGATCCAGGTAAGGTTCAATAGCTCCATCCCCGAATGGCCCCGCCGTGCCAGGTACCCTCTTTCAGAACAGACTATCAACTCCGATAATTACAACAAGGAAGTCAAGACGATGGGCGCCGATGACCTCGTGACCCACGTATGGTGGAATAAATAGTTCCCCGAGCCCCTAAACCCAACCTGGCGCTGGAAATGGATAACCACGCCACCAGCATATCCCGGATAGCTGATCATTTTTCGATCAGGTCCGGGATATTTCTTAATTTTCCGGCATGTCAATGAGCCCCTTGTCAGTCTGGGAAAAAGAAAGTTTTTTTGCACCCGCCGATATCGTCATAGCAGGAAGCGGTCTCGTAGGCCTCTGGAGCGCCTATTATCTCAAAAAATCAGCTCCCCATTTATCCATCACCATCGTCGAAAGAGGGATCATCCCTACCGGGGCCAGTACCCGCAATGCAGGTTTCGCCTGTTTCGGCAGCCTCACCGAGCTGGTTGCAGATGCACAGAAAATGGGGGAGGACCATATGCTCGAACTCGTGGAAATGCGCTATAAAGGGCTCAAAAGGATCGCCAGGTTATTCTCCGAAAAAGATACCGGCTTCGAACGTTATGGAGGGTATGAACTGATTGCCGACAACCATGCGTCCGTTGACCCATCCACATTTTCCTACCCCGAAACACTATCCCAGGCCGGACAACCGGCCCGGACTATCGATGTAAACGAGCTCCGCAGCAATATCGACTGGCTCAACCGCAAGCTGAAAAAGATCGTCAAGCAGCAAAAGACCTTCCATCTCCAAAATGAAAAAATAGAGGAATTCGGTTTCTCCGGCATCCAGCATCTTATCGCCAACAAGGCCGAAGCACAATTGCATTCCGGAAAACTATGCCAGTCTCTCCTGAGACTGGTGCAGTCCATGGGCGTTACTATCCTGAACAATATAGAAATAAAAGGGTTTGAGAAAATGAATGGGCACCTGCTGCTGCATACCGATCAGCCCTACACCCTGACAGCTTCTCAATTGCTGGTCTGCACCAATGCTTTTGCCCGGCAGCTATTGCCGCAATTGGATATCGAACCTGCCCGGGGACAGATCCTGGTCACCTCCCCCATCGACCAGTTACCCTTCAGAGGCACTTTCCATTTTGATGAAGGATTCTACTACTTCCGCGACCTGGGAGATCGCATACTATTGGGCGGAGCCCGTAACAAAGCCTTTGCCGCAGAACACACGGATGAAATGGTCGTTACCGATCTGGTCCAGGAAGAGCTCGAACGCTTCCTCCGGGAAGTGATCCTTCCCGGCCGGAACTATCATATCGAACATCGCTGGAGCGGCATCATGGGAATGGGCGGCGAAAAAATGCCCATCATCCGGGCGATCAATGACCATGTGTTCTGCGCCGTTCGCATGAGCGGTATGGGCGTAGCACTCGCCCCTATGATCGGAGAAAAAATTGCTGCCCTGATGACCGATGGCACCCAGGAATTTACAGCGGATTAACGGGGTTACTGGAACAATTAGAGAAAATAAATAGTCATTCCTTATCTGTTATACCCCTTATCTCCTCCCCCGTCAAAGGTGCCGCAAATAATTTTACCTTATCCAAATATCCGTTAAATACCCTTTTACCGGGGAACTCCTCATTCCGTCCCAGAGTCCATTTATTGATCCCTGACAAATTAACCCGGCCTTCCACCCGGCTCATCCCCTTCTGCTCCCCATCGATATACACCCGCAGGACACTGCCTTCACACACACCCGCGATATGATGCCAATGCCCCAGCCAATCTGCCGGCAGGTCAACCGTACAGTCGCCTCGTCCCCATCCTCCCGCAAAAAAACTAAGCCGCTTATTATCCACAACCTGTAAAACATTGTTATCTCCCCTGGTAAAAATGTCTACCAGCTCCTCTCCCCCCGTCACCGGATACACCCAGGCCATCATGGTAAGCGTCTCTCCTATACTATCCAGGCTAAGGGAATTAGGAATTTCTACATAACAATCCTTCCCGAACAGCAACAACCCGGTGGTATCCCGTTTCTCCCCCCCATCCACTCCCCTGAATTGCCTTCCTGCACGACCGCCCGTTTCCCGCATCTGCTCACCCCGGACGACCCTCCCCTGATTCCCAAACCCCGACCGGTCAACTACACTGTCTCCCCCCATCGCCAGATCCAATACGGCCGATTCCACATCGCGGTCATATACCTTAAAATACTCCCGTGCCTCCATCACTCCGATTGCCTGCACACCATCCCCTCCAACTGCCAGATTCTGTGATAACCTCTTTTTTTCTCCTGGCCCCAGCAGCATACTGTCCGTCCGGACTAAAGAATCATTCACCTTTACCGGGATATAAAAACTACGCGATGCTCCCCCGATATTCTGTGCTGTAAAACTGATCTTTTGCAATTCGCCTTTCTTAATCCCGGGCCGGATGACCAGACCGGTAATTTCTACCATGCTCATCCCGGTTTCTTGCCCATCCCCGCTCACCGTCACATCCATTTCCTTCATCCCTTCGATCCCAAGCTTCGCCACACCATATGGATATAGACGGCAGCTGATCGAATCAGTAACTTCAGCCCCGGCAGCCACCACGCAATTCTTACGACCGATCTCCCGACCATTCAACAATAACTTCACGATCTTTGTGCCTAAGCTGCCCTTATTGCTTACCGAGAATCTGACCCAGAACAATTCATGAGGTCTCACCTCCTTCTTCGTAACGGAGAAGTCCGACATCCGGAAATCCGGTTCTCCTTCCCACTCAGTTCCCAATCCCACAGAAAACACTTGCTCCTTCTTGCCAATCTCTCCCTTCCGTTCATCTTTACCCCGATCCGCCGTGCTGGTTTTACAAGGCACAGCCCCCATCTCAAACACCATTTCTCCGCCCTGCATGATCCCCTCATGCGGCAGTAATAAACCATCAAATTTCTTATTATTGACCAATAACGATTTTACATAAACGCATCTCCCCCTTTCTTCTCTACCATTCCAACTTCCTATCCCTTCGTCAATCGCCCCACCATTCCGGATTCCTATTCCACCATCTCTTGTGCCCACATCCCGTCTCCTTATCACAAATTGTTTCCCACCCGGCAAATGAAGTCTCATCGTCCTGAAAAGCGGCGCCCCAATATCATAAAAAGGTTTTCCGGGACAGACCGGATAGATCCCCATCGCACTCAGCACATACCAGCTGGATAAGGACCCCAGGTCATCATTGCCCGGCAATCCCCCGGGAGTCGCCGACCAGCGCGTATCCATGATCGTTCTTATCCAGTACTCCGTCCTGTCGGGCCTGCCGGAATAATTAAAAAGATAAGGGATATGAAAGACAGTCTCATTGTCAAATACGATGGATTGCCGGGAGAGCGCAGAATCCAACCGGTCGGAGAAAGCGGCATTCCCTCCCATAAGGTTCACCAGGTCCTTCGGATGCTGGGGAACAAAAAAAGAATAGACCCATTTATCACCTTCTTTATAACCGGTTGTGCCAGGCTGCAATTTGAACTGATCCTTATCCCGGGGTAATAACAACATTTCATCCGGATTGAACAGGTTCCTGTAAGCATAACTTCTTTTCAGCAAGGGGTCCGAATTCCCGTCAGATTGAATAGCCTGCTTCGGATGTCCATCCGGTATATCCCCCCCTCGTTTGGCAATCCCCGAAAACTGACCCATAGCCCAGTCATCATAAGCATATTCCACCGTCCGGGTAACTGACTCAGGATACGTGAAAGGAATATATCCCCGCTGATGATAGACTTCCATATCCGGCTGGAGAAAAGGCCCGTCTACCAGGCTTTTCGCCATGGCAGTATATGCCAGGGAGCTGTCAAATCCACGTATGCCTTTCAACCAGGAATCCACCAGGATAGGCACGGCATGATTACCCGTCATCGATTCAGTGGGAAGATACCCCGTCTGCCGGTAAATATCCAGCATCGACAAGACCATATCCTGCTGCCGGTCCGGGAACAAAAGACATAGGAGCGGATGCAAGGACCGAAAAGTATCCCAGGGAGAAAATTGTCCATATTCATTTTTCCCGGCGGTCACATGCACCAGCCCATCGCGGCCCCGGTACTTTCCCTCCACATCGGAAATGATCCAGGGCATCAGCAAGGAATGATACAGCGCCGTATAAAAAATCTTCTTCTTTTCTTCATTGTTATCAGGAGTTTCCCTGACATTATCCTGAGCAACGTTTCCACTATTCCGGACGTCTTCACCATCTCCAAGATCAATCACCGACAGCTCCTTCCGCCATTGACCCGCTGTCTTCTCTTTAACAGCATCAAATCCAAGCCCCCCGGTCTCTTTATCAATATTTTTTTGGGCGCTTTCAAGACCGGCCGTAGCAACGCTGATCCGGAGAACAATGACAGTTGGCTTCCCCACCGAAGGAACCCATCGGAGGATAACGCCATCCTTCACCTGCTCTTCCCCATTATCATCCCGGTCATACCGGAGGACCACAGGAAAAGAAGTCCCCTGCAACAAATGAGCGTTCTTGCGGGTGATATTCCCCATTCCCCCTACAAAGATCCGAGGCAGAACATGTGCGGGAAAAGTAAACCGAAATAATCCCACCCGCCCTGAACTGGTTGCTTCCACCAGCGTTTGGTCATCCGAAAAGATCACCCGGTAATAACCGGGACTGGCCTTCTCATCACGATGCAGGAAAGGTCGCCCTCCCAACGCATCCCGTCTACCTGTAGAAACTACCGGCATCACTTTTATCTGCCCCGCCGAACCGCCCGGGAACCCGCTCAAATGATGGAAGCAACTAAAAAAATAAATAGCACTGTCTCCATAGTCATATCCACCCTCCGCCTTTGTCTCCGGCGTCAATTGCATCATCCCCCAGGGAGCTGCCGCTCCGGGATAAGTTCCTCCCTCGCTGCCCCACCGGGTGAACACAGCGCTCTTAGCCGTCCCGATAAAAGGATCCACAAAGGATAAAGGATCTACATAGAATAAAGGATCCTTCCCCTGCATCAATCCGGACATCCCGGCTAACCGCGAACTGCGCACACCTCCCGGCACAGGCGGCACCTGCGCGAACCCACCCAATACCATAAATCCGACCAGCAACAAGCCAACCAGCCTCCCTGAATTTTGCAGCCCCATGCTATTTTATATTTTAATATCCACGTACAAAAATCCACCCCGGGCCACATGCTGCACAACACATTTAAAAGTCAGAAAAAACAGATACGTCCCGGCTCGCCCCCCGCTCCGCTTGCACGAAGACCTGGTCCGGGCGTTTGCCATCATCATCCAGGATGATCAGGGTATTCCGTCCCGCATGCAGCCAGCATTCAGGAATATACAGACCCGGCGCGGCTGTCTTTTCCGGGTAACGCCCTAAATTATGCCCGTTCACCCAGACAGATCCATGCCCCAATCCCTTCGTATGCACCCGCCAGATAGGATGCGGACCCGAAACGCTATAAGCAGGAATGACAAATGAACTGCGATAAAAGCAGGGGCCTGCCATGCCCCGAACATCCTTCGTCGGCAGCAACACTTTCCAATCCATTATACTCATAGGCTCCTCCACTCCCCCATGCATGACCCACCCTGTTACAGGCTCACCCGGACCAGCATAGTTGGCCCTCACCGGCTGGTCAATCCCTCCTTCATTGGAATAATTCTCCATGAACACGGTCAGCTCCAAAGGTCTTTGCAAGCTGTCCAGCCCGCCAATCGTTACCTCAAAAGGCTGATTCCATCCCTCGTGCCGGCCTATCTTCCGGCCGTTTATAAACACCGTGGCATTCTCATCCACACTTTTAAATTTCAGTATGATCTGCGATACCCCCGCTCCGGGATCGGGCAGCGCCGTGCGAAACCAGCCAAAGCCCTGTTTCAGGGAAAAAGCATCCTGCCCGGTCGTATACTCTTTCCATCCGGCCGTGCCCGCAGCAGGAAAATCCCGCTGCAGCAGTTCCGGTGAATCCTCCGCGGTTTTGCCTCCGGCCTCCTGACTGCCGCCCCCCTGACTGCCAGTCGCCTGACCGCCAGCCCCCTGAAGGCCAGCCCCCTGATTGTCAGCCCCCCGAAGGCTGTCGTTTCCGGCCCCCCGGCTGCCATCGCTTGCTCTTAAAAAATGCCATCCCCCAAGAGTAACGATCGAAGGACCGCCTTTCCGGAGGATAGCATTTCCAAAAATACCCTTGCGGTCTACCGAATCCATCGATCCCAGGTAAGCCGCTAATTTATCCCGGCCATCATGTGTAGTAAAAAAAGCCAACGTATGTCGGCCCCTCGAAAAATTAAAAGTAATTTCCCCATTCCGGATCTCACCCGAACCCGCCGGCCGGCCATCCACAAAAGCTATTGCCCGGTCACTACCCTCTACCTGCAATGTATATAGGCCGGCCTCCCCGATATCAATTACCGTTCGGTACCACGCCTCTGCCGTCCCATCCCCGTCTGCCCCCATCTGCAAAGGCTGCTTACTGTATTTCCAGTCATTATCATAATAACCTGGCAGCCCGGGATAAGCTGCTGTACGGCACTTCCAGGGGGCCAGCTCCAGCCGGTCTTTCCGTTCCACAGCATCGCCACCTGCTTCTCCATTCCTCACCCCGCCATCATTGTGATTATCCTTCCCACCCCCCTGCAAGCTCAATCGAAAAGGTTCAGATCGTTCACTATAAAGCTGCACAGGATAGCCGCCGTTGGCCTGTCGGACATATTCATTTCCCTGCCAGGGAAATTCCGCAACCAGCTTCACCCCTTCACGCTGCCTGTCGTCCGATCGCACCCGTAGCTCCGCGACATAAGCAGGTCCGCAAACAACAAGCTGCTTACCCCCTGCCTCCGGAAACCAGGTCCGATCCGCCAGTTGAGAATTGACCACTAATATCCTCCATTTCTTTCCCCCCGCACGAAATACATATTCAACAGGGATTCGCCCATCTGAAAATTTGGTTTGCAACACCACCCGCTCCCCGGTCACCGAAAACCCAGCCACACCCTTCAGCACACCCGCCTTTCCGCGCACCCTGAAATACAGTTCTGCCGGACTGCCCGGCTCGCCATAGATCACCATCGTCGTCGTATTACCCTGGTCACTGATACCGAGTATCCTTACCGGCGCCCACTCCAATTTCACCGCACTATCCATAACAAAATCGTGAACAACCGGCATTATTTCACCCGGACCTAATAACAGCGGCCCTCCTGCAGGCAGCTTCCGATCCGCAGATAACATCTCTCCTGCAGGCAGCTTCCTACCCGCAGGTAATACCTCTCCGGAAGCCCCCCTCACATCAGAAGGCGCCCCCGATTTCATCGTCAACGAGACAGTCTTCGCAACAGCCGACGGATTATCCAGGAAAATAAGCTCTCCCGCCGGGCTATGCCGCGCTGAAATACGAACAGCACTATCCGAAGTAACATTGCCCATACCGGCGACATTCGTAATAATATTCTTCCAGGTTGCCGTCGCATCCACACTGTTCTCCAGGATCGCAGAAAAACTCCGGGCAAACCACCCCATCCGCTTAAAACTATAATAAATAGGGCGAAGATCTCCGGCCTGTCCCACCGCAGCTCCATAATCATAGGAAGCGGCATCTTCATCATTATTCGTATAGCCGAAATTACTGCCGCCATGAGCCATGTAGTAATTATATCCATTGCCGCCATGAGCGATGATCTTCCAGGTGCGCCGCTCGTATAACCGCGCTTCTTTATCCGTTGATCCATATCCGTTATACCAAACGCTCCAGAACTCCGTAGACATCCAGGGATTAGGCCGGGACGGATCATCCAGGGAAAGCGAATCTCCTCCTCCCGCCACAACCGCACTACCCATACCGACAGTCTTGCGGGGCAAATCCCCCGCCGGATCGTTGGAATGATGCAGCCCGCTGAAAAAATAAGGCACTTCCAGCCCCAACGACACCGCCTTGTCACGTAAATGCCGGAAATACCCATCCGGTATAATAGTCCCCCACCCCTTCGGATGCTCATTTTCCAGCTGCACCAGTATCACCGCTCCTCCCCGGTGAACCTGGTTCCGGCTTACGATCGGCATCAGTCTATCAAAGAAACGATCCACGTATTTCTCAAATTCCGCATTATCCTCCCGGACACGAAGCCCCGGCTTGAAACGCAGCCATAAAGGATACCCTCCATTGTCCCATTCCGCACAGTAATAAGGACCTACCCGGGCAATAACATACAGCCCCATTTTTTTACAAAGTCCCAGGAAAGCCCCCAGGTCATGATCACCGCTGAAGTCAAACATCCCATCCCGCGGTTCATGAAAATTCCAGAACGTATAGACCTCTATACAATTAAAGCCCGCCCGCTTGAGCCGGAGCAACCGGTCCTCCCAGAGCGCATGGGGCACCCGCGCATATTCCATTCCCGCAGAAACCAAAAAAACTCTCCTTCCCCCTACAAGAAAACCCTTCGCATCAAAATCGATAAAAGATTTCGCACCTGCTGCAGGAGGAAATATATGATCATTGGTCTGTCCATAACTCAGCAAATCCACCAGGCAACAAAAAACTAATAATATTCTCCTCATAAATTCTTCCGGTATTTATTATACAATTCCACGGCCACCAATACAGCATTCCCCTTCTCCAGGGCATCATAACGGTCATGACTATTTACCCATTTCCATTCCCAATCCTTCACCTCTCTGTCAAAAGCCTTCCAGTCAGGCTCCTTCCCCGACACCAACGACTGATCCAGGTAATGAAAGAACATCTCCCAGCGGGGCTTGTAATAACCCGCGATCAGCCCCGACCACTGCCGGCAGGAATACTCCCGCAAACCGCTCTCTTTATCCCCCCACAGCGTAATAATATCCCGGGCATTCAATTCGTACAGGTCCTGCTCTGAAGCAGTCACCCCATTCGCCCGGGCTTCCTTTATCCATCTCCCCAGCAGAAAATCATGCCGGGTGGCCAGGAGACGATCCATATCCTCTAATAAATCCAAAAACTGCCGGCTGTATTCCCGGTAAGCCGCCGTTTCTTTTAGCCGCCAGGCCCCGGCTATTTTCTGCTGCAACGGACTGGCATAATTGGCCAGCACCTGCCGGCTGATGTCCACCAGGTCATACTGAAATCCATCACTATGGGAAAAAGCCGCAGCATTTTTTACAAAAAGATCCCAGGCCGTTACCAGTTTCCCCGGATCATAATCCAGCTTTGTCAGCACCCGGTCGATCGATTTTTCAAAAGTAGGCCTGGCCACAATAATGGACTCATTGCCGCCCTCGCCAGGACCGCCGCTATAGACACTAGCCTCCAAAATCCGCCAGGCTTCCCCTATGGCGGAGTCGGCAGCAGCACCTCCATCCCCATAACGCTGAAGAGCATATGCCCTTAGCCAGGCGGAAACATCCACCGGACTATCCCTCCATACATTTTCGAGCATCAGCTGATAAAGTGCGGGATTTTGCTCTATCCCTTCCGGAGTAAGACCAATACCGACCATCCTGCCGGCTGCCGGATCCTGCAATGTCTGTGAAGGATCCGCCGCCGCATGGCTCATACGGCCCCAAAGGCTGATGTTCCCGCCAAAATTGTGCAGCATATTCCAGATCCAGGGCTTGCCGTAATAGGCATCCGTCCTGTTCCAGACAGGATGACTTTCACTGTACAGATCCAGCAGGATCATATGATCATTGGGAACGGCATTCAGCAGCGCCTTTATCTGGGCAGGCTTCCAATAAGCCGCATTGTAATGGAACATCCATCCCTGCATCACCCATACCGCCTTCGGATCAGCCAGGGCCATCGAAGCAAACACTTTTTTGCTCATGCCATCCAGGTAGGACGAATCGCTGGCAGGCGGCACATTCTCATTGAAGGTATCGGCCGAATACAGATGATCCGTACCAAAGGCACGTGTCTGCGCCTCCAGGAATTTTTTACCGATCTCCTCAAAAAGAGGATCGGAAGGATCCAGTATATACACATCTTCAAAACCGGCGTCCCAATTGGTTTTCTTTATTTTGGCCGCCGGATAACGGTCTTTGAAGGAGGGAGGAACATGCCCGGTAAAAGCAGGCAATACCGGCTTCATCCCAAAAGCCCTTTCGGCATGAAGTATCTTTTGCTGTAATTCTTTATGGCTATCCTTCCAATGTTCCGGCAACGGGCCGCCCCATGCATCGATATTCCCCATCCACAACCAGGAAAAATAAGCCGGTCCGCTAAAAAAACGATCGAGCTCCCCCGTTGAAAACCCCATCGACCGATATACCTCCTGCCAGATGGCCTCTTCTCCCGTCAGCGCCAGCGGCATATTGATCCCGTTCAGCGCCATCCAATCGATCTCTTTTTGCCAGCGTTGCCAATCCCACCACGCCATAGAATAATTAAAAGTGCAATAATTCAGATAATAGCGGTACTGATAAGGAGTCCGCTTATGGATCCTTTCTGTCACCCCGGGTAATACCCCCGGCAGATGAAGATTCGTCCCATTCCAGGTTATAAGGCAATGACAATAATTTTTCAGATAATAATTCAGGGCGGCAGCGACACTCACCCCACTGCTGCCGCGCAAAACGATCCTTCTGCCTGCTCCCGCCACCTTACCACCCCCACCACGTGCACCCGCTGCCCCACCCTCCAGCTCAAAAACATCCTTCCCATTCTCCGGAGCGATATAAGCGATCTCGAATTGCCCCGCCTTGTCCCCTACGATCCGCTGCAAAAAAGCATTCAGCGCGCCTCTGTCCAATGGCTCCGCCTCCCTGTCCGGCGGTTCTTTCCCCGCTGCCCCCTTATCTTCTCCGCCCACACGCTCCCGGGAAAAACAATTAAGACAAACAAAGCTCACCCCCGCCCAAAAAAACCATTTCATTCCTTTCATGTTCATAACAGTTTTTAAAAAAGAAACCTATAAAAGAGTTGACCTCCTATAGGTTTCTGCACAAATTACTCCATCAAAACCTTAACGTCTATAAAGTCCCCATCAGGATGGGATTTAATAATTTTTATTCTGCAGGATCACGCCCTTGCTCTCATCGATGATCTCCTGCGGAAGAGGCATATAATAATCCTTAGGCCGCGTAAAGGTACGCGCAGGAATTATTACTTCCCCATTATAAGGAGCTAGCGGGGAAGCCAGCTTGGGCTTGCCGACAATCGTATCGAGATTGACGATATTATCCTTGTCCCAGCGCAGCAGGTCCTGCCAGCGGGTATTTTCACCTCCCAGCTCTACCCTGCGTTCGTGGATCAGCTGCGGCATTCCCGCATTGGATACCGGCAACAGGTGAGCACGGTTACGTACGGCGTTGAGTTCCGCATCCCCGCTCCCGGGACCATTCAACCTGATTTTCGCTTCCGCCACCAGCAGGTAGACATCGGAGCTGCGCAAAATAGGTTGCTTCAGATCATAAGCGATATGACCATTGTTGTTGGTCTGGTAAGCCGTATACTTACGGATAAAATACCCGGTAGCGGACATGGTAGGAAGGAAACGGCCCGTTGACTGCCCGAGATCCCCGGCAAACATCTGGTAAGCGTCCCCGGCCCCGATCTCAATTAAATTGGTCTGATGAGGAAGCGTATCCCCTACCGAAATCAGCGTTGCTCTTTTACGAATGGTATCATCGGTTTCGAATTCGCTGGCGAAACTCTCCGTCGGATGATGGAAGCCCCACCCGTTCCAGGCCCGCGGCGAAAAATAAGTGCTGACAGCAGAAGAAGGAACACTGGAGATATCCTGGTCTTTATTCCAGACGGCAAAAAGGATCTCCGTATTGCTTTCCTGCTGGCCCAGGGTAAAATTGCTGGTGTAGTCGGACGCCAGTGCGTAGTTCGGATCATTGATCACATAACTTCCGTACTGGATGGCCTGGGCAAATTTATCCTCGAACATATACAGCTTGCACAACATCCCCCAGGCCGCCCCTCTCCCTACACGGCCTTTATCGGCATCATCATAAATGGCATCCGGCAACAGGCTGACAGCTTTCAGCAGGTCTGATTCCGCCTGTGCCCGTACGGAGTCCACAGGAGACTTGGCAACATTATAATTCTCCGCCTGCACATTCTTCTCCGTGATGATCGGCACTTCGCCGTAGATCTGGCTAAGCGCGAAATAAGCATATGCCCTCAAAAAATAGGCTTCCCCCAGGGACCGGCTGCGTATCGCGCTGTCTATGACAGGCACCCTGGGAATATAGATGATAGCATTGTTCGCCCTGGCAATCTGCTCATAGGCAAAGGGCCAGGTAATATAGATCAATTGCAGCGTGGGATCGATATTGAACCGTTCGATAGCCTTGAAATCAGGGTGGTCGCCCTGCACAGAAATATCATCGGATTGATCATCATAAACATACAGGTCATGACCGACCCAGTCTTCTGTAAAAAGCTCATTGTAAATACCCAACACGCCGGCAATCACGTCATCCTGGTTACGCCAGAAACTTTCGGTAGTATAACTGCCCGTCGGGGTCTGGTCCAAAGGCTTTTTGACACACCCGTATAGAAAAGCGATCGCAGCCAGCGACAGTAAAGAAAGCATCAAATATTTTTTACGCGGATTCATCGTTGCTTCGTTTTTAGTGGGCTAAAAATTAAAAGTTGCGCCTATCGTAAAATTCCTGGCCGCCGGATATTGCGCCAGATCCACCCCTTTCTGCAAGCCGGGAGACGACGACTGGCCCGGACTTCCGAGGGAACTCGGATTCCCGTTGGAACTTGGATTTCCGGCGAAAGGTGAGCTATTGCCCGAATAACCCAGCTCCGGCGTATATCCTGTATATTTTGTCACCATGAATACATTATAGGCGCTGAAATAAATACGGGTATCGGGAATTTTCACATCACTTATCTGTGCCCCGGATAAAGTATAACCAAGGGAGAGGCTCTTCAGCGACAAATAAGCCCCATTCTGCACCCAGAGATTGGAAGACCGGTAGTTATTATTGAGATTGCTTACGCTCAGCCTGGGTATACTATTGCTGGTGCCTTCCCCATGCCACCTGTTCTTCTCCCCGGCATACCAGTTATAGACCTGTGTAGCGTCCAGCCCGGAAAGCCGATCGGCATTATACAGCTGAAAGCCTGTCGCACCGGCAAAATTGAAGGTCAGATCAAAATGCCTGTACCCGACGGATCCATGGAACCCGAACACGAAATGTGGATTGGGGTCCCCCAGCCGCACCCGGTCCGAATCATCTATGATACCATTCCCGCTGATGTCCCTGAACTTCACATCCCCGGGTTTGATATTTGCCTTATTGGGATCGTTAGCTATATTAGGATCCTTATCGATCTCACTCTGATCCTGGTAAAGACCGTCTGCTCTGAATCCATAAAAAGAGGCAATAGGCTGCCCCTCATAGGTGCGGGATATATCCACATTTTCCCGGCCATAGGGAGTCGACGCCAGGTAAGTGGAATTACCGTATAATTTCGTAACCTTATTCCGAAGGAAGGATCCGTTCACCCCGAAGGAATAACTCACCTTCCCGATCGTATTCTGGTAATTGAGCTCTATTTCCACCCCATGATTGTTCAGGCTCCCCAGGTTATAATCAGGTAAAGTAATATTGCCCGGGTTATCAGGCAGGTTGGTCTGCGCCCCAAAAGTCTCTACCAGCTGTAAAGGGATCAGCATATCGGTAGTATTCTTGTTAAAGTAAGTAATGGTAGCCGTCAGGTGGTTATTCAAAGCCGCCAGCTCCGCGCTGATATTGGTCATCACAGCCCTCTCCCAGGTGATATTGGGATTGGCCAGGCTGGTAATATACGCTCCGTTCATATTCGTCGTCCCCGTTCCGAGATTATATCCATATCCTCCTCCGCCCATTCCACCGCCACTGCCATAACCAATGGTGCTCGCGAACTGGAAATCTCCCACATTCTGGTTACCCAGCTGCCCCCAGCCGCCGGTGATCTTCAAAGAATTGATCACGTTCTTAATACGATCGCCATAGAATTTCTCATCGGATATACGCCAGCCCCCGGAGAAAGCCGGGAAATAGCCCCAGCGCTGTCCCGGAGCAAACCTGCTGGAACCATCCGCCCGAAAGGTGGCCGTCAGCAAATATTTATTCTTATAAGAATAATTGCCCCTGACGAAATACGACTGCAGACCGGAAGGAAGAAAGCTCGATCCGTAATTGGCGGCCGAAGAGCTGGCGCCCAGGTTGAGCACCCGGCCGGCAACAGTGGTGTCCGCAAATCCATTCCTGGAAGCGCCGAAATAATTGCCATCGGTCTTCTGCGCGGAATAACCACCCGTCAAAGTGATATTATGCACCCCGCTGAACAAATGATTATAGGTGATGAAATATTCTTCCAGCAATGTCCTGGTCTTATAAAAAGACTGGGCCAGTGAAGTGGTAGTAGAACGCGCCTGGCCGGGTATTTCATTGTCAAATTCATAATACTCATTGGCAGCATGATCATATCCGTAGTTCGCTCGCACCTTCAATCCTTTTACGATCTCCAGCTCCGCAAAGGCATTCGCCAGGATCCGGTCCGTCTTACTGGACTTTTGTACCTCCGTAGCCGTAGCGACAGGGTTATTAATATCCCCTAATTGCTGGTCGGATTGGGAGCTTCCCCAGGTGCCGTCATCATTTTTTATCGGAAGGGCCGGATTGAAACGGATGGCGCTCCATACCAGGCCGGTCTGGGAAGATCTGGTATTAGGTGCAGAGCCATTGGTATTGGAGTATACGACATTCTCACCCACCCGTATACGGCTGCCGATCTTATGCTCCGAATTAATGCGGGCGCTATACCGTTTGAAATAAGAATTGATGATCATTCCTTTATCATCGTAATAATTACCGGAAATACTATAGCTGGAATTGTTATTTCCGCCCCGCAGAGCCAGATCGGCATTCTTCACATGGCCGGTCCCGATCAATGCCCGTTGCCAGTCCGTACGCTGGGTCTTATAATACGTTTGGCTCCAGAGTGCAGGCGCCGTCAGTCCATCATTGGTATAAGCTTCCGACTTCAAGGCCGCCAGGTCAGGAGCGGAAAGCATATTCAGGTATTTCACAGCCTTATTGGAACCCGTGAATAAATTCACCGTTGTCTTGAGCTGCTCTCCAAAATTTCCCTTCTTGGTAGTGATCAGCACCACCCCGTTGGCGGCACGGCTGCCATAGATAGCAGAGGCAGAGGCATCCTTGAGGATCTCTATAGAGGCGATATCATTGGTGTTCACATCATTCAATCCTCCTGCCGGGACTCCATCGATGACCACCAGCGGATCGGCATTATTAATGGTGCCCGTTCCTCTTATACGGATGCTGGGAATATTTCCGGGCGAGCCATCACCGCTGACAATGTCCACACCGGTAGCTCTCCCCTGTAAGGCAGTAGCTGCATTACTGACAGGCAGGTTCTTGATATCTTCGCCCTTTACGCTGCTGACAGAGCCCGTCACATCTCTCTTCCTTTGAGAGCCATAACCCACCACCACCATGTCCGTGAGCCCCGTTGCCGTCACCTGCAGGGTAACGGTTATATTCACCGGCTGATCATTACTGACCGTAACTGTTTTCAGCACGGTCTTATATCCTACAAAAGAAATCTCGATCTCGTACGTGCCATTGGGCAGGTTCATCTGAAATTTTCCCTGCTTGTTCGTAACAGTGCCGCCGCCCTGGTTTTTCACCGTCACGGCAGCCCCCTCGATAGGAGCATTATTCTCATCCTTCACCGTTCCTGTCACTTGCCCGGGAGGAGCCTTAGGGGGACTAAGGCCGGCCTTTTTCTCTTCCTTTTCCTTTACGATAATGATCTTCTCATGTATGACATAAGAAAAAGGCTGGTTGCTGAAACATTTTGCCAGCACCTCCTCCACTGTTCCATTGCTGACCCGGACAGTCACTTTTTTGGCTTTATCCAGCATATGACTGTTGAACATAAAGCTATAACCGGTCTGCTGCTGTAATAACTCGAAGATCTGTTCGAGAGAGGCATTACTTTTGTAAATAGTCACCGTTTGGGAGAGCCCGATGGCGCTAACATGCAGTGTAGCAGTTAGTAAGAGAATGGCAGTTAATCTCATAATCAGGGGCATTTGGGATGGCCAAAACCGCCGTTCAGACACGGCTTTGCCATTTGCAGTTACCTTCATACTTTTGTGAAGTTTGGTTTAACAATCAGTGTCATTTCGCTTTGGCCTGTTTAGGATGACCAACTTACCGGCCAGGGGCGGCTCCAATCGCTCCTGGCTTTTTTGCCGGTCTTCCCGGATCACCTTTCTTAAGGTTATCTTCTGTTATAGTTTCTACATTAATTCAACCCCGCACAAATACGCTTACGGTAATACAATGATCTTCTTCCCTTCGATCTGAAAATGCACCGTTCCCGTCATCTCCAGGATCTTCAGCAAAGCAGATATATTCTGCGCCCGGGGAACGATACCCGTAAAGTCCTGATCCGTTTTATCCGTATTGTATACGACATCTACATTATACCATCTCTCTACCTCCCGCATCAGCTCCCGGATACTGGTCTCCCTGAAACGGAACATCCCGTTCTTCCAGGCCACCACCTGCTCCGTATTCGCGTCTATCACACTGAGCGCCCTGGTCGCATTATCCGCTATCGCCTGCCGGCCGGGCTGCAAGCGCACCTCCGACTCCTTTGCCGCTATAATTTTCCCAGTCATCCCCTTCCCCGCTCCTCCGTCCGGAGTCCCTGCTCCCCCTTTCGCTCCGGCCGAAAAAGGCAGCTCTACTTTTACAGCTCCTTCCAGTAAAGTAGTCCGGACATTTTGTTCATTTGAATAAGCCTTGATATTGAAATGAGTACCGAGCACCTTCACATTCATCCCCTCTCTCCCGCTCCCCAAAGGAGGCGTAACAAATACCCGAAAGGGCATCGCCGTATTTTTGGCAATTTCAAAATAGGCCTCACCTGTCAGCTCGACCAGCCGCTCCTTACCCGCGAAAGCAGTGGGAAAACGCAGCGAAGAAGCCGCATTAAGCCATACCTTGCTGCCATCGGGCAATACTACCTGGTACTGTCCTCCACGGGGTGTGCTGATCGCATTATAGGAGACCTCACCGGCAGCGGATACTTTGCCGCCTGCCGTTTGCAGCTTGTCGTTTGCAGGTGCATTATACGCCAGTGCACCGGCGTCCACCTTTACAATATTGGTATTCCCCTGTTGCCCGATCACCCCGTTATGCGCACTATCCAGCACAATAGTAGAGCCATTCGCAAGGGTCAATATCGCCTTGTGACCACCGGGTGGAACATCATTGCTGTAATGTGTTTCGGCCAGGGGCATTGTCCTGTTTATTTTTCTTTTAGAAAAGAGCTGGTAGGCAACACCTCCGATGACAACCAGCATCACTGCGGCTGCCACCCTTACCCAGCCTGGAAATAAAGTCCTTCGCCTGGCAGAGAAAGGCCCGGCCGGCTTTATCCTATGCCACATCCTGTCCCAATTCCGCTGGGGGAGAAAGATCACTTCTTCCGTTTCGTCGCTTTTATCGAGAATAAAGTCTTTCAGCAACGCCTCGTTCTCTTCCGACTGCAGCAGTCCGAACATTTCTGCCACCTCTTCCTTCGATGCCCGGCCACTGCTGTATTGCTGCAATAAATAAAATATCCTGTCTTTCCCCATAGCGTATTAAATAATATCCATTAGCTATAGAGTCACGGGAGAAGAAAAAGGATGATCAGAAAAGAAGAATTTTAAAAAAAAATTCAGGGAAGTAAGGCCACTATGAACCATAAAACAGATAAAGCATTATCTTTTAGGTAGTTGCGAATCAATTTCATCGCTGTCATCAAATGGCTTTTCACGGTATGAGGAGATAGGTTCAGCGCTTTTGCAATCTCACGATAACTCTTTCCTTCCCGCCGGTTTAATTCGTAAATAAGTTTTTTCTGAGGAGACAGCTGCCCGATAGCCTTGTTTATAAATTTCTGTCCCTCATTGGCATAAATCGTCTCTTCCGTTTCATTGCTGGATTCTTTGGCATTCCACATAGACAGCTTAAGTATCCTTGCCTTATTAGCCTCATTTTTCAAATACCGGCTTATCTTATTATATAATATCGTAAAGAAATAAGCCCGGGGATCTTTCACTTCGCAAAGGTGGGCCCTGGCTGTCCAGATGCCGATAAAAACGTCTTGTGTTATTTCCTCCGAAGCAAAAGCCGATTTGGTCCACTTAAAAGCCCGTGTATACACAATTGCCCTGCCCTGCCGGAACAAAGTCTCAAAAGCGGCTTCATCTCCTGCTGCAATCGCTTCAAAAAGAGCCCTATAATCATTATCGGAGGGTAAACTGGCCATATTTATTCCCGAATTGCTACTAGTTAAGTTTGTGAACCCGGCCTAAGGCCTTATTCACAACCGGACCCGCCGGTTTGGTTATTGTTATCGTTAGACTTGCCGGATTAAAGTTAGCAGAAATTATTAAATATGGTATAATTTCATTTTATGAATTTATTAAGGTTCCCGGTTATTGTTATCTTTTTTTTGCTTGATGCAGGCAAAAGACGGCGCCCACTGCTCTTTTCACGGAAATACTTTCCTCCATTACGCATATTGATTTCCGTAATGACATCTGAGAAAATTCGGATTACAACATCCTCACCGATCAATATCTCTATAGAGGAGCCGGTGTGGCAGCAGGCGACGTCAACGGTGGCGGGCTGCCCGATATCTCTCTAACGATATCTCTCTAACGGGTAAGCGGTCTTAACTTCGGACTCAGTGCGGCTATCAGTGATTTTAACGAGTGATTTTAACGGAGATGGATGACCGGATGTGTATGTTACCAACGATTATGATGAACGTGATTTCTTCTATCGCAGCAACCACGACGGAACTTTCCGGGAAGTATTGATCCAAAAAAATATCGCTTATTTATATTTTAATCAACCTGAAACTGCTTTTCGCCCCATTCACGCGAATAAAATAAAGCCCGCCGGGAAGCGAAGAAATATTCAATTGGCTGCTGGTCCCCGAGATCCTTACCACCATCACCCGTTGACCTACCTGGTCATAGATCTCCAGCAAAGAGCCGGCAGAAGCGGACTGATTCGTGGTCAACGTTACAACCGTACTGGCAGGATTGGGATAAATATGGAGATCGAATCCATTATTGATAGAGCCGGAAGAAGGAGTAGTTCCGCTGCCCGTTGATCCGATGGGAACCGAAGTCCCGGACAGGCCATTGGAGGTTAGCAGCGGCGCCCGAAAACCACTATCTGCAAATAAAGTACGCATGCGGTTGCGCTGTCCATACGTGAATAAATGCATGCCGATATCATCGGTAAAGTCCATGAAATCCATGTATAAATTGCCATAAGGAGTATTCCCGCAGGAAAAGATCATACCGTTGGGATTTCCCCGGGTAGCTGCCTGCTGCTGCGGGGTATCATCCACCTCGTCATCTCCGCAATCCGTATCCCCCCAGACATGGATCAGGTTCAGCCAATGCCCGATCTCGTGCGTCGCTGTCCTTCCGAGATTAAAAGGAGCCCTGGCCGTTCCTGTCGTTCCGAATGCCGTATAAAGAATAACGACGCCATCCGTTGCTTTAGATCCGCCGACAAAGCTGGAATAACCGAGCAGTCCCCCGGTCAGATTACCTACCCAGAGATTCAGATAACGATCCCTGTCCCAGGCGTCATCGCCGCCTCTTGCCGCGAATTTAATAGCATCATCGGTCTGAAAGGAGGATACATTCGTATGCTTGCGGATAATGCCTGTAGTAGCATTCCCATTCGTATCGATATTCGCCAGTTCGAATTGAAAGCCGCAATCGGCGGACAGGCCACTATAATAACCCGGTATTTTTGCTGTATCGGCATTTAGCTTGTGATAATCCCTGTTCAGAACATCTATTTGAGATTGTACCTGGGCATCGCTTACATTTTGGCCGGAGGAGTTATACAAGATATGGACCACAACGGGGATCCTGATCACGGATATACCTTTGTTGCCGGCAATACCAGTAGTACCAGGCTGGCCAGTAACTGCCACAGAAGAACGCTGCAGCCGCTGACGGGTAAAATTTTCGACCTCCCGGACTTTAACCGCCAGCTCCGGGCTATTCCGGATCATATCCTGCTTGTAGTCAAGGGAACGGCAATCCCGTTGAGCAACGGAATGTAAGGCAGGCAACAGTAAGAGTAATAAGGGTAGAAATAGTTTCATGTATACCTTCTTTAAAAGAGGTATTTCACGGGGTATGGAGGTTTTTATTTAGGATAATAACGTCACTTCAATGGACTAAATGAGATCTTCGCCAGTTCTCTGAGAGGCGTCTTCACTTGTGTCGCTTGTCAACAGAGCAACCTAAACGAAGTAATAGTATAAATGTTATGCCATGATATCATGGTATATCAATTAC
This sequence comes from Chitinophagales bacterium, assembly GCA_015655015.1. GTDB lineage: Bacteria > Bacteroidota > Bacteroidia > Chitinophagales > Chitinophagaceae > Puia. Next base: position 1,488 of record JAATFV010000258.1, on the reverse strand, counting down.
ATTACCAACTATCACATTAACAAAAGTGACTGTAAGGTTAGTACCAATATTTGGTAGGTTGATCAGGAAGGAAAGGATATTCTACGGTCAATCGGTCTGTGAATATCACCCTTTCGAAGTAGCAATTAGCAGATTGGGTTGTAGGGGCAGTATTCAGAGTATAAGCTGATGTAAAACAATACATTTTTTCCCACAAATCAAAATTTTTTCCACTTATTTTTGCCCTTTATCAGCATATTATATGAAGACAACGCTTCGACTCCTTATCATCCTGGCCTTTTTTGCTTCCTGTAACAACGCCGACCGGCAGCCCGCTTCGTCCGGAGAAGGTGAAAAAACAGCCGACAATACGCCCCCTGTTATCAATTACAGCGTAATGCAGGTCTTACCCCATGACACGACCTCTTTTACGGAAGGATTGCTGGTCCATGACGGACAAATATATGAGAGCACAGGCACCGAGCCCAATATGCCCGAAGGCCGGCGTTCATTATTCGGGATCGTAGATCCCAAAACCGGCAAGATCAGCCCCAAAGCTGAGCTGGACAGGAATAAGTATTTTGGAGAAGGGATCGCATTTCTCAAGGATAAGGTCTACCAGTTGACCTGGACCACTAAAGTCGGGTTCATCTATGATGCCAAAACCTTCAAAAAGACGGGCGAATTCAACATCCCCGTAAAAGAAGGCTGGGGAATGACCACCGATGGAGCCAACCTGATCATGAGTGACGGCAGCAGCAATATAAGTTATGTAGACCCCGTCAGCTTCAGGCTGGTAAAAGTGGTGGGAGTGACAGATAATAACGGACCCGTAAGCAATATCAATGAATTGGAGCTGATCAACGGATTCCTCTACGCCAATCAATGGCAAACCAACTATATCCTGAAGATCGATCCTTCCAGCGGAAAAGTGGTAGGCCGGCTGGACCTGACCTCCCTGGTGAATGAAGCCCGGAACAAATACGGCGCCAGCGATACCCTCAACGGCATCGCCTATGACTCCGCCTCCGGAAAAATATATGTCACCGGCAAGCTCTGGCCCAATATCTACGAAATAAAATTCTCCATCTGATCCCTGATCGGGCGACCGCAACGGTAATTTCAGCCAGGCATGGAGAAAGGGAACTATCCGCTGAACTTTTAGTACACTTCTTTTTGAATGATCACAGGCCCCATAAGACCTGATTCCAATAAAGGGGTATCCTTGTTATAGGGATCGTACGTTGTAAAAGCATATCTGCCGCTGGTTCGTTTCTCCCCTTGTAAGAGCCATTCGGGAAATTTATCATCCTTTAGACCATCCTGCGGCAACTGATCATCACCCATCAGGCGGTTGGGCCAGAGATTGGCCACCGATATCTCCAGCTGGATGTCCTTCTGCTGTACGATCCCCGTGATGTCGACTTTCCAGTGCGCCGTCCATACCACCCCCAGATCATGCCCGTTCAACCGTACCCGGGCCATGTTATTAACTTTCCCCAGATCGAT
>JAATFV010000143.1 GCA_015655015.1 Chitinophagales bacterium | reverse complement strand
TACCGGTAAGCAATCCAATTGTGCAGGCAGCCGACGGTCACGCGCAGGCCGAAGTAGGTCAGGAGGATCCCGGGCCTGATCCCGCTGTTCCTGAAGAAAGGGATCCTGGTCAGGGCGTATAAGCAAACAAGGCTATATAAAATAAATAAAAGGAGGTGCATGTTCTGATTAACATTCAAGAGACGATATTTACGTTTGTGGTCTGTGCGCTGGTAAGCTGGTTTATTTTGTCCAGGTAGATCCCGGTGATGATCTCATTGGTAAAATATTTCAGGACGCGGCTCCTTCCCTCGATGCCCATCTGTCTTTTTTCCGCCGGGGATAGCCGGTAATATTTTTCCATTTTGTCCGCGAGGTCGGCTCCGTCCTTCTTCCTGCACAGGTATCCATTGACCCCTTCCCGGATGACCTCCCGGCATCCTGCCGTATCCGTGGCGATGAGGGCCTTGCACATGCTGGCCCCTTCCAGCAGGCTTAGGGGCAAACCTTCCCGGTAAGAAGGAAGTACGATACAGTCCGCCTGTTCAATGAAGGGCGCAACATCGTCCGTGTGCCCAAGATAATCGATATTATTCTGACGGGCCCATTCTTCTACCTGTAACCGGGAGATCGCTACCGGGTTGCCTTCATCAAAAAAGCCCAGCAGCTGGAACCGGACGGCCAGTCCCCGCTGGGTCAGCAGTTCGGCGGCCCTGATAAATTCATAGATCCCTTTATGTCGGATGATGCGGGCTATCAGCAGGAAAGTGACGGTTTTTTTGCCGGGCTCATAAGGCGAGGGGTAGAATGTTTCGGTATCTACTCCTTCTCCGGGCAGTAAAAAGGTCTTTTCTTTCCGGACCAGCTGCTCTTTGGTGAAAATGCGCTGGTCGTCGGTGTTGAGGAACCAGGTTTCGGCATTTTTTTGGAGGACCCGCCGGTAGAGCGTTTTAACGGAAGCCTGGAGCAGGGTATTGCCGGAAAAGGCGTAACCAAGTCCGGTAATGACGCCGACGGCAGGAGCGCCCATCCTGGCAGCGGCCAGGGACCCGAAGATATTGGCCTTGATCGTGTAGTGAAAAATGAGGTCGGGCCGGATCCGCCGGTAATGGCCCAGTAATTCCCTGAATAATTGAAAGTCGTATAAGGGGGAGATGCTTTTGCCCCGGAATTTTGTCAGTTCGATAAAGGTCAGCCCGGGGATGTGCTCAAATAGCGCAGTGTGCTGATCCCGGGGAGCCAGTACATGGATGGTGAATCCATGATCGATTAGTTTTTTAATAAGGTAAAGCCTGAATTTGTAGATGCTCCAACTGGTGTTCGCTACAAAAGCTATACTTTGTTTTGAAGACATAGGGTTGCAAACCTAATAAATATATGTAATAGATCCGTGCAGGTCGGGATATAGATTAATTTGGATGGGGGCATAGATTAGTATAGATGGAGGCATGGATTCGTATAGATGGGGCCATGGATTCGTGTTGGTTGCGATATTGATTGTTACGGATTGGGATATAGATTAGTATAGGTTAGATAACGTAATGTATGTACTTTTGCGGTTTCAAAAAAAGACGCCAGGACCCCCCGGGCGACAAAATTAAATCATGGAAATAACCGTAAAAACAGCCGAGCAGCTCAGGCTCACCGCGGAAGAATTTGAACTGATCAGGCAGAAGCTCGGCCGTACTCCCAATTTCACCGAATTATGTGCTTTCAGCGCCATGTGGAGCGAGCACTGCAGCTATAAGAATTCCATCAAGTGGCTGAAGACCCTGCCCAGGGACGGCAAAAAGATGCTGGTCAAGGCTGGTGATGAAAATGCGGGACTGATGGATATCGGTGACGGTTTTGGCGTAGTCTTTAAGATCGAATCACACAACCATCCTTCCGCTATCGAGCCTTTCCAGGGCGCCGCTACAGGGGTAGGAGGTATTCACCGGGATATTTTTACCATGGGAGCAAGGCCGATCGCCTCGCTGAATTCCCTTCGTTTTGGCGATCTTAAGGAGGCCAAAACCCAACATTTACTGTCCGGCATCGTACATGGGATCGGGCATTACGGGAATTGTTTTGGCGTGCCCACGGTGGGAGGAGAGATCTATTTTGAAGACTGCTATCATACGAATCCCCTGGTGAATGCCATGAGCGTCGGGATCCTGAAGAACGGGGAAACGATCTCCGCTACGGCAAAAGGTACGGGTAACCCGGTGATCTTTGTCGGGAGCGCCACGGGTAAGGATGGGATCGGGGGAGCCAGCTTCGCCTCCGCCAATATAACGAAAGAGAGCACCGAGGAATTACCCGCCGTACAGGTAGGAGATCCTTTCCAGGAGAAAAAGTTGCTGGAAGCCTGCCTGGAGGTCATTAAGACCGGGGCGGTGGTGGGTATGCAGGATATGGGCGCTGCGGGTATTATCTGCTCTACGGCCGAGATGAGCGCAAAGGGAGAAGTGGGTATGCGGATCGACCTGGACAAAGTGCCTGCCCGTCAGAAAAATATGAAAGCATGGGAGCTGCTGCTGAGCGAGAGCCAGGAGCGCATGCTGATGGTGGTTGAAAAAGGAAGGGAAGCCGAAGTGGTCAGCATTTTTGAAAAATGGGACTTGCCGGCAGCGGAGATCGGACAGGTGACGGATGACGGGCTGCTGCATTTCTATATGGGCGGGGAGTTACAAGCTGAGATCCCCGCTTATGAGCTGGTATTGGGCGGCGGCGCCCCGCAATATGACCGGCCTTACAGTGAGCCGGCTTACCTGAAGAAGATCCGGGCCTTCCAGCCCGAAAAGATCGAGGTTCCAGCTGATCTGCGGGAAGTAGCGGAAGCGCTGATCGCTATCCCGAATATCGCTTCTAAAAAATGGGTTTCCATGCAATATGACAGCACGGTGGGTGCTGCCAATTCTTCCACCAATCAGCCCAGTGACGCCGCCGTTGTACTGGCGAAGGGAACGAAGAAGGCGCTGGCGGTGACGACCGATTGTAATAGCCGGTATGTGTATGCCGATCCGTATAAGGGCGCGATGATCGCTGTGGCGGAAGCGGCCAGGAATATCGTCTGCAGCGGTGGAGAGCCCCTGGGGGTCACCAACTGCCTCAATTTCGGGAATCCTTTTGATCCGGAGGTTTATTATCAGTTTGTCCATGCCATTAAGGGGATGGGGGAAGCCTGCCGCCGGTTCGATACGCCTGTCACCGGGGGAAATGTGAGCTTTTATAACCAGAATCCTGACGGGGCCGTCTACCCGACCCCCACGATCGGTATGGTAGGATTGCTGGAGCGTGTAACGGATAAGATGACCCTGGACTTTAAAGAAGAAGGGGATGTGATCTTCTTACTGGGTAAGAGCAATAATGATATCAATTCCTCCGAATACCTGCATAAGATCCAAAAGGTGGAGTTCAGCCCGGCTCCCCATTTCGAGATAGAGGAAGAGCTGGCTTTACAAAAAAAGCTGTCGGAGCTGATCGCCAAAAAGCTGGTCCGTTCGGCCCATGATGTCAGTGAGGGCGGATTGTTCGTCACGCTGGCGGAATCGGCTTTCCACCGGAACCTGGGTTTCGACGTAGTGGCTTCGGATTTCCACCTTCGCAAGGATGCTGTCTGGTTCGGGGAATCGCAGAGCAGGGTGGTCGTCAGCGTTGAGCCGGCCAGGGTAGCTGCCTTTAAAAAGGCGTTGGGCGATCATCCTTTCGAGGAGCTGGGTTTTGTTACCGGAGGTTCTTTCGAAGTGGATGGTATGGATTGGGGAAAGGTGGGTGAATGGAAGGAGAAGTATGATAAGAGCCTGGAGAGTTATTTGAATAAGGTAGTGGAGATGGCGTGATCGGTTCGCGGGGCTTGTATAAGAAGTGGGGCTTGTACAAGACATGGGGCTTGTACAATGTATATTGGGAGGACGCGGTTGAGGACCCGGTTATTGGGTTTTGCCGGCAAGGTTAGGCCGCGGTCGCTTCCTTTGCAAAAATCTTAACAGGGGCAATTCCCCCAGCTGGTAAAAAATAATTCCCCCTGTAATTGCCAGCAAGGCCTGGAGCCATATCGCCAGGTCGGGGTTGGGATAATAGCCTGTCCGTCTGTACACCGAAGAGCACAATAGATAGATCGTCATATGCGTCAGATAGATGGAATAAGAAGCATTTCCCAGGAAGGTGGTCAGCGGGTTATTCCAGATAGAATGCAGGGATCCTGCTTTTTCCAGGAAGATGCATCCGGCAACCAGCAGCCCTGCCGGAATCCCCCACCGGATAAACCGGACAAAAGAAAGGCTGCCATCTTCTGTATCTTCTGATAGCCAGATCTTACCAAATCCGTGGACGATGCGATAGAGGCAAATGCAACCTCCTGCCGCCAGCAAAACAAAAGTCATCTTTTTAGAAACTCTTACGTTTACATAACACCAGTAGAGGCAAACACCCAGCAGGAATTCCAGCAGGATAGGGTTTGTCATAAAGATCAGCCGGTAGTCGCTGCCTTTAAAGCCGTTAAAAAGAAAGCCTGTGACCACCAGGGCCATTATCAGCAGCACCAGGAATCGCTCTTTAGACCGGGTGCGGGTAAAGATAGCCAACGAAAATAGCAGGTAGAAAAACCATTCGAAGCTCAGTGTCCAGGCCTGCCGCAGGATATGGGGCACAAACTCCGTATGGTCCAATAAGGGCAGCAGGAAAATCGATTTCAGGATAATGGGAAATGTAATGAGCGGGACTCCCATCATGAGCACCGCATGAATCAAGACGCCGACCATAACAAGCGTGGCGAGATAGTAGATGAAATTCACTCTTTTAAAACGCCTGACAAGAAAAATGACTCCTTCCCGGCCACCTTTATAGCTGCCTGCAGAATAGCTGATAATAAAGCCGGAGATCACAAAGAAAATATCTACCCCGATGGCGCCGAAATTCGCCCAGTGAAGGAAATCCTGCTGAAAAGAATGAGCCAGCTTCCGCTGAAAATCTATCGAATGAAAATACACTACCAATAAGGCTGCTACGGCACGCAGGAATTGAATGGAACCTAATTTCATATATGATAGCTGGCAAAAGGTGACCGGCAAATTGGGTATATTTGCGTGTGAGGGTATGATCCCTCTTTCAAATATATGGCAGAATCAATCAATCCCGGCAAAGAATATATCGTTATAACGGGCGCAGCCGGCTTTATCGGCAGCTGCCTGGCGGGCTATTTAAATCAGCATGGCTACCGGGACCTTATCCTGGTGGATGATTTCAGCCGTCCCGATAAGGCGCCGAACCTGGAAGGCAAGCTGTTCAGCTACCAGGTGGAGAGGGAAGGCTTTTTTGAATGGCTGCATGCGCATAAGCCTCCGGTAAAGTTTGTTTTTCACATCGGGGCCCGGACGGATACCACGGAGTTCAATTATTCCATCCACCAGCATTTGAATGTGGAATACTCAAAAAAGGTCTGGCATTATTGTACGGTCCATCATATTCCGCTGGTATATGCTTCTTCTGCGGCCACCTACGGCGCGGGGGAGCAGGGGTATGAAGACCGGCATGACCTGATCCCTTTATTGCATCCATTGAATCCTTATGGTATATCCAAGAATGAGTTCGATAAATGGGTGCTTCATCAGAAGAATCATCCGCCTTTCTGGGCGGGGCTGAAGTTCTTCAATGTGTATGGACCGAATGAGTCGCATAAGGGGCGGATGGCCAGCGTGATCTTTCATTCTTTCCACCAGATCAGAAAGGATGGGGTGGTGAAGCTGTTCAAATCTCACCGGCCCGATTATAAGGACGGCCAGCAATTGCGTGATTTTGTGTATGTGAAGGACCTTCTTAAAGTGTGTTACTGGCTGATGGAGAAGCAGCCGGCTTCGGCTATCTATAATCTTGGGACCGGGAAGGCCCGGTCTTTTGAAGACCTGGTGAAGGCCACCTTTGCCGGGCTGGACCTGCCGGCCAATATTCAATATATCGATATGCCGGAGGATATAAGGGATAAGTACCAGTATTTTACAGAAGCGAATATGCAGAAGCTTCGTGCAGCGGGGTATAAAGAGGAGTTTTATTCTTTGGAAAAAGGGGTGGATGATTACGTGCGGAATTATCTGGCGGCTTCCAAGTCATTTTGAATGGAGGCCTTTCCGGCAGATCAATTTTAAACCCAAAAATTACAATAAAAAAAGACTGTATTATGAATAAGAAGATTGCCATTATCGGGGGGGGGAATTTGGGAACGGCTATTGCGGAGGGGTTTATCCAGAGCGGATTTGTGCTGCCCCAGCAGATCCTCATCACCAAACGGAATATCCAGACTCTTCAGGACCTGGAGAGAAAGGGCGTATTGGTCAGCGACAAGAATGAAGAGGCGATACGATATGCCGACCTGGTGATCCTGGCGGTGAAACCTTTCCAGGTGAATGATATCCTGGGATCCCTGAGGGACGAATTCCGGGATGACAAACATGTATTGGTATCGGTAGTGACGGGGATCAGCATCGAACATATTGCGGGCGCCCTGGGCAAAAAAGTGCCGATCGTGCGGGCGATGCCGAATACGGCCATTGCTATCCAGGAGAGCATGACCTGCATTGCGGCCCGGAATGTGAATGAAGAGCAGCTGCAGTATGTGTTTGATATTTTCGGTCAGTTGGGCAAGGCGGTACGGATCGATGAGAAGCTGATGGATGCCGCTACGGTGCTTGGCGCCTGCGGAACGGCCTTCGCGATGCGGTATATCCGGGCGAATATCCAGGGAGGCATCGAGATTGGTTTCGATGCGGCCACGGCTAACCTGATCGCCGCGCAGACGGTGAAAGGGGCGGCTGAGCTCTTGCTGAAAAGAGGGTCTCACCCGGAACAGGAGATAGATAAAGTTACCACTCCCAAGGGTTGTACGATCGCAGGTCTGAATGAAATGGAGCACCAGGGATTCAGCTCCTCGCTGATCAAGGGATTGGTGGCGAGCTATGAGAAGATTGCGAAGGATTAGGAAAATATTCACTTTGTCATATCTTGATTTATTTCATGTATAAATAATTGTTAAACGGTTAGGAATAGATCCTTTTTAGGGAAAACACTAACTATTTTATAGGGGTGATGAAGGATTTTTACGATTGTCGGGAAAATAAAATAGTTCTATCTTGCGTTTAGATCCAGTTACAGTTATAACCTGTAAAGCAGGTTTCTAATCAATCAGAATCCTAAAGAAAATCCAAAATCCAATTTTATCATGAAAAAAGGAAAGACCAAGACTGTATTTGTTTTAGCCCTGGAAATCGCCGCAATCATTGTCCTGCACGCAGTAAAAATCAGCCAAAACGAAAAAACTACCAATAACAAAGAGATCAGCACAAATAATCCTGCTGTTCAGCCTGATCTGAAGTCAAGGTCTGTGTATTCCCTGGCTGTATTTAAATAGTCAATTAAAAAAAATCTTATACAGCTAAAAAAGCGGCCCAACATCACGTTGGGCCGCTTTTTTAGATATTTATCCACATCGCGGAACGGGTATTTTTCCGGGTTGAGAATTTGGTGTAGCTTTGCATGACCTCTTGGAATTTCTTTTCTGTTGGTTTTCAACAGGTCAATAGAGACAGGTTCAGTTTGATGAATCGAATTAACAAAGTATTGTCATGGATGGATTGCTGATGACTGCCGTTTGGTAGTCAATGCCCATTTAACAAGCTGTAGGATCAATAATGCTAAATTATTGTTTTTCGCCTGTCGCCCAATAACAAAAAATGCATTTAATAATAACTTAATTAACCATTTTATGGCTAAATATATATTTGTTACAGGTGGTGTTACTTCTTCGCTCGGTAAAGGAATTATTGCAGCTTCTCTGGCCAAGCTATTACAGGCGAGGGGGCTAAGAGTAACCATTCAGAAGCTGGATCCATATATTAATGTAGATCCCGGTACGCTAAACCCTTATGAGCATGGGGAATGTTTTGTAACGGAAGATGGGGCCGAGACAGATCTGGATCTGGGGCATTACGAGCGTTTTCTTAACATTTTCACTTCCCAGGCTAACAATGTCACCACGGGCAGGATCTACCAGACTGTGATCAATAAAGAGCGGGAAGGGGCTTATCTCGGTAAGACCGTACAGGTGATCCCCCATATTACGGATGAGATCAAGCGAAGGATGCTGTTGTTAGGGCAGGGTAATAAATGGGATATTGTCATTACAGAGCTTGGGGGTACGGTAGGGGATATTGAATCGCTGCCTTTCATTGAAGCGGTTCGTCAGCTGCAATGGGAGATGCCGGATGATTGCATGGTCGTTCATCTGACGCTCATTCCTTATCTGAAGGCGGCGAAGGAATTAAAGACAAAGCCCACCCAGCATAGCGTTAAATTATTAAGTTCGGAAGGAGTACATCCGGATGTGATCGTTTGTCGCACGGAAGAGCCGCTGTCACCGGATATCCGTAAAAAGATCGCCCTGTTCTGTAATGTAAAGCAGGATGCGGTGATCGAAGCGGCCGATGCGTCTACGATCTATGAGGTGCCGCTGATGATGATGCGGGAGAAGCTGGACCTGATCTGTCTGAAGAAGCTGGGCCTCACACACTATCATGAGCCGGAGCTGGGCAAATGGAAAGAATTCCTGGACAAGCTGAAATACCCTAAAAATAAGGTGACCATCGGGCTCATCGGGAAATATATCGAATTGCAGGATGCTTACAAGTCCATCCTGGAATCTTTTGTGCATGCGGGTGCTGTGAATGAATGTAAAGTACAGGTGGTGAATGTGCACAGCGAGTTCATTACCGATGAGAATGTGTGCGAGAAGCTGGGTAACCTGGACGGGCTGCTGGTGGCGCCGGGATTTGGTCACCGGGGAGTGGAAGGAAAGATCATCGCGGTGAAATATGCGCGGGAGAACAGATTGCCTTTCTTCGGTATCTGCCTGGGTATGCAAATGGCAGTTATTGAATTTGCCCGTAATGTGCTGGGTTTAAAAGACGCTCATTCCACGGAGATGAACCCCAATACGCCTACGCCGGTCATCGACCTGATGGAAGAGCAGAAGAAAGTGACTGCCAAGGGCGGTACGATGCGGCTTGGCGCGTATCCCTGTATTCTGAAAGAGGGAACGCTCGCCCGGGAGATCTACGGGAAGGAAGAGATCAGCGAAAGGCATCGTCACCGCTGGGAGTTTAATAATGCCTATCTCAGTCAGTTCGAGCAGGCCGGGATGACGCTCAGCGGCTTCAATCCGGAGAGCGGGCTGGTAGAGATCATTGAATTGCCTGCTCATCCATTTTTTATAGGGGTGCAGTACCATCCGGAATTGAAGAGCACGGTGGAATGTCCCCAACCGGTTTTCGTACATTTTATCAAGGCTGCCAGGGAGTTCACTGAAGCGAAGATAGCGGTGAAGAATCCTCTGTTGCAGAGCGAAATGATATAACCTGACAGCTTCCAGGGGCGGGTTCCGGGCTTCAGGCCAGCCGATATTAAGTCTTAATGAACTTAATGGGTCTGGCCTGAAGCTTGTTGTTTTAAGCTGATCTTCTGCAGCCGGCAGCTAACCGCTTGCAGCTGCTCCCTTGCCGCGTAATCACCTGTTCCCACCGATAAAATCAGGTATCCCGGCCTTGTGCTTGTAGCTTCTAGCTCAAAAAGCCCCTATATTTGCACTTCCTCCAAAAAAACTATAATAATGGGAATGGATCGTAATACAGTTATCGGGTTTGTGCTGCTGGGGATTTTATTATTCGCTTATTTATTTATCAGTACCAAGAACAGCAATGAATTACAAAGGCAGCGGAAGATGGCGGAAGATTCCATCGCACTTGTAAAAGCGCACGAGATGGCAGAGGCCAAAATGCGGGAAGCCAGGCTGCAGGATACGACCCAAAAGGCTGCAGGGACCGCTCCTGCCGATACCACCGGATTCAATGCGGCATTTGTCGGGACCGAACATCTGCTGACTGTTGAAAATGAGCTGATGAAGGTAGTTTTCAGCAATAAGGGCGGTCAGCCGGTATCTGTGGAGCTGAAGCAATTTAAGGCTTATGACAGCACTCCCGTGAAGCTGGTAGATCCAAAGGCGGACAATCGCATTTCCTATTCGATCAATACGAATCCCAATCAGCCTGCCCAGATAGCGGATCTGTTCTTTAAAGAAGGACAGGTGGTGAAAAATTCCGATGGCAGCCAGACGGTTAGCTTCCGCCTGCCTACCCTGGATGGGGAGTCCCTTGTCCATCAATATATCATCCATCCGAATGGGTACCTGGTGGATTGGAATGTGCTCGTCACGAATCCCGATAAGCTGTTCAGCCAGGGCAATTTCAACCTGGGATGGCATGCTTACCTGGGACGGGTTCAAAAGAACATTGTCAATGAAAGACGGTTGACCAGTGTCTGTTATTATGAAAATAATGATTTTGACTATATTTTGTCCAAATCAGAAAAGACCTTCGAGAAGCCGGTGCAGTGGGTATCGGTTTCCCAACAGTTCTTCAATACTACCCTGATCGCTAAGAATAGCTTTAATTCCGGTGCGGTCCATTTGATAAAGGAGACGGCAGACTCTTCCAACGGGGTAGCCCGGGCGGAAGTGAATATGCAGGCGAAAGTGCCTTCCGGCGCTGCGGTCACCATGCCTTTCCAGCTCTATTACGGCCCTAATGACTTTTCTATCCTGGAAAAGCAGGCTCCGGGTATGGGCAGGATCATCGATCTGGGCAGGGGTATCTATTCTTTTGTTCGCCCGGTGAATGTATATATCATCATGCCGGTGTTCAGCTTCTTCAAAAAGTATATCGCCAGCTATGGGCTGGCAATTCTCTTGCTGACCCTGTTCATTCGTCTGTTCACGTCTCCGCTGGTGTATAGCAGCTACCTGAGCGGGGCTAAGATGAAGGCGTTGAAACCTGAGATCGAGGCGATGAAGAAAAGGGTAGGCGATGATCAGCAGCAGGTGGGAATGGAGCAGATGAAATTATTCCGGGAGGCGGGGGTAAATCCCCTGGGAGGCTGTATACCGGCCCTGCTACAGATCCCGATCTTCTTTGCGTTATATAGTTTTTTTAATTCCAATATTGCTTTGCGGGGGGAAAGCTTTCTATGGTCGCATGACCTGTCTTCCTATGATGCTGTCGTGAATTTCGGTTTTGCTATTCCGGGTTATGGTGACCACATCAGTCTTTTTGCTTTGCTGGCGGTGATCACGAGCTTCCTTATCTCTTTATACGGGATGAGCATGACCCCGGACCAGAGCAATCCCGCCATGAAGTATATGCCTTATATCATGCCGGTGATGCTGTTGCTGTTCTTCAATGGGCTGGCATCGGCGCTGACCTGGTATTATACGGTATCCAATGTGATCACGCTGATCCTTCAATTTGTTATCCAGAATTATATAATAGATCACGAGAAGATACTGGCGAAGCTGCAGGAGAACAGGACCAAGCCTAAGACGAAGTCAAAATGGCAGGAGCGGTTGGAGCAAATGCAGGAGGCTCAGAAGAAAGCGCAGCAGGCAAAAAAATAAGGTACGACTGTCAATTGACGGATACCTACGGTAAGAAAGACCTCTTAATAGTAAGAATATTGAGAGGTCTTTCTTATTTTACAGACTAGTTCCTTAAACAATATGAAAAACGTACTGTCCAAAACTTTCCTGGCGGGGATCGTCCACCTGCTAATGGTGCTTACGGTAAGCGCGCAGAAAAAGATATCCGAGCTGAGCCTTATCTATGATTATTCCGCAGGGGCGGTGGTTCAGGGCTCCAAACAGCCTTCTACCAATGAATATGCCGTCCATTCCGTCTATATAAAAGGCAGCAAGAGCAGGTCTGAAATGACCAGTCCCCTGTTTTCTTCCACGACCCTGTTCGATGCCAATACGGGGGCGGCTGTGATCCTGAAAGAGGTGAGCGGTCAGAAGCTGCTGATCCGGCTGAGCCCGGAGAACTGGGTGGAGAGGAATAAGGGGTATGAGGGGATGGTGTTCACCAATACGTCGGAAACCAGGGATATTGCCGGTTATAAATGCATCAAGGCTGTCGCCAGGACGAAATCCGGTATTACGGTGACGGTATTTTATACCCGGGACCTTGTTCCGGAGAATAGGGAATATGACCCTGCTTTTAAGACGCTGGAGGGCCTGCCCCTGGAATATGAGCTGACCAATGGGGATATTCAGATCCGGTACAGGATTAATAAGATCAATCTGAACCCTGTTCCGGCCTCGAAATTTGATATCCCGAAAACGGGGTACCGGGAAATGAATTATGAGGAGAGTAAGAAGCTGAATATCGGGGGGTAAGGGGTTGAACCGAAGGAGGAGGAGGCGAGGGAGGGATGGTTACGACCATAAGAAAAGGGGGGAAAGATAGACGGCAGGGAAGATAGTATGGGGATAGACATTATTAGTATATAATGTTGGATAGAGAGGGCCTTTGCAAAGAGGACCTTTAGAGGATCGGACTTATTTTAGCTATGATAACAGCTATTGATAACATGGGGGACTGAAAAGGATATGCTGAGTGGAAAGCAGGGAGCTTAAACGACGTGGATGTTTTGTTTTGCCTATCGGTGCATCTTGATGCGCAGGTCCAATAACTGGAGATTGGTCTTGCGGCTGCCATCCATCAATGCAGGCGTATTTACCTTATAAGTGTAAGGTATGATAAAGATGCTGTTCCCCTTCTGGTAAGTGACCAAGGTATTGATAGAAAGGTAATTCTTTGTCCTTTCCTGGCCCAGCACGAAACTGCCGGTATAAGTAGGGCCTGATTTAAGGGTAAAAGTGCCGGTGGTGCGAATGGGAGTGAATTCCGTCTTTAAAGGGATCTTATTGCTGCCTTTTTTGTCTCCGCCGCCGCCTTTGCTGGCAAAAGCAAGCCCAACTATTGCAACCATCAGTGCGCTGACGATGGTCAATCGCATCAATCTTCTCATCGTTATGGTCGTTGGTCTTAACATTCTGCTACAAATATAGTGAATAAAATTGGGTAATTTTTAACCGTTCGTCATAAATTTTAATAAACCTTTAACGATCTGATACCTAAAAAGTTACAGATTTGGAAAAAATCATTCACCCTTGTCTTCCTTCCATTCACCGGTTCTGCCCTGAACAGGCCGGGGCTATTGCCTGAAAGCCTGTTGCCGGACATTTTGCGAAACGGGGCTTTTTTTAAAGGCCCCAGCCTGCTATCCTCAGTCTGCTATTGAATATACGGGGATCGATCGCCCGGGGTTGCCGGGAAAGCGGAATATTTTGTCGCGCAGGGGTATGGAACGGGGTCAGGATCCCGAAAGGGCAAAGACGATCTTCGGGGGGCTGCAAAAAATTTGCGGGATAGGTAATATACCGTAACTTACAATAACCTTAAACACATGCAAGAAAATCCATACCATCAGGATAAGGAAGAAATGAAGGAGTTGCTGAAGCAGTATCAGGATCTAAGGAACGGGCGCCGTCATTCTTTCCTGGAAGAAGAAGCTTTTGAAAGGATCATCGATTATTTTGACGACACGGAGGATATTCCGCAGGCCATTGAGGCTGTCGAGCTGGGGATCGAGCAATATCCCTATTCATCGGCCCTGCTGATCAAAAAGGCCGACCTCATGATCGCCACCCGCCGGTATTATGAAGCCCTTACTATTCTTGAGCAGGCCGAGCTCCTTGACGGAGCGGATATCAACTTATACATACTGAAGACCGATGCTTATCTGGCGCTGGATCAGCAGGAGAAGGCTGTGGTACTGCTGGAGGACGCCCTGCTGCATATTGAAGGAGATGAGCGGATCGAGCTGTTGTTCGAGCTGGCGGATGTGTATGATGATTATGAGCAATTCGATAAAATTTTTGATTGCCTGAAGCTGATCCTGGAGCAGGATCCGGGCAATGAGGAGGCTTTGTATAAAATTTGTTTCTGGACGGACTTCACCGGCAGGAATGAAGAGAGTATCAAGCTTCATCAGCAGATCATCGATGATAATCCCTACAGCGAACTGGCCTGGTTCAACCTGGCTGCGGCTTTCCAGGGGCTGAAATTATATGAGAAGGCTGTGGATGCCTATAAATATGCCCTGGTCATTGACGAGAAGTTCGACTATGCCTACCGTAATATGGGGGATGCGTATATACGACTTCGAAAATTCAAGGATGCCATCGAGTCCCTGGAGAAGGTGCTGGAGCTATCAAGACCGGAAGATGTGATTTATGAAGCGATCGGGCATTGTTATGATAAGCTGAATAATTATGCACAGGCACGCTTTTACTACCGGAAGGCTTCCCACCTCAATCCGGATGACAGCAAGCTCTATTACAAGCTCGCCTGCACCTATATCAACGAAGGACAGTGGGTCCAGGCTGTAAAGCAGCTGGAAGCCGCCATGCGTATTCATGCCATGCAGCCGGAGTATAATCTGGCGATGGGGGAATGCAAGATGCAGCTGGGAGAATTTAAGGAAGCCATTCAGTTCTTTTCCAATGTGGTGAGAATGCGTCCCCGGAATATTTCCAGCTGGGAAGCGCTGATCCGCTGTCTCTATAATGCGGAATTCTTTGAGGAGGCCCTTGAGCAGGTGGAAGCTGCAATCCGCATCACCGGTGGAAAGCCTTTGTTCGTTTTTTATCTGAGCGCTATTTATTTTGCCCTGGGGAAATCCAAAGAGGGATTGCTGCAACTGGAGACAGCGATGATGAAGGCTCCCAAACTTTTGAAAAAATTACTGGAATTAAATCCGGTGATCCTGCAATATCAGCCGGTAGTGGATATCATTGCCCGGTATAAAAAAAATAAGTCTATCTAAGGTCTTTCCCTTGCTGACAAAGAGCCAGCTCTTTGTCAGCAAGGATTGCTATAAAGAGTTCTGCCCGGTAAAATTCAGCTCCGGGCGGACCCCCATTATTACATTATATCATTATACGAGGTGGTACGACAAAATTAGTATTCGTTTGTTTCCTATTTTTGCGCCTGCTATCAGAAAAGCCATTTTTAACTTAATGAAACAACTAAAAGGATGAATTTTAAACTTACGCAGATCCCTGAAAGGATATTGAAGCCCCGCCAGCATGGTATTACAATGGTGATGGACAAAGGGTTGAGCATCGAGGAAGCAAAGAATTTTATGAGTGTGGCCCACCCTCATGTGGATATCGTAAAACTGGGATTTGGTACAGCCTATGTTACCCCCAACCTGCGGGAGAAGATCGAGATCTATCAATCTTATGACCTGCCTGTCTATTTTGGCGGAACGCTGTTTGAGGCTTTTTTGATACGCAACCAGTTCGAGGAATATATAGCTGTCTGTAAGGAATACGGCATTACGCATATGGAAGTCAGTGACGGATCTATTACGATCCCCCACGCCGAAAAATGCGGGTACATCGAAAAGCTGACCAAATACGGAACGGTCCTGAGCGAAGTGGGCAGCAAGGATGCAGAACATATTATCCCTCCTTACAAGTGGATTGAGCTGATGCGGGCGGAACTGAGCGCCGGGGCCACGTATGTGATCGCCGAAGCCCGGGAGGCTGGGAATGTAGGTATTTACCGGGGAAGCGGAGAGGTAAGGGAAGGATTGGTGCAGGAGATCCTGACGCAGATACCTGCGGAAAAGATACTCTGGGAAGCTCCTCAAAAAGCCCAGCAGCTTTATTTTATCGAGCTAATTGGCTGCAATGTCAACCTGGGCAATATTGCTCCTTCTGAAGTGATCGCCATGGAGGCTATGCGTGTCGGTCTGCGGGGAGATACTTTCCATTTATTCCTGGATAAAGGCGCCGCCAAATGAGGAAGTTCGGCCTGATCGGCTATCCGCTGACCCATTCGTTCTCACAGCGGTATTTTACGGAGAAATTCGAAAGGGAAGGGATTTCCGATGTTTCTTATTCGGTGTACCCTTTGCAGCGGATAGCCGAACTAACGGGGCTGTTGGGTGACCCCGAATTACAGGGCCTGAATGTAACGATCCCTTATAAGGAGCAGGTCCTGGCTTTCCTGGACGATAAAAATGAGGTCGTCCGGGAGATAAATGCCTGTAATTGCATTAAGATCGAAGATGGCAAAAAGGTGGGGTATAATACGGATGTGGTGGGGTTCCGGGACAGCTTGCTGGGGAAGCTGCAGCCTCACCATACACATGCCCTGATCCTGGGAACGGGAGGGGCCGCGAAAGCTGTGGAGTATGTGCTGATCAAGCTGGGGCTTTCTTACCGGTTTGTATCCCGTCATCCCCGGCCTGCCACTACGGATCTTTCTTATGAGCAGGCAGATGCGGCTCTGTTACGTTCACATACGCTGATCATTAATACGACCCCGCTGGGGATGTATCCGAAGATAGATGAGTGCCCTGCTCTTCCTTATGAGGCGATCGGTCCTCTGCATTACCTGTTCGACCTGGTGTACAACCCGGAGAAGACCTTGTTCCTGAAAAAGGGGGAAGGGCAGGGGGCTGTTATAGAGAACGGGTATGAGATGCTGATCGGGCAGGCGGAGGAGAGTTGGAGGATATGGAACCCCTAAAACGCCACGGGCGTTTTGGCCTAACCGGGCGAAGCGAAGGTTACGAACGAGATAGAGCGACTAAATGTCGCTCTGGCGAAGTTCTGCCATCATTAGACACGGCGTAAAAAATGCCGGCATTTTTTAGGACGCTCAACGGTCAGGCCGCAGGCCTACGATGATTTTAAGATAGCAGCCTCGTACAAATCTCCGCCGGCACCGACACCACTTTCTTCGCCGAATAATTGTAACAGACCATGCCGGTCCTGGCATAGACCACCGGTATCCATTTCTCTCCCACTTCTTTTTCCAGTTTGTAATACAGGTCGAACCCGACCCGGGAGAATTCACTGGCGGCCACGGAGGCCCTCAGCACTTCGCCGTAGAAGAGCTCGTTCTTAAATTCGATATTGGTATCTGCCATAATAAGTCCCACGCCGCCCGTGTCCAGCTCGGTATAATCGTGATGACGGAGGAATTGCACCCTGGCCTCATGGATCAGGGAAAGGACGGAGTCATTGCCCACATGCCCTCCATAGTTGAGGTCCGTGATACGGATGGGGATCGTTGTGGTATAGTTGAAGTTTTCGGGGAGTGTCAACCTGATCTTTGGCATAAGCAATGTTTTAGGAGATTGTTTTCCGCAGGAATCCGACCAGCTTATCCGCGGCTTTCCGGCGATGGCTATAATGATTTTTTTCTTCCGGGCTCATTTCTGCGAAACTGCGATCTTCTCCATCCGGGGCAAAGACGGGGTCATAACCAAAACCTTTGCTGCCTGCCGGGGTGGTGAGGATCCTTCCGTTACAGATACCTTCAAAAAGGTGTTCCCTGCCGTCCAGTATCAGGGAGATCACCGTACGAAAGCGTGCTTTGCGATCGGGGGAATTGGTAAGATTAAAAAGGAGCTTTTCGACGTTCTTTTCGAAGGCGCGGTCTTCTCCTGCATAACGGGCGCTTTTTACGCCGGGCTCGCCATTCAGGGCGGCAACTTCCAGTCCGGTATCCTCGCTGAAGCAGTTCTTACCGGTCAGCCGGTGGATCGTGGCTGATTTTTCCGAAGCATTGGCTTCGAGGGTATCATGGGGCTCGGGTATATCGATGTCAATGCCTGCCTGCAGGAGGGAGATCACTTCCAGCTGATCGCCTATGGCCAGCTGGATCTCTTCTACTTTATGCCGGTTGTTCGTCGCGAAGATGAGCTGGATCTTTTCCGGGGATGGAGATTGTGCCGATGACGGTGACTGTTCCGGCGATAAAGACTGTTCCGGTCCGGAAGTCTGAGATGAAGATATATGAGGATCTGCGTTCATATTTCAAAGATAGTTTTCAAGCACATCCATAGTTTACTTTTTAATAATTTGTTTTCGTCGCCCGGTCGCACCAGGTCTTCCAGGGATGGAGCGCTGAGATAGGTACAGGCGTCATAAGCCTGTATTTTGAAAACAGGGAAGTTCATGGGGAGCTTTATAGCTACCGGCTCCATGCCGAACAGGAGGAGGATGGCCGGGCGGAGCTGTTGTTTTAACAGGGCAATGTTGACAGGAGCGGTGGCCAGGTTGACGATGGCTACATCTCCCATGTTCATCCTGCAGGCTTCCAGCATTTTGGTGAGGAAGGCAAGCTGGTCGTCCGGTAAAAAGGCTGAGCCGGGGGATTGGACGAGGATGGTGATATTCCGGCGGTTGTTCCCGAGGAATTTGTAGCCGGGGACGGTTGTTCCAGGTGGGGGGGATGCCGGAGAGCTCTTTCCGGAGGCGCTGGTTTGGGTGTCGCCGGCCGGGGCGCTGGTGGCCAGAGGGAAATTGGCGTTGGCGCCTTGTGCGGGTATGGAGGCAATGGATGCGCCCGGCGCCGGTGTATTACCGGCGGGGGGGCGGGTGGATTGGGCTGGAGCAGTGGCGGATGGCGGAATGGGTTTGACCGACGGACCTGCTCCGGGCCGGGCCTCTGTAGCTAGCAGCGTATCCCGGTATAGTTCGCTTACGATCCAATCTCCCAGCTCGATGTTATTGAGACTCATAATTTTAGTAGTTAAAAACAGTCCTTCGGACATATACTGTCAGCGCCTTTGGGAACACTGCAATCTATGCCGAAAACTAACAATTGTTAGTTTTCGGATTTTGTCAGCACAAAGATTGTTTGTTTCTTTGTCGTAACAAAATTAATACGACATGATCGCTGCTATGGATGTTCAAGTTACGAAAACAGGGAAGAGTAAGATCGGAGAGGTCGATTTTAATAATCTTCCTTTTGGCAAATATTTTACGGATCATATGCTGGAAGTGGATTATGCTGACGGGGAATGGAAGACGGTATCGATCCGGCCTTATCAGAACCTGTCTTTGTCTCCTGCCTTAGCTGCCATCCACTATGGCCAGGCTATTTTTGAGGGTGTTAAGGCTTATAAGGACAGGGAAGGGAACCCTTTTATTTTCCGTCCCCTGGATAATTTTAAGCGCTTCAACCTCAGTGCTGAACGGATGCGGATGCCGGTCGTGCCGGAGGAGATCTTTATGGAAGGGATGCGGCAGCTGGTGTCCCTGGATAAGGATTGGATACCCATGAAGAATGACTATTCCCTGTATATCCGGCCTTTCATGTTTGCTACGGATGAAGTGATCGGGGTAAAACCTGCTGATACCTATAAATTTATGATCCTGCTGAGTCCTACAGGTCCCTATTATTCGGCGCCTATGAGGATCTATGTGGAGGAGCATTATACCCGCGCTGCACCGGGCGGGATCGGTTTTGTAAAAGCCGCCGGCAACTACGGCAGCAGCATGCTGGCCACGGCTTTAGCCAAGGAGAAGGGGTATGACCAGGTCCTGTGGACCGATCCTTTTGAGCACAAATATGTCCAGGAGATCGGCACGATGAACGTATTCTTCGTGATCGGAGATAAAGTGATCACCCCAGATCTGGCAGCGGGGATGATCCTGGAAGGGGTGACCCGGGACAGCGCCATCGAGGTGCTGAAGGAGATGGGATATACGGTGGAAGAGCGGCCGATCACCATCGATGAGATCATAAATGCCCATAAGGCCGGGGAGCTGAAGGAATTGTTCGGAACAGGGACCGCTGCTACGGTTTCCATGATCGAGGAGCTCCGGTATAAGGATTATACCATGAAATTCGATACGGCTACCTGGAAGGCTGTTCCTGCCGTAAAAAAGATGCTGACGGATATCCGGGAGGGTAGAAAAGAGGATACGAGGGGATGGATGTTTAAGATTTAGGATTTTTATTTGTTTATTTCTTTGAGGAAGGCTACCTTTGCCGTCCCAAAATAAAATAGGTCAGAATGCCTACTATACAACAATTAGTTAGAAAAGGAAGAGAGATTATTCGCGCAAAAAGCAAGTCCAGGGCTTTGGATGCTTGTCCGCAGCGTCGTGGTGTTTGTACCCGTGTGTATACGACCACTCCCAAGAAGCCGAACTCCGCTTTGCGTAAAGTAGCGAAAGTGCGTTTGACCAATAAGGTAGAGGTAATCGCCTATATCCCGGGTGAAGGGCATAATCTCCAGGAGCACAGTATCGTACTGATCCGCGGAGGTCGTGTGAAGGATTTACCGGGTGTACGTTATCACATTGTCCGGGGCAGCCTGGATAC
>JAATFV010000161.1 GCA_015655015.1 Chitinophagales bacterium | reverse complement strand
TAGGGAAGGATCAGCGGCCGGATCGCCGGCGGGAACGATCAGCTGTCCGCCACTCTGTCTTGCGATAATATAATCAGGCAGCACGGGACTGGCTCCGCTGCCGTACCAGGGGCTGCTCTGTGCCAATCCGGAGTTTTTCAGATACCCCCAATAGGCATCGGCATACTGCTGCGGGTTTAACATGCCGGGATATTTGATAGGTTTTTCCCAACTGGCATAGGAAGTATATTCCAGTTTAGGAGTACCGATCTTTCCTGTTTTGGTGGTGATGACGATGACCCCATTCCCTCCTTCCGCTCCATAGAGAGACGTAATGGAAGGGTCCTTCAGGATCGTGATGGATTCAATATCGTTGGGATTGATCAGGTTGTTGCCCCCTCTCATTTGTACTCCATCTACTACATATAAGGGATCATTATTTCCATTGGTCCCGAAGCCGCGGATACGGACCACGGCCGTAGCGCCCGGTCCACCCTGGTTGTCAACGCTGACACCCGCTACCCTACCCTGCAGAATGGAGCCGACATCCGTGACCGGCGACTGGTTCACCACGTCTGCTGAAATAGTGGAAACGGCTCCTGTCACATCCCTTTTGCTTTGCCGGGAATACCCGGTAACCACTACTTCATCCATGGCATTTCCCCCTGCCTTCAGCTGAAAATTCAATTCCAGCGCCTGGCCATCCGCAACGGTGATATCCCGGACAATATTCTGGAACCCGATGGCAGATACCTGTAACTTATATTTCCCGGGCTTCACGCCGACGATGGCAAATTCCCCCCCCAGGCCGGCGGCCGTACCTTTATCGACCCCAACCAGCAGCACGGAAGCACCCACCACCGGTTCGCCTTTGTCATTGGTGATCTTTCCTTTGATGGTACCATCCGCCATGACGACCAGGGCAGCGGCTAATTCACTGTTTGCGTGGTTTGCGGCCGTATCGTCTGCCTGGAAAACAATGATCTTATTACTGACCTGTTTAAAAGAAAGGCGGGTATTCGCCAGCAGAAGCTCCAATGCTTTCTGCAAAGGATAGCTGGCCCTGGCAAGGGTGATGCTCTTGTAACGGTCGATCTGCCCGCGGTTATAGGCAAACCGGAAGTCCGTCTGCCTTTCAATCCGGGCAAAAGCCATTTTCAGGGGCTCATTTTTCAGTTCGAGGGTCACTCTAACTTCGGTAAGGTCCTGGCTATGACCGGGATGCGCCATCAATAACTGCAGTCCCGTACAACCAATCGCCAATAACAGGCAAGTCAATCTCATAATCCATGCTTTGTAATGAATCCGGCATGTGTAAAGGAAAGAGCAAGTCATTCCCTTTGCAGGAAATAAAAATTCCATAGTTTTGGCAAGTTTTAGATGGTTACGCTATAATTGTTTAAAACGCTGGCATCCCGGCTCCACCCGGGGTGCTTTTTTATTTCGACTCCGCCTGCAAGTCCCCCCTCCACGGGTTTCCCGCATGCGTGGCTCCCCATCAGGGGCCGGCCTTCAGCTTATTTACATCCTTTCCCATTGATGATGATCTTATTGTCATGAACTGAAAAATTGGACTGTGACACCCCGCAGATCACCGTCATGATCTCGTTCAGCATATCGTCCTCGTAAAAGGTGGCGGTAACCCGGCAGGTCTTAATGGCAGGATTGGCAAAATCAATCAGTACATGATATCGCTCCCCGATCTTCGCGGCAGCCTCTTCCATAGTGATGTCGTCCAAATGGATCTCCGCCGGTTTCCAGGCGAGAATGGCCCTGGTGTCCACTCTTTTCTGCACGAAGTCTTCTGTCATTTTGCTAACCCAGATCTGCTGGTCGGCTGTCAGCAATCCCATATTCTTATCTTCCTTTTCCACCTGCACCTTGCCATGGGTGACGGTCACTTCGATCGCCTCGTCGGATGGATATGCCTTGATATTGAAAGCGGTTCCCAGCACCCGGGTAGTGATCTTTCCCGTATGCACCAGGAAGGGCATCCGCGGATGCCGGACGATATCGAAATAGCCCTCTCCGGTAAGGTATACGTCCCGGGAATTGCCGGCAAAAGTGGCTGGGTAGTCGAGTTTGCTGTCTGCATTTAAAATGACGGTGCTGCCATCAGGCAGGTGAATGATCTGTTTCTGCTTTTTATGCAATGCCGACAGGATGCCATCGACCCCTTTGGCCGAAGGAGGCTGCGTCCTCGGCTTCCGGTGACTTCCGGTAAGGGCCCAATAAGCGGCGGACACCATCATGCACAGGAAGAGAACGGCGGCTACCTGGAACCAGCCGCGATGTACAAGACGGTTGGTTTTAAACGAGGGCTTGATCCTCCGCTGACTGAGCGACAGCAGGTCTTCTTCCGTCCGGTGAAGGGAGTTATACATTTTATCCCAGTCTACGGGATGTTCCGTCTTATCTTCTTTGATTTGTTGCCAGAGGGCCAACATGGGCCCGTTCAGGGAGCTCTCTGCCTCTCCCTGCTGTAACAGGGCGACCAACTCTGCCACCTCCTCCGGTGTGCAGCGGCGTTGCAGGTATCTTGAAAACAGCAGGGGCAATCTCGATTCGGAATCCATGGCAATAATAATTAGACTTAGTCCGGGAAAGGTCGTTTCAGCGGCCGTATAACGGTGCGCTTACAAGTTTGACACTTGAAAAGAAAACATGGACTAATCGAATGGAAGATTTTTTTGGCGTGGGTATTCCGGGCCGGGGGAAGACGTTTGAGCAGCTTAATTGCTTAAAATAATCAACAATATCCCCATCGCGGTCCCGCCATGCTGGCCCAGGTAATGGCGGACAAATCGCAAGGCCTCCACCATATGATTTTTCACGGTATGCCGGGAAAGCTTCAGCTCCATGGCTATTTCCTCATGGTTGAGCCCCTGGTAACGGCTCAGCTGGAAGACCAGGCGGCGTTGGGGAGAGAGCTGGGTCATGGCATCCCGGATCAGGGTATCGTATTCGGCGACCAGGGAGCGTTCTTCCACATTATTATTCTCCGGCGCTGCCAGTCCCTGGAGCTCGCGTAACAATTTCACGTTATGAGCCGCTTTGCGGAGGTGATTGAGGGTCTTATTGCGGGCGATGGTGAAAATATAACCTTCCAGGTTGTCCACTTCGTGGAGGATGTCCCGGCAAAGCCAGAGCTTGATGAATATTTCCTGGGTGATCTCTTCGGCGACGTATTTCGAGTGGGCGATAGCGAGAACATACCCGTATAACCTGTTCTTGTAGGTGTCGAACAATTGTTTGAACTCGTCGTCCTTGATAGGGTCATGTCTTTTTCTAAACATGCTGGCAATTATTTACGGTATAAAGGCAATCGTTACTGTAAAAGTAAACAATTCTTAGCGAACGGTTTTAACAAAAAAATCGTATGCCCCACCGAAACCTTTAAGTCAATCGTATGCCTTACCCAAGCCA
This sequence comes from Chitinophagales bacterium, assembly GCA_015655015.1. Lineage (GTDB taxonomy): Bacteria > Bacteroidota > Bacteroidia > Chitinophagales > Chitinophagaceae > Puia. The sequence goes on along the minus strand of JAATFV010000161.1, from coordinate 1,708 downwards.
TCAAGTCATTAGCGTGCCCTATTTCTCTGCCGGCGAGAGCGCTACCACAGCTTCCGTCGTCAGCAACCGGAAGGTGAAGCTTTCCTGCAGGTAGAGTCTGACGCTGGTTTCGGAATGACCAAGATAACCGATGGATATATCCTGGCCAAGATCCAATTCGAAATCGCCCCCACGGGTGGTAAGCACGAAACCGCCCCTGATCGCCGGGGCCCAGATGATCTCCCCATCGATAAGCCGCAGGATATGCTGCAGAACAGGGTATCCTTCATCGCTGCCGCCGTTGACAGCCGTGTATGGTTCGGAGCCAAGAACGAGCGCATAGGGGCCATTGACCCCGGCAAGCCGTAATTGACTCACCGCTTGTGCAACGATATCCGGGTAACCCCGCACACTGGAAGGAAGCGTCAATACCGGGTTGCTGCTGCCCTGCCGGATACCCTGGATCCCTGCCGCGTCGTATCCTTCGAAGACCGAGTTATCTTCTGCAAACGCTATCTTGCGCGCCGCATCCTTCACCGACGACCAATCCGAATCCGTCGCGCCGCGCTCAACGTCGTCAACTGCCTGCCGTGTGAGTTCGAACGGAACCCGAAGCTCCACCAATGCCTTCACCTCGCGCCGCACAGCCTGGATACCTTCGCCTGGCGCCGGGATACTCTGGGTATGCCCCGTGCCGACGGCTGAGAAGTCAAAACCCTTTGGACCTTCTACATCCACTACGCGCCGCGCCGCCAGATGCCGCTTGAGGGTGCGCCGTGCCTCCTCTTCGATTTCCGCCCAAGCCGCCTCTGAAACCGGGGCTAGCTCCCGATAAAGATTATTCATAACCTGCTTGTTTTTTAAGTGATCCAATAGATAATGACCCATCTCCCGATGATGACCGCGATCCAACCTCCGGAATAGTTCCCCTTGCGTCAGAGGCTGAAGGAACAACCTCCTGAGCCGGAGCCCCTGATGCGATATTCTTCAAAAAGGACGCTGAAGGAACAAAAAAAAGGCTCCCTGTCTTTGGTGTGCTGAAATCCAGCAACCTGTCATAATTCCCTTCCGGTGAACCGATAAACATATTGTCCAGCATCTTTTTTACCGTGCTGAACGTACTCGCATAAGCGATGAAATAAGTACCCATCTCATTGGTCGACATATTCCCAAAAGGCATATTGTCCCGGATGATCTTGAGATCGTCGCCAACATTGGTCAAAGCAATGTGAGAATTGGAAGGCTTTTGTTCGTCAGGCATTTCAACGTCATTCTCTCTGGATCTTCCGAATACCTTTTCCTGCTCCGCGACAGGCAATGCCTTGAACGCCTTCAGATCATGAATGTATTTTTGAACGAACAGATAACTTCCCCCCGTATAAACAGGATCATCATCCCCGATCAATCCAAAAAAGGCGCGTTTTTCACCTTTGGGATTTTCGGTGCCATCTACAAATCCTAAAATAGACCGACCGTCCCAATACCTGAATCCATGAACCTCTTCCACACTGACCGCCACCGGGTCCAGCATTTGAGCCAGGGTGGCCGCCATGTCGTAGCAAATACTGCTGGAGCTTCCCTTGATATGAAAATGCAGATCGCCCCTGGTAGCCACCGCTATATGTTTTTCACCGGCGATGGGTACGAAATTCTTCAGCTCCTTTGGAAGCGGAACGGGAAGGCCAAGCCGCAGCCAGGCATCATACCCGATACCCATTACACAAGATGC
>JAATFV010000162.1 GCA_015655015.1 Chitinophagales bacterium | reverse complement strand
TTTCACCCGTTTCAAACACGCCAATATCGGCGTGGATAAGGATGGGTATACCGTATACCTGGCCCAGAGCGAATGGTTCCTGAATACAGAGCGGATGAACAACCCGGAGATCGAGTTCCATTTTACGTCGGAGATCCATAAATAATAAATAAAGAAGTACCTGCTAAAGAGGACCCCGCTAAATAAAACAGGAACCATTTGTCAATGATTCCTGTGAATATCAATACTTGAAATTGTAGACTACTCTACTGTACGCGCTTCAGCAAGAATGTACCTGTTACGCTGCTACCACCGCTTATATAACGCCACGCTCCATTCGATAATGTCCCCGCGCTGCTGTCATATTTAGCCGTGAGACGCTGGGTCCAGCTTCCCTGACTTATATCCGTACTGGAGACTGTGGCCGTAAAGGCGGAATCTGCAGATAAGGACCAGGTACCGGCGGCTGTCCAGATAACTCCGTTGCTGTCGCCGCCTTGCTGAACGATTGTGCTATCAGCGAATAAGTTAAATGCATAGTAATAAGTACCACGATAAGCGGCATCCGTTACTTGATAAGCACCAACCCATAAACCTACAATAGGATTCGGATTTGGAGTGACGGCAGGAGGAGTTGGCGTACTCTTACTGCAGGAAACCATAAAAAAGATAGAGGCGAGTGTGACACTAAAAAGTAAGTTTTTTTTCACGTTTTGGAGTTTAGGTTAATGATTAGGGATTATAAGACAGAACGCAAGATAAAGTAATTTAGTCTGTTTATGGAATCCCTATATTAATTAATTGGGTATCCCAAATTATTGATTATCCTGTTATCTATGGAGATCCCCCAATGCTGCAGCCAGGTATGAGTTTCTCACGGACCAGGTCAACGCTGACGTTATTATTAAATTATTTTATAGGTGTTTGGGCCTCTGCTCAGACTCCCGTCCCTTCCTTTGATATGCCGGATACCGTTTGCATGAATACTCCTGTAAAAATCACCAATACCTCATTAGACTTTAACCGGTGGGGGCAAAGAGTGTTCTATGGCAGGAACCGCGATGGTTGCTGGGACGGCAATTATCGCGGGCGCCCTCAGCCCGCGGGAGAATATGTATATATTATTAAGGCCAACACCCTTTGCGGTTATGTGACCAGAAAAGGGACCGTTATGCTGATACGGTAGTACAGAGCGGACCGGCAACCTTATTTCAAATCTTCTACTTCAAAGGTAGCCCCACATAATTATGGGGCGTTATCTTCTTTAATTCCTTTTTAAGAGCAACCGTGATCTTCAGCCCATCGATAAAGCTGTGCATGGATTGTTTGGTGATATTGGTATTCCCCCGGGTCAGGGCCTTTAATGCCTCATAGGGCTTAGGGTAATTTTCCCTCCGCAGGACGGTCTGGATGGCCTCTGCGACTACTGCCCAGTTGTTTTCCAGGTCCTGGTGCAGCTTCTCCCGGTGGAGCACCAGCTTATCCAATCCCTTTTCGATGGATTTCAGGGAGAGGATCGTATGGGCAAAAGGTACGCCTACATTCCGTAATACCGTAGAATCCGTCAGATCCCGCTGTAACCGGGAGATAGGTAATTTGGCGGAAAAATGCTCAAAAAGGGCATTGGCGATGCCCAGATTGCCTTCTGCGTTCTCAAAATCGATGGGATTGACCTTATGGGGCATGGCCGAAGAGCCGATTTCCCCCTTCTTTATCTTCTGCTTGAAATAATCCATAGAGACATAGGTCCATATATCCCGGCAAAAATCGATGAGGATCGTATTGATCCGTTTGATGCCGTCGAAATAGGCGGCCAGGTTGTCATAATGTTCAATTTGGGTCGTGTATTGCTGGCGTTGCAGGCCGAGAGTACCTTCTACGAATTCATTACCCAGCCTGGCCCAGTCCTTTTTCGGATAAGCCACATAATGCGCATTGAAATTGCCGGTGGCTCCCCCGAACTTAGCAGAAAAAGGAACCTGTATCAGCTGTTCCACCTGATTCTCGATCCGTTCGATAAAGACCATGATCTCTTTCCCCAGCCTTGTCGGACTGGCAGGCTGGCCATGAGTCCGGGCCAGCATGGGTATTTCATTCCATTCACGGGCCAGCACTTCCAATTGCCTCTTGAGGTTGAGCACCCCGGGAAGGTATTCGAATTCCACAGCATGTTTCCACAGTAAAGGGATCGCCGTATTATTGATATCCTGGGAAGTCAGGCCGAAATGGACCCATTCCCGCACCTCCGCTGTATCTGCTCCCAGTTCTTCCAATTTAGCTTTGAGAAAGTATTCCACGGCTTTTACGTCATGATTGGTGACTTTTTCCGTCTTTTTTATCCATTGGGCATCCTCCAGGCTGAAATTCTCTACCACCCCCTGCAGGTGCTTACGTACACCTGCTGACAGGGGAAAAAGTTTCTTTTTCCCTAAGAAGAGAAAATATTCGACTTCTACCAGTACCCGGTACCGGATCAGGGCATATTCAGAAAAATAATCATCCAGATGTTGTACCTGGTGCCTGTAACGTCCGTCGATAGGAGAAATGGCAGTCAGCGAATTTAATTCCATGTAATGAAAATAGTTTTATTTGCAGGACGGCAGGCAAGCTATCCGGAATCGGCTTTGGCATAGTGCCGGGCGCCCCGAGGATATTTTGCAAGGATTAATTTCCTGCGCCGTACTTTTGCGCCAAAATTAACGTAAAGGAATTGGAAAGAAAAATACGAGTGGGAGCTGTTAGCTATCTGAACACAAAACCGTTGCTCTACGGAATTGAACGTTCCACCATCATGAACGACATGGAGCTGGTCATCGATTACCCTTCCCGGATCGCAGATATGCTGCTCAAAGATGAGATCGATATGGGCCTTGTTCCCGTAGCGGTCATTCCCAAAATGAGCCGCTGGTATATCAACGGGGATGTCTGTATCGGCAGTAACGGACCAGTGGCCTCCGTATGTCTTTTCAGCGAAAGCCCTGTTGAAAAAATAGAAAGGGTATTATTGGATTACCAGAGCCGGACCTCCGTGGCGCTCGCGAAGGTCCTTTTAAAGGACTATTGGAAGGTCAGCCCTGAATTAGTCCCCGGCGGGAAAGACTACAGGGAGTTTATAAAAGGCACGACGGCGGGTGTCGTGATCGGCGACCGCGCCCTGGAGCAAAGACGGGATTCGCCCTTTATATATGATCTGGGAGAAGCCTGGAAAAATTTCACCGGCCTGCCCTTTGTATTTGCCGCCTGGGTCAGCAACAAGCCCCTGGACCCGATCTTCATAGAAAGGTTCAATATAGCTAATAAGGCCGGTCTGCAGCAAATAGATGCCGTGGTAAAGGAAAATCCCTATTCCGCCTTCGACCTTCATGATTACTTCACCAGATATCTCAATTATCAGTTGGATCCCGCCAAGCGGAAAGGTCTGGAAAAGTTCCTGCAATACCTGCAGGTGAATGTCAATGTGTAGTTGAAAAACCGCTATTTTTACGCGACTAAAAAGTTTAACAGCAACCATGTCTATCTTAAGAAAGATCACCAAGAAAATAGCCTCCTCTCAGGGCCTGGTCAATCTCAGTAAAAAGATTGCGCTGGACGTCGAGGCTGCGCGCGGCAGCCTGAAAGATCCCTTTCCGGCTGATTTTACGGAAAATGAAAAAATGAACGTCGCGGCAGTAAGAGAGCTTACAATGACCAGCCCCGAAAGACTGGTGACTTTGTCCCGGGGAATAGATTACCTCGTTCAGAATAACGTCGGGGGAGATATCGTGGAATGCGGCGTATGGAGAGGTGGCAGCATGCTGCTGGTAGCCAGGAAACTGGTGCAATTGAAAGACGAAAACAGGAATTTATTCCTGTTCGATACCTTTGAAGGAATGTCCGACCCTGGTAGCGAAGATGTCAGCGCAGTGGACCAGTCTACCGCAAAAGATCTCCTGAACGCCTTCGATAGGAAGGATGGAAATAATGTCTGGTGTTATTCTCCCCTGGAAGAAGTCAAGACTAACCTGGCAAAATCAGGATACCCCTCCGGTAAGATCTCTTTCATAAAAGGAAAGGTGGAAGATACCTTGCCGGAACCTTCCATTGGTGCGATCGCGCTGCTGCGTCTCGATACGGATTGGTATGAATCCACCCGCCATGAATTGGAAACCCTCTATGATAAGCTCGTTCCCGGCGGCGTATTGATCATTGATGATTATGGCCATTGGAGCGGGTCCCGGAAAGCAGTAGACGAATTCATGGCAAAGAGGAAATTAAATCTTTTTTTACATAGGATAGATTACACCGGGCGTATGGCCATTAAAATATAGTATTTATGATAGATCTGTTGAAAAGTCTTTTTCAAAAGAAGGTTGAAGCCAAGTCGAAGATCCCTTTTTCCACAGACGATCTTGCAGGCCCTATCCTGGCCAACAGGAAGTCGCTGCAGCTTATCGACAACTGGATCGACGAAGAGGCGTTTGCCCATTCTTATTTTAAGTATGGGGTGCCGGACTTTTTAAAGCCGCTGATCAATAAGCCCATCGACAACAGTCCCACCTACACGGACCTGATGACCTTTATTGCCAAAAAATATTTTGAACAGATCAACTACCTGGAGATCGGCGTCTCCGTGGGAAAGAATTTTTTTCAGCTGCTGCATGCCCTGAATAAAGCGGAACTGACAGCCTTTGACATCGAAGAGATCAATCCGGTCCTCAGCCGGAAACTGACAGCAGGCCCCAGGACAAGATGGGATACTCCTGCTGACTCCATAAAAAAGAATCAGTCCTCTTTCAGCACCTACACCTTCGGAGAGAAAAAAGTGAATTATTTATCCGCCGATGTATGGGATACCTACAGCTGGTCCAAGCTGGAAGGCAGTAAGTTTAACCTGGTCTTCTCCGATGCCCTGCATACTCCCGAGGCCATCCTGTTCGAGTTTGAAATGCTGGTCAAATACCGTCTTCTGGATGAAAAATTTGTTATAGTCTGGGATGACCTCGTTGGTAAAATGAGAAATTCCTTCTTTAAGATCATCCGGAAGTACAATGAAGTATATAGTATAAAAGATATCTACCTGCTGGAAGTGAATGGTTGGGTAGGTCAGCACGAAGGAACACACTCCGTAGGTATTATCTCAAACTTCGCTTTTTAGCATGAAAGCCGTTCTTGTCAATTTATCCAATCAACGGTATGCCAATAGCCGGGCCAGGTTGAATGAATCCGCCAGGCGATTTGGCATTAGAGATATCAGATCCTGGGATTTTGAGGAAATAAAACAGACCTCCTTTTACAACGACAACCGCAGTATACTGGATCGGGGCCCGGGAATGGGATATTGGCTCTGGAAACCCTATATTATACTGGAAGCCATGAAGGGATTGTCCGACGGTGATATCGTTATCTATTCCGACAGCGGGATCGAGATCATCACCTCCCTGGACCCTTTGTTCAGGCTTTGCAGGGAAGAGCAGCCGGTGCTGTTGTTTGGCAACAGCAACTTCACCAATTCCGCCTGGACGAAAAGAGACTGTTTTATCCTGATGGATTGTGACCAGGAAGGTTTCTGGTATGGCCCGCAGTGTGATGCGGCATTTTTACTGGTGAAAAAATCTCCGTTTAGTATTAAATTCCTGCAGGAATGGCTAAAATTTGCCTGCGATGAACGGATCCTTACGGATATACCGAACACGTCCGGGAAAAGGGACCTGCCTGATTTTACAGAACACCGGCACGATCAGTCCATCCTCTCCCTGCTGGCGCAGAAATATCAATTGCCCTTGCACAGGATGCCCAGCCAATTTGGCAACCACTACAAGACCTATCCTTACCGCCTGGAAAAGGAATTCAATTGTGTCAGCCAATACCGGCAGCGGCCCGTAAATTATTATGCGGCCCTCCCTTATTATAATTCACCTTACTATCAATTGCTGGATCATCACCGGGAACAAAATAAAGGCGCTGGCGCAACTACAAAAAAAGTTCCCCTTATTCTGTGGGTAATAAAAAAGAGATACAGGTGGCTGATCAATACCATAGCCCTAAGGAGAGAATCATGAACACACCCGGACTGACCATAATAATACCTACCCTCCGGGCGGAACGGACGCTGCAGGCAGCGCTGGACAGCGTGCTCTGCCAGGAATTCCGGGATTTCGAGGTGCTCATCATGGACAGCGTGTCCGGCGACAATACCCTGGCCATCGCCCGGGCCAATGCCCAACGCGATGAAAGGATACGGGTATTCTCCGAGCCGGACAAAGGAGTGTATGACGCCATGAACAAAGGAATAGAAAAGGCCCGGGGACGGTGGATCCTTTTCCTGGGAAGCGATGACCGGCTGCATGATGAAAAAGTATTACAAACCTTTTTCTCCGCTCCCGGTTGCGGAGATTTTGACATGGTCTATGGCAATGTGGTGAGCCCCAGCTACAAAGGCGTCTATGACGGAAAATTCAGCTTTGAAAAGTTACTCCGCAGAAATCTGCCTCACCAGGCCATTTTTTATAAAAAAGACCTCTTCGGGTCCATCGGCTCATTTGCGATTCATTATAAAGGATATGCCGACTGGGATCTGAACATCCGTTGTTTTAAAGACAATAGGGTCCGGGTAGAATATATTGACCTCGTGGTTGCTTATTTCGGCGCGGATGGCATCAGCTCCCGACACGATACCCCTTTCCTGCGTGAAGTGATGATCCCCGAAAAACTGCGGATGCTCAACCTGGCCGGCATTCATAGCCTGCGATCCGTAAAGGCTTACGACGAATGGTGGCGGCTGCTGCGAAATGCAGCCATCCGGGATCCCACGGCTTTGAAAGGATACGCAGGGGGAGAAAAGATACCAGTTCCTATCACCAGAATGGTCGCCTGGCAGCAAAAGATACCTCCCCGGTGGCTGCGTGCGGGCCTCTTCTCGAAATTCACTATGTTCGTCAATTATATTCGTAATCTTTTAACCGCATCTCTTTAATGGCACTTAGCATTGTTATCGTAAATTATAATTCGGCGCAGCTGCAGCTGGACTGCCTGGAAGCAATCTATAAGGACCCCATCGCCTCTTCCTTCGAGATCATTATGGTCGATAATAATTCAAAAGATAACAGCCATCAGCGCATTACAACGGCTTACCCGCAGGTGATCTGGGTCCAGCTGGACTATAATGCCGGCTTCTCCAGGGCCAACAACGAGGGTATCCGAAGAGCGACAGGAGATACCATCCTGCTGTTGAATGGCGACACCCTCCCCCCCGGCAAAGTCATCGAAGAATGTTACCAGCGTCTTCGTCATTCGGAATATATCGCTTCCGGCCTTCAGCTATTAAGCCCCGATGGCAGTCCCCAGATATCCGGTCTTTATTTTATGAAAGGAGGACTCAATTATCTGCTGATCCTGCCTTATCTCGGGCGCTTCATCAAATGGCTCGGCCAAAAGGCCGGGATCCAAAAACCACATGTCCCCGATGTCGGAAGGACCGTGGAGGTAGACTGGATCAACGGAGCCTTCCTGATGGTAAAAAGAGAAGCTATCGAAAAGGCAGGGATGATGGATAATGACTTTTTCCTGTATGCGGAAGAATCGGAATGGTGCGGACGGCTGGGCAAGACAGGCAAGCTGGTCCTGTACTCTGATCTGGATATCATTCATTTACAAGGTGTGACGGCCAACATGGCGTTCGGTTCGGATGGAAAAGGTTATGTCAACATCTTCGATCGTAAAGGCCTTCAGCTGATGCTCTCCAATTTTTTAATGATCCGCAAATATTTTGGGATAGGCTGGTTCCTGATCCAGCTCTTCTTTTATATTATAGACATTCCTGTTTTCTTTCTGGGTGTCCTCTTCTCCGGTTTAAAGGGACGCGATCATGCCAGTTATTCATGGAAGCAATTCCGCCAGTATTGCAGCAATGTAGGGATCGTTATAGGGAAGAGCGCTAAGATCATTCGCAATAGGCCCTATTTTTATAAGGTGATATGAGGCAGATTCTACGACAAAATTGGTTGTTCCATTAAGCAACGCCGCTGGTTCCCGTGCCAGAGCCGAAACTCAGAGCCGATGCTTAGAGCCGCATACAGACCGGTTCTGCCTTCTTCGAACCGGTACTACGAACCGCCTGTCGGCCGGCCAAACGGGACGAGCCCCCCGCCAGGACAGCATGAATCCCCTGAAAAAGTGGACAAAAACGGCTCCGCTAAAAGTTGATTAATCATACGGGAAAAGCCTTTATTTTTGGCGACTGAAAACGGTTGTTATGCAAAAGACCAGCTTTAACTACGGCATTGATACACTGGATATTGGAAAGGCAATCTCCCTGGCCAGGGGGAAGATGCAGGGAGCGCTGTCTTCCGAAGCTGTCAAAAAAATAAGGGTCAGCCAGCAATTTGTCTCCGACATTGTCAGCCGGAACAGAACTGTCTACGGCATTAACACCGGCTTTGGCATCCTGGCGGGTACGCCGATCTCGGAACAGGATACCCGGATCCTGCAGCATAAAATCCTACAGAGTCATAGCGTGGGGGTAGGGGATCCCATACCGGTCGAAGTAGCCAAAATCATGCTCATCACCAAGGTGCATGCGCTTGCCCGGGGTTATTCCGGCGTCCAGCTGGAGACCCTGGAACGTATTTGCTGGTTTATAGATAATGACGTCATACCGGTAGTACCGGAAAAAGGATCTGTGGGAGCCTCCGGCGACCTGGCTCCTTTATCGCATCTTTTCCTGCCGCTGATCGGGCTTGGAGAAGTCTTTTACAAGGGTAACAGATACCAGACGCCGGAGATCTTCCGCCAATTCGGATTATCGGCTATTCAGCTGGGCCCCAAAGAAGGGCTGGCCCTGATCAATGGCACTCAATTCATTCTTTCTTTTGCGGTAAGAGCGGTACAGCGGCTGCACTATTGCCTGGAAGCGGCCGATATTATCGGCGCTATGAGCCTGGAGGCTTTAACGGGCACCAAGGCGCCCTTTGATGAACGGCTGCACCTTCTGCGACCTTTCGCAGGCAGTAAGCTGGTGGCGCAACGGCTAAGGTTATTGCTGCACAACAGCGACATCATGCAAAGTCATGTGGATTGCGGAAGAGTACAGGATCCTTATTCTTTACGTTGTATGCCACAGGTCCACGGAGCTTCCAGGAATGCCTGGCTGCACCTTAAGGAACTGACCGAAATTGAATTGAATTCCGTTACGGATAATCCTATCATACTCGGGGCGGAAGACACGATCAGCGGGGGCAATTTTCACGGACAGCCCCTGGCCCTGCCATTGGACTATGCTTGTTTTGCCGCGGCGGAGATCGGTAATATTTCCGACCGCCGGTGTTATTTACTCCTGGAAGGCAAGTGGGGACTGCCTCTCCTTTTAATGAACAATGTGGGGCTGAACAGCGGGTTCATGATCCCGCAATATACCACGGCCGCCCTGGTCACGGAGAATAAGACACTCTGCTTCCCCGCCAGCGCCGACAGCATCCCTACCTCCCTCGGCCAGGAAGACCATGTCAGCATGGGCAGCATCAGCGGACGGAAGCTGAACCAGGTGCTGGACAACCTGGAATATATCCTGGCGATCGAGCTGATGAGCGCCTGCCAGGCCATTGAATTCCGACGTCCCCTGAAAAGCAGCGAAATACTGGAAGCAGCCCATGAATATGCGCGCAATTTTGTGCAGTTTGCCAGTGAGGACAGGATCTTTGCGAACGATGTCAATCAGCTCCGGTCCATCATCCGGGACCATTCTTTTGTGGAAAAGGTAATGGAAGTGTCCGCCGGGAAAGGCATTCAGCTGAATGAGGGGTATGGCGCTTTTGCTGTCTGAGCGGCATACGATTGTGCGGTGCGATTGGTATCAACGATTCATTGTTCCCCATAGTTCCTGTTTGTTATATACATTTATCTGATCCACTATAAATTGTTACCTGATCTATCATAAAATTTTATTATATGAGCGCTGCCACTTTCTTACGATACGACCCCGTCAAATACAAGACTCCGACAGGCTCCCGCCTCAACTGTAAAGGATGGATCCAGGAAGCCGCCCTGCGGATGCTCCTGAACAATCTCGATCCGGAAGTCGCCGAACGCCCGGATGACCTGATCGTATACGGAGGACGTGGCAAGGCGGCCCGGAACTTTGAATCGCTGGACCTGATCATCAAGGCATTAAAGGACCTGGAAGCCGATGAGACCCTGCTGGTACAGAGCGGTAAGCCCGTAGGGATCCTCCGGACGCATAAGGATGCCCCCCGGGTGCTGATCTCCAACTCGCAGTTAGTGCCGAAATGGGCTACCTGGGAGCATTTCGACGAACTGGAGAAAAAAGGACTGATGATGTATGGCCAGATGACGGCCGGATCCTGGATCTATATCGGTTCGCAGGGCATCGTACAAGGGACTTATGAGACTTACGCGGCAGCGGCGAGCAAACATTTCGGCGGTTCCCTGAAAGGCACGCTGAATGTGACCGCCGGATTGGGCGGCATGGGCGGCGCCCAGCCCCTGGCCATCACGATGAATGGGGGAGTGGCCCTGGTGGCGGAAGTGGAAGAATGGAGGATCGACAAACGGATAGAGACAAAATATCTGGATATAAAGATTGGCGGCAGCGGAGATTCTGACAGAGACGGCCTTATGGATTCCGGCAACTATACAGATGACACAGCTGTTATCGACCAGGCTATCGACCGGGCCCTGGAAGCCAGACAGAAAGGAGAGGCCCTGTCCATCGGGGTGTTGTGCAATGCCGTTCACCTACTGCAACGTTTGGTTGAACGGAACTGCATCCCCGATACATTGACCGATCAGACCTCCGCGCATGATCCCCTGATCGGGTACTGGCCTCATGAGATCTCTTACGGGCAGGCCAAAGTGCTGCGGGTGGATAACCCGAAGTCATATACGGATTACGCATATAATTCCATGCGCCTGCATGTGGAGCTGATGCTGGAACTGCAGCGCCGGGGGGCCATTACCTTTGATTATGGCAACAATCTCCGGGCAAGGGCACAGGAAAGAGGACTGACGAATGCCTTTGATTTCCCCGGTTTTGTTCCGGCTTATATCCGTCCCTTATTCTGTGAAGGAAAAGGCCCTTTCCGGTGGGCAGCCCTCAGCGGCGATCCGGCGGATATTGCCGTTACGGATGAAGTGATCAGCCACCTCTTTCCGGAGAATGAATCCCTGCAACGCTGGCTGAAGCTGGCGAAAGAAAAGATTGCCTTTCAGGGCCTGCCGGCAAGGATCTGCTGGCTTGGACAGGGAGAAAGGGAAAAAGCCGGTCTTGCCTTTAATGAGCTGGTCCGGACGGGCAAGGTGAGCGCACCCATCGTCATCGGCCGGGACCATCTGGACACAGGGTCCGTTGCCTCCCCCAACCGGGAGACAGAAGCCATGCTGGATGGAAGTGATGCGGTGGCCGACTGGCCACTGTTGAATGCGCTGCTGAATACGGCCGGGGGCGCCAGCTGGGTGAGCCTGCACCATGGCGGGGGCGTCGGAATGGGGTATAGCATCCATGCCGGAATGGTGATCGTCGCCGACGGTACTCCGGAGGCCGCTGCCCGTCTTGGCAGAGTGCTGCGCAATGATCCGGGGATCGGGGTGATACGGCATGCAGATGCAGGGTACGATATCGCAAAGGATACGGCACGTAAGCATGGACTGGATATCAACGAAAGACTGCCTTAGGCCGGTCAGCCAGGGCTTTTATACAGAATCCGGGCGGCAGGGGATGGGTTCCGGACGTTTTCAAGCGCTGAAAAGTCCTGGCTGGATGTTTTTATAAATATATATGGGTTATCTATAGGTTCTTAATTATTTACCATATCTTTATGCCGTGATTGAACTGTGTAAGCTCACAGTATATGAACGATGCTAATTTTTTACTTTCCCTTGCAGTAGATAGTTTTCCTCTTCTTTACTTTTTGCTTTCATAAAAAAATCATTGGTATTTTTTTAATTTAATTTTGTTTTAATTTTTGTTTTATGAACATTTATGTTTCTAATTTAAGCTTTCACACTACGGATGATGATCTCCGTAACCTCTTCGAAAAATTCGGCGCGGTAAGTTCTGCTAAGGTAATCATGGATAAAGTTAGCGGCAGATCACGTGGTTTTGGATTCGTAGAGATGTCTTCTGAAGAAGAAGGTAAAGAAGCTATGGCCAGCCTTAATAACAAGGAAATTGAAGGTCGTCCGATCTCTGTTTCTGTTGCAAGAGAAAAAGAAGCCAGAACCGGCGGCGGTGGTGGCGGTTATCGCGGCGGAAGCGGCGGTGGCGGCGGTTATTCTCGCGGCGGAAGCGGCGGTGGTGGTAACAGGTGGTAATTACACTTCCCTATACATTTTTAAGAGCTCTGAGAGGGGCTCTTTTTTTTTTACTATCCTCCCCATACGAACACACTGCATAACACGTTGTCCACCCGCTCATAACATAGATCTACTCCTGCGCGGCGCGGCCCGAGATTGGCCCCATTGTTGGAGGTAATGGCACCGGGTATCTCCCCGGAATCCAAATATCAACAAAATGGGTCGTCTTATTATAATATCCAACCGGCTGCCTTTTTCCCTGGACAGGGAAGGCGACAAGGTAAATATCCGGCAAAGTTCCGGTGGCCTGGTCTCAGCTATTAAAAGTTATTTCGAGAACAGCGGCGGCAATAAAGGAGAATTAACGGAAAAGGTGTGGATGGGTGTGGCGGATTTTCCCCGGGAAGACTGGGATCTCGCCGCTTCACATATCGCCGGGCTTGACTTCGGCGTCATACCCGTTTTTGCGGATAAAGAATTATATGAGAACTATTACAATGGTTTTTCCAATTCCGTATTATGGCCCCTGTTCCATTATTTTTCTTCCCTTGCTAACTATGAATCACAATATTTCGACGCATATGTACAGGTGAACCAGCTCTTTGCTGATACCTTATTGCCGCTTCTGGAGCCCGGCGACCAGGTCTGGGTACATGACTACCAGCTAATGCTCCTCCCCCGTATGCTGCGCCTCAAAAGCCCGGAGGCGACCATCGGATTTTTCTTACATATCCCATTCCCTTCCTACGAAATATTCCGGCTCCTGCCTACAGAGTGGAAAAAGACCCTGCTGCAGGGAGTGATGGGCGCTGACCTGATCGGCTTTCATACGTACGATTATGTGCAGCATTTCCTCCAATCCGTGAAAATGCTGCTGGGAGTGGAAAATTTTTTTCACAACCTCCAATACCAGGACCGGCAGATCCGTATCGATCTCTTCCCCATCGGCATCGACTATAAGAAATTTCACGATGCAGCCAACGATCCGGAGATCCGCGAGTTATGTAATAAGATAAGAAGCGGCAACCTGGAAGACAAAAAGATCATATTCTCAGTGGACCGGCAGGATTATACCAAGGGGCTGATGAACCGTCTGGCCGGCTTTGAATACTTCCTGCAGAAATATCCCGAATGGCATGACAAAGTGGTATTCATCCTGAATATCGTTCCCTCCCGGGCTGATATACCCGCTTATCTCGAACGGAAAAAAATGATTGAAGAAAAGATAAGCACGATCAATGGAAAATTCTCCTCTCTCAGCTGGCAGCCCGTTATCTACCGGTACAATCATCTTGCGTTTAATGAGATGGTGGCCCTGTACCAGGCCGCCGATGTAGCCCTGATCACTCCGCTCAGGGACGGGATGAACCTCGTAGCCAAGGAATATGTAGCCAGCTGCGCATCCGGCCGGGGAGTCTTGATCTTAAGCGAACTGGCGGGGGCCGCCAGCGAACTCAGCGAAGCCATCCTCGTAAATCCCACCGACGTGGAGGATGTCGCGTCATCGATCACCCGTGCCCTGGCCATGCCCGTGTATGAACAGCGTAACCGGTTATCCCTTATGCAAAGGCGTCTTCAGGAATATGATGTGATCAAATGGGTGAATGATTTTATGGACCAGCTGGCCCAGGTCAAACAGGAACAGAAGAAACAAACAGTAAAGATCCTGGACGATAAGGCCCTCGCAGGCATCCGCCAGCATTATCAGGGTACGAAAAACCGTTGCCTGTTGCTGGATTATGACGGCACCCTGGTGCCCTTTAGCCGGCTTCCGTCGGAGGCCGCACCGGACAATGCGGTGAAAGAAATGCTGCTCCGGCTGACGGGAGACCCTAAAAACCATGTCGTCGTTATCAGTGGAAGAGATGCCTCCTCTTTGGACCGGTGGCTGGGAATGCTGCCCATCACCCTGATCGCCGAACATGGCGCCAGCTCCAGGATGAGGAACGGCAGCTGGCAGCAGCTGGTGTCCGTCTCGGACCTTTGGAAAGAAGAGATCCGCCGGGTTATGCAGCTATTTGTCATCCGTTGCGCCGGATCTTTTATTGAAGAAAAGACCAACACCATCGCCTGGCATTATCGTAACACACACTCTGGCCTGGGCTTTTCCCGATCCAGGGAATTGCTTAATACCCTTTCGCAGCTTATTCAAAATACTACTTTACAGGTGGTCGACGGGAATAAAGTGGTGGAAGTCCGGATCGCAGGCTTTGATAAAGGAGCAGCCTCCCTTAAAATAATCAATGAGATGGACCCTGACTTTGTGTTGTGCATGGGAGATGACACCACCGATGAGGATATGTTCAAGGCACTGGCCGGAGAAGCTTATACGATAAAAGTGACGAATGGCGCCTCGGCGGCCCAATATACGATACTTTCGCAGCAGCAGGTGCTGCCGTTGTTGAATGAAGTGGCCAGACCTAACGTGGCTCAGCCAAATGAAGCGGGATTCTTACATCAATAGCATGTAGAACTAATTTATAATCATTCATATGGAAGCAGTTTTTGGCAAAAAATCTATAATTCGGAGTCTTTTTGCAGTTAATTTGTTACATTTTTCTTATTTTACACCCCTAAAGAGGATTTAAGTACATGCTGAATCCCGCCTGATACGATCGCATTTTTGAATGTAACTATCAGTGACCCCAAAACATTAGAGTGCTCACAAAAGTGGGCATTTTTTTTTCAAATCCCGGTGCCAAATTTTCCCCAGCCTCTTCAGCCTCCGCAACACATTTTCAAGTATCTTACGGCATGTCATCCCGACTCATCTATAATATCCGGCAACTGGTGAATGCCAGAATGGAAAGCCACCTGTTGCGAGGCGCTGAACTTAATTCCCTGCCTTGCATCGATAACGCCTGGATCTTTATCGAAGGTGACCAGATCGCAGATTTTGGACCGATGTCCGAACTCCCGGCCGATCTGCTGGATCGCATTACCCGGAGCAGGCAGAACGCATGGGGATCGGGTACAGGAGACACTGTCATTGACGCTGCCGGCCAATTCGTCCTTCCTGCCTGGTGTGATAGTCATACCCACCTGGTCTTCGCAGGCAGCCGGGAAGAAGAGTTCGTAGATAAGATCAGGGGGCTTAGTTACGCCGAGATCAATGCCAGGGGAGGGGGGATACTGAACTCCGCCCGTAAACTGGGCGCTGCCTCCGAAGATTCGCTGTTCAACGAAGCATGGAAAAGACTGGAAGAGCTGAGACGGCTGGGAACAGGAGCCATCGAGATCAAGAGCGGGTATGGGCTTACGGTAGAAGGAGAATTAAAGATGCTCCGCGTTATCAAAAAATTGAAGGAAAGATCTTCTGTATCGATAAAAGCCAGCTTTCTCGGCGCCCATACCTATCCTTCTGAATATAAGGATGATCATGCGGGTTATATCGACAAAATCATTAATGAAATGCTGCCGGTGATCGCCCGGGAAAGATTAGCGGACTATATCGATGTGTTCTGCGAGAAAGGTTTTTTTGATGCGGCAGAGACGGAAACGATCTGCCGGGCGGGAATGAGTTATGGGCTCAAGCCAAAGATCCATGCCAATCAGCTGAACCTATCGGGTGGGGTGCAGGTGGGGGTGAAGCTGGGAGCCATATCGGTCGATCACCTGGAGACGATGGATGAAGACACGATCGCTGTACTAAAGAATTCGAATACGATCGGAACCTTATTGCCTACGGCGGCCTTCTTTTTACGGATGCCTTTTCAGCCGGCCAGGTTATTGATCGACGCGGGCTGTGCGATAGCCCTCGCTTCCGACTTTAATCCCGGCTCTTCACCCAGCGGGAATATGAACCTGGTGGTAGCCATGAGCTGTATCCAGATGAAGATGCTGCCGGAAGAAGCCATTAATGCGGCTACCCTTAACGGTGCGTATGCGATGGAGCTGGGAGATAGTTTAGGTAGCTTAACACCCGGGAAAAGGGCCAACCTCTTATTTACCCGGCCGATCCCCTCGCTGGCTTATCTGCCTTATGCATTTGGATCGGATCTGATCGATAAAGTGATGATCGGCGGAGAGTTTGTTTAAAGCTTCAGGCTGATAGCTGACCGCTTGCTGTTATTCGAATGCCTGCCGCAAAAAAAAACACTATGTTTGGAAGAAAGAAAAAGAACAAACCGGACTTTATAGAAACCGTGATCTCGAAAAGTACTGTTCTTTCCATAACGGACAGCGCGCAGGGACTGGATTTCCTCGTAGGCTTCTTTTCTACTATCCGGCCTTCCAAACAGAAAGAAAAACGGAACGCGACCCGCAACCTGGAGTTTGCCATCGGGCAATTGCACCAGCATCCTATATTGCTGACCAACCTGCAGCATGCCCTGTTATCCCAGCTGATCCGGACAGATCTTGCCCCGGCATTGACGGAAAGCGGTATCCCGCTGGCGAGGGGATTCTGGCAGGAATTCTTCGGACGGCTCCGCCACAAGTTATTACCCCCGCTGCAAAGCGAAAATGACTTCCTCTACGTGGTGAACCGGGTCTTTTTCCGAAGTAACGACTATCAATGGGTGGAGATGATCCCCCGCGGAACCTGGACCCTTTTCTTCGAAAGCGTCGGCCTGGCTTTTCACGTCGATGACAAACGGATCCTGCATCAACTCTTGCAATCCCTGAAAAACCTCTCTTTCCAGGTCGCCCAGCTGGGTCTTGAGAAAGATGTATGGAATTATATAACGGCGCAGGAACAGCAGGAGAACCCATTTGTCGAACAAAATTATCTTGTTCATAAGCTGGAGCAGCGGTTGCTGCGGCAGGAAAGCCCGACCATCTCTGCTGCTTCTACCGTTCCTGCGCTGTCTGATCCCCACGTTCCTGCACTGTCTGATCCCACCGCTGTTCCTGCACTGTCTGACTTCAACGCCCCTGTACCGACGAATCCCGCAGCTACACAGCAGAAGACGCCTGTTGCCCCTACAGCCTCCTCCGTTCCGGCCACACCCGACCTTTCCCTGCAAAACATCTCGCAACAGATCGGGAAAGTCTTTACTCAATGCGGGACCGCCATCGATCATATCCGGGAGAATTATTCCGAAAGGGGCGCCAGCCTTCATCAGACCTATATGCTCATCCTGCTGGCCAATAAGATCGAACGGATGTCGATCCTGGTGGATCTGCTGGATAACGATCATCAGCTGGATACGGGAAAATTCGCCGATTTCTTCCGGATGCTGGTCCGCAACGAGAACCGCAAGAACAGCCTGCGGGAATTCATGTCACAGAGTGTGGGATACCTGGCCTACCAGATCGCCGAACATAAAGGATCCAAAGGAGGAAAATATATTACCTCCACTCCGGCAGAGTTCCGCAGCATGCTGACCAGCGCAATGGGCGGCGGAGCCTGGGTATGCCTGGTCGTGCTGATCAAAAATCTTCTTACCAGGCTGGAAATGCCGGTCTTCTGGCATGGATTTGCCTATAGCGTCAACTACAGCATTGGTTTCGTCCTGATCGAATAGACGCATACTACGCTTGCCACCAAACAGCCCGCCTTCACCGCCAGCGCCGTAGCCGGCTCCCTGGACACCCGGAAAAACACACAAAAGCCCAATCTTTATAATCTTGCCGTCACGGTCGCCAAAGTTTCCCGAAGCCAGATCGCTTCTTTTGCCGGCAACCTGCTCGTCGTATTTCCCGGCATGTGGCTCATCGGATGGGGATATGACAAGCTCTTCGGCGCCAAATTACTGGCCGGAGCCGCCGCCGCCAAAATGCTGGATGATCAGCATCCCTGGCATAGCCTTTCTTTGTTATATGCATGTAATGCGGGTTTCTTTCTCTTCCTCAGCGGGATCATCGCCGGTTATGTTCAGAACAAGATCCGTTTTGGCCGGATCCCTGAAAGACTGCAGACGCATCCCATTCTTCGGCTTTCACTCTCTCCGGCGAGACTGAAACGGTTGGGCGACTACGTGGAAAAACATGCGGGATCGATCATCGGGAATATCTGTCTTGGTTTTTTCCTGGGTATGGCCGGTTTCATCGGAGAGATCTTCGGCATCCGGTTTGACATCCGTCATATCACTATCTCTTCCGGCAATACGGCGCTCGCTGTCTATGGCCTGGGTATTCACAATATAGGACGCTGGTACCTCGCGCAGGTCCTGCTGGGCGTCTTAGGCATCGGCTTCTTTAATTTCCTGGTCAGTTTTTCCCTGGCTTTCTTCGTGGCCGTCCGCTCAAGAGGCATCAAATTGAAGGACTATCCTGAGTTCCTTGGTATCTTATGGCGCTATTTCCGCAATAGCCCCATGGATTTCGTCCGCCCCAGGAGGCGGTTGGTACAACAGAATACGTTACCGCATGCGGAATAGCTAACTTTCCTTAAATTGCCCCGGTAAGGCGGCAATTAAATAATCCGAAACTTTAACGATGGCTCAAATCATTGAATGTGTCCCCAATTTCAGCGAGGGACAGAACAGCGCGGTAATACAGCAAATCACCAATGAAATTCAAAAAGTGGAAGGCGTACGGCTTCTGAACGTCGATCCGGGGAAGGCGACCAACCGAACCGTCGTAACAATGGTTGGAAGTCCTGCAGCAGTCGTAGAAGCCGCCTTCCAGGCCATTAAAAAAGCCGGAGATCTGATCGACATGAGCCGGCATACCGGCGAACATCCCCGGATGGGCGCAACGGACGTCTGTCCGCTGATCCCTATCGCCGGTATCAGCATGGAAGAGACCGCTCAATGGGCGCAGAAATTAGGCGAACGGGTCGGCAGGGAACTGCAGATCCCCGTGTATCTCTACGAAGCGGCCCAGCCCAATAAAAAACGCAGCAATCTTTCCATTATCCGGGCCGGAGAATATGAAGGGTTCTTCAAGAAGATAAAAGAGCCGGAATGGACGCCGGATTATGGTCCTGCAGAATTTGATGCCCGGCGCGGCGGTACCGTGATCGGCGCCAGGGATTTTCTCGTCGCGTATAATGTCAACCTCAATACCACGTCTACCCGCCGGGCCAATTCCATCGCTTTTGATGTCCGGGAAGCCGGAAGAGTCAAAAGGGAAGGTCATCCGGTTACCGGAAAAATTGTGCACGACGACCTGGGCAAGCCTGTCTATATTCCGGGCAGTCTGAAGGCTGTAAAAGCCATCGGCTGGTATATCGAAGAATATGGCATGGCGCAGATCTCCATGAACCTTACGAATATTCTTACCACCCCGGTTCATATCGCTTTCGACGAAGTCGTTAAGAAGGCGGCAGAGCGGGGGATACGGGTGACCGGCAGTGAGCTGGTAGGGCTCGTCCCGCTGAAGGCAATGCTGGATGCCGGAAAATATTTCCTGCTGAAACAGCAGCGGTCTACAGGGGTGTCGGAGAAAGAGCTGATCCGGATTGCCGTGCTGTCGATGGGGCTAGATGAACTGGGGCCCTTTAATCCGGAAGAGCGGATTATCGAATACCTGCTTCGCGACAAGGCCGACCATAAGCTGGTGAGTTTGACCGTAGCTGATTTTGCAGACGAGACGGCCAGTGAGAGCCCGGCCCCCGGAGGCGGCTCGATCGCTGCTTATGTGGGAGCTCTCGGCGCTTCGCTGGCTACGATGGTGGCCAACCTCTCTTCCCATAAAAAAGGATGGGACGACAGGTGGGAAGAGTTTAGTGACTGGGCGGATAAAGGACAGGAGTACAAGAATGAATTGATCCGGCTCGTAGATGCGGATACCCGGGCTTTTAACGGGATCATGAATGCTTTTGGCCTGCCGAAAGGCACAGAGGAGGAAAAATCACTTCGCACCCGGGCAATACAGGAGGCGACAAAGACAGCCATAGAGATCCCGTTCAGGGTCATGGAGACCGCTCATGCCAGTATGGAAGTGATCCTGGCGATGGCGGAGAAAGGCAATCCGAACTCCGTCTCCGATGCCGGCGTAGGAGCGCTCTGTGCGAGGGCCGGGGTCATGGGCGCTTTTATGAACGTCCGGATCAATGCAGCCGGTTATGCCGATAAGGCATACACGGCGGATGTGATCGCTAAAGGAAAAGAGATCGAAGACAAGACAATAGCAATGGAAACCCGGATCCTGAAAACGGTCAATGAGAAGATCGGGAGTTAAGGGCTGCCCGGCTTATTTTTTTAACTTTTAATGCGAACGTATTATGCAACACCTGAAAATCTACAACAAGCAGGACATCCTCTCAGTAACGAAAATCCGTCCATTCGAAACAAAATTGGGAGAGCGGGTGTTGGTGGCGGATGATGCTGCGGCCCTTACGCAGTCCATCGAAAAAACGGCAGCAGAATATATCCTGCTGGGCATCCCGGAAGATATCGGCGTCAAGGCCAATGGAGGACAGGGCGGGGCAACTACAGCCTGGCTGCCTTTCCTGAAGGATTTTATGAATATTCAAAGCAATGATTTTTTGCAGGGAGAGAATATCCTGGTGCTGGGACATTTCGATTTCAGCGATCTGCAGCAGCTCATCGAAGTCAATGCACACAACCCGGAGGAAAAGATCATAGCCTATCGCCATGCGGTCATCGCGATCGACGAAGAAGTGGAAGCGCTCATAAAGATCATTACGACCGCCGGTAAGGTCCCCATCGTCATCGGCGGCGGGCATAATAATGCCTATCCCCTGATCAAGGGTGCGGCCAAAGGCCTGTTCAAGGCAGGTGTGATCCCCCTGGCCCAGATCAATTGCGTTAACCTGGACGCTCACACGGACTACCGGCCTTCAGAAGGCAGGCATAGCGGCAATCCCTTCCGCTACGCGGATGAGGACGGTTACTTACAGAAATACTGCGCGATCGGCGTCCACGAGAACTATATACCACAGAATGTATGGCTGGACATAACCAACAATCCTTTCATGGACCTGATCACTTTCGAGGATATCTTCATCCTGGAGAAAAGGACTTTCCC
>JAATFV010000160.1 GCA_015655015.1 Chitinophagales bacterium | reverse complement strand
CTGGAATACGATGCCTGCCCATACGCATACCCGAAGGATGGAGGCTTATTTTTATTTTGAGGTTCCGGAGCAGCAGCGTGTTTTCCATTTCATGGGCCTGCCGGCAGAGACGAGGCATTTGCTGATCGCCAATCACCAGGCAGTCGTTAGTCCGCCCTGGTCTATCCATTCCGGATGCGGCACCAGCAACTATTCCTTTATCTGGGGAATGGCCGGTGAAAATTATACTTATACCGATATGGACCTGGTATCGATTGAGGATCTGCGGTAATTTCATTTCTTCCCTTCCCGTTCAGATGGTAATTCAGTATTCTGAAGTATATTGGACCTTATTAATTAATTGCACGCCATGTCACAACCTCCAATGGGCAGATACCGATGGACGATCGTTGCCCTGCTGTTTTTTGCCACCAGTATCAATTATATCGACCGGCAGGTGATCGGCCTGTTAAAACCTACACTTACTGCCGCATTTGGATGGGACAATACAACTTTTGGAACGATCAACGGGATCTTCCAGTTCTTTTATGCTTTTGGCCTGCTGGCTTTCGGGAGGATCGTTGACAAGGTAGGGACTAAAATGGGGTATACCATTTCCATTATCATATGGAGTGTTTTTGCCATGGCGCATGCACTGGCCCGTTCCACTTTCGGCTTTACCATTGCCCGTTCGGGGCTTGGACTCGGGGAAGCCGGCAATTTTCCTGCTGCTATCAAGACGGTGGCGGAATGGTTTCCTAAAAAAGAAAGGGCCCTCGCTACCGGTATCTTTAATTCCGGGACGAATATCGGTGCTGTGATCGCGCCTATTGTCGTACCGTGGATACTGGGGATCTATGGCTGGCAGATGGCTTTTATCATCACGGGTTCTCTTGGGTTTATCTGGCTGATATTCTGGTGGGTTGTTTATGAGATCCCATCCCGGAAGAAGGGACTTAGTAAAGAGGAGTTTGCTTATATACACAGTGACGAAGAAGACAGCGTTCCGGATGTGGTGACCGCGGCGTCTCCTGGTCCTTTGTCGGCGTTCAATCCCGGGCCTGCTCCTGCATCGCCTGCTCCTGCATCGCCTGCTACCCCTGCATCGGCTGCTGCATCTGCATCGGCTGCCAGACCAGTCTCCTGGGGTAAATTACTTGGTGTCAGGCAGACCTGGGCCTTTGTATTTGGTAAGTTTCTCACGGACCCGATCTGGTGGTTCTTTTTGTTCTGGCTGCCGGGATATTTCAGCGATACTTTCCATCTGGATTTATCCAAGCCCGGCTGGCCGCTGGTGATCGTATATTCTTCTACTACGGTCGGGAGCATTGGTGGCGGTTATCTTTCTTCCTGGCTGATCAGGAAAGGGTGGCCTGTCTATAAAGCCCGTAAGACGGTGATGCTGATCTTTGCGATCCTGGTGGTGCCGATCGTTACGGCGCGTTACTTCGACAATATGTGGATCATCGTTGGGCTCATCAGTCTGGCGGCGGCAGCGCACCAGGCCTGGAGCGCCAATATCTTTACTACGGCTTCGGATATGTTCCCCAAGAGAGCTGTCAGCTCAGTCATTGGCATTGGCGGGATGGCCGGGTCTGTCGGGGGCATTATCTTTCAGCCGCTGGTGGGATGGCTGCTGGATTATTTCACTAAGCTGGGCAATAAGACCCTGGGGTATAATCTGATTTTCGTCGTCTGCGGTAGTGCGTACCTGGTAGCCTGGCTGGTGATGCATTTTTTTGTGCCTAAGATGAAACAGGTGGAGTTGGATTAGGTTGAAAATGCGACCGGGGGTGGATTTGGCCGGACAACTGCGCGCAAAGTGACACTTTGTCTTTGCTAACGCGCGCGCATATGTGCAAAAGTTCTTTGAAGACGGTAAATGAATGTTTTTACATTCGCATACTAAATCAATGTTTATGGGAATGGTATACGCAGATATTAGATTAATTAATGAAGGAGATCTTGAAATGGTCCACCGGTGCGTGCTGGATGATGATGACGTAAGAAAGATAGATATTCATGTGCTGGTAGATACGGGCGCCTTTATGCTCGGCATCAATGAAAATATTCAGGAAATCCTGCAATTGCGTTTTTTGCAAAGAAGGACAGCGCAGACTGCTGACGGCAGGGTGTATGAATATGATGTGGTTGGCCCGGTGCGGGTTGAATTTCAGGATAGGTTCAGCATTTGTAACGCCATGGTCCTGCCTGGGGACAGCGAGCCGTTATTGGGGGCTATCCCTATGGAAGAAATGAACCTGGTCGTATTGCCGCTCCAACAGAAGTTGGCCGTCAATCCCGCTCATCCGGAATATGACTATGCTTTGCGGGGGGTGAGGCCGATAGAGGGTAGAAGTGGGGGACCCGAAAACTTCATATGGAAGGGGAATAGAAATTAGTGTTAATTTCGGTTAATCAATAAATTGTCTGACATGTTTAGCTACCCGGTCCGTATAGCCCTTATCGCCGCCCTGGGCGGGTTTTTATTTGGTTTTGAGACAGTCGTAATTTCCGGCGCTGAGAAAATCCTTGAGCGGATCTGGTCTCTCAGCCCCTTTTGGCAGGGATTTACCGTAGCTTCAAGTTTATTGGGTACTATTCTGGGTTCCCTGATCGCAGGCGCTCCTGCCAAAAAATATGGCCGTAAAAAGGTTTTGCAGGTCATTGCTGTATTCTTCATTGTAGCCGCAGTAGGCTGTGCATCCGTGTCCGCCTGGCTGCTGTTCATTGTATTCCGGATTATCGGGGGGATTGCCGTGGGAGCATCCTCCGTAGTCGCTCCTATGTATATTTCTGAAATTGCTCCTGCAAAACTGCGTGGCCGCCTGGCGGGCTCTTTCCAGTTGAACATCGTAGCCGGGATCTGTATTGCCTATATGACAAACTATTTATTTGTTAATCTGGGGGACGAAGCCTGGCGCTGGATGCTGGGGGTCATGGTCATTCCGGCGGTCCTTTTCTGGATATTCCTTCGCAGCATTCCTGAGAGTCCCCGCTGGCTGATTTTGAACAATCGTGATGCGGAAGCCATTCCGGTGATGCAAAAGCTGGACGAACAGAATGTACCCGAGGCGATAAAGGCCATACGTCAGTCCGTTGAAGAACATAAGGAAGTCCTTTTTCAGAAAAAATATTTTAAGCCCATCTTCTATGCGGCGCTGCTGGCGATGTTCAACCAGCTTTCAGGGATCAATGCCATCCTGTACTATGCCCCCCGTATTTTTGAGCTGGCCGGTTTTAGTAAAGCGGATTCCTATTCACAGCCCATCTTCATCGGCGCAGCCAATTTCATATTTACGATGTTGGCTATGACGCTGATCGATAAGTTCGGCCGCAAAAAGTTATTATTGATCGGCTCTGTGGGAATGGTGGTTTTTCTCGGCCTTACAGCCAATGCGTTCCGGGGAACGATCGATGGGAATAGTCACCTTCTTTTTTACCTGATCGGCTTCATCGCCTTTTTTGCCTTTTCGCAGGGGGCTGTGATCTGGGTATTTATCTCGGAGATATTTCCCAATGCGGTTCGTTCACAGGGAGGATCCATGGGCAGTTCCACCCATTGGATCATGGCTGCCATCATTTCCTGGACCTTTCCCGTGATCGTGGAAAAATTCCAGCAGGGAGGATTTTATTCTTTTACATTTTTTAGCGTCATGATGCTGATCCAGCTGATCTTTATCTGGAGAGTGCTGCCTGAGACCAAGGGTAAGTCGCTGGAACAGATCCAGAAGGATCTGGGTATTGCGTAAATTCTTGCGGGCTGAAGACGATTGCGTATCCAAATACAATATAATTACACTTGTATGCTAAAAACAATTATTTACACCATGATGCTGGTTCCACTGTTCAGCGGTCAGGCTATCGCCCAGACCAAAGATGAAGCAGCTGTCACACAGTCTGTGGAATCTCTTCGTAAAGCCATGATCGACCCGGATAAATCAACCCTGGACAAACTGGCTGCCGACGACCTTAGCTATGGACATTCCACTGGGATGATCCAGGATAAGGCGGCGTTCGAGGAAGCGCTGATCAGCGGGAAATCGGATTTCGTCAGTATTGAATTGACTGAACAAACGGTCAAAGTGGTGGGTAAAACCGCCATTGTCCGGCATCATTTCTCGGCGGCTACCAATGATGGGGGTAAGCCGGGTACGGTGAAGCTGGCTATCCTGCTGGTATGGCAAAAGCAAAAGGGGGAGTGGAAACTGCTGGCGAGGCAGGCTGTGAAAATTCAATAAACAATTCTTAGTCATTAATTAACTCATCTACAGTTATGAAAAAGCAAATTTCCATTGCCTTGTTGGTAATTTTACTGGCCGCCTGCAGCCCGGGCACGAAAATCGTTAATAGCTGGCGGGATCCTGATGTAACGGTGAATACGGCCGAAATACACAAATTTGTCGTTGCGGCATTATTGAAAAACCAGGCGGTGAGGAGACAGGTCGAGGATGATATGGCCGCTATGTTTCCCGGCAAAGCGGTGCAGTCGTACAAGCAATTAGGAGAGGGGGAGCTTAAAGAGAATGAAGAGTTTTATAACGGGAAGCTGAAAAGCGAGGGATATGATGGCATTGTGGTGATGCGGCTGTTAAATGTGGACAAGGACACCCGTTATGTTCCGGGAAATTATCCGGTATATTATGGAAGATGGAGAGGTTACTGGGGGTATTCCTGGTCAGGGTTTTATGATCCGGGGTATTATACGACGGACAAGGTCTATAATGTTGAAGTGAACGTATATTCACTGAAGCGTGATAAGCTGATATGGAGCGGGAATACAAGTACGATCAATCCCCCGGGCCGGGGCGAATTATTTAAAGATGTGAGCAAGGCGGTGTATGATAAGATGAAAAAAGAAGGTTTTTTACTTTAGGTTCCAATTGGCCAGTTACCGACTGGCCATTTTTTTGTGGACAGCCTACGGATAATTCGTATTTGCGCAGTTGGTGACTGCGCAATTGCGTTCATTGTCCATTATTCCCCGGCATAGATTGTGAGAATTGTAATTTTGCCTTCACTGACGGCAGAATTAGCCGTGTAATGCGATTTCCCTTCACCATGACAGTGCATGACGGCTCAATGGGCTTTCCGATTTAAATTTGGCTCCCTGTACAACAGGTATTTTGCAGCCATATTGAAAATCTCTAGCCCATGCAAGTAATATTTGGTATCATCTTTCATTTTATCGGCGGTTTCGCTTCCGGCAGCTTTTATATCCCGTTTAAAAAGGTGAGGGACTGGGCCTGGGAAAGTTACTGGATCGTCGGCGGTCTGTTCTCCTGGCTGATCATTCCACCTCTGGCTGCTTATATTACCGTACCTCATTTTACGGAGATCATTTCCGGGGCTACCGCATCAACTTTCTGGTGGACCTATTTCTGGGGTATCCTCTGGGGCATCGGCGGCCTGATGTATGGGCTGGGGATGCGTTACCTGGGTATGTCGCTGGGCAACTCCGTGCTCCTGGGTTTTACTTCCGCTTTTGGGGCCCTGGTGCCTTCTATCTATTACAATATTGTTCCTACGCCGGGTAAAACGACCTTTCATGAATTGCTTACCACTTCCTGGGGACGTGTCGCATTAGCCGGTGTGGTGCTCTGCCTGCTGGGCATCTATATCTGTGGGAGGGCAGGGGTCCTGAAAGAAAAGGAGCTGCCGGAAGAAAAGAAAAAAGAGAGCATCAAGGAATTCAACCTGGTGAAAGGGCTGGTCGTATGTACAATTTCGGGTATTCTCAGCGCCTGTTTTAACTACGGAATAGAAGCCGGAACGCCCATGGCGGAAGTGGCCAATCAGTTCTGGAAGCAAGCGCACCCGCAGGCTGCGACGGAATTTCTCTACCAGAACAATGTTACGTATGTCGTATTGTTATGGGGGGGGCTCACGACCAACTTTATCTGGTGCATGCTCCTGAATACACGCAACCGGACCTTTGGCGATTATACGAATAAGAAGACCCCGCTGACCCGCAACTATTTTTTTGCGGCGCTGGCCGGCACGATCTGGTTCCTGCAATTCTTCTTTTATGGAATGGGCGAGAGCAGGCTGGGCAATGGCGCCAGCTCCTGGATCCTGCATATGGCCTTCATCATCCTCGTCGCTAATTTATGGGGTGTGGCCCTGAAGGAATGGAAGGGGGTGAGCAGCAAAACAAGGATCACCATTACGCTGGGGATTATTACCATTTTCCTGTCGGTATTGCTGGTAGGGTATGGTAATTCATTAAAATGAATTTAAAGCAAAGCATATGTCTGTTACAACAACGAAATTCAAGCACGTAAGCTATTTATGGGATGAAAAGGCAGCGGCCGCATTGGCCGGCGATGAAGTGGCCTTATTAATCTACCGGTCCAACCTGCTGGGGGCTGACCTCCGTCTCACGAATTATGGCGGCGGCAATACTTCCTGTAAGGCCATGGCTAAAGACCCGCTCACCGGCAAGCAGACGGAGATCATGTGGGTAAAGGGATCGGGCGGTGACCTGGGCACGCTGAAACGCAGCGGCCTGGCAGCCTTGTATACCGATCGCCTGCTCAGCCTGAAGAATGTCTACCGGGGAATAGAGCACGAAGATGAGATGGTGGAGCTGTTCAATCACTGTATTTATGATCTGAGCTCTAAAGCGCCTTCTATCGATACTCCTTTGCACGGCTTTCTTCCCTTTGCGCATATCGATCACCTGCATCCTGACGCAGCGATCGCCATTGCGGCCGCTAAGGACGGGAAAAAGATCACCCAGGAGCTCTTTGGCGGTAAGATCGGGTGGGTGGAATGGCAGCGTCCCGGCTTTGACCTGGGCCTTAAATTAAAGCAAAACCTGGATGAAAATCCCGGGATCCGGGGGATCATGCTGGGGTCTCATGGGCTTTTTACCTGGGGTGACACCGCCTACGAAAGTTATATCAACACGCTCGAAGTGATCGAGATCTGCGCACAATACCTGGAAGATCATACCGGTAAAAAAGGTCCTGTATTTGGTGGGACAAAGTTACAGGCGTTACCGAAAGAAGAACGGTTGACGAGGGCTGCCGCGCTGGCTCCCGTTCTGAGAGGTTTTTGCTCTTCGAAGGCGAAGATGTTAGGCCATTTTACGGATGATGACCGCGTATTGGAATTCATCGATTCTCATGATCTGGCCCGTCTGGCCCCGATGGGAACCAGCTGCCCGGACCATTTTCTTCGTACCAAGATCAGTCCGCTGGTATTGGATCTTGCTACGGCGGAAGACCTGGGCGATGTTAAAAAGCTAAAAGAAAAGCTGGCGCCGCAGTTCGAAAGCTACCGGGCAATGTATGCGCAGTATTATGAATCCTGCAAACATCCCAACAGCCCCGCCATGCGGGACCCTAATCCTGTCGTGATCTTATATCCGGGAATAGGGATGTTCACTTTTTCGAAGGACAAGCAGACAGCCAGGGTAGCGGCAGAATTCTATATCAATGCCATCAATGTGATGAAAGGGTCGGAGGCCATCTCTTCCTATACTTCACTGCCCCGGCAGGAAGCGTTCAATATCGAATACTGGTTGCTGGAAGAGGCGAAGCTGCAGCGGATGCCTAAGCCGAAGGCTTTGTCCGGGAGGATCGCCCTGGTGACGGGCAGCGCAGGAGGCATCGGTAAAGCGATCGCCAAAAAGTTCGCGGATGAAGGCGCCTGTGTCGTCATTAATGACAATGATGCCTCCCGCCTGGCCTCGGCGAAAGAAGAATTTCAGAAGACATACGGCAAGGATGGTTTTGTCGCGGAGCTCCTGGATGTGACGGATGCGGCTACGATCCGCAACACTTACCAGGCTGCCGCACTGGCATTCGGAGGCGTCGATATTGTAGTGAATTGTGCCGGCCTGTCCATTTCGAAGCCTATCGAAGACCATACGGAAAAAGACTGGGACCTGTTATATGATGTCCTGGTGAAAGGGCAGTTCCTGGTGACGCAGGCTGGTGTGGAGATCATGCGTAAACAAGCCATCGGCGGAGATGTCATCAATATCGTCAGCAAGAATGCATTGGTATCGGGCCCGAATAATGCGGGTTACGGATCGGCGAAAGCGGCGCAGCTTCATCTCAGCCGGCTGAATGCGGCGGAGCTGGGCGCCGACAGGATCCGGGTGAATGTGGTGAATCCCGATGCCGTCATCTCGGATAGTAAGATCTGGGCAGGAGCCTGGGCGGAAGGCCGCGCCAAAGCATATGGCGTCAAGGTAGAGGAACTGCCGGCTTATTATGCGAAGAGGACTTTGCTGAATGAGATCATTTTACCGGAAGACATCGCTAATGCGTGTTTTGCCCTCACCGGCGGTCTGCTGAATAAGTCGACGGGGAATGTGCTGAATGTGGACGGAGGAGTGGCGATGGCATTTGTGAGATAATCCCCGATCTCCTTCCTTCCTAAAGGGGGATGTGAAGGGGCATTAATTGTAAAAGATCTTCATTAATAGTAAAGGATCTCAATATGGCAAGAATCGCTTTTACCATGAAGCTCTTCCCCGGGTATGAAGCCGAATACCGGCGTCGTCATGCGACGATCTGGCCGGAACTGCAAGCCCTGCTGAAGGAGGCTGGTATTGCGGAATATTCGATATTTTTAGATGAAGAGACCTTGCTGTTATTTGCGTACATGGTGGTGGAGGAGCCGGACCGGCGCGGTCAGCTTCCCGGTCATCCGGTCATGCAGAAATGGTGGGATCAGATGAAGGACATCATGGATTCTCATCCGGATAATTCTCCGGTGACCCGTCCGTTGAAAGAAGTTTTTTATATGCCTTAACCGGCCGGTATAATGGCCGTAAACCGGTCTCCTGGCCGGGACCTTTAAAATTAAAAGACATGCGAATAGAAAAGCACATACTCGAACAGCATAATCAGTCTTTGCTCAAAGAACATCGTCGTCGGTTTGACTTTATCGCCGCCGGTATTCCGGACGTTGAAAACGTTGTCAAAAAACTGGCTGACTTCCAGGTAGCCATTCCCAGCTGGGCGCTGGGTACGGGCGGTACACGTTTTGGGCGTTTCTCCGGTGGCGGTGAGCCCCGCAACCTGGAAGAAAAAATAGAAGATATCGGTTTGTTACATGCCCTCAATCGTTCCAGCGGGGCTATTTCGCTGCATATTCCCTGGGATATTCCAAAGAATGCCGCTGCTATCAAAACACTGGCTGCCCAGCATGGCCTCCGTTTCGACGCGATGAACTCCAATACCTTCCAGGACCAGCCAGGCCAGGTTCATAGCTATAAATTCGGTTCGCTGCAGCATGTCAGCAAAGCGACCCGTCAACAGGCGATCGACCATAATATCGAAGTGATCCGTCATGGGGTGGAGCTGGGGTCAGATTCCCTAACGGTGTGGCTGTCCGATGGTTCCTGTTTCCCGGGACAGCTGAATTTCCGCAAGGCATTTCAGAACACGCTGGAGGGCCTGCAGGAGATCTATGCCGCTCTTCCTGCCGACTGGAAAATATTCGTCGAATACAAAGCCTTCGAACCCAACTTTTATTCCACCACGGTGGGAGATTGGGGACAATCCCTGCTCTATACGTCCAAGCTGGGGCCCAAAGCCTATACGCTCGTAGACCTGGGCCATCATTTGCCCAATGCGAATATCGAGCAGATCGTTGCTTTGTTATTGATGGAAGGGAAGCTGGGAGGTTTTCATTTCAATGATTCCAAATATGGGGATGACGATCTCACTGTAGGGAGCATCAAGCCTTACCAGCTATTCCTTATCTTTAATGAGCTGGTGGAAGGGATGGATGCCCGTGGTATGGATCATACCAAAGACCTGGGCTGGATGATCGACGCTTCCCACAATGTGAAAGATCCCCTGGAGGATCTGCTCCAGTCGGTGGAAGCCATCATGCTGACCTATGCGCAGGCCCTGATCGTAGACAGGAAGAAGCTGACGGAGGCGCAGCTGTCCAATGACACGGTGGCTGCGCAGGAAGTCCTGCAGTTTAGTTTCCGGAGCGACCTGCGGGCGCTGGCGGCGGAAGCCCGTTTGCGGGCCGGCGGGGCGCTGGATCCCCTGGCGTTGTACCGGAGCGAGAAGGTGCGGAGCCATCTGATCAAGGAAAGAGGGGCTAAAACAGTAGCTACCGGGTTGTAGGCCCTGCGTTGGCCTGACCGGGTATAGGCCCTGCGTCGGCGTTCCGATACGTACGTACAGCCAGGCATGACTATCGGATTGCCTGGAAATGAGATTAACGATTTCAATTGTCAATTATGTCTGCTACCCCTGTTATAGCCATATTCGATACCGGGAAGACGAATAAAAAGCTCTTCCTTTTCGACGAACATTATAAGATCGTATGGGAACAGACGGTTTCTTTCCCCGAGGCGAAGGATGATGAAGGGGAAGCCTGCGAAGACCTGGATAAGCTGACCGATTGGGTATTGTCTTCTTTTCAGGAATTGCTCCGGTTGACTGATTTTGATATCCGGGCGGTCAATTTTTCGGCTTATGGGGCCAGTTTCGTTCATATCGGGGCGGAGGAGGTCCCGATAGCTCCCCTGTATAGTTATCTTAAGCCTTATCCGGCTGAGCTGAAAGCGAAGTTCTATGAGAGTTATGGCGGGGAGGTGACTTTCTCTATGCTGACAGCCTCTCCGGTGCTGGGCAGCCTGAATTCGGGGATGCAGCTTTACCGGATAAAGGAGGAGCAGCCGGAATTGTTCGGGAGGATCCGGTATTCTTTGCACCTGCCGCAATACCTGAGCTTCCTGTTGACGGGGAAGGCCTGTTCGGATATCACGAGCATCGGCTGTCATACCAATCTCTGGAATTTTGCCCAGAACCATTATCATGAATGGGTGTACCGGGAGGGGATAATGGATAAGCTGGCGCCTGTACTGCCTTCGTTCAGCGTGGTGCCGGTGGGCGATCTGCCGGTTGGCATTGGCCTGCACGATAGTTCTGCCGCCATGATCCCATACCTGGAGAGTTTCCAGGAACCGTTCGTCCTCATCTCCACCGGAACCTGGTGTATCAGCATGAATCCTTTTAATAAGTCCCCGCTGACGGTGGCGGAGCTGCAAAAAGACTGTTTGTGTTACATGAGCTACCTGGGCCGGCCGGTAAAAGCTTCCCGCCTTTTTGCCGGTTACGAGCATGAACAGCAGGTTAAGCGGCTGGCTGCCCATTTTCATAAGGCTGCCGGTTATGCTGCGACTATTTCATTCGACCCGGATATCGTGTCCTTTTTACGCTTACAGGATGAGGGAATTTTGGTTTCTGACGGGCTGGTGACTGCCTCTGTATTCTCACAAAGGTCCCTGGAGGCCTTCGATAGTTATGAGCAGGCTTATCATCGCCTGCTTATGGACATCATGGAACAGCAGATCGCCAGCACGCAGCTGGTCTTAGAGGGGACCGAGGTGAAAAGGATCTTCGTGGATGGCGGGTTCGGAAGGAACCAGGTGTATATGCACCTGCTGGCTGCCGCCGTGCCGCATATCGAGGTATATGCCGCTTCCATTCCCCAGGCGACTGCCATGGGCGCCGCTCTGGCTATCCATTCTCACTGGAATACCCGATCTCTGCCGGGAGACATCATTGAATTGAAATATTATAAATAGCTTGCAGCTTTAAGCTATTTTTTTACTGCGTTAAGTTATATTTAATATTTATGAGAGTAGGCCTGTTCATTCCCTGTTATGTCGACCAGTTTTATCCACAGGTGGGTATCGCTACCTTACAATTATTGGAAAAATACGGCTGCGAGGTCGTCTATCCCGCCGGCCAGACCTGTTGTGGCCAGCCAATGGCTAATTCAGGGTTTGAGCATCTCACGAAGGGGAGCAATGAATTGTTCGTTAAAAATTTCCAGGAGTTCGATTATATTGTTTGTCCTTCGGGGAGCTGCGTGCTGCATATTAAAGAACATTTACATACGGAGGATTCACACGAACAGGGGGGGCATGGATCACCGGCTGCGGTTTCCTCCGATCCTGCTATTCCCATCCGGAGGAAAATATATGAGCTGGTGGAGTTCCTGACAGATGTTCTGAAGGTAGAAAATATCGACGCGAAATTTTCCCATAAAGTGGGCGTTCATCAGAGCTGCCATGGTCAGAGAGGGTTGAAATTATCCCAGATGTCCGAGCTGGTAGCGCCTCCTTTCTCCAAGCCGGAGCACCTTCTGAAGATGGTGCAGGGGATCGAGCTGGTAGAGCTGGACCGCAAGGATGAATGTTGTGGTTTTGGCGGTACTTTTTGTGTGGCGGAAGAGGCTATATCGGTCAAGATGGGGAAAGATCGGGTGGCCGATCACTTGCACCATGGGGCGGAATACATCACCAGCGCCGATATGAGCTGCCTGATGCACCTGGATGGGATCCTGAAAAGGCAGAAAAGCAAGACCCGGGTGAAACATATTGCAGAAATATTGAATGGCGAGGGATGATGAAGATGGATACGAACTGAAAAGAGTCATACAAATAGATGAAGTGGTGAAAAAATAAGGACAGATGAAAGAAAACACAAAGGACCACGCCGAACTAGCCGGCGAATTCAATAAGGATGAGGCCAGGGTGGACTGGCATGATAAGACCCTTTGGTGGATACGGCAGAAGAGGGACAAGATGGCTAATTCGGTGCCTGAATGGGAGCTGCTGCGGGATACTGCTTCCGGTATAAAAGAGAATGTCCTGTCCCGGCTCCGGGAATATCTGCTGCAGTTCGAAGAGCAGGCCATCCGTAATGGCGTTAAAGTGCATTGGGCGGCGGATGCCAGAGAGCACAACGAAATTATTTATTCGATACTGCGGCAGCAGAAGGTGACTCAGATGGTGAAGAGCAAGTCCATGCTGACCGAAGAATGTCATCTCAACGAATACCTGAAAGAGCAGGGGGTCGAAGTAGTGGACACCGATCTGGGCGAACGTGTGGTGCAGCTGGCGGGAGAGCCGCCCAGCCATATCGTGCTGCCGTGTATTCATAAGAAGAAAGAAGAGATCGGCGAGATCTTTCATGAGCATATGGGCACGCCGGCGGGGAATGCCGATCCGGAGTTCCTTACTCATGCCGCCAGGCTGGATCTGCGGGAGAAATTTCTCACGCGGAAAGTGGCGCTTACCGGCGTCAACTTCGCTGTGGCGGAGACGGGTGAATTTGTCGTATGCACGAATGAAGGGAATGCCGACATGGGTGCTCATCTGGCGGAGGTGCACATTGCCAGTATGGGCATTGAAAAGCTCATTCCCCAACGGGCGCATTTAGGCGTTTTTCTCCGGCTGCTGACAAGGAGCGCGACGGGGCAGCCTATTACCACGTATTCCAGTCATTTTAAGAAACCGCGTCCCGGGCAGGAAATGCATATCGTATTAGTGGACAATGGCAGGAGTTTACACCTGGGCCGGAAAGATTTCCGAAGCTCCCTGAAATGCATCCGCTGTGCTGCCTGTTTCAACACCTGTCCTGTTTATCGCAGGAGCGGCGGTCACAGCTATCATACGGCGGTGGCAGGGCCGATCGGATCCATCCTGGCGCCCAACCTGGATATGAAGAAATATGCCGATCTTCCCTTCGCCAGCACCTTATGCGGCTCCTGTTCCAATGTATGCCCGGTGAAGATCGACATCCACGAGCAGCTCTATAAATGGAGGCAGGTGATCGTACAGGCAGGAAATGCGCCTATTGCCAAGAAGGCGGCGATGCAGACTATGACCTGGGTGTTGTCGAGTCCTGCCATTTATCATACGGCAGGAAAAGCCGGCCGCTGGTTCATGGCGAATGTTCCTTTTGTCGTCAAGAACAGTCTGAATCCATGGTACAAACAACGGGAGATGCCCGAGGCGCCTGCAAATTCTTTCGGGGAATGGTATAAAAAAAATAAGAAATGATATGAGCAGCAGGGATAAGATACTGGGAGCCGTAAAAGAAAATCAGCCTGAATTTCGGGAGCTGCCTCCGGTGCCGGGGGCGTTGGTTACTTCGTCTGTGGGGACGTCCGCGCGGGTGGGGGCGGAGGGTTCTTCTGCTACGACGGCTGCTGATACGACGGCCAGGGACAATAAGATGGCTGGCGACGATAAGCCGGCTGGCGTTGAACAGCTGGCGGCAAAGTTTGTCAGTGTGCTGGAGGCTATCGGCGGCAGCGCCTATACGGTCTCCGGTTTTGACCGGATCGTTAGTATTCTACGGGAGCAGCACCATGATGCCCGGCGTATTGTCTCGGGCTGTCCGGAATTAGCTTCCCTGGCGGAGACGGGTGTTCATTACGATGATCCGCATACGCTGCAAGATATCGACCTCGCCGTCTTACGCGCTCATTTCGGAGTGGCGGAGAATGGGGCTTGCTGGATCACGGAAGATCTTATGATCGAAAGGGCGTTGCCTTTTATTACACAGCATCTGGCGCTGGTCATACGGAAAAAAGATATTGTCGCCAATATGCATGAAGCCTATGAGCGCATTGCTGCTGCTGAGACTGCCGGAATGACGTATGGTTTTGCGACTTTCATTGCTGGTCCTTCGAAGACGGCCGATATCGAGCAATCGCTGGTCCTCGGTGCACATGGCCCTCGCAGTATGATCGTTTTTTTGTTGGATGAGGGGATGTCGGATGCGGGATTTTATTGAGCTAAAAAAGAAAACCCGGAAGATAAAATGATCAGGGTTTTCCGGGAACTGTATAGTGCAAACATAAGACATTGCTATTTTTATAAAGTTCTTTTAAATGCATAAAAAATATTTTCTGGCAATATTACGAATCGTATTTTTGCTAAAATATTTAGTTTGTGGAAAAGGAATTGTCATCAGATCAATCAAGTGAAGAGAGCACCGTTGAATTGGGATTTGAGCCTGTAAAGGATTCTGTACGATTACTCATAAACATTAGTCTTTTTTTAATAGCGATTAAAGCTTGCAGAGATGCTGTCAATAGCAGGATACGGAAGAATGAAATACAAAAACTTTTAGCTGGAAATTGGGTTGAGCATTATAAAGATAAAAAGACAGGAAGACGGGTCCTGTCCGAATCTGAATTTATTGAACATGAGCATGAAAGACGCACAGCTATTTGCCTGGCTCAAATGAATTATGATGTGTTATTTGCTCCAAATGGAATGTTCCAAAGAGGAAAGAAAAAATTCGATATTTACCTTCTGAGAGATACGGTTATCCTGGAAGCAGATCTTAAATGCATATCAAGTAAGAATCCCCTTACAATAGCCTATCGTATTAAGGAGGGGGCGGAGCAGGCTTCCAGAGTGGTAATAGATATTAAATCAGATATATATGCTAACGATTTGATAGATGGATTACGCGGTGGCACTGGCAAAAATAACTTGATAAAAGAAATTTTCCTGGTTTATAAAAACAAATTCTACGTTTTGCCTAAGAGTCTAATATGGAGCAAACAAATCTATAATATTCTTAAAAGCGAAAAGGGCTACACGTGAAGCCCTTCTCAAGTCTTTGTCGTTGGGGAGCTATTAACTCAGCCGCCGATATTGTAAAAATACTATTTTCTTTAAAATATAAAAATTGTTTTTTAGCAGGGCCTATGGCTTACTCCAACACCGACAGCGCCACGTTCACTATATCGTCATACACTTTTTTATCAACGCCTGCCTTAGCTGCAACGCGAATGCCGCTGATGTTGTTGATAAGGAATCTTGCCAGGGCTCTGGCATCCGTGCGATTGGCGATCTCTCCGGATTCCTGCCCTTTTGTGACAACCTCGTAAAAGAATTCTTCTGCCGTCTGCAGGTTCTCATTAAAGATCCTGGTAATGATCTTATCATCCGGAGCTTTTTCAGTACAGGCATTTACAGCAAAACAACCATGGTGATCTTTATCGAACAGGGATTCATCGACGATCATCTGGAAGATGTTCTTTATGGCAGCTTTGGAAGAGGGGGCCTGGTCGATCTTTTGCTTCAATTCCTGAAATCCATTTTTTGAATATCTTTCCAGGGCCTTTATGAATAAGGTATATTTATCCGTGTAGGTATCGTACATACTGGACCTGCTGATACCAAGACCATCCACCAATTCCTGCATGGAGGTCCCGTTATAGCCTTTCTGCCAGAAAATATGCAACGCTTTTTCCAGCACTTCCTCTTCATTAAAGTCTTTTGTTCTTGCCATAAAAAAAGCTGTACAAACCGGGGTGGCTTGCACAGCAAAGTTACGATTATGGAACTTTCGTTCCAAAATATTACAAAAAAATTAACTGAATATCGGGTTGAGGTTGACCCCTCCATCGATGACATATTCGCTGCCTGTGATGAATGCTGCATCGTCGGAAGAAAGGAAGGTTACCAGCTTGGCCACTTCTTCTGCAGTGCCGATCCTCTTCAGGGGGACTCTTTGCTCCATGGCGCCGGTGAGCTGCTGCAAACCTTCTTCGGAGAGTCCTAACTTACCAAAAATACTGGTTTTGATGGGGCCCGGGCAAACGACATTCACCCTGATCTTCCGGGGAGCGAGCTCATAGGCCAGCGTGCGGGTCAATGAGTTCATGGCTGCCTTGCTGGGACCATATACGCTGGTATTGGGCATACCGGTGTAAGCATTGACGGAAGATAAAAAGGTGACGGATGCTCCTTCATTCAGTAATGGCAGGAATTTTTGCAGGGTAAAAAAAGCTCCTTTGAAGTTGATGTCCATCATGTTATCAAACTGGTCCTCTGTTACCGCGTCAAAGGGAACGAATGCTCCCACCCCGGCATTTATAAACAAGGCATCTACCTTGCCATAAAGAGATTTGACTTCTGCCACCAGCTGATCGATATCATCCAGGCTGCCCTGGTCTGAGGTGATGCCCACTGCCTTGATTTCCGCTGCAGCCTTTTTAACGGCTTCTTTATTACGGCCGGTGATGACGACTTTAGCGCCTTCTTCGACAAACGCCCTGGCTGTCGCATATCCTATTCCGCTGTTGCCACCTGTGACAACGGCGATCTTGTTCGTAAATCTGCTCATTTTTTATATTTGGAATGATTGTTCCGTAAAGGTAATGGAATCGGAATGAACGTTCCAAATATATTTTTTGAAGATTTTCATTAATTCCGGGGGATTTCTTCTGTTCCGGATCCCGGGAGCCGATTATTTTCTTTGGTGAAAACTGCTTATTTTTAAGGCATTAGGGCCTTTTCGGCCTATTTTCTAATATGTTGATCTATAATCTATAATAATAAGTAGACCTATCCCTATTCTAAAACGCATTACGATATTACTGATTGCCGTTTTGCTGGGTAAGATCGGTATCGGGCAGACCATCATCATCACAGGTACCGTAATGGATTCGCTTTCCCGCACTCCTTTACAGAATGTTACCGTCAGCGTGAAAAATGGTTCCCGGGCTGTCCTAACCGACGGAGAAGGTAAATTCAGGATCGGCATAGACAAGACGATAAAGAGGCTGCTGTTCA
Organism: Chitinophagales bacterium; assembly: GCA_015655015.1. GTDB lineage: Bacteria > Bacteroidota > Bacteroidia > Chitinophagales > Chitinophagaceae > Puia. The sequence continues at coordinate 18,971 of JAATFV010000160.1, read as the reverse complement.
CTTCTGCCGGGTATAAAGCGGCATCCGCTCCTATTTCAGAGAACGGAATGAAAGTGCTGCTTTCAAAGTCATATACCACCCTCCAGGATGTGGTCATTAAGGGGAAAAGAGGCAAATACCGGAATAAGAACAACCCTGCCGTCGAGTTGATCCGCAAAGTAATAGCCAATAAATCAAAGAATGGTCCCGGGTCTCCCCCCTATACGTCTTACCAGCAATATGAAAAGATCCGGTTATTGCTGGACAAGCCGCCCCGCCTGATCGTGGACAATAAGCTGCTGAAGCAATTTCATTTTATGTTTGAAAACCAGGATTCGGTCCTGGTGCCGGGAAAGACGCTCACCCCGGTCTATATCGAAGAAGTGGCGGCCCAAAAATATTACCGCAAACACCCGCAATCCAGCAAAAAGATCATTCTGGGGCGGAAAGGCGTGGACTTCGGGGAATATATCGATATGAAGGGCATCAGCATGGCTCTCAACCGGTTGTATGAGGATATCGCTATCTATGATAATACGATCACGGCTTTTACCATGCAGTTCATAAGTCCGATAGCGGATCTTTCCCCAACGTTCTATATGTACTTCATCCGGGACACGATCGAGGAAGACGGCGAGAAGCTGGTGCAGCTGTATTTTACTCCCCGGAATCCCGAGGACCTGTTGTTCCGGGGCACCTTATACATCACCCTGGATGGGAATTATGCTGTGAAAAGAGCGGAACTGGGGGTAAGCCAGCATATCAACCTGAATTATGTGCGGGATTTCAAGGTCAACCTGGAATTTGAAAAGGGGCCCGGGGACCATTATTACCTCGCTAACTCGCATGTAGTAGCCCGGTTCAGCCCTTTGCCGAGAAGTCCCGGTCTGTTCGGGGAACGAACTGTCACCGTCAGTCATTTCAGTGAGCTTCCGCTCTCGGCTATTGCTTTTGAGGGGCCGGCAGTAGACAGCCTGCCGCAAGCCTCGAGTCAGCCGGACAGTTTCTGGAATGAAGGCCGTCCGATCCCGCTCACCGTTTCGGAGACAAAAACATACACGAATACAGCGCGCCTGCTGAAAATGCGTTCCTATCATAGATTGATGGACTATACCACGGCATTCACGGCGGGATATAAGTCAGCCGGTAAGATGGATGTGGGGCCTATCGGCACCTTTTATACCTTTAATCCCATTGAAGGTACGCGTCTGCGGCTGGGAGCCCGAACCAACACCAAATTGAGCACCCGGTATTATGGCGAATCCTATGTGGCTTACGGAACCAAGGACAATCGCTGGAAGTATTTCGGCAGCGCCAGCTATGCGCTGAACAACAAGTCGATCTATACCTTCCCCCTGCATTATGTCCAGGTGAGCTATCTGCACGATACCAGGAGCCTGGGGCAGGAGAACGTATTTGCGCAGAGCGGTAACTTTTTTTCCTCTTTCAGCCGGGGGGATAATTCGAAATGGCTGTACAATGATATCCTGAGGCTGACCTATATTCATGAGTTTGCCAGTCATTTTTCGTATACGTTGGGAGCCAAATACTGGCAGCAACGTCCTACGGGTTCTCTTAGCTACCGGTTTGAACCTATCCCGGATCAATTCGATACCGTCCGGAAGATCAGTACCTCGGAAGCCTCTATCACTTTACGCTGGGCCCCTCACGAACAATTCTTTCAGGGCAAGATCGGCCGTTCAGACATGACCAATAAATACCCTATTGCCACTTTGCAATATGCCAGGGGGATTCCCGGTCTGGCCGGCGGGCAATACGGTTACGACGCTTTCCACCTGAATATCTACAAACGATGTTACCTGGCTCCCTTTGGCTTTTCCGATATTACCCTGGATGCGGGGTGGCTGGCCGGCAACCTGCCCTTCCCCCTGCTGATCGTTCACCCTGCCAATCAATCTTACTTTTATACACAGAACTCCTATAACCTGATGAATATCGGGGAATTTGTAAGCGATCATTATGCGGGGATCAATATCGACCATTTCTTCAACGGGTTCTTTTTTAACAAGGTGCCCGGCCTGAAGCGGTTGCGGCTGAGAGAAGTAATTGGCGCCAAGGTGTTATACGGAGGACTCCGGGATGAGAATAATCCGTCCTTTAATCCCGCTCAGATGAAATTTCCTTTGACCGAGGGGGTTACGTCTACGTATGCACTGGGCCGTCAGCCTTATGTGGAAGCGAGCGTCGGCATCTATAATATTTTCTCCATCATCAGGCTGGACCTGGTAAAGAGATTTACCTATCTGCAAAATCCGAACATCTCCGATATCGGGCTGCGTGTCAGCAGCAACTTCAATTTTTAGCATTTGAATTTTATATTTTTAATTTTGGATTGGAACAGGGAACTTATTGTTATTTTGAGCAGGATAGTAAGAATTTAGCAATATTTTGAAGGGTTGATATTGACATTATGTGCGAAGAGGGGAATTCAAAATATAAAATTCAAAATAAAACGCACGTGCAAAATGAAGCACCACAATATATTCGACTGGATCCGCGTGGATGAGTTTGCCGCCACGCCTAAATACCTGCAGCTGACTAATTCGATCTTAAAAGCGATCGAGATGGGGAAGGTCAAAAAGAACGATCTGATGCCTTCCATCAATGAGCTGAGCTTTGAGCTGGATATCTCCCGGGACACTGCCGAAAAAGGATATAAATACCTGAAAAAAATGGGGGTGCTGGGTTCCGTGCCCGGTAAGGGCTATTTTATACAGAATGCCGAATTCAGGCAGACGCTGAAGATATTTTTGCTATTCAATAAGCTGAGCGCCCACAAGAAGATCATCTATGACGCCTTTATTTCCGCATTGGGAGAGTATGTGGTCGTAGATTTTTATATCTACAACAATGATCTTGGCTTGTTCCGGAAACTGTTGACGGACAGGAAGGAAGATTATTCCCATTACGTGATCATTCCGCAATTCCTGGAAGGGGAGGAGTATGCCCCGGAGATCATCAATTCCATTCCCCGGGAAAAGCTGGTCCTGCTGGATAAGAAGATACCGGGCATCGAAGGAGAATATGCGGCTGTCTATGAGAACTTCGAGCAGGATATTTATAGCGCGCTGGAAAAAGCGAGGGAGCCTCTGAGCAAATACAATACGATCAAGGTAATCTTTCCCGCTTATACTTATTATCCGATGGCGATCCTGAAAGGTGTCAACCGCTTCTGCCAGGAATATGCCTTCACCTTCAAGGTGGTGAACAATATTGCGGAAGAGCCTATTCATGAGGGAGAGGTGTATATCAATCTTATGGAGGAAGACCTCGTGGTCCTGATCGAGCGGATCATCTCTCTGAAACTGGAATTGGGCCGGCAGGTGGGTGTTATTTCCTACAATGATACGCCCTTGAAAAAGATCATTCTCAATGGCATCACTACCGTTTCGACGGATTTTCAGCAGATGGGGGCGATGGCTGCGCAGATGGTGCTGGACAATGCCCGGCGGCAGGAGGAGGTTCCTTTTTATCTGACGTTGAGGAATTCGTTGTAGGACGGGATATTTACTCCTCCGGATATTTCACTCCCAGCTGCCCGCGGATGACATCCATCGTCCTGCTGAGTCTCAGACTGTCCGTATGAGAATGCAGGGGACTTTCCAGCAATCCTTTATCCAGGCAAGCTGTTACTTCCCGGATCTGGTATTCAAAGCCATTGACCATAGGCTCTACGGAAATGAGCTGAGGCTCTTCCCCGGGACGAACCAGGGTAAGTTTGTCATTTTTATACCAGGGTGTGGGTAGTTGGATCATCCCTTCCGTTCCGTTAATCTCGGCTGTTATAGCTGTCTGGCAAGCCAGGGTGGAGCTGATCAGGGCGGAGCGGCCGTCCCGGTAAGACAGAATAGCCTGGCAGGTCTCATCGGAGCCTGTAGGGGAGAGATGACCTGCCGCGTGGATGGAGTCAGGCTCGCCCAGGAGCAGCAGGCAGAGGAACAGGGGATAGATGCCGATATCCAGCAGGGATCCTCCCCCCAGCCGGAGATCGTAGAGTCTTCCGGCGGGATTGAAAGATGCATAAAATCCAAAATCGCCCCTTACCTGTTTTACGGTTCCCAGCCGTCCGTCGCGGATGAGCTCCAATACCTTTTCAATGACCGGTAAGAACCGGGTCCACATCGCCTCCATAAGAAAAGCCTTGTTATCCCGGGCGGCTGCTATCATCTTCTCTACCTGCCGGGCGGAAAGGGCCATCGGCTTTTCGCATAATACGGCTTTTCCGTGCTGCAGGCATAAAATGGCATGTTCTGCATGAAATCCGTGCGGGGTAGCAATATACACAGCGTCGATGTCCGGATCGGCCGCCAGCTCTTCATAACGGGTATAATAACGGGCTGCCCCGGATTTCCCGGCAAACTCCTTTGCCCGGTCCTCATCCCGGGATGCAACGGCTCCCAGGCTGGCCCGTCCTGCCAGGGGCAGCGCGACGGCAAATTTAGCGGCAATCTTCCCGGGGCCGATGATACCCCACCTGTAATTTTTCATATCCACGAATTTAAGGTGTGGGAAGCTGGTTTCCTTATCTTCGCCAAAAAAAATCACCCTCCGAAATGGCTAAACCAAACGCTTTTATTTTCGACCTCAACGGAACGATGATCAATGATATGCCCTTTCATCTTAAAGCCTGGTTCCGTACCCTGAATGAGGAGCTGCAGGCAGGGCTCTCCCTGGAAGAAGTGAGAAGTCATATGTATGGGAAAAATGAAGAGCTGCTGGACCGGGTATTCGGCAAGGGACATTTTACCAAAGCGCAGGCCGATGCCATCTCGCTGGAAAAAGAAAAAAGATACCAGCAGGAGTTCAGGCCCCATCTCGAATTGATAGCCGGCCTGCCTGCCTTCCTGGAAAAGGCTGAGAAGAACAAGATCCTTATGGCCATCGGCTCGGCGGCCATCCCCTTTAATATCGACTATATCCTGGACAACCTGTCGATCCGGCACTATTTTAAGACGATCGTCAGCGCCGACGATGTGGCCGTCAGCAAGCCCCATCCGGAAGTTTTCCTGAAAGCAGCCGCCCAGCTGGGCGCAGCCCCGGAGTCCTGCCTCGTTTTTGAAGATGCTCCCAAAGGGGTGGAGGCTGCCCTGAATGCCGGTATGAATTGCGTGGTGGTGACGACCATGCATGCCAAAGAAGAATTTCGTAATTATCCGAACATAGTCAGCTATATTGCCGATTATACGGATCCGTCACTGGACGAATTATTTACATAATAAGCCTGTCAATGTCACATCATCCCCCTGGTTGCGCGATTTTCTCCGCAGGCGGCAGCGTTCTCCCATGTGGATGGAGAGAACGGGGGGAGGTGAGGCGGTGGATGGGGAGGTCGTGGATGGGGAGGTCCTTTTGCATTTGTCTGTTTTCTTTCCTGTTCTTTCGCAGTGAGGCCCAGCAAAAGTACTCCGTCAACGGCACGATCCGCGACAGGCAGACCGGGGAAGTCCTTATCGGCGCTACTGTCAGCTTACTGGAGGTGCCCCGTTCGGGCATTAGCAGTAATTCTTATGGGTTTTATTCCATTACCGCCCTGCCGGGCAACTACACTTTAATCATAAGCTTCACCGGATATGAATCCGATACGCTCAGGGTCGAATTGAATAAGAATATCCTGCTGCCTGTCGAACTGGGAGCCGAAACTACCCTGCTGACAGAGGTGTTTGTTCCTGCCATCAAAAGAAATGAAAACGTCAGCAAACCCCTGATGGGCGTTCAGAAGCTGACGACCCGGGAGATCCGGAATATTCCCGTCCTGTTCGGGGAAAAAGATGTGCTGAAGACGATCCAGCTGCTGCCAGGCATCCAATTTGCGGGGGATGGCAACAGCGGTTTTTTTGTCCGGGGCGGGGGAGCCGACCAGAACCTGATCCTGCTCGATGAAGCCACGGTGTACAACCCCTCCCACCTCCTGGGATTTTTCTCCACTTTTAATTCGGATGCCATTAAGGATATTACCGTTTATAAAGGAGGGATGCCTGCCGAATACGGCGGCCGTCTTTCTTCGGTGATCGATATTAAAATGAATGATGGGAATAATAAGGACTATCATGTGGGAGGAGGCATCGGCCTTATTTCTTCCCGGCTCAATGCCGAAGGGCCGGTTGTGAAAGACAAAGGTAGTTTTTCTATCAGCGCGAGGAGGACCTATGCCGACCTGTTCCTCAAGCTTTCCCGGGACTCCTCGGTCAACGATAACAGTCTTTATTTCTATGACCTGAACGTGAAGGCCAACTATAAGTTCGATGAAAAGAACCGGGTATATCTCTCCGGTTATTTCGGTCGGGATAACCTGGGTTTCGGAAAGACGTTTGGCATCGATTATGGAAATGCCACGGGTACCGTCCGATGGAACCATGTCTACAACAGCCGCCTTTTTTCTAACACCTCCCTGATCTATAGTAATTATAGCTATAAGATCCGGATCAACTCCGCCAACAACGATATCAATATCACTTCGAAGATCCGGGATCTCGATCTGAAGGAGGATTTACAATATTTTCTAAATGCTGACAGTAAGATCAACTTCGGCTTTACCGTTACGCATCATACGATCTCCCCGGGTGTTATCTCCGCGTCCAATACGTCCAGCTATAATTCGTTGACACTGCAGAGCAAACGCAGCCTGGAGAGCGCCGTTTATATTTCACATGAATGGTCGCCGGCGGAAAAGATCCATTTTAATTATGGGTTAAGGGCGACCGCTTTCTCGGTATTGGGAGGCGGGGATTTTTATACCTATGACACCGCGGGGAATACGATCGACACGGCTCACTATCGTTCGGGGCAATTCGTAAAGACTTACCTTAACCCGGAGCCCCGTATTTCTACCAGTTTCCAGGTGAATGACGAAAGCTCCGTGAAAGTATCCTATACCCGTAATATACAGTCGCTGCACCTGCTGTCCAATTCCACATCAGCCAACCCGACGGACCTGTGGATACCCAGCAGTAATAATGTGAAACCGGAAACAGCCGACCAGGCAGCGCTGGGTTATTACCGGAATTTCAGGGACAATCAATACGAATTCTCTTCGGAGGTGTATTACAAGAATATGCAGCACCAGATCGATTATAAGAACGGCGCGCAGCTGGTAGCGAATGAGAATGTGGAGTCGCAGCTGCTGTATGGGAGGGGCCGTGCGTATGGATGGGAGCTGTTCTTTAAAAAGAAGGCGGGAAAATTTACCGGCTGGGTGAGTTATACCCTTTCCCGAACCGAGCTGAAGATCGATGGGGTCAATGGGAATAGCTGGTATCCTGCCAAACAGGACAGGACCCATGATATTTCCCTGGTAGGGATCTATCAGGCGGGCAGGAAATGGACCCTCTCCGCCACCTGGATCTATTATACCGGTAATGCCGTAACCTTCCCCAGCGCAAAGTACCAGGTGTATGGCCAGACGGCTTTCTATTATACAGAAAGAAATGGTTACCGGATGCCGGCCTACCATCGGATGGATGTCGCGGCCACGCTGCAGGGAAAGAAAAAACGCCGGTTTGAAAGCAGCTGGACCTTTTCCGTCTACAACCTGTACGGGAGAGAAAATGCCTACAGCATTGTATTTCAGAATGATCCCGATGACCTGAGCAAGACCCAGGCCCTGCAATATGCCCTGTTCCGGTTCATCCCTTCCGTGACCTATAATTTTAAATTTTAAGCCCATGTTACCGAAACAAGATCCAGGGGAAGGAGCTCTTTCGCGGTGGAATGATCCGGGGAAGTTGCTCGCGGCAGCTCTTCCCGTGCTGGTACTGCTGGCCGGACTGGCCTGTAAAAAGGTGGTGCAGCTGGATCTGAATAATGCCCCTTCTCAGATCGTCATCGAAGGGGAAGTCATCAACCGGAACGAGCCTTGTACCGTAAAGATCTCCAGGACTGTAAATTTTAGCGCCGATAATATCTTCCCACCCGTTACCGGGGCAACGGTGCAGGTCACCGATAGCGTTACGGGAGTCACTACTGCTCTGATCGAATCGGCTCCCGGGACTTATACAACGCGTAGCTATAGCGGAATACCCGGCCATATTTATAATTTACGGGTGGTTGCGGAAGGCAAGGAGTACCGGGCCAGCTCCACCATGCCTGTTCCGGTGCCGATGGACTCCATCACTTTCTCCCGGAATACGGATTTTAATAATAAGCAGTCTATCAATGCGATAGTGAATTTTCAGGATCCCCCGGGATTGGGAAATTATTATCAGTTCACGGAATATAGCAATGGCAGGCTGATCCCCAATGTTTTTGTTTTTGAAGACCGGCTTTCCGATGGGAGGTATATTCAGCAGCCTCTTTTCAATGACAGCTCTTACCTGCAGCGGGGAGATACGATGCTGCTGAAAATGTATTGTATAGATAAGCCTGTTTTTGACTATTTCAATACGCTGATCCCGGTGACGGGGAATAACAGCTTTCAGTCAGCCACGCCGGCCAATCCCATTTCCAATATCAGCAATGGGGCATTGGGCTATTTCAGTGCGCATACGATCTCGCAGGAGAGGGTGCGGGTTTATTAACATGCTGCGTTACGATTTTAAATCAATAAGTTGTAGATTTTATTTGTACTGGTATGATAACGGTTACCATTAAAACATCCTATTCCGACCGCGTATATTTACGGTATTTTAAATTCGTTGAATAATTTAATAGGGAATAATAGAGTGTGTATTGAATAATTTCCATAGATTTAGATATCTGATCCTACCTTTCTAAGCAATCCATTTTACTTTAGCCTATCAACCTTAACCGCATGAAAAATGCCTTATCCGGTATAATCCTATTATTATACCTTATCCCTCTTGTGTCCTTTAGCCAGGACGACGATGCGGTTTCCCCGACCGGTAAGATCGCTGCTTTTCCTTCGAAATTTTTAAGCAGGATAGATAACAGGACCAGCGATCTGGACAAACAGCTTACGGATCAGACGGAAAAATATCTGGCCAGGATGCGTAAACAGGAGGAGCGGTTTAAAAAGAAATTATCCCGGATTGATACCACTGCAGCAAATAACTTCTTTACCGGCGACATCCGGCAGCAATATGCGGCTAAGCTTCAGCAATTAAGATCCGATACCGGCGTGGCAGCCAGGCGGCGTGTTCCCAGCGGCGATTATCTTCCCAATGTCGATTCCTTACAAACATCTCTTTCCTTTTTAAAGAAATATCCGGGCTTGCTGGATGCTTCAAAAGTTCAGGCGGCCGATGTCCAGTCTTCCCTGGATAAATTGCAGGGGATGCAAGCGAAGTTTCAGGACGCCGACCAGCTTAGCCAGTTCCTCCAGCAGCGAAAGCAGCAGATTCAGACATGCCTTAGCCATTATACGCAGGTTCCTGCGGGCATTACCAATACATTTAACGGGTATAAACAACAACTATTCTATTACAGTCAGCAGGTGCAGCTATACAAGGATATGTTGAACGATCCGGACAAAATGATGAAGACGGCCCTTCAGTATTTAAATAAAGTACCCGCCTTCACCAGCTTTATGAGCAAGAACTCAATGCTGGCGAGCCTGTTCAATCTTCCTGGCGGTCCGCCTGCAACAGGGGCCGGGGCAGTAGGGCAGGGCATGCCTTCCAGGGACCAGGTCCTGGCAGCTTTCCAGGGGCAATCAGGCGTCTCGGGCCCGAATGTACAATCGTTGGTACAGGGCAATGTTTCCTCGGCGGCTGACCAGGCGGGGCAGCTACAGGATAAGATCACGTCCATGGGCAATCCTGCCGGGGGCGATGTCGACATGCCGGACTTTACACCCAATATGCAGAAGACGCGGTCCTTTTTCAAACGATTTGAATGGGGTACAAATCTGCAGACTGTGCAGAGCACGAATTTCTTCCCGGCGACCAGCGATCTGGGACTGTCACTTGGGTATAAGCTGGATGATCATAACCGGGTCGGAATTGGAGCCAGCTATAAAATTGGATGGGGCCAGGATATCAGCCATATCCATGTCACCGGCCAGGGAGCCAGCATCCGGAGCTTTGCCGACTTCCTGATAAAGAAAAACATATACGCCAGCGGAGGCTTTGAATACAATTATCAGCAGCCTGTTACCTCCCTGACACATTTCGCTCCCCTGCGGGACTGGCAACCCAGCGCCTTGTTCGGGGTCAGCCGCATTGTACCCATGAAGACTAAATTGGTTAAGAGCATGAAAGTGCAGTTCCTCTGGGATGCGCTGAGTTATCAGCAGATCCCGAAGGCGCCCGCGTTTAAATTCCGGGTCGGTTATGGCTTTTGACGATCCGTATATGCCCTTATCCGGACTGCGACAGGTCCGGCTTTGAACGAAACTTTTACCCATAAACTATAGAAAAGGATCCTATTATGTTATTGAAAAGAATTGCCCTCGCCAGCTTACTGATTCTTTTGAATTTTTGTAAAGGCTATGCCCAGGTGAGCCTCCAGAATGGTACGGCTATATTCACCCTCCCGATGTTCAACTGGCAGGATGACAAGAGCCGGCTGACGTCTGTGGTGGCCTTGTCCTACAACTCCGGCAATGGCTTAAAGGTCAACGATGTGGCGACCAATGTAGGGCAGGGATGGAATATGGTGGCAGGTGGCGTCATCGCCCGCATGCAGGTGGGCGAGCCCGATGATCAGCCGGAGTATCACACTTCCAATCCCAATGGCGAGCAGGACAATGACCTGGTCAAGTACCCCGCGGGCTATTTATACCACACGATCGATCCGGCACACGGCTGTCCGAATTCGCTGATCAAATACCCGATCTACGGCAGCAAGAATCAATTGTATGCCCCCCACAATCTGGAAAGGGAGGACAAGCAACTGGACCATTTTTCCTTTCAGTTCAACGGTAAGTCCGGCATGTTCATTCTGGATACGACGGGTGGCGATCATGGTATATCAATTGGAGATACAAAGCTGAAGATCACTTTCATCCGGGACCCGACGATGACGAGCCAGGGCATCCGTACGACGATCACTTCTTTTTCGATCCAGGATGTCGATGGCATGATCTATAAATTTTCCCAGCACAGCCTCACCCGGGTATTATGTCAGGAGTTTTGCGATCAGGATCTCCAGACGCCTATTGCCCAGCCTACTTTTAAATCCCACGGAGTCTATTATCAGAATGGATTCCAGGTAGGCTATAATAATAAGGTGGTCGTTAACCCCTATGTTATCAGCAGCTGGTATCTCAGCGAGATCGACGATCCCCTTACCAACCGGAAGGTTACTTTTAACTATGCCTATTCCCGTAATATAAATAACTATGCCGGGGCCGATATATCCTGGAATCAATGGCATAATTACATCATCGTGGACAATAGGTATTCCATGACCGTCGTACCGGGCATTTCTTCCATTGCCTATCCGGATGGGCATACGGTCACTTTTAATTATACCGGTACGTCGAGGGTGGATTTGAACGGTGATCAGGCCCTGGCATCTGTCGATATCCAGTACCAGGGGAGATTTGTGTCCGAATACCAGCTGAACACGACCTACTTTGTGCTCAACCGGTATGGCACTCCTGCTACCCCTTACCAGAAAAGTGTGGCGCGGCTGTGCCTGAAATCCGTTAGGAAGATCGGGGTGGACCTCAAAGAGGATACCCCGCCTTATATCTTTGATTATTATACGGGTTCCAATGCAGTTGATGATTTTGTGCCGCCGCCTTTTTTCTATGCAAAGGATCCCTGGGGGTTCTTTAACGGAAACAACAGCGTCGGGTATGACAACACGCTGGTGCCACTCAACTATACTTCCGTCAACCTGCTGGACTGGAATTCCTTGCAGGGGTTGTGTTTTGTAAACAGCACGACGGCCAGTGCTTACACGGATCCGGTATCGGGCTTTCCTGTATTTGGAGTTTTTATGAATCCAAAGGCGGGTTATGCCCGGAATGGCTTGCTGAAAGAGATCGTTTACCCGACAGGGGGGAGTCTCAAGTATTCGTATGCGCAGAATACGGGATCCTTTATGAGTAACCCTACGGTGACGGCTCTCGGCGGCGTACATGTCTCGCAGACCAGTTCGGCAGACGGAGGGTATTCCAACGGCTGCGCTAATCCGGTTATCACTACCTACAATTATATCATGAATGGGGCCGACAGCGCCTCTTCGCTGTGGGGAATGGAAACGCCCGTCAACATGCAGGTCAACGGCAGCCATTATGCCCCTGAACAGAAAGGATTTCATTGCAATTTTACCTCCGGCTGCGGGTGTTACTGGCATTATATGTACCCGGGCATTTTGTCGGTGGGAGAGGCTATCAGCCTGTCCACGCTGCAGAATTTTATGAACTCCATTGCGCCGGTGCTGACGATCCTGAGCACCATCATGGATGTCCTGGATGTGATCAATGTCTGTCTTGATGATACGCCGGCGGCTATTGTGGCGGTGATCCTGGATGCCATAGCCATCATCGTTACTATCGGGATTTCGTGTCTGCATAACTACAATAAAGATGGCGCGACGCCGGTCTATCATAATTCGAACCTGAACGATGTCAGTCCGCTGCCGGCGCAGTTCAAACGGGTAGAGATTATCGAGAACCCGGGGACGATCGGCAAGACTGTGCAGACGTTCACCAGTTCGGACGATTACCCGTTATGGTTGTCCGGTCCCAATACCGCCTTTTCCGCCAAACAGCGATATGCGCCCTGGGCTTATGGGTTGCCGCTTCTCAAAACCGTGTATGACGTCAGCGGAAATATGATCAAACAGACGAGGAATGTCTATGACACTACCAAGGCATCGGAATTGATCGGGTCGGGCTGCATCGGCGGCGTGGGTAATTTCGCCCTGGCAATGAATAAGCTGGCATCCGTCTCACATCCTGATCTCGCCGTGCAGCCTTTGTTGAGCGCATGCATTCCCATCAAATCCTGCAAATGCCTGGTCGACTACAGCTATTCCCAGCGTAACACGGACTGGACACAGTCCTCTACCTATACTTACAGTGCTGCCAATTATACGACGACCTCCAATAGCAATATGCTGGTGGACATTTACAATATGTACACGGGTCGTTTGGAACTGGATACTACCTATGAAAGGACGTATCGTGTGGGTGATGCTCTGCAGTACGTGCAGGCTTATACAGTCTATAAGTATAATTATTATAATTATGAGGTATCCAGTATTATAACTATGCAAAGTAATGGGGTGCAGAATTCCAAGGACATTTATTATTCCAGTGACTTCAGCGGCGGGCTGCTGTCGACCCTGAACAGTAACAATATCGTAACGCTGCCGGTAGTCACAGACATCTTTATGAACAGTGCTGCTACCGGGAAGAGGATGCTGAGCGAGAAAGTGACAGAATTTATTCAGGTGACCAATGGTGATATCAGGTCTTCCCGTGTCCTGGAGCAGCGATTTGCGAAGCCCACTGCCAGTTATGCGGTCTATCCGGGTCCCCTCACAGCCAACTATTCGAATTATAAGGTCCTCCAGACGTTCACGTATGATGGCAACAGCAACGCGGTAGGCGTCAAGGACGAAGGAGGCCGTTCCCTCACCAGTATCTATGATTACAATGATAAATATATAACGGCGTCTGTCATCAATGCGGATCCGGTCGCAGATAAGCCGGCTGTCACCAGCTTTGAGAGTGGGGGTTTCGGAGGCTGGAGTTTGTCGGGGGGGCTGTCTTATTCTGCCGCCAGTTTTATTACCGGGTCACGTGGATTTAACATGACGGGAAATACGCTCTCTGCCCCGATCAATACGGCCAGGCCGTATATCCTTTCCTTCTGGGCCAGCACTTCCGATGTAACCATATCAGCCGGGGCTACCAATACTAAATCCGGTCCGGTCTATAATGGCATGCGTTATTATGAATATAGTATCGCGCAGGGTACTGCCAATGTATCCATCACGGGAACGAGCACCATCGATGAATTGCGCCTGTATCCCGTCAATGCACAGGTACATTCGACCACCTACGACCCGCTGATCGGCAAGACCTCCGAATGTGATGAGAACAACCGGATCACGTACTATAGCTATGATAACCTGGGCCGGCTGCAGTTCGTGAAAGACGAAGCGATGAATATCGTGAAGATGTACGAGTACAACAATGTCTCGGCGGCCAGGCAGACGGGCTGTCCGGCAAGCTATTCCAACCATGTGTTGTCTGAGACCGTGACCCCTTCTAATTGCAGTGCCGGTTATCAGCCGGGATCGGTCACTTTTACGGTGCCTGCCAATAAATATACTTCCACTGTCAGCCAGATCGACGCGGATATCCAGGCAGAGATCGACCTGCTGCTGAACGGACAGACTTATGCCAATGCCAATGGGACCTGCTCGCTGATCTATTACAATACGGTTCAGTCGGAAACGGACGTTACGCAAAACTGCCAGGAAGGAAAAGTCGGAGGATCGGTGACATACACCGTGCCGGCGAACCGTTACCACTCCATTCTTAGCCAGGCGGATGCCGACCAGAAAGCGCTGGATGAGCTGGCTGCTAACGCACAGGCTTATGCCAACGATACGGCGCATGCCGTATGTACCTTTAGCACGGCCCCGGACTGGACCTGGCTGGAAGGTGATTCCACTTATTGTTCCTCGGTCGGCGGCGCCCTGCCTCCGCATCAGTTCGTGCAGGAAACCGATCTTAATCCGAACAGCCCGACCTATCATCAGCGGCGCTGGTCCGATGCCGGACCGCAGGACTATTGTCCGGCAGGTAACTATTATAATGCTCAACAGAGTCAATCTTTCAATAAGAGCTGTGGAACAGGTTATACCGGCAGTAGTGTTACGTATATGGTAGCAGCGGGAATATATTCTTCTACCGTGAGCCAGGCTGCTACCGATCAATTGGCTTTCAACGATATCGCAGCCAACGGACAAAACTATGCCAACGCCAACGGAGTATGTACTCCTCTTTATTATAATTCGCAACAGAGCGCCACCTATACCCGGAAAAACTGTGCTTGCCTATATACAGGGGGAGCCTATACTACGACTGTTGCTGCGGGAACCTACAGTTCTACCGTGAATCAGTTGGCTGCTGATCAGCAGGCGCTGAACTATATAGCCGCCAATGGGCAGAATAATGCCAATTTAAACGGGAGTTGTACGTCGACTTGTTCAGGGGTGGGTCAAAGAGTACAAAACTGTGTATGTCAGACTGGTACTTACGAAATTATTAAAGCTACTCATCGCCTCACTCCAACAAACTCCTGCACAGAACAATGGGGTTATGTTTGGGCGGATGGCACTTATGTGATTACCTATACAGTGACCTATGGCGGTCCCTGCCGATAATAAATGAATAAAAATATTCAATGATACACAAAAATTTTTTGCGGCTCTTATGGATCATTGGAATGATCCTGACCGGCTTCGCGAATGAAATTGATGCCCAATCCTGGAATCCCAGCCATTCTATCGGAACGACGACCGGCGTGTATAACTTTTCCTACAACCAGGTTCCTGCTCCATTCGTGGAGATCTATCCTGCCGCTTTTCCGAACACCGGGCTGAACTATCAATGGGAATCCAGCTTGAGTCCGACGACGGGCTTTGCGGCCATTACTACGAATGGAACGCTGACTTCTTACCAGGCGCCGGTAGCGTTAAGCCAGACGACCTATTTCAGACGAAAGACGATCTATCCTTCGAATGGCGCTTTCATTTATTCCAACACGATCAAGATCAGCGTAGTGTCTGTCAACTGGGAGGACATCAACTACATCCGGGAGCACGATGTTATCACGACCGGCATTACTATCTGGACGGCCGTCGATCAGTTGCCTATTGGCTCCAAACTACAAACCACCACCTACTTTGATGGATTGGGAAGGTCGGTGGAAAAGGTGAGCCGGGAGACGGCTACGCCTGCCAGCGGTACGTTGTGGGGGGACCTGGTGCAGTTCTCTCAATACGATGCCCTGGGACGGGAGCCGACAAAATACCTGCCCTACACGACTTCCAACCAGGCCGGTAAGTTCAAGACAGCGCCTTTATTGGACCAGCCGGTCTATTTTGCCAATGCCGCCACGTATAACGAGACGTCGGCATTTTCTTCCATTACCTTCGACAACAGCCCGCTGAACAGGGTCGTCAATGTCAAAGAGGCCGGGGCCGCCTGGGCGGCAGGGACGGGTAATTCGGCCGCCTATGATATGAACACGTTGGCCGACAATGTACAGATCCTGGCTACCGATTATGTACAGGGAGATGCGCCGGTTAACAATGGTGTGTATGCGGCTAACCTATTGTATAAGCTCACGTATACGGATGTAAATGGCAGCCAGGTCATAGAGTTTACCGACAAATCCGGCCGGATGATCCTGAAGAAAGTACAGGCGGTGGCTGCTCCGGGAGCAGGAAATACAGGTTGGATCAGCACGTATTTCGTGTACGATGATTTTGGTCTGCTGCGTTTCCAGATCCAGCCGGAAGGAGTAAAATACCTGGATGCCAATGCCTGGAGCTTTGCTGGTACGAATGGGCAGACTGTGCTGGCGGAGCAGGTCTTCCAGTACAATTACGACGATAAAGGCCGCACGATCTGGAAGAAGGCGCCCGGAGCGACGCCGCTGAACATGCTCTATGATATCCGCGACCGGCTCGTTTTCACCCAGGATGGCAACCAGGCAGCGATAGCTACGCCGCAATGGACGGCCGAGCTCTATGATGAGCTGGATCGCCCGGTACTTTCCACTCTATACAATACGACGGAGACTGTCGCCGCACTTCAGGCTGACATCAGCAGCGCACCCTCCACCACTGCCATAACTATTACCAACTACAGCAATACTGGCGGTACGAATGTAACGGTCCATCCGTCTTTATGCCCGACTTCGATCAATAGCACCAGCCTGAACAATTCTACTTCTACTACCACATTGAAATATTTTTTTTACGATATATATATCTTCCCGTATGAGCAGTCCATTCAATCCGGCTATACTAACGAAACAGCTGCCTATAGTACGACCGATCCCAATGTCATTCCAATCCGTTATTCTTTACGAACTATAAATCTTTGCACGGGCACTAACGTCCGGATCCTGGGATCCTCCAACTTTTTCCTGACTTCCACCAAATATTATGATGAAAAGGGAAGACTCATCCAGACCGTAAATCGTAATGTGCGGGAATCGACCGATATAACAACCCTGCAATACCATTTTGACGGGCGTCTGCTCAGCACCTGTTTCAGCCATAGCAATAGTGCTGCCGGATACTCGGCTTTCCTCAGCCTTACCAAATATAATTTTGACAAATTGGGCAGGGTCACCTCTACACAGCTGCAACTGGGAGCCAATCCATTCAAGACGATTTCCTCCTATGACTACGACGATGTGGGCAGAGTGAAGACCAAACACCTTGATCCGAATTATAATAACCCGAATTCCGGCCTTCCCGATCTGGAATCGCTGAACTATACATTCAATATCCATAACCAGCTGACGGGTATCAACAAAGACTATGCGCTGAAGACGCCGGCCACTTATAGTAAATGGGGGCATTTCTTTGGGTTGTACATCGGTTACGATAATCGGGACAATGTGTTCAGTCACGCGCAGCTGAACGGCCAGGTGACCGGGTTACAATGGAGTACGCAGGGGGACGATGCCCAACGTAAATATGATTACACTTATGATAATGCGAACAGGCTGATCAAGGCTGCTTATACTGAACAGCAGCATGTGGGCGATGGGTGGAGCAGCAGCAAGATGGATTTTTCCGTCAGCGGCGCCAGCGGCCAGATTACCTATGATAACAATGGCAACCTGCTGACAATGCTGCAGAAAGGGGTGATCCCTGGTACAGCAACGCCCGTCACCCTGGATGACCTGCAATATACCTACAATTCGTTCAGCAATAAATTGCAGCGGGTTACCGATAATATGACGACTACGACGGTCAACGGTCAGTCGGGCGATTTCAAGGACGGCGCGAATGCCGCGGGCACGCCTGATTATGTTTATGATGTCGATGGCAATGTCGTAGTGGACCTGAACAAGAATGCGCAAAGCCTGAACAATGGGGCGGCTGGCACAAACGGCATCCATTACAATTTCCTGGACAAGCCCGACCAGATCCGCATCGTCGGCAAAGGAACCATACTCATCGTTTACAGTGCGGATGGCGAGAAACTGCAGCGGGCGTTCATTCCTGAAGCAGGCGGCGCCTCCAATATTACTTCCTATATGGGGCTGTATGTGTACCAGGAGACTGCTACGCTGACACCCGCTTCCCTGCCGCCTTTTTTGGGTACGAGTACTTACCTGGCCTACATCAACTTCGAACAGGGACGTATCAGGCCGGTGACGACTACCAGCACCAACAATGGGTATGATGCCTTGTCGGAGAGCGGGAACATCACGTTACCCGGAACCAATATCACCGGCGCCTGGGATTATTTCATCATGGACTATCAGCAGAATGTGCGCATGGTGCTGACCGAGGAAACGCATTCGGCCCTCAACGATTGTACCATGGAGCTGACGGGCAGCCGGCCGGCAGCGGAAGACCCGGTATTCGGGCAGACGGGGGCGGGCAATGAAGTGGAGGTGACGCGGACGACTAAACCTACGGCCTGGACGGGCAACACTTCCGCCTCGGTCAGTCATCTGGGCAACCTCTCCGGTCATACTATCGGCCCCAATACCTTGCAAAAGGTCATGGCGGGGGACAAGGTGAGCGCCATCGCGGATTATTATTATGCTTCGGCCACCGGTGGCAGCAATCCCAATATCGTGACCAATGTGCTGGCTAACCTCGTATCGCTGATAGGGGGCGGCGCTACGGCGGGCACCCTGGTACATGGCAGTGCGGCGGGGATCAGCAGCCAGCTGAATGCTACCCCCGGGTTTGTGAATGCGGTGACGCCTGCCGGCAGCGGGGGCACTACTCCGCAGGCTTATCTCACGATCCTTTTCTTTGACGAGCGGTTTAATTTCATATCGGCTGCCGATGGCGGCGTGGCACAGGCGCAGGTAGCTTCGTCCGTTACAGGGGCAGGCTTGCAGCTG
>JAATFV010000044.1 GCA_015655015.1 Chitinophagales bacterium | reverse complement strand
TCGGCATTCTTACGGGTAGATTCCACCACCAGTACCTGCCCGTATTTACTAAAGTAATATTCGCTGACCAGCGGGAATTTCTTTTCCTGGCCGGTGTTCAGGTTTAACAAGACCAGTTCGGTCCCCTCTTCTATCGTCTCCCCGGAAGGCCGGGTTTCTTTCTTAGGCAAGGACGCAACAGGAAATCCTTTGGCCCCGATCTCCGCTACCTTCGAACGCAGGCTATCGGCTGCCCGGGACAGGCTGTCAGCCCGGGCCAGTAATTTATGGATGCGGGTGAGAGAATCCGCTGCGGCACTCGCGGGGTCAGCCGGGGAAGGTGTTGAGCTGCCGGACTTAGGAGAAGCCGTTTTGACGGAGTCGGATCTCGGGGCCTCGGCCTTTTCCAGCAGGTAGGCCAGCCAGCTCCCCTCTTTCTCCGGTACCTTGTACGATTTGACGCGGGGTATTTTCACCACGCTGTCCTTTCCCAATTCTATCCAGGCGAGGGTATCCCTGGGAAATTGATCGGGGGTCTTCTTTTTTATACGGGCATCCCGGGTGTCCTTAAAAAACGGATGGATCTGAAAAATAACCCTGCGGCTGTCTTCTGTAATAACAGCATTGGCCCCCCGGGGTATTTCTTTTGCATAACCTGTTTCCGTGCTTCGGATGACCAGTCGCCCGTCTCCTTCCTGCGGGGTGATGGTATAGACGAGGTATTTACCGTTAGGAGAAAGGCTGCGTTCTCCTATGCTCTCCCATCCGTCATAGACGGAATGATCCAGGGGCCGCTTTTGAGAAAAGGCGGCAGGGAAGGCAAAAAGGAACGCCAGAAAGCAGCAAACTATTTTCATCAGGCAGGTGTTTGGTGATGTAGACGAATTTAAATAAAGTCGCCGACAATCCCGAACAATTTACACCGGGGAATCGTTGATGTATAACCAGTCAAAAGATGAATTTTAGTACAGATTAATACATACAATCATATGAGCACTAAAGTAACTTTTAAAAAGGATTTCACGATCGGAGGTGATCTGACCGTGCGCCGCATGGGCTACGGCGCCATGCGTATTACAGGGGACGGTATCTGGGGTCCCCCGAAGGACCGGGCCGAAGCAATCCGGGTGTTAAAAAGAGCGGTAGAGCTGGGGGTGGATTTCATCGATACAGCCGATAGTTACGGGCCGCACATTTCCGAGGAGCTGATCGCAGAGGCCCTTCACCCTTACCCTAAAGGGCTGATCATTGCCACCAAAGGCGGTCTCACCCGTACAGGTCCCAATCAGTGGCCTGTCAATGCATCTCCGGAGCATTTAAAGGCAGCCCTGGAAGGAAGCCTGGCCCGCCTGAAGCTGGATAGCATCGACCTGTACCAGCTTCACCGGATCGATCCGAATGTCCCCTTCGAAAAGACCCTGGAATTTCTGCAGGAAGTGCAGGAAGAAGGATTGGTCAGGCATATCGGGCTCTCCGAAGTCAGCGTAGCCGATATCAAAAAAGCGGAAGAATATATCGATGTGGTGTCCGTACAGAATATGTACAGCGTAGACAACCGCAAGTGGGAAGCAGTCCTGGAATATTGCGAAGAGTCCGATAAGGCTTTTATTCCCTGGTATCCCATGAATGGCGGGGATGTCTCGCTGATGCAAAAACTGGAAAAGGTAGCAAAAGAAGTGGGGGCCTCGGCTCACCAGGTAGCTTTATCCTGGCTGCTGCATCATTCCCCGAATATATTGCTGATCCCCGGAACATCGAGTGTCAAACATCTGGAAGAGAATATCAAAGCGGAATCCATTGCGCTTACAGAAGAACAGCTGACAGCGCTGGAGAGCTGAGGGGAAGTCATTATCTTTTGAAGAGAGGCTGTATCAAAGATAGATACAGCCTCTTTTTATTCGGGTCTCTTACGGACAACATTTTCACACAAGAGCGGAAAAGCCAAGTCTACCCTTTTAAGAGCTCTTTGATCAATGGTTCGATCGCTGCAGGTTTGGTGACGGGGGCATATCGCCGGACAGGCTTGCCCTGGGCGTCAATGAGGAATTTAGTGAAGTTCCATTTGATCCTGCTGCCGAACAGTCCGCCCAGCTTGCTCTTAAGATATTTGAATACGGGATGGGTATGAGGACCGTTGACCTCGACCTTCTCAAATAAGGGAAAGGTGACGCCATGATTGACTTTGCAGGTCTCCTCCATGGTCTCATTGCTCAGCGGCTCCTGGCTGCCGAACTGGTTGCAGGGAAATCCCAATATGACCAACCCCTTCTCTTTATAGTCCTGGTATAGTTTCTCCAGGCCTTCGAACTGGGGCGTCAGCCCACATTGGGTGGCGGTATTCACTACTAAAACCACCTTCCCTTTGTAGGCGGACATGTCCACAGACTGGCCCCGGGGATTATTGGCGGACAATTGATAAAAATCGCGGGGTTGACTGGATACCGTTGCTGTCATGGATCGAAGTTTTTAGCTGGTGTATGAACAACAAAGATATCATGGATATGTTTGTAAGACCACCCCTAAATTCCGGAGCGGACCATTTTAGCCGGACGAGTCATAGTCATATTAGGACGAGTCAAATGTGTCACAGAACAGGACACCGCAGTATCATTACCGGACAGTTTTACTTATCTGCTAAAACATAGCTTATTGACTTACAGGCATCTGGCAATCCGGCATTTTTTTAGCTCGTTGTATCACCGTTGTATGCACCGGCGTGACGGAGCTGCCTTTGCAAACCTATAAATCAATTCCATGCTCAAAAGTTATTTTACGATCGCCTGGCGTAATCTCCGGAAAGACCGGTTATTCACCTTTCTGAACCTGATAGGCCTGTCTACCGGATTGGCCTGCACTTTACTGATCTGGCTGTGGGCGACCGATGAGCGGGCCATGGACCGGTGGAACGAAAAGGACAACCGGCTTTACCAGGTGATGGACAACCAGCATTCGGCCGCCGGGATCAGGACGATGGAGGCAACCCCTTCTCTGCTGGCGAGGACCCTGAAAGCCGAAATGCCGGAGGTGGAATATGCAGCAGGCGTGCTGCCTACTTCCTGGTACGGGAGAGTGACGCTGTCCGTCCGGAATAATGATGTAAATGCCGTCGGGCATTATGCCGATGCCGATTTTTTCAATGTTTTCTCCTACCCTCTTTTACAGGGAGACAAGAATACAGTGCTCACGGACAAGCGCTCCATTGTACTGTCCAGGGAGCTGGCCCTGAAATTATTTCATACGACGGACAACGTTGTCGGCAAGACAGTGGAATGGCAGCATGAGCAGCCTTATGTCGTTTCCGGTATTTTTGATGGGGATCAGCCCCATTCTTCGGATAAGTTTGATTTCCTGGCCCCCCTGGACCGCTTCCTGGACATGAACCCTTACCAAAAAGATTGGGGGAAGTCGGAAGATCCCGGCACTTATGTCGTGCTGAAGGAAGGGGCCAGCCTGGCCAGATTCAATCAGAAGATCACCAATCTTATCAAACAAAAAAGCCAGGACCCGAATGTCAACCTGACGCTGGTCGCCCGTCCCTATTCCAGCGGTTATCTCTATGGCAATTATGAGAACGGCATACAGACAGGGGGCAGGATCGAATATGTCCGGCTCTTTTCTATTATCGCCATTTTAATATTGGTGATCGCCTGCATTAATTTCATGAATTTATCTACGGCAAAGGCATCCAAACGAATGAAGGAAGTAGGAGTGAAAAAATGTATAGGAGCCAGCCGGAGCGCCCTGATCTTTCAATACCTGGGAGAGTCCATGCTGATGACGCTATTATCGCTGGGACTGGCTATTGCGCTCGTCTTTCTGTTGCTGCCTGCCTTCAATTCCATTACGGGCAAACAGCTGGCCCTTCATTTTGACGGACCGCTCATTGGCATCCTGATGGCCATTACCCTGGTGACGGGACTTCTGTCCGGCAGTTATCCTGCTTTTTACCTCTCCGCCTTCCGACCGGTGGCGGTATTGAAAGGAAGGCTCAGGACCTCCATGGGAGAATTATGGGTAAGGAAGGGCCTGGTAGTATTTCAATTCACGCTGACAGTGCTGTTCATCGTGGGAGTGCTCGTAATATACAAACAGATCGAATTTATCCAGACAAAAGATCCGGGTTATAACAAGGAGCATGTACTGAGTTTTGACATGGCAGGCATCACGGCAAAAAATACACAAACCTTTCTGGCAGCAATAAAAAAACTGCCGGGTGTGGTGAATGCTTCAGGAATGGATCATAACAGCCTGATCGAAAGCTTTGGCGGAAGCACCGCCATGTGGGAAGGCCAGGATCCGAAAGCAAATCTCCAGATCAGCAATATTGGGATCAATTATGGCATGATCGAAACACTGGGGTTACAGATAGCCAAAGGCAGGACCTTCTCCCGGGAGCTCAGCTCGGACAGCGCCGAGGTGATATTGAACCAGGCCGCCGTCGATGCGATGGGCATTAAAGATCCGATCGGCAGGAAGATGCAGGTGTTTGGCGGAGATGGCCCTAAGAGAACCATTGTGGGAGTGGTGAAGGATTTTCATTTTCAATCGGTCCATGCCCCGGTGAAACCTTTCGCCTTAAGACTGGTCCCCCAATATACACAGGACATCATGGTCAGGATCAAGGCTGGAACAGAGAAAGCAACGATCGGACAGGTGGGGCAGTTATATGGTAAGTATCATGCCGGCTTCCCCTTTGAATACCGGTTCCTCGACGATGATTTTCAGGCGATGTATGTTGCCGAAAAAAGAGTGGCTACTTTGTCCCGTTATTTCGGAGGACTGGCAGTCCTTATCTCCTGCCTGGGCCTTTTCGGACTGGCGGCTTTTACGGCGGAAAGAAGGTTCAAAGAGATCGGGATCCGGAAAGTGCTGGGCGCCACCGTTAGCGGCCTGGTCCTTTTACTATCGGCGGATTTCCTGAAATTGATATTGGTTGCCGTGCTGATAGCGTTCCCGCTGGCGGGGTGGGTGACGAATCAATGGCTGCATGGCTTTGCCTACCGCACGACCATCGGCGCGGAGGTATTCCTCCTGGCGGGGGCTGCGACCTTGCTGATCACAATGGTGACGATCAGCTTCCAGACTGTAAAGGCGGCGCTGGCCAATCCGGCGGAAAGCTTGAAGGCGGAATGAGGGTCAGAAGCCACTGCAATCCGGTCATTGGCTTATTAATTCAGTTACCTGTGTAAAGTTTTTTGCTAATATTGTCCGGTATGAAGCAAAAATGGGTAAAACATCTTGTCCCGCACGTAATGGCGGTCATCATATTTTTATCAGTAGCCGTTATTTACTGCAAACCCGCGTTCGACAGCAAAGTGCTGGTACAGGAAGATGTAACGCAATGGAGGGCCATGGCGCAGAATTCTTTCCAGTACAAAGAGCGGTTTGGTCATTTTCCCTTATGGACCAACGGGATGTTCAGCGGCATGCCGGCTTACCAGATCGCTATGGACAGCCCCGCATTCTCTCCCCAGTATTTCCTGTACGGTATACTTACCCTGAACTTAAAGAAACCCGCCAATTTCTTTTTCCTCGCCTGCCTCTGTTTTTATTTTTTGACACAGGTATTACGGGTAAATCCTTTTATCGGGATCATCGGGGGACTCGCCTATGCCTACGCTGCCTATAACCCGGTGATCATTGTCGTAGGGCATGATACCAAGATGCAGGCTATCGCTCTGCTGCCGGCATTTATCGGCAGCCTGCTGCTGATCTATGAAAGAAAATATGCGTGGGGCGCTGCCCTGACAGCCCTTTTTACCTCCCTTTTCGTGGCGGTCAATCACCTGCAGATCTTTTATTACGGGCTGATCATTGCCGCAGCCATGACGATCCGGTACCTGGTGTCATGGATCCGGAGAAAGGAATTCCGGCGCCTGCTGATCGCGGGAGCGCTTACTGCCTTCTGCGGAGTGATCGGGATACTGAGTAATGCAGCCCTCGTCTTTCCTACCGCGGACTTCTCCAAAGCAACGATCAGGGGTGGCAGTGAGCTGGCGGAAACAGGCAGCGGGATCGCCGGGAACGGGCTGAGCCAGGACTATGCCTTTAGCTACAGCATGTACCCGGCAGAACCTTTTGTACTGCTGGTCCCCAAGATATTCGGAGGCAGCTCCGGCCCTGAGCTAACGGAAGAAAATTCCAAAGCTATGGCAGCCCTGCAGACGATGCCGCCACAGCTGGCCCGGCAGGCACAAGGACTGTTAACCTTCTATTGGGGAGGGATCGGAGGCACGGCGGGGCCTGCCTATGCCGGGGCGATCATTAGCTGCCTGGCCCTGATGGGCCTGTTTATCCTGGATAATAAACACAAATGGTGGATAGCGGCGACCTGCGGGCTGGCTATCGTGATGAGCTGGGGTGGCTATTTCCCCGGCTTTAACGGATTCTTATTGAAGTTCCTTCCCATGTACAATAAGTTCAGAGCCCCCAGTGTGATCATGGTGATACCGGTGTTCCTGTTTGATATGCTGGCGGTGCTGACCCTGCAGAAGATATGGGATGGAGGGATGACAGCAGAACAGGCCCCCCTTGCTTTCTGGAAGAATTATAAAAAAGGGCTCTACCTGGTAGCCGGGGTATTCGCGGTGCTCCTGCTGTTATATAACAGCTTCGATTATACGATGGCGGAAGAACGGCAGTTCCTGCAGCAGGCCCGGGCTGCCGGAGCCGAAGTAACGGAATATGTGCAGTCTTTTCTGAAGGGGCTGCGGGAAGATCGCCAGGGCCTGTTCCTGCATAGCCTGGAGCGGTCATTTGTTTTTACGGCAGCGGCGATGCTGGTGATGGGCCTTTATATAAAAAGAAAGCTCCGTCCCTGGCTGTTTCTGAGTCTTGCAGGTTTCCTTATTTTCATCGATATCATAGGTATCGACCTGTTTTACCTGAATGGAGATAATTATAAAAGTGCAGCGGAAGCGCCGGCCCATCCTGCTCCCTCCGCTGCCGATCAGCAGATCTTACAGGATACAGGTTATTACCGGGTGCTGGATGAGCGGAACGGTCTCGGCGCCGCGCTGACCTATGGGGCCCAGACCGCCTGGTGGCATCATTCCATCGGCGGATATAATGCGGCCAAGCTGAGTATCTACCAGGATCTGATCGACCATCAGCTGGGGAATTTCCCTGATTGTATGCCGGTAGTAAATATGCTGAATACAAAGTATATTATTCAACAAAGCCCTGAGGGCGGGGATACCGTATTGACAAATCCCGCGGCCCTGGGAGCAGCCTGGTTTGTCCGGGGAGTACGCTATGAAAGGAATGCCCGTTCATTAATGAATGCACTGACGGCATTTGACCCGAAGGATACGGCCATCGTGCTGGAGAAGGACAGGAATGCGGTATTGATCGATCCGCAGCCGGATAGCGGGGCAAGGATTCAATTGATCCGCAATGACAACGATGTGATCGTCTACCGGAGTGAGTCCCGGACCCGGCAGTTTGCCGTGTTCAGCGAGGTATTTTATGACCGGGGATGGAAGGCTTACGTGGAGGATGTCACGGATGAAAGTGGCACCCCGAATTTCCATCCGGATACGACAAAGGAATTGCCGATCATTCGGACGAACTATGTGCTGAGAGGGGCGTCCGTGCCGGCAGGAAAACATATTATCCGAATGGTGTTTTATCCTGCTTCTTATTATACCGGCCTGAAGGTGCAGTATGTCGCAGCGGTGATAATGGTATTGTTACTGGCGGGTGTAGTGGTGATGGAGTTCCGGGGTGGAAAGCAATTTAAATGATTTTTTGAAGAAATATTTTATCAATTAAATTGATCCACCTATCTTTGATTTATCATTTTGACTATCGACCAACAGTTTTCTGATGATTTTGCCCACAAAACGTAACACACCAGGGGTTTACTTGATTATTTTTTTTGTACTTTTACAAAACAACAAAAGCCCAGGACGGCTATCCCGGGCTTTGACCATCACTTCAATAAATGAAGAATGGTGACCATGATCTTGATAATCATCAAAATTTTGATGATCGTGCCCAGCGTATCGCTGGGCATTGTTGTTTTGTTCATAATTGTTAGAAATCGGGATTTAACAGCCCGAAAAACTTAGCGCAAGGACACTAATGGACCTCTTGCCGTTTTTAAATCTAACAGTATGACGATATAGCCGTAAGAACCTTTTGATTCTCTATCAGCAACTAAGAAAAAGGCACGCCAAAGGTAAATAAAACTGCTATTACTATTTTATTTAGTTTTTCATCCAAATTATTCCCACCATCAACTATCACCAATCCCCCCAATCACGCCCCCTCCGCCCCACCCCCCTGAAACCCACGCCAGGCACAGCCTTCTCTCAATTCTGACTTTCAATATTTTACACAAAATTAATTAGCCATTTCAGCCGGAAACAACGTAAATTTGCGGGGTATAAATGTTTATTTATTCTCATACATTATGGCTATTTTAGTTTTCTTCCTCTGTCACTGGTTTCTGTCCCTATTTGCGCAAACTTTCTTCCTGCACAGATACAGCTCTCATAAAATGTTCAGAATGAATAAATTCTGGGAGAGATTCTTCTATAGCTTCACCTTTATCACCCAGGGTTCGTCCTTCCTGAACCCCCGGGCCTATGCCATCCTGCATCGTATGCACCATGCGTACAGCGATACGGAAAAGGATCCCCACTCCCCTCATTTTTTTAAGGACGTGTGGCACATGACCATGGAGACGAAGAATATTTACATGGACTATCTCCTGCATAAGAAAGAGCCGGAACCCGCTTTCCGGGGTAATTATCCGGTCTGGCCCCTGGTCGATCGCATTAGTGATCTATGGATCACCCGGATCGCTTTCGCCATAGGATATACTGCTTATTACGTAGCATTCGCCACGCATTGGTGGGAGTACCTGCTGCTGCCCATTCATTATTTTATGGGGCCTATCCATGGGGCGCTTGTCAACTGGTGCGGACACAAATACGGTTATTCCAATTTCGACAATCACGACCATAGTAAGAATACCTTACCGCTCGACTTCCTGATGATGGGGGAATTGTTCCAGAACAATCATCACAAACGTCCCAATGACGCCAATTTCGCCAAAAAATGGTTTGAGGTAGACCCAACCTACCCTGTTATTAAGCTGCTGCATGCGCTTCATATCATTAAGCTGAGGAAAACATATCCCCTTACGAAAAAAAGCCAGACACGTGTCATACGGATGGACGAACGGCCCGCAGCACCGGCAGAGAGAGGCAGCCGGTAACCCCCGGCTTATTTCATAATTTTTTCCACATCCACAGTAACGGTATTCTGTGCAGGTATGGGTTTTGAGGTCAGCCAGCTCTGTTTATCCGGCCAATTGGCGATCACCAGGGTATCCCCTGCCGCGCGACTGCCCGTCTTTTCAAACACGACCTGCCGGACAAAATCTTCGGGTACCCATTCAGGATAAGTGGAAGGCGCTCCGAACTCATCCCAGGAAATATTGACCCCATATTTGCGCCTGAACAGGTCCTGGGCTGGACGGATAAATACAACATTCGTAATGCCCGGGTGAATGGCAGTTTCCATATAACTCCTCACCACATCGTATTCTATTTTAACGGGGCCCAGGAACTGGTAGCGGAAATTATACCAGGCATTGGCTATCAAAAAGAACCCAAGCAGACCTGCGACCCTTAATTGATACCTTGATATCCGCACCACTTGCATAAGAGCCGTAAAAACTAAGATAAATACTGCCATATCCAGCGCCAGCAAGGTCCTGTTGGAAGAATAATTCTCTTTGACGACCAGGGAAGGGAGATAGACGAGGCCCGGAAGGCAGAAGACGATCGCCAGATAGAGCAGGCGGGAAGAGAAAGGCCGGGACCGAAGGAGGAAAAGGCTCAACAGGAGCCATCCGCCGCAAACAACAACATAGAAGATCTGCCCGGTTATACTGCGCTCATTGACGATCCGGGTAAAATGGAAGGCGGCCGCCAGGGGCCTGGCCAGAAAGAAAAGTATCTTAGACAGGGGCTCCACCACAATATTCGTCCTTGTGCTGGCCCCCGTTTGCCAGAAATGCAATTGCCACCTGAATAACATATAATATAGCAGGTAAGTGAAAAAATACATCCCGATTGCCGCCCCGATGGAACGGGACCATCCCTTTTTAGCGATCACCTGCAGCAGGAATGGCAGCAGGAAACAACCAAAGCCGTTCTGATAAGTGAACAAGGAAATTATTCCGAACAATAAAGTCAGGGCGATTCCCCGCGCCGGCAATTCCATCCTTTTATTCGTCGTTCCCGGGACAGCGACATATCTTATTGATGAATAGAGCATGTATCCCGCGATCAATCCGCTGGTATTGGCAATAAACAGCTCCATGCAGGAGGCCCAGCTAACGGATACGCAAAAGGGAGGACAGGCAATCAGGTAAAGGACTGTAAAAAAAGGTAAAAAAGAGGGCAGATCTTCCTTCCGGCACACCCTGCTAAAGATCGCATACCAGATGGGAATGCAGGCCATCCATCCCAGTAAGGAGAAAATGCGCAGCAGGGTGATCTGCCCGATGGTATCGATAGCGCTGAACAAGGATTGGAAAAGACGATCGGCAAGATAACGTCCCTGTACTGCAAACATATGAAATTCAGCCCCTTTCCGGTAGTGAGTCAACTGAACGATCTCATCCGTATAAAAATAAGCCGTGTAAAAAAGGGGATAAAAAATGACCAGGACTAAACCTGCTAAAATACCAAGGTCGCGATAGACAGCTCTTTTCATAAGTCCGATAAAAGTAAGAAAGTATTTCCTATGACATAACTTCACACTCATGAAAGCAATCCTGATCACAAAAAAGGGAGGTCCCGAAGTATTGGAGCTGCGCGAAACAGCCACTCCTGTTCCTGCCACCGGAGAGGTGCTGATAAAAATAAAGGCTGCGGGCCTGAACCGCAGCGACATCTATAGCCGCAGCTCGAATTCATATGGGAAGAAAGAGAGCGGAGAGGGAGCCTCCGGAGGGGAGATCCCCGGACTCGAAGTCTCCGGCCATGTAACAGCCTGCGGTCCCGGTGTCCGGCGCTGGAAGGAAGGAGATGCCGTCTGTGCCCTGGTGACCGGAGGCGGTTATGCGCAGTATATCGCCGTTCCGGAAGGGCAATGCCTGCCCCTGCCGGAGGGGATCAGCCTGGAAGAGGCAGCAGCCTTGCCGGAAACTATTTTCACGGTATGGCTGAATGTTTTCCAGACTGCCCGGCTGCGTGCCGGAGAGCGCTTCCTGGTCCATGGGGGCAGCAGCGGCATTGGTGTTACGGCCATCCAGCTGGCGACAGCGCTCGGCGTGACTGTTTTTACGACAGCCGGTACCGATGAGAAATGCCGGTGGTGCGAATCACTGGGAGCTAAAAAAGCCGTCAACTATAAAACGGAGGATTTTGAAATAGAATTGAAGGATGTGGGGATCGATGTTATCCTGGATATGACGGGAGGGGACTTTACACCGAAAAATCTCCGGCTGCTGCGGGAAGATGGACGGATCGTATTCATTAACGCCATGCGGGGAAACGAGTCCTCCGTCAATATTGCTGAGATCATGCGTAAACGGCTTGTGCTGACGGGCAGTATGTTGAAACCCCGGGATACCGCTTTTAAAGCTGCCCTTGCCGCTGAAGTGGAGAAAAATGTCTGGCCGCTGATCGCCCGCGGCGCCGTGAAGCCCATCATCTATAAAATACTGCCGCTGGAAGAAGCTGCGGAAGCGCAGCGCCTGATGGAAAGCAGCGGGCATATCGGGAAGATACTGTTGAGGGTTTCCTGAAACGCCACTGGAAACGCCATTGGAAACGCTACAGGCGTTTCGGCCGAAGGCCCATCATTAGACTCGTGCGTTCGGAAGTTCACCTTCCGGACGAACGCTATCCCCCACTCTCCAAAAGCCCGCTCTCCGACAAAAAAACGAACTCCGGCTCATGCCCAATCGGAAAATTACACGAATTCGCAATAAAACACATCTTATTCGCCTCATGATGCAGCTCACGCGCCCTACCGATCATCTTACTATCAGTCAGGGTGACGACAGGCCGTAGAATCACTTCTTTAAAATAACCGCTGCCGTCCTCTTTTTCCATCATAACGCCCTTCGCCTCATCCCTGTAATCCGTCACCACGATATGATTGACCGAGCACAAATGCAGGTACCAGAGCATATGACAGGAAGAGATAGCCGATACAAATAATTCTTCCGGGTTATGCCGCCCGGGCGCCCCCCGAAAAGAAGGATCCGAAGAACCGTTGATCACCGGCTTGCCTTTCACCTCAATGTCATAATCTCTGTCATACGCCTTGTAATTGGCCGTGCCTTCTCCTTTATTACCCGTCCAGGTGAGGGAGGTCGTGTAAGGGTGTTCTTTTTCCATGGGATGGTAAAATTAGGAAGAATCCGGGGATGATTGGAACGATCAGCATCCTAATTAGCCATAGAAGCCTTTGCAGACCGGGAGACCAGGGAACTGCATCCTTTCTCCAGCAGATAGACCCTGTCCGCGATCTCCGTCAGGGAATCCTTATGGGAGATGATCAGTATGGCAGCCTGGTGCCGGAGCCTTTGCAGGATATTGATTACGAATTGTTCCGTGGCGGTGTCCATGGCAGCGGTAGGCTCGTCCAGCAGGATCAGCTGAGGGCCGGCATACAGGCAGCGGGCCAGGGCCAGCAGCTGTTTCTGTCCTCCCGATAGGGCTACCCCTCCTTCTCCCAGGAGGGTAGCATAAGAATGAGGGAAGTTCTCAAAGAACCGGTCGAAGCCATATTGATGACAGAACCCTCGGACCTTGTCTATATTTTCCGTTGCCGGGTCGAGGCAGATATTTGCCAGGAGAGTACCGCTGAACACGGCGATATCCTGGGGCACGACCCCGATCACTTTTCTCCAGGCAGGTATCTCGATGGTCTCCATTTCCCGGTCATTGACCCATATGGAGCCGCCTTCATACGGGTAAAATTTCTGTAAGATCTGCAGCAGGGTGCTCTTCCCCTGCCCGCTTTCCCCGGAGATCGCAATGATCTCCCCTTTTTTCAGCTCCAGGGATATATCTTTCAGCAGTAACCGCCTTCCGGGAAACCGAAAGGCTGCTTTTTTCATCGACAGCCGATCAAAACGCAAGGGCTCCGTTTCGGCGGTTTCGGTTGGCGGCGCGGGGGTATATTCCGGCTCCAGGATGGTGAACTCATACATCCGGTCCAGGGCCACGGCAGCTTCCTGCACCTGGAGATTCGTGAGGGCCACCAGGACGACTGTTTGCATGAGGATCCCCGCCAGCTGAAGGATTGCGATCATCTGGCCGATACGCAGGGAGCCATTCCAGGTATCGAGGGCTGCCCAGCCAATGACAGTGAGCAGGAACAGCGCCGTGACTATTTCCAACAGAACATTAAAACGGATCCTGATCTTTCCCAATTGCATTATGGAATTTTGTAAGGATAAAAAAAAGTTGGCGGCGATACCGGCAAAAAGAGATTCCCGGTTCATCACCTTGATGGTGTGGATGCCTCTTATGCTGTCTACATAATTGCTCTCATTCTGAGCGTGTGCGACCATAACCGAGCGTTGCCCCCGTATGATACCGCCCTCGAAGTATTTTACGATCCCCGCTATAACGGGCACCATCAACAGGCAAAATACTGCGATAGGCCAGGAGTATACGAATAACATGGTGAGAGTGACCAGCAGGAGCAGACATTGAATGGTCATTTCTCCCAATATATAGCTGGCTGCCTGCTGAATACGCTGGGTATCATTCAGACGGGCGATGAGGTCCCCGGTCTTCCGGTGGTCGAAAAAAGCTTTATTCAGAGAAAGGATGGAACGGAAGAAGCCGCCGGTGATCCGGAGATTGAATCCATACCCCTGCCGGAGCAGCAGCTGCTGCCGCAGAAAGGAGAACCCGCTCTTCATGAGCAACAGAAGGCCCAGAAGGATTAGACCGGTAAACAGCTCCCGGTGATCTTTAGCGGGCAGGATATGATCGATCAGCCTTTGAGAAAATACGGCAGTGGAGAGATTGAGCAGGGCGCAAAGGAGGCCAAGCCCCAGCGCAACATATAACAGGTAGACGTCCTCTTTGAGCGTCTGCCAGATCCAGCGCATCTTTTTTTGCCGTTGCTGCTGCCATTGGGCCAGCTGCTCGCCAGGTTCCAGCAATAAGAGGGTCTGGCCGGTCCATATTTTTTCCAGCTCTTCCGGATAG
This sequence comes from Chitinophagales bacterium, assembly GCA_015655015.1. Lineage (GTDB taxonomy): Bacteria > Bacteroidota > Bacteroidia > Chitinophagales > Chitinophagaceae > Puia. The sequence continues at coordinate 10,361 of JAATFV010000044.1, read as the reverse complement.
AGGCGGATCAACCCTTTTGCGGGATCGCCGATGAGGAAAAGGTGGGGGCTCTCTGTCGGGTAATAAACGATATAATGCTGCAGACCAGCTTCCAGCGTAACATGAAGGATACAGGGGTGCTGTAAATCCCGGAGATCGGAGATTGCTCCGGCCCTGGCTCCTTCGGCCTTGAACCCGGCCCGGCTGGCAGCCTGATGAAGCCCCAGCAGGCTGGTGCCCTGCAAACCGGCGCCGCTCCATTCCCGCAATTTTTCCAGGGATATATCGGCCTTGTAGTAGCTCAGTATGTTGCGCAGACAGGTCACTCCGCAATCATACTGATCGTGCTGTAATTTAAAATGGAGGGGATTATTTTTCTTCATGGTAGTGGCGGAATTAGATTGGTCTGGCATTATACTATCAGGTATGAGCGCTGATGACGAGGAAGGCGGCGCCTATCATGGTGCATAAGAGTCCGATCCCATAACTACCTATTACCAGCCCGAGCATTTTTCCAAAGGGCTGCCGGAGGAAAAAACGCAGGCCTGCCGCCAGCAGGAGAACATAAGCAACCTGGAAGAGGTCAAGCGTTTGCAGGGGATAGTCCAGCCAGTGCGGTACAGAAGATGTTTTGAATAGGCTGAACAGGGATAGGGGTGCGAAGGATTGGAATTGGGCAAGGCTTTCTATGTTATGGGAAAAGGTCAATAACAGCAGCCTTAGCAGGGTGCTGGCGGCAAAAGCCGTTTCAGCGAACAGGACGATCTTGAAAAGAGTCTGAAAAGGTAGTTTCTGAGAGGTAAGCAACAGGCCGGTAAGCAGACAAAAGGATACGAGCGTCATTTTAAAAAGGAGGGCAATGGGGACCATCAGATAGCTCAGGAAGCTTACCCGGTGCTGGGTATCCAGGTAGGAGCTCAGCTTTTCGATACTGACCTGCCCTGCCAGGGAATAGTAATATACCTGATCAGTGAGCACTTCCGTCTGAAGCCACCAGTTGAAGAACAGGTAAATAAAACAAATGCCTGAAAAAACCCACCAGCTATTGAGCGTATAGATGGGCTGTTCGGTAGAAGTTCCGGAATGATGTTCCGCTGCTGCCAGGTCAGTCATAAGGATCTCTTGGTTAAATAATAGTAGGCCGGAAAAGAACAGGATGATAACCAACAGAGGCCATCATCCTGTTATTAAGAGTTATAAACCGAGTGGTAAGCCGGAAGGCAGCAGATCAATATTGTAGCTGATGCCCAAGCCGACGCCGAGACCGATTCCCAGCAGGGAACCTAAACCAAGCGTGTTCAACAATGCGGTGATAGGAAGATTGATAGAAATGTTACCGGCAGATCCACCCTGGATGTTTTCCATAGAGACCAAGTCTAAGCTTTTCATATTACTGTGTTTTTTCTGAAGCACCGCAAAATCGCAGTGTGCCGTAAAATTGCCCCGAAGCGATCGTATATCCTATCCGGTAAAAGGATACCTTATTCTTAACAAGCATAATTTATGCATAGCCGGGGTACCCGACCTCCCGGGGCAGGAATTTAAAAAAAAGGGTCCTTCATAAATCCGAAAATGCCTTATTTTCGTATCTGTTTAATATTTTTTCCTTCCCGGGCCTGATTAGTATCACAACAACCCTTCCCCTGTCGGTTATATTACTATTAATTCATCCAACGATGAATTTTTGGACAATTCATCCAATGAACTAACCCATCCGTATGACAGGACAAAAACTAAGAGTATTGAGAGAATTCCGTAATTACTCGCAGGAATACATAGCGGAGAAATTAGGGATCACCCAAAACGCCTATTCCCGGATCGAAAACAACCAGACAAAAATGACTGCTGAGCGCCTGGGCAGGCTGGCCGTTATTCTGAATATCCCCCCGATGGAGCTCTTGTCCGATAAGGAGCCCGTCCTCCATTTTTCCGATCCCCCCTCCGCCGCCCCCGGGGATGCCCATTGGAAAGAGATGATCGAAAATACCCGCCAGCTTTATGGACAGGTGATCTGCAGCAAGGATGAAAAGATCGCTTTTCTGGAAAGTGAGATCCATACCCTCCGCAGGGAAAGGGATAAGATCATCCACCTGATCGAGAAGCTGACGGCCCCGGCCAGCATTGTCGCCGCTTCCTAAAAGCAATGGCAGCTTTTACAGTCTGGCAGGGACGGCGATCTGCACAAGAACTTAATTTGGAAAGTCACTAAATTGCATCTAATTTGCCGCTGTGGCGGCGAGTCAGCTATTCTTTTACCGGCACTGCAAATATCCGAGATGAAGCTTCCGAAAAAAATATTATCCAGGCAGGCAGAGATCACCAGGGAATATCTGGCTGAAGTAGACAAACATCTTGCCGACATATTAGCAGGAAAGGCAGATAAGATGTATCATATTAAGGATTTTGCGGCCATCCTGTTCATTCACCCGGTACATCTGAGCAATACGATCAAGCTCACTACAGGATATTCTCCCTGTTATTTTTTCGAAGACAAGCTGATGGAAGAAGCCCGCAAAATGTTGCGGCAAGAGCAATTCACCATCGCTGAAATAGCGGAACGCCTCACTTTTGACACCTCCAATTTCACTAAATTCTTCAAACGTTTTGAGGGTGTTACTCCTTCTGCCTACCGCCAACAGACCCTTGGAGCGGGAAGAAAACAGGAAGCTATTTTAATCTCATGAATATTTATCGTTCCGGCTGGACTTTATTTTGTCTGTGCTGGGCCCTGGAGGCCGGTGCGCAAAAAACATCTTTTACCGTCGTCCCCCTGGGAGTAAGAGGAGGATTGGATGAAAGCAATTTATCCGCTTATATGGTGGCCGCAGCGGGCAGCAATGATTATATCTGCCTGGATGCAGGCACCCTCTATGCCGGGATCCGGAAGGCCGTGGATTCCGGGGTGTTTGCTACCAGCGTCTCCAATGTATTAAAGAATTATATAAAGGCATATTTTATTTCACATCCTCATCTGGATCATGTGGCCGGACTGGTCATGAACTCTCCGGAGGATAGCGCCAAGACCATTTATGGACTTCCCTTCTGCCTGGATGTGCTCAAGGAGAAATATTTTACCTGGGAAAGCTGGGCTAATTTTGGAGATGAAGGGGAGAAACCTCTCTTGAAGAAATACCATTATGCCCCTCTTTCTCCGGGAGAGGAAATCGCCGTCCCGAATACGCATCTGTATGTTCAAGCCTTTCCCCTGAGCCATGGAGCGCCTTACCAAAGCACCGCTTTTTTGGTGCGAAGCGGCGAAACGCTTGCGCAAAAGAACGATGCCCGCCTGCTCTACCTGGGCGACACAGGCGCCGATACGATCGAGCATTCCAACAAGCTCCACCAACTCTGGGAAGCGATAGCACCGTTGGTCAAAGCGGGAAAGCTTAAAGCAGTTTTTATAGAAGTCTCCTTCCCCAATGAACAACCGGAAAAGCTTCTGTTCGGGCATCTGACCCCTGCCCTGCTGCAAAAAGAGATGGCCGATCTGGCGAAAACGGCCGGAGGCATCTCCCTGTCGGACTTACCTGTCGTGATCACACATAGAAAACCTTCCGGCAACCAGGAAAGGATGATCCAACAAGAACTGGAAGCCGATCATACCCTTCAGGTAAAGCTGATCTTCCCGCAACAAGCCGGACGGCTCGATTTTTAAGCAGCCTATTTACCCCGGTCATGACCATCATCGTCGTCATCCGACATTTTCTCCGTTCCTTCAAATGCGTTGGCAGAACCATTGGAAATGATATTCTCTTTCGAAGGAGGAAACGGGTATCCCGGGAAATCCTGGTCGATATGCTCGTCATTGCTGCGCTGGACATCTTCTTTCCGCTTGATGGGTTGATTGACACGGGCCGGGCCCTTGCCGCCCGCCGGACGTGCCGGTGATTTTGGCTTTTTCATAGCATATGCCCATGCAATTCCTGCACCAGGAAACAAATAACTTCCGGGCACCCAAAAAAGAGGTTGGAATTGTTATTTTTTTCCTTTTACTTTGTACTTCAAAGTACTTTTTATCTACAAGCATAGACCTCTGTACATGGGTCGTCGCCAGCTAATAATAGGCACAATCAATGCAAACAGCCAGGTTGGGAACGAGAAAATACTTTGTAATACAAAGCACTTTTAAAAATTTCATAAAACCCTCCACTATGCCTATCGCTCCATTGATCACCCGGGATAAGATCTGGTTTACCGGCCTGGTAATGATCGTATTCTCTTTGTTCTTCTTTTATTTCCCCGTCCTGTTCCCGCCCGCTCCGGTGGATCAAATGGGATTCTTCCTGTTGAATTACGTGTTTGTCATCCTTTATTTTATCGTGCTGGCGGCAAGCGGACGGCTTAAGAAAGGCAGGAACGGGTTGGCTCCTATGTTCCTGTTCCTGATACTCTTCCTTATCAGCGCCTATGCCCTGAATAAAGAAATGAGCATTTTTGAGCGGTCGACCGGCTGGTGGTCTGTTGTGCTGGTGCTGTCCTGTCTGAACTATATGGGCCTGCCTTTTTTTGACCGGCTGCCTTCCGTGCTGCAGCACGTCGTCTGTCTGTTGGCAGGTCTCTCCCTGGTGGTGTTCGGCTATCTGATGATCTACCTGGTCCCGGTGTATATCTTCGGCGCGATCTATTCTTTTTTCCTGGGGATCTCGCTGCATTGTTTTGTCCCGCTGCTCCTCTTCATTTATACCATTGTGTTTATCCGGAGGGCAGGGGAGGAAAACAGGCGGCTGTTCCGAAGCTGGTGGGCGGGCATTTCCCTGGCCCTGCTGGCCACGATCGTTTTTATCACCCGCTGGGTGACCATCGACAGGGATATCACCCGTCATTATAAAAAAGAAGGCGTGGACCAGGGACTGCCGGCCTGGGTAAATGTGGCGCAACATATCCCCCGTGGCCCTATTACAGAGAAGATTCTGAAAACAGGGCTGATTTACAGCGTCTATAACAGCCATTGGGGGTTTTTCGGGGATACGCCTTCCCGGAATTTCGGGGAAGCAAGGCAGCACGATCCCCTGGTGATCCTGGCCACCCTGTTCACCGGGGAGCCCGTACTCTCGGAGCAGGAGCGTATAAAGGTATTGGAATCCCTCTATGACTCCCGCCATCAGGCTCAGGAACGGCTGTGGAAAGGAGACGATCTCTGCACTCAAACCGTAAAGACTTCCATACAGCTCTATCCGGGGCTCCATCTCGCGTATACCGAGAAAAATATAACGGTCGCCAATAATTCCATTCATATGGCGGGGCGGGATGAGGAGGAGGCGATCTATACTTTCCATTTACCGGAGGGCGCTGTGGTCAGCTCTTTATCGCTCCGGATCAATGGTCAGGAGGAAAAAGGAAAGCTGACTACCCGGGAAAAAGCGGATTCCGCCTATAAAACGATCGTCAGTCATGAAAGGCGCGACCCTTCCGTGGTGCATTGGCAGGAAGGCAATACAGTCTCTGTGCGGGTGTTCCCGGTAGTAGCCCGGGAGAGCCGTCTCTTCACGATCGGTATAACGGCGCCCCTGGAGAAAAAGGAGGATGAGCTGATCTACCGGAACGTCTATTTCGACGGCCCCTCCCCGGCGGACGCTACCGAATCTGTCTCCATCCACTCCGAAAGCCCCCTGTCTGCTTTGAAGCTTCCTTCCTTTTTCCAATCCGGTAATGACCGGACCATCCAACGGCAAGGAAAATACCAGGCGGATTGGGCATTGAGGTTCCGGGAAAAAGGGCTGGACAAAAGAGCCTTTGTTTTTGACGGCAAACAATATGCCCTGGAGCCCTATTATAAACACCGGGAGCCCATGGATCTCCGGCAGGTATACCTCGACGTTAACAAAAGCTGGACCAGGGAAGAATATGAAAAGATCGTTGAATGGGTGCAGGAGATGAGTCCGCAGCCGAAACTATGGGTCTATGTTCCCAAAGACGGAATGGTGGCTGTCACAAACGCAACCATGGACGGACTATTCGACAAGCTGTCTTTGGAGCAGTTCAGCCTCTTTCCCTTATTCGGCATAGACGGAACGGCGGCCTCTCTGATGATCAGCAAGAGTCCTTCCTCTTCTCCCGTTTTGGCGGATCTGGATAGCGGCACCGGTTTTTCTCAACGTACGCAACAATATCTTTCCCAGCGAAAAAAATGGCGCTTGTTCAGTCTGGGCAGCGAGTTATCCCCCTATCTGAAGTCGCTGAAAGAATTCCGGGCCTTCCGGTATGAACAGGGGGAATTGTCAGCGCTGCATGAGCTGTTGAATAAAAAGGAGTTTGCCGCGGATCCGGAGACCGATGACCGGGTAGTGATCGATCCGGCAGGTCTGGTGATCAGCCGGCGTAAGGAGTCTGTTGACGCGGGGACAGATTCCGCGAAGACGGATTCCGCGGAGACGGATTCAACAAGGACGGAAGATGCGAAGACAGAGGGTGCGGAGCCGGGGCCCGACCTGCATGCGCCTGACCATGTATTGCGATTGTTCGCCTACAATCATATCCTGCAGCAGATGGGGGGACGATTGATCTGTGATCCGGCGGACCTGATTAATGAAGGACAGACATCCGGGGATCGAAGGACGGTGCATGTGGTGAAAGATACAGGAGCAGGAATGAGGAATGATCCATCGGAATTGATAAGCGAAGCCCGACAAGCGCATATCGTATCCCCGGTATCCAGCCTGGTAGTGCTGGAAAAACAGGAAGATTATGACCGGTTTGGTATCCTGGACAGTAAGAACAGCCTGAAAAATGCCAGCCTGCATTCAAAAGGGTCTGTACCGGAGCCCGGTGAATGGGCCGTGCTCCTACTGGTAGTGATGACCTTCTTATATGTGCTGTGGGAACCCCGCCGGGATTTTCGCAACAATAAAACCAGGCATTCATGAGCGCTATGGCACGATCGGGCGGTGTTTTAAGCACCTTCTTCTCGCGGCGTAATGTCAAAAGAGGTCCATGGAACCGGTGGCGGCGGGGATTTATCCTGGGGTATGCAATACTGATCCCCCTGGCGCTGCATAACTATATCGACTGGTTATCTGCGGGAATGGCGGCGGGTCTTATCGCGCTGATGCTGACCCCGGTCTTTGAAGAAAATGTCTACGCCTCCCCCCGTTATGGGATAGCCGCTATTGCTTTCTTCCTGCTGTTCCTCCTGGTACCGGTAAAAACGATCCTGTATGGAGGAATGGCCTGCACGGTACTATTCTTCCGGGAGAGCTTCTACGGGCGAACGGAACAGACCGTACCTTTCCTGATCCTGCTGCTCTCCCCTATTTCGGAATATGCGATGAACCTGTTCAGCTTTCCTGTCCGGCTGCAGCTGACTGCGCTGGCCGGTAAAATGATCGGGAGCATGGGAGTCTCCGTCCGGGTAGCCGGGAACATGCTTACGGATAAGAGGCATGAATTCTCGGTAGATCCGGCCTGCATGGGATTGCACATGCTGCAGCTATCCCTGCTCACCGGTATCATCCTGATGAATTTTTATCAATCAGGACAACATCGCCGGCTGGGTGCGGGAACTATCCTGATCCTGCTGATCCTGATCACGGGTCTCAACGTGCTGGCCAATCTATGCCGTATCGTATGCCTGGTGTTATGGAGTATCTTACCCGACAATCCAATGCATGGGCTGATGGGGATGTTCTGCCTGGTCCTTTATGTTTTCCTTCCCATGATCCCCCTTACCCGGTGGGCGGTGCGGCGATATGGCGCACCGGTAGAAAAGGTAACAGCTTCTCCCCCCCGCCCCCTGAAGGGAAAACTAAAGGCTCCCCGCTCCCCCAGGCTGCTGGCAGGTAATATACTGGCCGGAAGCTGTCTATTGGTGGCGGTTCCTGTTAGCCTCGTGCACGACCGGCGGCAACAGGGACCCGATAAGGGCCAGGTGTCCGTGCCGGATTATACGACACGGAGCCTGGGCGGGCATATCCTTCAACTGAATAACAGCCGGAGCCTTGTTTATATAAAGCCCATTCCTGATTTTTATTATACGGACCATTTGCCGTCGATCTGCTGGCAGGGGAATGGTTATGCCTTTCACTTCGTACAGGAGGAACGGATCGGGTCCTGGCTGCTATATACCGGACTATTACAAAATGGAACAGACACCCTGTATACGGCCTGGTGGTATGACAACGGAAGTCAGCACACAATCAGCCAGCTCGACTGGAGAGTAGATGTGCTGAGAGGGGGCCGCAAGTATTCAGTCGTCAATATCACGACTGCCAATCGGAAGGACCTGGAGCACGAGATCCGGAATGTGCTGGAAAACAATCCTTTCCGGGAGGTGATTGAAAGGAACCAGTGAGTTTGCTAAAATTTTTTTCGGTCAATGGGTTATTTTATTGGTATGGCCGGTCATTTATAATTTTCATTGGTACAGAAAGATGTGCAATAAAAAGGTAAGTTTGCATAGACCTCTAATATTACTCCCAACCTATGGCCGCCCTGAGCTGTTATTGTAGTAAAACCACCAGTCTATGTCAGAGAGAAAAACAAGTTCTACCAATTATCGCAATCAGTCCTTCCTCGAAGAGAAGTGCGCCCTTAATGAATTACTGGATCTCGTAAGTAAAAGATGGTTCAGCGACGTCTTATTCTGTATCCAGGAGGGCAATAATCGCTTTAAATTGATCAAGGACGACCTGAAATATATCAGTGATACGATCCTCTCGGATCGTCTTAAGTTACTGGAAAAGTATGGATTGATCACCAGGATCGATTATGATGAGATACCGCCGAAGGTAGAATATTCCCTGACCAGCAAGGGGGAAGAACTGTCCGATCTCCTGGACAATATGTGCGCATTCAGCGAAACAATTATCGGGATGAAGGCTATGGCTACTGTCCCTGCCGCGCAATAGCAGAAGCAAGCTGCCAGCCGGATATAAGCTGATATAAGCTTCCGGCTCCAGGCTTATATCTTCAAACTACACCCGCAAAAAGGTCTTCTTCTTATACAGGAAGTACAGGAAAGCCCATTTTACAGCCAGGAAGCAGAAGACCATCACGAAGGCATTCCAGGGATTGCCGATCAGCTGATTGAGCCATTGAAAGAAACCGGCAGTGGCATATTTCCAGTCTATGAAGCGGCTGGACATATAGATCAGGATCGAGTTCATGCCGATCACCGTGAAAAAGAAAGCCCATTTCTTATACCCCAGCACATCGATGATATAATAAAAAGTCGCCAGCAGCAGCAGGCTAAGGCCGCCTACCATGAGGACGAAAGAGCTCGTCCAGAGATTTTTATTGATGGGGAATACAAGATTCCAGATCTGCGCAGCAATGATAAAGGCCGCCCCGGTGAGCGCCATCCGCAAGGCTTTGGCAGTCGGTGTTAAAGGACTATTTCTCAGCAGGTTACCCGTCAAAATGCCCAATAATCCCGTGCCGATGGCCGGAATGGCGGAGACCAGCCCTTCCGGATCATGAATGCCCAGGTAGAGTCTCCCCGGGATGACGGACCGGTCGATATAAGAGGCGAAATTCCCCTCCATGGATAAGTCGCCCCTGGGAAAACCGGGAGCGGAATTGAACAATAACAGCAACCAGTAGCCGATCAGAATAGAGCAGAACCAGATGATCTGCCCCCTTTGCCGGGTATACAGATAAATGATATTGGCGAACATATAGGCGATCCCGATGCGTCCCAGCACGCTTGGAAAGCGGATCTCCGAAAGCGGATGGATCTTGAGTCCATCATTATAAATAATACCCAGCACCACAAGGATAAGTCCGCGGCGAATGACCCGCACCAGGAGTTGCCGGCGGGGAGTCCCTTTCTCCAGCTCTTTCCCGACGGAATAGGGAGTAGCCACTCCCGCAATGAAGAGGAACATGGGGAAGATCAGGTCATACGCATGAAAACCGTTCCAGTCCGGATGCGTGAACTGGTTGGCAATGGCTTCCCAGAAAGGAGAGCCCGTGATCTTCGCCAGGCTATGGAAGATCTCTTCGGCTCCGATGATCCAGAACATATCAAATCCCCGCAGGGCATCGAGGGAATAAAGTCGTTGGGAAGGGCCGGAAAGAAGGGGGCTTGCGTTAGTCTGGGTCATACTATCTTTTAGGATAATAAATATAAGAAATTCCGGCTAAGTCCAAACTAATTAACATTCTCCGGCCTACGGGACCACTGTCAGGAAGAGGACCATTTGTTTCACTGTCCTGCTTGTTATACGGTGTCTCTTTCGAGTGTTTAGTTGAAAGTTTCACAGATTATTGATTTTCAAATAGTTTCAAAAGTTTCAAGTAAACATCAATGTCATTGACTTAAGGTTAAACGGGTTTATAATTCATATAATACTTTCTTTTGGGCCGATGGTTTCGGGTGTATTTTCTGTTAGGCCTTATGGGTTCCGTTATTTTGGCCATTCGGGTATAAAACCGATCAATAGCCG
>JAATFV010000226.1 GCA_015655015.1 Chitinophagales bacterium | reverse complement strand
AGATCAGCGCCGTTGCGCATGTCCTGCCGGGCCAACCCAAACGAAAGCCGCACATAAACATATCAGCAAGCTCACAACTTACCCGCAAGCTGCCCGAGCACTTCCCCCGTCTGCTCCACCCAGCTCGCCGGATGCTCCGGCCATTTCAACACATGCTGCCCTAACAGGGACGACACCATCTCATACCCCGTATATGCCTGATCGCTGTTATAAAAACAATCGATCCATTTCTTATCCAGCTCCAGCTTTGCCTGCATCCCGATCCCCCCATTATACCAGACGAAACAGGAAGGCAATCCGATGAAAGAAATATCCGTCTCCTGACGAAGGTGGTTATCCAAAAAGAAAAGGGAATAAAAATGTACGCAGCCTTTCACCCGCTGCCGGATCTGCTCATGCGTTTCGGAAGCGGCGGGTTTAATCCTCCATTGATTATTGGCCGGATAGTAGGGATCATCCAAAGGGCGTTTGTACACGAGCGCCTCCGCAGAAAGCTTAATAGTGGCCGGCCCATTTGTCTTATTCCATACCAGCGATAGTTGCTTCAGGGCAATATCCCGGATAAGATAGGTCGTCTTACCGCCCCCCCTGAACAGCAATCCCAGCTCCCGCGTATCCTTATTCAACCGCCATTGGCCTATCTGCAATACGCAGCGGGCATTCGCCGTGACGGAATGATCCGGGAAAAGGGCTAATTCAGGATATTGTCGCTTATCGGTCACCGAATCCCAAAAGATCTCATTCCAATGCGGTTTATCGGCATCTTCGAACTTCCAGACCTGGCTGATCACATCCGTTAACGCCACCGCTGTGGCTGTTTTTAAAGATACCATCGAGGTATCCAGGTCCTTTATTCCTTCCTGCCCGGGGGAAGCTTTCCCATCTTCTTTACTGCTTTCAGCTGTCCGGATAGTATGCCGGGAGACGCTCTGCCGGCAGGCTGAAAAACACCAAAAACAAAATAAAGCGGGAAGGATCATCTTATTCATGACGCTAATAAACATAAAATACCAGTAATTGCGTTCTTTTTTACCATCAAATCTGTTTAATTTCGGACATCTTAAACGCTTTTCATTGAGAATTGTACTCGCCGCACTCTTGCTCCCTTCCCTGTTGCTCTTCCAGTCAGCGCTGGCTCAAAAAAAAACGGCTTTCGTATCCGGTAAAATATTCGACGATAATGAGCAGGCGCTTGCAGGAGTATCCGTGGTCATTCTTGGCAAACAATCCGGTTTCATTACCGGTGATTCCGGTACTTTCCGGATAAGGGTCCCGGCTGAAAAAGCGTTTGCCCTGGTATTCTCTTTCACCGGCTTCAGGACGGAACAACGCAATTTTCTATTGAATGAGAAAGAAGAGGAACACATCGTTGTCCGGTTGGAAAGAGGCGCCCGGCAGCTTCAGGAAGTCGTCGTCTCCGACCAGCGGGAAAGCCGGGAAGCCGGCCTGGTAAAGATCAACCCCAAAAATGCGATCAATATCCCCGCTCCTATCGGCGGCATCGAAAGCCTCATCAAGATCCTCGTAGGATCCAATAACGAGCTGACTTCCCAGTACTCCGTCCGGGGGGGCAACTATGATGAGAACCTGATCTATGTAAATGATTTTGAAGTGTTCCGCCCCTACCTGGTGAATAACGCACAACAGGAAGGACTGAGCTTCATCAATCCGGAGATGACAAAAAGCGTCAGCTTTTACACCGGAGGCTTCCAGGCGAAATATGGAGATAAAATGTCTTCGGCCCTGGACATTCAATATAAAAAACCCCGCAGCTTTGGAGGTTCCGCTTACCTGGGCCTGCTGGAACAAGGCCTGCACCTGGAAGGCGCCAGCGCCAACAACAAATTCACCTACCTGGTAGGAGCACGCAACCGGACCAATAAGACCCTGTTCAGCAGCCAGGATACAAAAGGCAACTACGCCCCCTCCTCTGCCGACTTCCAGGCGCTCTTCACTTACCAGCTAAACAACAGGAACCTGTTGGAATTAATGGGCGCCATTTCCCAGACGAAGTTCCACCTGATCCCCCAATCCAGTCAATTGACATCCTCTGTATTCTCCCCTTATTACACAGCCAACCTGGGACTGGACACCTACTTCTCAGGTCAGGAGATCGATAAATACCAGACCAATATGCTGGGATTGTCCCTGACACAACAGGTGACAAAAGACCTGAAGCTGAAATGGATGGCCTCCCGGTTTGAAGACAGGGAGAACCAGTCTTATGATATCACCGGAACGTATTTGTTTGGCGACCGTGACTTCGACAAGAGCAGTCCTACCTTCGGGCTCATCACCAATCCATTGGGAGCAGGCACTTATCAGAACTATGCCCGGGACCGGCTGGATATCACCGTATGGAATGCCACCCATAAGGGGTATCTTAGTCTTCGCCGGCATTTCGTTCAATGGGGCCTGAGCGTAGAACAGCAGGTAGTGCACGATCAATTGAATGAATGGCAATACCAGGATTCGGCCGGTTATTCCCTCCCGTACAACGCCGGCGTTCCGGGACTCAGCAACGTGGCGAAATCCAAAGACGACCTGTCCATCACCCGCCTGACCGGCTTTATACAGGACAATCTCCTTTTCAAAGACAGCAGCGGTTTTACGGTACAGGGAGGACTGCGCTATAACTACAATACGCTCAATAAAGAGCTATTACTCTCTCCCAGGATCGGCGTTTCCTGGAAACCCCGGCAATCATCCAAAGATATTGTCTACCGGGCAGCCCTGGGCATTTATGATCAACCGCCCTTCTTCCGGGAAATGTTACGACCGGACGGCGTCCTTAACAAAGACCTCAAAGCACAACGCAGCTGGCAGGTAGTGGCCGGGATAGACCATAACTTCAAAATGGGAGACCGCCCTTTCCGCTTCACCTCCGAAGCCTACTACAAGCAAATGTCGCGGGTGGACCCCTATGATATTAACAACGTACACATACAGTATTTCGGGCTCAATGACGCGAAAGCCTATGCCACCGGACTTGAGTTCCGTTTGTTCGGCGAATTGGTAAAAGATGCCGAGAGCTGGATCAGCCTTGGATTCATGAAGTCCATGGAGAAGATCGATACTTCTTTTTATACTTATACTCTGGACTCCCTGCATAACCCCATCGACAGTGCAAAGACCAGGGCAGGCTGGGTTCGACGGCCGACCGACCGTCTCTTCACCCTCGGTGTCTTCCTGCAGGATTATCTCGCTACCAATAAGAACCTGAAAGTGTACCTGAACTTCCTCTATGGCAGTAACCTGCCTTTCAATATTCCCGGCAATCTCCGCTACCGCAATGCGCTGACCATCGATCCTTATATTCGTATCGACGTCGGCTTCAGCGCCTTATTGCTCGACAGTGAAAAGGGCAATCGCCGGAGCCATAGCCCCTTCCGTAATTTTGAGAATATCTGGGCTACCCTGGAAGTATTCAACCTCATTGACAGGGACAATACCATCTCGTACACCCTGATCAAGGACTTTTCCAATACCACCTACGCCCTGCCTAACCGCCTCACCCCCCGCCTGCTTAACCTGAAATTAGTGGCAAGATTCTGACCCGAAACGTGTAAATTTGACGCAAGAAAACATTCGTAAATTCCGCAACTACCTCCGTACTTTTACGCATTTTTCCCAAAACCCTCTTTTCTTATCCCATTTTGGGAAAATTTCCCTTTCTTTGCACCGTTTAAAAGATTGATTTGCAGGACATTGAAGTTTTGGCCGTAAAATGGCATGTATAGAAGAAACCCGCAAGTATGAAAGCAAAAAATAGCATCCACCGCCTTATCTCCACACTTACCTCCTACCTGATCACAAATAGAAAAATGCCCGAGCTGATACCAGTAAGGGTGGTTACCAAAATCTATCGTGATAATCTTAAGTAATCGTTGTTATGTCTACTACTACTACTGAAATTTCAGTCTACCCGAACCCGTTCAACTACTTCATTAATATTGAAGTCACCTGCGCAGAAAATAGAGATTGCATCATACTCCTGGCCGATCTGCAAAATTCAAAGATCATCCGGATGATGGGCGCCGGATTGGGTGCAGGCATGAATAAGATCCCCCTTGTCAACCTGGACTCCTTACAATTAGGTTCCTACCAGCTGGACATTAAGAGCGCTGAGGGCGACACGATCTATCAGACAATGCTGCTGAAGCAATAATTGCCGAAGCAATAAAAATACGAGCAACCTTCCGACGCAAGAAGGGGCACTTTGGGTGCCTCTTTATTTTTTTCCGTAACCTGTCTTCCGCATACCTTTGCTGCATGACAAAGCTTTCCGTAAATATCAACAAATTTGCAACCCTGCGTAATAGCCGGGGAGGAAACAATCCCGATGTGGTGAAAGCCGCCGTAGATGCACAGTTATTCGGCGCCGACGGAGTCACCGTTCATCCCCGCCCTGACGAAAGGCATATCCGCTACAAGGATGTCTATGATATAAAAGAGATCATCACCACGGAATTCAATATCGAAGGCAACTGCCAGGAACAAAAATTTGTCGACCTGGTGCTGGATGTCCGCCCTACCCAGGTCACCCTGGTGCCCGACGCGCTCGACCAGATCACGTCCAATCATGGCTGGGATACGATCCGCTACAAAGACTACCTGGTGGAGATCGTCGGCGTTTTTAAAAAAGCCGGCATCCGCGTATCCCTTTTCGTAGACCCTGTGATAGCAATGGTAGAAGGGGCTGCCGCCACCGGGACAGATCGTATCGAGCTCTATACGGAAGCCTATGCCCTGAACTATCCCGCCGACCGTGAAAAAGCCATCCATCCCTACCGGGCCGCAGCCGAAAAAGCCGGTGACTTAGGACTAGGCCTCAATGCCGGTCATGACCTCGACCTTCATAACCTTCATTATTTTGCTCAAAATATTCCCGGTCTCCGGGAAGTCTCGATCGGTCACGCCCTGATCAGTGACGCACTATACCTGGGATATGAAAATACCATACAGCTGTATAAAAGGCAATTGGCAGTCTGAGAGCTGAGAATCCGGATCAACTCCGAATGACGGGTTATCTTAAAATTTACTGCACAAATACTTTGATGGTTTGTTCCAGATCTTTTCCTTTTACATGAACGAGATACAGCCCCTTTGCCAGGCCAGCAGTTTCAATGTATAGCTTAGTTTGCGAAGGAGCCCGGTATTGGCTTATTGTAACGCCTGTAGCGTTGATCAGCCGCACCTCATACATATCTGCGCTGCCTGTTGCCAACACCCATACTGTCATCGGCTGGCCACCCGTAATGACGGTAGGGGCCACTATTGCTTTTGTCCCTTGCTGTCCAAACCCGATGGAGCGCACCTGGCTGTAACTGAAGCGGCCATCGATATCTACCATCTTCAACCGGTAATTAATCATGGGGCCCTGCTGAACGGCATTAGTATCTGTAAATGAATAGGAGCCCGACGACCGTCCATTGGAAGCCACTATCCCGGCCAAAGTAAAGTTCCCTGCCATTGGTAACGCCCTTTCTATCTCATATTGCCGGAAATTTTCCTGGTTCTCCACCTCCCATTGCAGTTTGGCATCCCCGTTAAGGGCACTGGCTGTAAAACGAGTCAGCACTACCGGCAGCGGGACCGTCCAGTTAATAGTATAAGTAGCTGCTGCGGAGGCCTGCTTGCCTGCGGCATCGATCGTTGCGTATTGAAAGCTCGCAGTGCTGGTTCCGTTGGGAGTTGAGGGCCCGGGCTCTATAGTTAATAAGGCGGGATCATAATTCGGTATGGGGGTGGTGGGCACAACAGCCGTCCCACTATATTTTAAAACAAATCCATTCGCAGGCGCCGATGTTATGACGATGGTTTTGCCGCTCCAGGACCCCTGTACAGGCATATCTTCCGGATCGCTGCCCTGTATGGGCGCAGAAGAAAGACTTGTCACAGAAGGAGCGCCTGCAACAATATTGGTGACAGCAGCCGCCTGCGGCAAGGCGTCGATGCCAAAATTAATCCCGGTCTTATCCGTATTGGCTGTGTTATTTGCTATAGTAATGACGCTGGTGATACCATCGGGCGTTCCATCGCCTGTAGCCGGTTCCGCACTTAATTTTTCACCGGTGTTCGCATAAGAAGATGGCAGCCCTATTAATCGAACGGTATATGGGCCCGACTGTGCAGCGGAAATACTGTAAGTGCCGGTTGGACTTACAGGCCCGGAAGCTATTAAGGTGTTGGAAGCATCATATAAGCCGACAGACAAGGCGCCCGAAAGCGATGAGCCCGTACCGTCAATAACACCATTTGTCAGTCCGTTGGCATCTATCGACACCGTCCCGGAATAGATGATCGGGCAGGCCTGGAAACTAACGGTAAATATGGTAAAGTCAGCCGTTGCTGTTGATGGAGTGGAATTATTCGGGGTAAATACTAATTGCAGGTTGCCGGCGTTGGGGATACTGGCAGGCAAATAGATCGACCAGAGGAAACCGGCAGTAGCAGGGGTAGTATAGGTGGCACTTGTTGCCGGGCTCCCTGACGCACTATTGGTATAAGTTATCGAGGCTGTTTTTGTCCCGGTTCCCGATGCGGAAGAAGTGGTGATCGTTGCATAAAGAACCCCATTGTATTTAACGCTGAAAGAGGCGGTTACACCAGAAGGGTTACCATCGCTGGGACCTATCTGGATGGAAACCACGGCGCCGTTACCCTTTAAGTTGACATTTGTTATGGCCTGCGTAAATGTTTGCACATTAGAATTATCAAACAGGAAGGTGCGATTAGGATCTGCTTCTACCACACCATTGCCTGTACCTACCCAGCCGAACTGGCTGATCGAACTTACGTTGACATTACCCGTCCCGAAACTAAAAAAATTTTTTTGTATCAGCCGCTCTGCCGTTGCGCAAGGTATTTGGGCAATAAGATTAACCGGCATTTGAAAAAGGGAAAACAAAACAATTACCGCATAAAAGTTCAGCTTAAGCATAATTTATGGATTAGGAGTTATTAATTGAATTAATAAGAAGCCCCAGCTTAATTATGTGTTATTGCGCGGTTGTTTTAAGCAGCCTGATGATGGCAAACAGGTTCGCCATCAATTCATGTTTTAGATTTGTTAATTGCCGGAATGGGTAGTTCCATCAATAGAACGACAGGCCTTAAGCGGTAATTTTTTGATCAGCTATACAGGTGTGAAAGGGAATGAGAAGAATGCAAATGTAAAAATTATAAAACAAAGTAAATAATAAATGCCTAAGTCGTAAAACTACGATCCACTAAACAATAAGCAATATACAGGGTTTCACATATAAAACACTACATATAAATAGAAAAAACACTATTTTATTGTAATACAAAAACGATATTTATCACTCAATAAGTGTAAACCATTATGCAGTTACTATAGCTAATAACGCGTTCGTATCCCATAATAATGGGTTCATTTCCAAACGCATCGGTATCACGGAGGTGGCCATCAACGATGATCGTCCCGGCCTAAAAGGCCGGGAGGGGCAGATGTGGGGAAAGGACAAAACTTACAGCTAATTGAAACTGGCAAAGTCCGTCCCGGCTTTAAATCGCCTGACCTCCTGCTTAGCCAGGATCCGCCAGCCAATGAAAGCCGCGAAGGGGATAGCCCACCAGAACGGTAAGAAACTATGCAGACAGATAGCAAGTATGGAAATGCCCAACGGATACAGCACGCTATAGCTGAACATCCCCAGCAGTCCCTTTTCATGAAAAAAGGTCTGAGAGGTAGTGCGGTTATGCACGACGATATAGGGCCCATTACCCCCGCCTTTTTTAATTGCCCAGATCACGGACAGCTCATTCCCGTCCCGGCAGGCCACATTGAAATCCTGTAACTGGAAAGCATGTTCCTTTCCCTCCCGGTCCAGGAGAAAGATCTGGTCATGTACGGTAGTGGAGGAAGTGATGCGTACCGGAGCTGTATACCCATTCCCATAGCCGCCTCCACCACTGCCCTGCACCTTGGTTTCCATATTCTTTCCGGCGCTCATTACCTGACCTGCCACCCAATAGAGCTCATATTCTTTATTGCTGGTATGGATCGTTTTCATCGTTTTATATTTTTAAGGTTAGAAAGGACTATAAAACTACATCCTGCAAAAGGCCCTCTCAACCCCCACTTATTATTTGCCGGGACTTATTTATTATTAGCGGAGAATTGGCTGATAATTGTAAAAATTAGCTACCTTGAATACCTGCGGGCATCGCATGGATAACCTCTCTAAGTGTTTATCAAACATTATTTTAGCAGCATGAAATACTATTGCCTGTTGGCTATTCTCTGTTGCTGTCAGGTGCTGGAGGCGCAGCAAAAAAAGATCGACTCTTTACAGAAGGAACTGGAGGCCCATTCCCTGGAAGATACGGTCCGGCTCAATATCCTTATTAGCCTCAGCTCCGTTTACCAGTATGAAGCCCCGGACAAAGGCTTGCTCATGGCTGAACAGGCTATTTTACTCGCAAAACGGCTGTCCCGGGAGGATAAGCTGGCCGCAGCCCTCAGTAACAAAGCCTGGAATTATGATAGCAAAGGGCAGGATAGCGCTGCGCTCGAAACATTCGGCCAGGTCGTGCCCATCTACCAACGGGAGAAGAATGAAACAGGAATGGCAAAGCTGCGGCACAATATGGGGATCGTCTACTTCAACTTATCCAACTATCCCCTGGCCCTGGACAACCAACAAAAAGCCCTGGATTATTTTCAGCAGTCCGGAGATAAAGTAAAAGCAGCCTATTGCCTTAACTCCATCGGAGTCGTCTATCAATATGTATCCGATTATCCGAAAGCGCTGGAATATTATTTAAAGGCCCTTGCGATCTACCAGCAGCTTAGCGATACGGCAGGTATGGCCGCAACGCTGAGCAATACAGGCATCTTCTATAAAAATATGGGGAAATTTGACAGGGCACGGGAAGACCATCAAAAAGCGATCAGGCTCTATGACCGGATCGGAGACAAGCAGGGAAAAGCCAATAGCCTGTCCAACCTGGGAGTGCTCTGCGATGAGACAGGAGACCGGTCCGGCGCCCTTTCCTATTATCAGCAAGCTCTGGACCTCTCCCGGTCCATCGGTTATCAGTCTGGTATCGCGTCCAACCTGGCCAATATAGGAACGGTGTACATAGGCCTTTCTGATTATTCCCGGGCCCTCGACAACCTTCATCAGTCCTTAACGATCTGCCAATCATCAGGAAAGAAAGATAATATGTCCGAAGCCCTGGCAGAGCTGGCAAGAGCTTATGCCAATGCACCGGATACTGCCCTGGCAAGACGGGGGATCCCTCCCGGCCGGCGATATGCACAGGCATTCTCTCTCCTCGACAGTTCGCTGGCCATAGCTAAAGAGATCGGCTCCCTCGAAAGACAGGAATTGAACTGGGAATACCGGCAGGATATCTATGAAAAGCAAAAGAATTTTGCCGGCGCCTTTCGTGCATACAAACAATATATCCTTTTGCGTGATAGTATCTCCAACACGGAAAGGGCCAGGGAGATCACCCGCAAGGAAATGCAATTCGATTTTGACAAAAAGCAGAGCCTCGTACAAGCCGAACATGAGAAACAACAGGCCCTGGCAGCCGCCGGCCTCAACCGGGAGCGAATCGTGCGGAATTCCATTCTGATAGGATCAGCGCTCGTATTGCTCGGCGGCTTATCCAGTTTCATCCTCTATAAGAAAAGGCGCGACGCGAAATACCGGCAAAAAGAAGCGGAATTCAAGGCCCAGGCAGCGGAAACGGAGATGAAAGCCCTGCGGGCGCAGATGAACCCCCATTTTATTTTTAACTCCCTGAACTCCATCAGCAACTTCATCTCGAAGAATGATAGTAAACAGGCGGACCTTTACCTGACCCGTTTCGCCCGCCTCATGCGCCTGATCCTCGAAAATTCAGAATCCAGGGAAGTCAGCCTGGCCGAAGACCTGAAAGCCCTGGAAATGTATATTCAGCTGGAGAACCTGCGCCTCGGTCAGGCATTCAGCTACGAGATCCGGGTGGACCGGCAGCTCGACAGGGAACTGACGCAGGTTCCCCCTTTAATCCTCCAGCCTTTCGTAGAGAACAGCATCTGGCATGGCGTCTCCGGCCGGCAGGGAGCAGGCCGGATCCTTATCGATATTCGCAAAGAAGCGGAGATGATCAATTGTATCGTGGAAGATAATGGCGTCGGCCGGAAGAAAGGACAGGGCGGTGAATCTAAATCCCTGGGAATAAAAATAACCACCTCTCGTATCAATATAATCAATAAACTAAAAAATAGTAACGGCAGCCTGACGATCACTGATCTTGATCAAGGCCTGAGAGTGGAGGTCAGATTGCCATTGGAACTACGTTTTTAATATGATCAAAGCTATTATCATTGACGATGAAACACATTGTATCGACCGGCTTGCCGGGCTGGTGAACGAACACCATGCCGGCTTGATCGATCTGCAAGGTGCTTTCCAGACCGCCGAAGAAGGACTTCAAGCCATCCGGACGCTCCACCCCGAACTGGTTTTTCTCGATATCCAGATCCACGACACTACCGCCTTTGATCTGTTACGGCAGATGGGAGAGATTGATTTCGATGTGATCTTTACTACAGCCTATGATAAATATGCGGTAGAAGCCTTCCGCTTCAGCGCGATCGATTACTTATTGAAACCTGTCGCCGCAGACGAATTGGAGCAAGCCGTCGGCAGGCTGGAAAAGAAAATCGCTAAAAATGAAACGGCTCAGAAGCTGGATGCGCTCTTCCACAACATTAAAAATATGCAGGGTGCTTCCCGTCGGATAGCCGTACCCGTGGTCAACGGCCTGGTATTCGTGCAGGTGAGCGATATTATCCGCTGTGAGTCTGACAGTAACTATACCACCCTTTTCCTGAAGGATAAGCAAAAACTAACGGTTGCCAGAACGCTCCGGGAATTCGAAGAGCTGCTGACAAGCGCTAACTTCTACCGGGTGCATAATTCTCACCTGGTCAATCTCGCCTATATAAAAAATTACCAGAAAGGGAAAGGAGGTCTCCTCACCATGATCGATAACTCGCAGGTAGAAGTTTCCACCCGCCGCAAAGAAGAATTCCTGAAAAAATTATCGGAGATATAGACGCAATCCGCTTAATTACAGCCCAACAATTCGCAGAGCCTGGCCTGCAGGTCCGGCCCGCGCAGGTTTCTCCCGACGATCTTACCATTGGGATCGATCAGGAAGTTCTGGGGGATGCTCTGGATATGATATTTTACGGCCACTTCATTATACCAGAACTTCAGGTCGCTGACCTGTGTCCAGCTAAGGCCGTCGTCTTTAATAGCTTTGACCCAGGGATCCCTGGTCTTGTCCAGGGAAACTCCCAGCACCGTAAAATTCTTGTCCTTAAACTTTTTGTAGGTAGTCACCACATTTGGATTTTCCATCCGGCAGGGTCCGCACCAGCTTGCCCAGAAATCTATCAGCACATATTTTCCTTTAAAGGAAGACAGGGCAACAGCATGACCGGCCGTATCGTTTTGCGTAAATTCAATGGCATCCGTTCCTATGGCTCCTATCCTGGCCTCACCGATCTGTTTTTGCAGCATCTGGCCATAATATCCTTTCTGCACCTCCGGGGAAAGGGAATTGAATCTTTTTTCCAGCTGACCGACATCATCCGACAGCTGATTCAGAACAACCAGCACAAAGGGGGATACATAGGAAGATCTCCTGTTTTGAATGAACAGGTCTTCCCGGATCAGTACGGTATCCGCTACCTTCCTGAACACCTTAAAAAGAGAATCCTTGCTTTTTGCGCCGGCAGGAGAATTAGCCAGCTGATTCACGGCGCTCAACCGTTCGAAATATGGGTTAAAGGTCTTTTGAAACTCCACGAAATCGTCATTGGAAGGAGAACCCTTTGTCTCCAGCCCTTTCAGATCGTCCACAGTCCCCGTCATAGCGATCTTGTCATTTCCCAGGAATAACGCCGTCTTCTTCTTAGCGCTGCCAAAATTTATCTCATAGAGATTGGGCTCCGACACATGACCGTTCAATACAAATTGCCCCATCCGCACCTGCGTTGCAGCCACTGTATCCGTAGGATTAGAGACATCGGTAAGGAAAACGGCCGAATTATCTTCCAATCCCTTTACAGTACCTGTGATAACAAATTTAGTTTCATCGGCCTGCTGTGCGGAAGAGAATAAAGGCAGCGCCAATACCAGGTAGCCTACGAATTTCATAACTATTTATTATGTCGTGTTTTCAAAATATCCGTCACATCCTGCAAACTATATCCTTTCGCATTCAGCAGGATAAGATAATGGAACAGCAGGTCCGCCGCCTCGTTCAGGAACAGCTTGTCATCATGGTCTTTTGCTTCTATCACCAACTCCACGGCTTCCTCTCCCACTTTCTGGGCGATCTTATTGAGCCCTTTGCTGAAAAGTTTTGCTACATAGGATCCTTCGGGGTCTGCATGCAGCTTCCGTTCCTGGATGATCTCCTCCAGGTTGGCTAAAAAATCTTCCCGGTGGTTCTTCTCATCCCAGCAGGTATCTGCCCCGGTATGGCAAACAGGGCCCAGGGGCTCAGCCTTTATCAGCAGGGTATCCTGGTCGCAATCTATAGCGATGCTCTTCGTCAATAAAAAATTACCGCTCTCCTCTCCCTTCGTCCACAGACGTCCCTTCGACCGGCTGAAAAAAGTCACCTTTCCGTCCTTTTCTGTCCTGTCCAGGGCCTCCTGGTTCATAAATCCCAGCATCAGCACCTTCGAGGTCTGATTATCCTGCACGATCGCCGGGGCAAGCCCATCTGAATACTTCTTAAAATCTACTTTCATATACGCTAAATATGCTATTCTTAATTTTTGCTATATCCTTACTGCAATGTGTTGATCCTGCAAATATCCTTTTAATTCCGGAATGGCAATTTCCTTAAAGTGAAATATACTGGCAGCCAGCGCTGCATCCGCCTTTCCCACCCCTAAAATGTCCACAAAATGTGACGGAATGCCTCCTCCGCCGGATGCTATGATAGGTACCGGCAAGGATTCTGCCAGTTTTCGGGTAATATCGAGCGCAAACCCCTTTTTGGTGCCATCATTATTCATGGAGGTCAGCAGGATCTCCCCGGCCCCCTGTTCTACGGCCTGACGGGCCCAATCAGCGCATTTTGTATCCGTTCTTACCCTTCCCCCGTTCAGATAGACATACCACTCCCCATCTTCCTCCTGGCGGGTGTCGATAGCTACTACAACACACTGGCTGCCAAACTCCTTAGCCAGCTCCTCTACCAGTTCCGGACGTTTGAAAGCCGATGTGTTGACGGAGATCTTATCGGCTCCATTCTGTAACAGGAGACTTACGTCTTCCACGCTGCTGATCCCGCCTCCTACTGTAAAAGGGATGTTAATATGGTGAGCGATACGGTTGACCAGCTCCCGCAAGGTCTTTCTTTTCTCATTCGTGGCGGTAATATCCAGGAATACCAGTTCGTCAGCGCCCTGCTGCGCATAAATAGCCCCCAGCTCAACAGGATCGCCGGCATCCCGGATATTTTCAAAATTGACCCCTTTCACCGTGCGCCCATCCTTAATGTCCAGGCAGGGGATGATCCTTTTCGTTAACCCCCTCCGCCCCCTAAAGGGGGAATTGGGGAATCCGCTGTTATGTTGATTTGATTCGCTCATTATCTTTTTTCAAAAATTTTCCGGAATTATAGTTTCCCCTTCAGGAGGTTTATGAACCCGGCCTGGTGTAATCCGGCAAGGACCGTAGATAGCTGCTCCCCGGGTGGGAATGGGCAAGCCCCATCAGCGGGTCAGGTGCGTCAGATCCTTCAGCGTAACATGCCCTTCGTAAATAGCTTTCCCGATGATCACCCCCTTACAGCCGATCTCCTCTAATTGATACACATCGTCCATATTGCTGACGCCCCCGCTTGCAATGAAGTGCAGCTTGGGAAATTCTGTCATTATGTTCCGGTACAGGTCCAGCGAAGGTCCCTCCAGCAGCCCATCCTTGCTCACGTCCGTACAGAACACCTGCTGTATCCCCTTATCCACATAATCCTGTATAAAATCATAGACCCAGCGATCGGTTGTTTCCAGCCATCCGCCTACGGCGATCTTTTCATTTTTCACATCGGCTCCCAGGAGGAATTTTCCCGCTCCATAGGACTGCAGCCAGCTGACGAACAATTCCGGGTCCTTCACCGCCAGGCTGCCCACCGTCGCCAGAGCCGCTCCGGAATTGAACACGATCTCAACATCCCCCTCTTTTTTGATCCCTCCCCCAAAGTCGATGACCAGGGAGGTCTTGCCTGCGATAGTTTCCAGTACCTTCCAATTCTTTACAGCGCCTGCCTTGGCTCCATCCAGGTCTACCAGGTGCAGGCGTTTGAGTCCCGCATCTTCAAATTGTTTGGCTACTTCCAGCGGATGTTCATTATAGATCTTCTTTTGTTCATAATCGCCCTGCGTTAAACGAACACATTTCCCATCGATAATATCGATGGCCGGTATTATATCCATTGTTGCATTTACTTTTAATATCTCTTCTGCTAAAAATATCTCTCCTGTATTTCTCTGTCGGAGCACTCCATCATCTGCTGCCGGCCTTCTCTTCGTTTGCTGCCGGCCTTCTCTTCGTTTGCTGCCGGCCTTCTCTTCGTCCGCTGCCGGCCTTCTCTTCGTCCGCTGCCGGCCTTCTCTTCGTCCGCTGCCGGCCTTCTCTTCGTCCGCCGCCTCAATCCTCCAAAAAATTCCGTAATATCTTTTCCCCTACCTGCGCCGATTTCTCCGGGTGGAACTGCACCCCATAAAAATTGTCTTTATGCAGGCCCGAACTATAGGGCAGGATATAGTCCGTCGTTGCTATCGTATGTTCGCCCAGGGCAGCATAATACCCATGTACGAAATAACAATAAGCGTTCTCTTCCAGCCCGCGGAACAAAGGAGACTGAAGATTATAAATATTATTCCATCCGATCTGCGGGACTTTGTATATTTCTCCCGGGGAATTTCTACCACCGGATGTCAGGTCACCACCGGATGACAGATCACCGTCCGTACTACTCCCACCGGATAATGCCTTCATTCCGAAAGACGCCGGCCTGAACTTCTTCACTTCTTCTTCAAAGATCCCCAGACATTCGGTATCGTTCTCTTCACTGTAACGGCACATAAGCTGCATGCCCAGGCAAATGCCCAGCACCGGCTGCCGCAGGCCGCGGATCAGCGTATCCAGCCCCCTTTCTTTCAGGTACTCCATAGCCGTGCTGGCTTCACCCACCCCGGGGAAGATCACTTTATTGGCCGAACGGATCTGCTCATGATCGTCCGTCACAATAGCTTCCTTTCCGATCCGCTCCAGCGCATAGAGGACAGATTGAATATTGCCTGCATTGTATTTGACGATTACTGTATTCATACCCTTGAGATCCCGGTCCTGACACCACCTTTAGGGGGTTGGGGGGTGGGAATTTTAATTTACAATAGTTGTTAAGAATTCCTTAGTCGCTGTTCCGATATCCTTTCCACTCTCCAATGCTTGTATATAGGCCGTCCCGATGATCGCCCCGTTCGCATACTGGCAGGCCGTTTCAAAAGTCGGCTTGTCCTTTATCCCAAACCCTATCATCACGGGATTTCTTAGGGTCATTTTACGAAGGCGTTCAAAATAAGCCTGCTGGTCATTTATGTTCTTATCTTTCCCCGTAGTGGAGGAAGAGGATACCGCATAGAGGAAGCCGGAGCTGAGAGAATCTACCTTACTGATCCGTTCCGGAGCGGTCTCCGGGGTCACCAGGAAAACGAAATCCAGGCCGTATTTTTTAAGAATGGGACCATACTCCGTCTCGAACTCATAAATGGGCAGATCGGGAAGGATCAGTCCGTCCACTCCTGCTGCCGCCGCCTCGGAACAAAATCTGTCAAACCCATATTGCAGCACAGGGTTCATATACCCCATCAGCAGCACCGGCACCTTGATGGTAGACCGGAAGCCTTTTAGCTGGGCAAGCAATATGCCAATGGTCATCCCGTTTTCCAGGGCTTTGTTGCCGCTGGCTTGTATCACAGGCCCATCCGCCAGGGGGTCGCTGTAAGGCATGCCCAGCTCGATCAGGTCTGCTCCATTGTCCTGCAGCGCTTTCATGACTTCCAGGGTGCTGTTCAGCTGAGGAAAACCGGCCGTACAATAGACGTTCAGGATCTTTTTATTCTTTTTTAAAAAAAGTTGATCGATTCTATTCATCTCTTTTATTTTATCCTTCCATTGATTTCATATAAGTGGCCATATCCTTATCGCCCCTTCCGCTGAGACACAGCACCACCGTATCTTTCTCACTCAATTGTAACTGATTGAGGGCTGCCAGCGCATGGGCCGATTCCAGCGCAGGGATGATCCCTTCCAGCCTGGCCAGCTCAAAGGCTGCGCCCAATGCTTCCTCATCAGTAGCGCTCAGGAAAGTAGCCCGGCCGCTGTCATAAAGATGAGCATGTAAAGGACCGATACCGGGATAGTCCAGGCCAGCCGATATACTATGCGGCTCTACCACCTGACCGTCCTCCGTCTGCATGACCAGGCTCTTGCTGCCATGCAGCACCCCGGGCCTTCCCAATTGTGTGGTAGCAGCGCTCATACCGCTGTTGATCCCGTGACCCGCCGCTTCTACCGCGATCAATTCTACGCTCCTTTCATCGAGGAAATGATAAAAGGACCCGGCTGCGTTGCTGCCTCCGCCAACGCAGGCGATCACATGTGTAGGCAATTCACTCCCCGTAGTCTCCTTCAGCTGGATCCGGATCTCTTCGCTGATCACACTCTGGAATTTAGTGACCATATCCGGGTAGGGATGCGGACCGACCACGCTGCCGATAATATAATGGGTGTCTACCGGGTTGTTGATCCAATCCCGGATCGCTTCATTCGTGGCATCTTTCAGCGTCTTGCTGCCGCTGATGGCCGGTATTACTTTCGCCCCCAGCATCTTCATCCGGGCTACATTCGGGGCCTGGCGTTCAATATCTTTCTCGCCCATGTAGACGATGCATTCGATCCCTTTCAGCGCGCAGACGGTAGCCGTGGCCACCCCATGCTGCCCGGCGCCGGTCTCGGCAATAATGCGTTTTTTACCAAGCCGCAGCGCCACCAGGATCTGTCCGATCGTATTATTGATCTTATGCGCCCCAGTATGATTGAGATCTTCCCGCTTCAGAAAGATCTCCGTATTATACTTATTGCTCAGCCGTTTTGCCAGGTATAAAGGCGAGGGACGACCTACATAATCTTTCAGCAGGGAATGAAATTCTTTCTGGAAGGAGGCCTCATCCATGATTTCCAGGTAACGGGTACGCAGCTCCTCTACATTGGGATACAGCATCTCGGGGATAAAAGCGCCGCCGAATTTCCCGTAATATCCCTGCGCGTCCGGTGACTGCAGGCTGGTCGCCGCTTTTGTAATATTTTTTGTATCTATCATAATCCTTTATTTCAATTGTTATTCGACTACATTCCATCGGAATTACTTCATTCCTCAAGTCCTGCCGGCAGATCAGTCATTGGTCTTTAATCCATCCAGCATCGCCCTTATCTTTTTCAGGTCCTTCACCCCCGGGCTCTGCTCGAACTTACTGTTGATATCGATCGAGAACATTTTGCGGGCAACCGGCTCCTTTGCAAAGATCTTCAGCTTCTCTACATCTCCCGGTTCGATGCCCCCGCTCAAATAATACAGCTTATCGATATGGGCCGGCTTCAATACATCCCAGTTAAACTTTTTACCGGTCCCTCCATATCCTACCCCTTCCGTGTCGAAGAGGAACATATCGCAGGAATCCTGGTAGGGCCGGACGATCCAGTCGATCGGGTCGTCTTCGCCCAGGCGGAACACTTTGATCACGGTGATATAATTCGACAGCTGCTCGCAAAAACGCGGCGTCTCATCTCCATGTAACTGCACCATATCCAGGCCATAGCTGTCCACCTGCTTCATCACTTCATCATATGCGGCATTGACAAATACGCCCACCTTTCCCAACCGGAGTTTTGCCTTTTTCAACTGTTCTCCTGTCAGATGGCGCGCTACATAACGGGGAGATTTAGGGTAAAAAATAAACCCTGCAAAATCCACGCCCATCGCGTCAAGCTGTTTTACCTGGTCCAGCTCGGTCATTCCGCAGACTTTTACTCTCATAAATTTCTTCCTGGTGTACTTTGCCAAGGCACAGCACCCCTTTTTTAACTGGTGAACGAATGAAGTTTCAGCTTCTTCACGAATTGCTCAAATGCCGCCCCCGGATCATCTTCCTTCATAAAGCTCTCTCCGATGAGAAACCCGCTGAAGCCGGCATTTTTCAAATGAAGGATCGTTTCCACCTTACTGATCCCGCTCTCCGCTATCAGGATCTTACCGGCAGGGATCTGCTGGCTCAGCCGGATGCTACGCTCCACATCTACTGTAAACGTCTTCAGGTCCCGGTTGTTCACTCCCACCAGCTCCGTCTCTTCACAAATATGCGCCAGCTCGGCTTCATTATGGATCTCCAATAATACCTCCAATCCCAGGGACCTGGCAAAAACGGCCAGCTTTTTCACTTCTGCAGGTGTCAGACAGGCTGCTATCAGCAGGATCACATCGGCCCCGATGGCTTTCGCTTCCAGGATCTGGTATTCATCGATCATAAAATCCTTCCGCAGAATCGGGATCTTATTGACGCGGGCTGTCATCAGGTCGGTATTGCTCCCCCCGAAGAACTGCCGATCCGTCAGCACCGACAGACAAGAGGCGCCAGCAGCGGTATACACGCTCGTCACGGTAAAAACATCCGCACTGTCATTGATCACTCCCTTCGAGGGAGAGCGCCTCTTGAACTCCGCAATAATTCCCGTCTTCTCCGGATCGGTGAGGAACTGCCGCAGGGACAAAGGCTGCCGTAAAAAGAAGGTCGCTTTTTCCAGGACATCCACCGGTGTCTGCGCCTTTATTTTTGCGACCTGTATTCTTTTATAATCGATTATTTTATCCAGGATGTTCATATAATTTTCCGTTAAGCTTTTTTCAATCATCATTGCAGCGCGATCAGCTTCTGCAGCGCCCCATAAGCCCTCTTGCTCTCCAGGCTCTCCACCGCCGCGCCATAAGCCTCCTCATAATTTTCATAAGCACCGGTGCAATGAAGCGCCATGGCCGCGTTTGCCAGCACTACCGCATTCTGGGCCCAGCTGCCTTCAACTTTCAATATCTTCGTAAACAGCTTCGCCGCTTCCTCCACCGTATTGCCCCCATAAATATCGGTAGCATTTACCATTCGTTTGCCCAATTCTTCCGGCGTCAGGATCTTTTCCCCCTCGTTGGTGATCACCTTGGTATCACCCGTAAGGGAGATCTCGTCATATCCGTCCAGGCTGTGGATGATCGTAAAACGGCCTCCCCCTTGCTGTAACAGGTAATTGTACACCCGTGCCATTTCCAGGTTGTACACCCCTACCAGCTGAAATTTCGGAAAGGCAGGGTTCACCATCGGGCCCAGCATATTGAAAAAAGTACGGATCCCCAGGTTTTTCCGGATAGGCCCCACGGTCTTCAGGGCAGGATGGAACAAGGGCGCATGGAGGAAGCAGATATTGGCAGCTTCTACCTCCTGCCGCAGCCGCCCCGCCTCATTCTTGAATTTATACCCCAGCTGCTCCATCACATTGCTGGCCCCGCTGATCGAAGAAGCCCCGTAATTGCCATGTTTGGCCACTTTCTGCCCCGTACCGGCCACGATAAAACAGGCCAGGGTGGAGATATTAAAGGTATTTTTCCCATCACCTCCCGTGCCGACGATATCGATCGTATCCTGTCCGTCGAGATCAACCCGCACACACAGCTCCAGGAGGGCGTCGCGAAATCCCTGTAATTCATCGATGGTGATACTACGCATAAGGAATACCGTAATGAAAGAGGCTATCTCGCTCTCATTGTACAGTCCCCTGGCAATATGGGTCAATACTTCCCGGGACTGTTCCCTGCTCAGCGTCTTATGCTCGAATAAATATTGTAAGATCTTTTTCATAATGATTGCTTTGTTCGTTTTCCGGAGCCCCTTCGATCATTCGCCGGCCCCTTGTCAACCCGATCCCCACTTCGTTATTTCTGTTTTCCCCCGCTGGCTATTCGCTGAGCCAGTTCTGCTTGCTATTCGCTGAGCCAGTTCTTCAGGATCCTCT
The DNA here is from genome assembly GCA_015655015.1 of Chitinophagales bacterium. Taxonomy (GTDB): domain Bacteria; phylum Bacteroidota; class Bacteroidia; order Chitinophagales; family Chitinophagaceae; genus Puia. The sequence continues at coordinate 94,122 of JAATFV010000226.1, read as the reverse complement.
CCCCCAGCGGCGTCAGCACGCTCTCCGGATGGAATTGCACCCCTTGCACATCCAGGTTCTTGTGCCGCAAGGCCATGATATAATTCTTTTCATCCCGGGCCGTCACTTCCAGCTCCTCCGGGAAACCCTCGTCACTAAGCACCCAGCTATGGTATCGTCCCGCTTCAAATCCATCCGGAAGACCTTCGAACAGATCTTTCCCCGGCAGCGTTGCTTTCTCTCCCTGACCATCCTTTGCACCCGAACGTTCTCCCGTCTTCCGATCAGCACCCGCGCGTTGATCAGTAACCGCCCGCTGATCAGCACCCGTCCGTTGCAATATCTTCACCGGCGTCGACACCCCATGATAGACCGTACTTAAATTCACCAGCTTGCCCCCAAAAGCCTCCCCGATAGCCTGATGTCCCAGACATACTCCCAGGATGGATTTGGAAGACGCATATTCCTTTATCAAAGGCAGCAATAATCCCGCCTCCATGGGGATCCCCGGCCCCGGCGACAAAATGATCTTATCGAAGGCGGCAACTTTTTCCAGGGGGATCTGGTCATTCCTGTATACTTCCACTTTCTGGTGCAATAATTTCTCCACCAAATGAACCAGGTTGTAGGTGAACGAATCGTAATTATCAAAAACAAGAATACGTGGCACTGGATATATCATTTAAAGAGTTCACAATTTCATTCCGTCTTCCGCCAATACGCTGGCGGGGATCAATCAGCCATCGGCCTTTCCACACTAACAAATCCGCTCAACCGGCGATCTCCTGCGCGAACAGGATCGCCTTCTTCAGGGCGCCCAATTTATTATTCACCTCCTCCAGCTCACTCTCCGGCTTACTGGCCGCCACCACGCCCGCTCCCGCCTGGTAGGTCAGGGTATTATCCTTGCTGAGCAGGCTGCGGATCATGATAGCCTGGTTGCAGCTGCCATCAAATCCCATAAAACCGATACAGCCGCCATAGTAGCTCCTCGCTGTCGGCTCATAGGCATCGATCAGCTCCATAGCCTTGAATTTCGGAGCGCCGCTCAACGTGCCGGCAGGAAAAGTAGTGGCCAGCAGCTCGAAGGGATTATAGCCATCCCGCAATTGCCCTCTCACTTCGCTCACCAGGTGTATGACATGTGAATAATACTGTACCTGGCGGTAATGCTCTACGCGGACATCGTCGCAGGAGCGGCTGAGATCATTACGGGCCAGGTCTACCAGCATCACATGCTCGGCATTCTCCTTGGCGTCCTTGAGTAATTTGTCCGCCATCGCCTTATCGGTAGCGTCATCCCCCGATCTCTTGAAGGTCCCGGCTATCGGATGCACAATGGCCTGACCATTCTGCAGGATCAGCTGTGATTCAGGAGAAGACCCCATCAGCTTATAATCGCCATAGTCAAAAAAGAACAGATAAGGAGAAGGATTGATGCTGCGCAATGCCCTGTAGACATTGAATTCATCCCCAATAAAATGTTGCTGGAAGCGCCGGCTCAGCACTATCTGGAAAACATCTCCCCGATGACAGCTCTGGATACCCTTCTCCACGATCGCCTTATATTCTTCGTCTTTCAGGTTGGAAGTTTCGGCGCCCTTCACCCGGAAAGGATAAACAGGCAGGTCCTTGCTCCTGATCAGGGACTCCACCACGGACAATTCAGATTCCAGCCCGGCGATCTCATTTTCACAGATATAGAGCTCGTCCTTGAAATGATTGATCGCGATCACATATTGATACAGGCGGTAACGCATCAGGGGAATGTCTGGCCGGGCAGACTGCCCCGAATGCGCGCCTTCGGGAGCGGATCTTCCGTTCTCCGCCGGCCGGTCCCGCAGCCGGATCGTATCGAAGAATTGAACAGCGTCAAAACAGGTATATCCGAACAAGCCCTGAACAGCCCTCACCGGCTTCTCGGAAGAAGGGGTGGTATCAAAGCGCTGCATGAAATCCCATAACAGGCGGGGGGTATCCGAAAAATGCCGGAGTTCGATCTTCTCAGGGGGTTGTCCCGGCAGCTTGTATTCGATATGCTGCGTGTCGCTGATCTCTATACCGGCGATGGCGTTAATACAAATAAAAGAATAGCTGTTCTCGGCGACATGATAATCCGTACTTTCCAACAGGATCGTATCGCGGAACCGGTCCCTCAGACGCAGATAAATACCTACCGGGGTGTAAATATCCGAGAGGAGTTTCTTACAGTTCGTCTTTATGGCTATTTTCTTCATTCCTCATACCCCTAAAGGGGTTATTTATTTATGTTAGAAATCTATTGTTAAAATATTCTTCTTTATTGCTCACACGCCCTTTAGGGGTGGCCCACAAAAAAGGCCCCGAATTATCGGGGCCCAATATGGTAATACATGGTAATAGCATTACTTGCCCCGTTCGGAGTTTGTATGCCACCACCACTGTTGATTGATTGATTGTTTGTTCATTTCACGGCAAATATGCCAACGAAAATCGATTTTTCCAAATTTTTTATTATTAACAACGAATTCCCGCAAAAACTGCTCGTATTTATTATCAATACCACCATTTTATAAAAAATAGCACCATGCATTTTTATTAAAAGCAACTGGCCCGGGCAAATTGGGTGATGAGGGGTCTCCAAAGCTGTTCAGGGAGAATGAGATCGGCATTGGTTAGTTAAGGATGACAAAAAAATCCCGGAACCTTGCGGAACCGGGATTGCGAACGCATGGATGGTTGAACGGCCAGCTATTTAAATGTGTTGGAATTATTTTCAAAATACTGTCGGAGCGTTGCCCGGCTTTTTCGTTGTTTTCACCGAATTGTCGGGGGCGATGATCCTGCTCTTCAGGGTTTCATATTCTTCTTCGGTGATAGCTCCCGAGTCGAGCAGTTTCTTCAGCCGGGCCAGTTTTGCCTCCGGCCCCCCATCCGCCGCGGCCACGGCCGGATAGGGGTTCATCAGCTCACTGTTATCGATTGCACCCTGCACGTCACACCAGTATTTACGCCGGTCGCCAAAGTCGAGTATAAGGATGTTATACGCATAGCTCTTGCGGTAGTTGGCGTCCCTTGTGAATTTTCGGATTACCGCCTTCTTATTGTAATAGCTGGCGCTGAGGGGTTTGCGTTTGAGCACACGGGCGTGCCCGGGCTCATAAATAAAATTGAAACTTTTATCGGGCGCGGTGCCGTTGCCCAACGTGACTTCTTCACCCAACCAGAATTTCGCGCCGTTGGGGAGTATGAGGGTATCTCCTTTCAATACGATGTCGGTTTGTGCGGAGAGCCTGCCTGCGGCGGCCAGGCAAAGGAGGAAGAGTATATTTTTCACAATGTAATTTTTTAAACTTTTTCGGTGGAGGTGTTGACGGTCGGGGGATGCACCATGATTTTGCTCAGGGCGGTGATGTCGGTCTTCCCGTAGTTCCGGAGGAAGGATGCTCCGGCGGCGAGGATCAGCAAGATGCCTACGACATTGTTCCAGACGAAGATCGACAGGATGCCCCCGCCGTCCTTGTAGGTAAAAATTGTTTTATTGAAGGAGTCGGTGGTTTGCTGAATATTGCTGGCAGTGCCGGGAAAGAACACCTTGAATACCTGCTGTGTCAACTGGCCGTTGAATACGGCATTGGAGGTGATCATGAAGGACTTGTCGGACAGCTTGGTAATCTGCGCGTCTTTGGAATCCAGCTTCATTTCCCATTTGCCGTCACCCTTGTAACTTGATATTGCCTTGACCTTGAAGTCCATTTTTACCGTGCGGTTCATTTCGTCGATGTCGCGCTTGAAATCTTCGATCACGTAGGCCGACATACCACGCTGCATATCGCGCCGGGTTATAGAGGGGTCGTTGACCAGGGGGCCTTGTTTGAAATTTTCCCATTGCATCTGGGTCATTTTCTCACTGACCTCGTAGCTGGCATCCCCGAGGTTATTGATATGGATGTCGAATTGCTGGACCTGCTGAGTGGGATCCTGCTGGGCCCGGACTGTGGTCAGGCACAGCGCGGCGATGATAGTGGCGACAACGGTCAAAAGTTTCATACTGTTGATTTTTACTTGTTTAGTGTATGGAGTGGATGATTTTGTCGACGACGTCTGTGCTGCCTCCGCTGGTGCCGACGACGATTCCTTCGACGCCGCCGTTAACGTTGCGGAAGAAACCGGCCCAGTTCATGGTCTGGCCATTGGTGACGGTATGGCCATCGAAGCGCGTTATGTCGCCGTAAACATCGGTCTGCTGGTAGGTAATATTTTCACCGAGCCGGCTTATCACATTGCGGATATAACCAATGGCCTGTTGGGGGCTCTTTGCGTTGGGCAGCTTGAATACCTCCACCTGGCCCATCTTTTCCGGCGATACAAAGACGGATACCATTTGGGGCAGCTGCGCCAGGGGGCGGTTATAGGCAGTCCAGTTGGCGGGATATTCAAAGCTGAGGGAGCCGGTGTTATAGGACGCCCAGGAAGATCTGCGTGTCCTGGCTTTGGGGGCCGGTTCCGGGCTGGGAGCCGGCGGCGTATTGGATGCCTCATCGGCGGCAGGAGATGGATTGACGAGACAGGTGGGCCAGTTAGCGAGGATCTTGTCGACTTGTGCGGAAAGGATGGGGTCGGGAGTCAATTCCATGTCTTTAAAGCCTTCTGAATACAGCTGATCGATGTCGAGCATGCGATACATGGGGTTGCCCTTGCGGGATTGCTCCCCAAATTCCTTCAGTTCCTCCATGCCGCGATTGAAAGCCTGATCTGCCGTCATGCGGCCGCCGAGTCCTTCGCCTCCGATACCGGTGGACTCGATGGCGATGTATTCATTTCCTATCTTGATGCCGGGATAGGCATGGGAGGGTACCAAAAAGATGACGGGGCTGAGGCCGGCCGCCTTGTAAACGCTGGCGTGCAAGAGGGCCAACTCAATACAAAGTCCTGTATTGCCGCTGACCACTTCCCGGGGAAGGCGGATATGTTCGGTGCTGCTGGTATTGTCGTTGAACTTCGTCACGCCGGCGCCGGTTTCGCTATATACCATGTGGCTCAGCAGGGTGGCATTGTAGACCCCTTCCAACACCCGGATCTTTTCCTGGACGTCCTTGTCGGTGATCGCTCCGCCGGAGCCGACATTGGCGCCCGTCTCGCCGCAAAGGATGCGTTGCTGGATCGTCTCTGCATAATGTTTGATGATGGGATCGCCGGCAGAAACCATGCAGGCGTATAGTACGCAGTTGTCCAGAAAGTCCCCTACATAAGCCTTGTCCTGGTCGGCCATGCCGCTGAAGACAAGGTCGTTAACCGATACCATGTCGAAGGGGAAGGATTCGTCTTTTTCGGTCGGGTTGGCTTTGCCGCCATAGGTAACCCGGATCTCAGCTTTCTCTTTGGAGCTGGTATTGCGCTGGGTAATGTTTTGCGGGAAGACGGGGTAACAGGTGACGACGGCAGTTTGCCCGGGCAGGAGATTGGAGCTGGAGGGGACATCTGTCCATTCGTCGACGAGTTTCGGGACACGGTATTGCACCTTGAGGTTCCTGATCTCGGAGCTGCTGGAATTCTTAATGACCGCCTTGAACAAATTATACCGGCCGCCGGCTACGTCGGGATTGCCATAGACCTTGTAGGCGGCGGGCATGATCACGCTGACCGGCTGTATCTTAAGGTCGATGTCCCCGGATGAAATAAAAGAGGGGAAGATGATAAAACATAAGCCGGCGAAAAGCAATACCGCGGGCAGGACCAGGATCTTTCTCATAACTTGGGGGATTTATTTTGATGTTGTAAAAATGAAAAAAATGCCAGGACAGGGCAATAACGCATATGTACTATTTTGGCGCAATAATGTTGAGGCGCCTGTATTTTTTGTATTTTTAATGTTACAACCCCTGCTCATGAGATGTGTATTGATGACGGCCCTGTTTTGGTTTGTTTGTCTATCCTGCCTATCCCAGACAGCAAAGATCGACAGCCTGAAGCGGCGGCTGTATTCTTCCTCCGGCGATGCGAGCCGGCTGCATACGATGCTGGACCTTTTTGCAGAAGACGAGTCGCTTCCCAGGGATACATTATGGGAGTATGTGCTAAAAGCCCGGAACTGGGCCATAACCCTGCATGATAAACGTAGTTTGAGCCTGACTGTCCTCGCCCAGGCCGATGCATATCTGCGGCGGGATAATGCAGACAGCGCCAAGGCATTGATCGAGTCTGAACTGGCGAAGTACCATGTCAAAGACGCTGTGAACCGGGATGTGTATTTCAAGCTCGCGCGGGAAAGGATCAGCTACCTGGACTATGGAGATCATTTTAAAGATGCTACGGCGGAGGCGTTTTCCCTGATCCGTGAGGCGGAGGCCTATAAGGATTCGGTGGTAGTTGCATCCTGTCTCAACAGCCTGTCGGCCTGGAGCTACGACATGGACTTTGTCGACGAAGCACGGCGATATAGTTACCAGGCGCTGGCCTCGACATCTTCTACACCACCTTTCTACTCCGTGTTGGCGAGCATTTGTTTCAACCTCGGCGAGAATTACAAATGGATAAAACGACTGGATTCGGCTGAATATTTTATCAATTTGGGCATGGACTACGGCCGACGCCTGGACAATCTTTACTACCAAAGTTTTGGCTTGCAGAAAATGGCTGCCATCGAGATTGAGAAAGAACATTATCCCGGTGCTGAAAAGGATATTTTAGAAAGCATGCGGCTGATAGAAAAGGTAGACGGCGACCGTCCCAACCTCGGTAAGGTTATTGTACTGGCAAATGTTTACCGCAACTGGAACAAGGCGGATAAGGCGATCGCCGTATTGAATGATGGGCTCTACCGCGACAGTGTGTACCGGAAAACGGCGCCGCATCATGGCGGCGAAGACGCCAGCCTCATGCAGCGGATGTTCACGTATGACCTCCTGGGCAAGTGCTACCGGGATATAAAAGATCATCAGCATTATGCGCAGATCCTGGAAAAGACGATTGCTGCGAAGGATACTATCTACAAGCTGAACTCCGCTGCCGCTCTCGCCGAGCTGCAAACCAAATATGAAGTGGAAAAGAAAGAGGCCACTATTGCGCGGCAAAGATTGGCGCTGATACAGGATCGTTATCTCTTTTATGCCTCCCTGGTGTTTGTTTTCCTCAGCGGCACCATTGTCTGGCTGCTCTTTAAATATTACAGGCGGAAGCAAGGAATGAGGCTACAGCGATTGCAGGATGAGGAGAAGCTGCTGGCTGCACAGGCGGTGGCTGCGGCGGAAGAGGCGCAGAGGCGAAGGATTTCGGCCGATTTGCATGATAACCTGGGGGCTCAACTTAGCTTTATAAAACGAAATGTAAATTTTATCCTTGATCATCCGGAGGGCTTCGACGCAGAAGACGAGCGTAAATACCTGGGATATGTCAATGATACCGCTCAGAATGCCATGATCGATCTTCGGGAGACCATCTGGGTATTGAACAGGGATCAGGTAGATATCCAGGAGTTTGCGGACAAGCTCAAGTCCTATTTGCGGCAGCAGTTACAGGGCAGGTATATGATCCGGTGGAATTTTTCGGAAAATCTCCGAAAGAGCTGGAAATTTTCTTCGGGGGAGGTGATGCATCTGTTCAGGATCGTGCAGGAGTTGATCAGCAATGTTATCAAACATGCGAATGCCGACGAGATCAGCATCTTATTCGAGGGGTATGAGCAAGGAGTTTTTCGCCTGGAAATAAAAGATAATGGCCGGGGATTCGATGTCAACGGCAACTACGAGGGGCATTATGGGATAGAAAATATCCAGCAGCGGGCCAGGGAGATCGAAGCGCAGCTATCTCTGCAAAGTGATCCCGTGGATGGGACGCGGGTGGTGCTGGAAAGGAGTGGAATTGTTCAAAATAATACATTTGAGTTATTGGAAGGCGTGGATAAGTCTGTTAATATTGTCCATTGAAACCTTATAAATTGTTTATGAAGATACCTATAGCCATAGTTGATGACAGCAGTGAGAACCGCTATTTCCTCGCCGACCAGATGAAGTATTCCGATGAGATCGAGGTAACCTTTACGGCCAGGAACGGAATCGACTTCCTGGAGCAGATGAAGAGCCTGCCACATCAACAGCATCCAATGGTAGTGCTGATGGATATCGAGATGCCGCAGATGAAGGGGACGGAAGCGGTGAAATATGCGCGCCAGATTTATCCTGACGTGCGTTTTTTGATGCTGACTGCATTTGATGACGATGATATGATCTTCGAGGCCATCAAGAACGGCGCCAGCGGCTACCTGCTTAAGGATGAAAAAACGTCGACAATCATCGATCATATTCAGCAATTGCTGGAAATGGGCGGAGCTCCGATGAGTCCTTCGATAGCGCGGAAGACGCTGTTGCTGCTCTCACGTTCGCATCCGGCGGAAGCGGTGGTGCGAGAGCAGGTTCCGGAAGTATTGTCGGAAAGGGAGTGTGATGTGCTGAAGCTGGTGGTAGAAGGCAAGGATTACAAAGCCATCGCGGAAAAGCTGTTCCTGAGTACGCATACGATCCGCAAACATATTGCGAATATATATGAAAAGCTGCAAGTAAGCTCTAAGGCGCAGGTGATCAACCTGGCGTTGCAGCGAAGATGGTTTAAGGAGTGAGATGATGTGATATCAGGCGTAGCCTCTGCGATAAGAGGATCGTGGTGGCGGGAAAAGTCAATTGAATGCTGGTTAGAATTCTGCGTTCCCGATTCTTCATACCAGGCTAATAAGGCTTGTTCCGTTTGCCGAAAATCTCCCAATGCTCCTTTACCCATTTTGGAGGGTCACCTTACAACACCCCCTTCGTACTCGGCAGATAATTACTCAGCGGATCCCTTTTCACCGCCATGCGAATCGCTTTGGCAAAAGCCTTGAAAATAGCTTCAATCTTATGATGCTCATTTTCCCCCCGGCATTCGATATTCAGATTGCAGCGGGCGGCATCAGAAAAGGATTTGAAAAAGTGGAAGAACATTTCCGTCGGCATCTCCCCGATCATCTCCCGTTTGAACTCCACATTCCATACGATCCAGCTGCGTCCCCCGAAATCGATCAGGACCTTTGCATCCGCCTCATCCATCGGCAGGGCAAAACCATAACGTTCCATACCCCGTTTGTCCGCCAGCGCCTTTGCAAATGCTTCACCCAGGGCAATGCCGGTATCTTCGATCGTGTGATGCTCGTCAATATGCAGATCCCCGTTCACCCGAACCGTCAGGTTCATCTTCCCATGCCGGGCGATCTGTTCCAGCATATGATCAAAAAAACCAAGGCCGGTGACAATATTCGCCTTGCCGCTGCCATCCACATTCAATTCGATCTTTATCTGCGTCTCGTTGGTATTGCGTTCGTGAATGACCCGGCGCAGGCCCAGCTTCAAAAACTCATAGATCTTGCTCCATAATGTCGTCTCAAGAGCGATCGCCTCCTCCAGGTCCTTCAGGGTATCATTGACTTCCTTGCCGCCCAGACCGGGCTCATTGTTCAGCCAGATAGCTTTACAACCCAGGTTCTTCGCCAGCTGTACATCGGTGATCCGGTCCCCGATCACAAAAGAATTCTCCAGGTCATATTCTTCGTTCCCGATATACCGGGTCAGCATGCCCGTGCCCGGCTTACGGGTAGGCGCATTGTCCTTCGGGAAGCTCTTATCGATATGGACAGCGCTGAAATGGATGCCTTCATTTTCCAGGCTTTTCATCACCAGCTTCTGTACCGGCCAGAAATGATCCTCCGGAAATATGGAGGTTCCCAGCCCGTCCTGGTTCGTCACCATCACCAGTTCATAATCCAATTCCCGGGCTATCTTTCCCATGTATTCGAACATATAGGGATAAAATTCCAGCTTGTCAAAAGCATCGATCTGGTAAGTTGGAGGCGCTTCTTTGATCAATGTCCCGTCCCTGTCTATAAATAAGATCCTTTTCATGCATTAATTAAATTATATCTATGGCTCCCATTCCATCTTCGGGGGCCGATTGCAACAGCTCCGGGGCCGGAGCATATTTCAGCTGTGTGAAACATCCTGAATGGGTTTGTCATATTCATCTACCAGGACTACAACTCCTTGACCGGTTTTAACGTATAGCTTATCAATCAGCTCATAAAGCAGGTCTCCCGGTAAAGAAGCTGTGAGTACAATACCTTCCCCTTCCGAAAGAGAACGTAACCTAAAAGACAAAGACTCCTCAAATTTTTCCGCCGACAGGGTTTCCAGGCCGCTCATATCCAGGTGTACCCCCCCCTATTGGTAGCTTTCGCATAAAAAATTAACCTCTTCGCGAAGATAACTTATTTCGTCTTAGCCCGGATCGCCTTCACTTCAGCAGCCGTAACAGCGCTGGCTTTATTCCCGAAATTATTCCGTATATACGTCAATACATCCGCGATCTGCTGATCGGAAAGATCATTATGCGGAGCCATTACGTTATGGTAAGTATCTCCGTTGATATCCACCTCTCCGGTCATTCCCTTTAACACTACCTGCACCAGCGTCGTCTTATCCCCCAACACCCATTTTGTCTTTATCAGCGGGGGATTCATATTCTGTACTCCCCCGGCATCCGCCTGGTGGCAGGCCAGGCATTGTTCCAGGTAGACCTGCTTGCCCCTTTCCATGGAAGCCTTCATGGCCGCCCCCTTGCCCGGGCCTTTTTGAGCCGGCGCAGCGGGTTTCTTCGTTTGTGACATCAGGGTGGAAGCCAGTACAAGGAGACCTCCGGCCAATAGAATCGCTAATCGGTTTTTTTTCATCCGTTAATCTTATCCTTTTACAATCAAATATTCAAATCGGGATCGATCTATTTCTTATAAGAGATCTTCCAGACATTTCCCTTCGTATCATCCGTCACATAGATGGAGCCATCCGGTCCCTGGGCCAGTCCGCAAGGGCGATATTTAGCCCGGCCGGAAGCCGTTAATTCCGGTCCTCCGGAGAAATTATCGGCAAATACTTCCCATTTCCCATCAGGTTTGCCATCCTTAAATGGTTGAAACACGACAAAATAGCCGGCCTGAGGCTCGGGAGCCCGGTTCCAGGAACCATGAAAAGCAATAAAAGCGCCATTCTTATACTTCTCCGGGAACTGGCTGCCGGTATAGAATAACAGGCCGTTGGGAGCCAGGTGGCCCGGGAAAGCTACCACAGGATCCTGGGCATCTTCGCCGGCAGTCTGTTTGCCATCGCCGCCAAACTCGGGAGCCAGTATCTTTTTATGCTGAAATTCATCATAATAAATGTAAGGCCAGCCGCAGTTGGAGCCTTTGTGCAGTTCATACATACATTCCGCAGGCAGCTCGGCGCTCTGTTTGGTATCATACAGGGTGGGAAAAAGATCATGCAGCTGATCCCGCCCGTGCTGCATAACGAATAAAGTATTGGTTGCCGTATTCCAATCCAATCCCACTACATTCCGAAGGCCCGTGGCATAACGTACGCCATTGCCATAATTCTGGTCCGCCTTATCCGCTTTGAACTGCCAGATACCTCCGGCTGAATCCAGCACAGGGCAAGGTCTCTGTCCGGGAGACCCCTTTGTCCTGTCCACCAGCTGGCAGGAATTGGAATAGGCTCCGATATTTACATACAGGTTACCATCATTGTCCAGGGTGATCGCTTTTGCCTCATGTTCATGACGGCTCAGCAGCCCCGTCACGATCCTTTCCGGCTTATCCGGGGTAACGGGATTGTCGTTGGCGTCCAGCTTGAAGCGGAATACTTCTTCATCGGAAGAGGCATAGAGGTAACCGTTCTTTACGGCTATTCCCGTTCCGGGGAAATTGCCGAAACCGGTGATCTTGTCAGCTTTCCCATCCCCATTCGTATCTTCCAGGCGGTAAATACCCTTTCCGTCCTTCAGCTTTGCCAGCTTCACGAACACGACCCCACGGGGCGTTACGGCAATGTGCCGGGTCTTTCCAAAGGCGTCCACCACTGTCACGGCGCTGAATCCGGCCGGGAACTTGATACTGGTATCCGCGGCAGCGGCAGGGCTGGCAGCAGGAGAGTCAGTAACCGGGGCGGAAGGCTCGGGGTTTTTGTTATCTCCCCCGGCACAGGCAAAAAGGCCTGTAAAACAGAGGCCCATCAGCAGATAAAAGGCTTTTTGCGGCATTTTTTTCGTTTTTGCGATTCGTTGATTCATATATTAATATTTTAGGTGCGGCTATAGGAAACTCACCGGAAATTAGCTTACAGACCGTAATTTAATTTAAAATCTCCATCCGATCCATGCCCGGACTGAAAGCGGCCTCCCCGACCCTACTAATTTTTGCCTTAGACTATCCGGCAAATGGTCATTGTGCGTACAACTCCGGCTTTGGCTGCCTCCTTTCTGCCGCTCAGGACACGATTCTTCCGGCATCATATGTCCGCAACGCCTGTATCAATTCCTGGTTCTCTTTCTCCGTTCCCACCGTGATACGAAGGCACCCCTCGCATAATTCCACCTTGCTGCGGTCCCGTACGACGATCCCGTCCTGCAGCAGGTATTGATAAACTGCCCTGGCATCCCCCACTTTTACCAGTAAAAAATTGGCATCGCTGGGATATACCTTCCGGACAAGAGGTAATAACGCCAGATCCTGCACCAATTGTTCCCGCATTGTCACCAGGGCGCGGATCATATCATTGACCTGCCCGGTCTCCTCCAATGCTGCCAGCACCAGCTCCTGCGTAGCCTGGCTGATATTATAGGGAGCTTTCACTTTATTATAAACCTCTATGATCGCCTCACTGGCAAAAGCCATTCCCAGCCTAAGTCCCGCAAGGCCCCAGGCCTTGCTCATCGTTTGCAGCACCACCAGGTTGGGGTAGTCGGCCAGCTCCTGGATAAAGGACCGGTGACGGGAGAAATTAATATAGGCTTCATCGACGACGACCAGCCCTGGGAAATTATTCAATACGATCTCGATATCCTGCCGGTTTATTGAATTAGCGGTAGGATTATTCGGTGAACAGATCCAGATGATCTTGGTATTTTCATCTACCAGGGTCTCCAGGTGCACCAGGTCCAGCTGAAAGTCATCCAGCAGCACAGCACGCCGTACCTCCACATCGTTGATATGCGCGCTCACCTCATACATGCCATATGTCGGCGGATTGATAATGATATTGTCCTTACCGGGGTTACAGAAGGCGCGGTATAAAAGATCGATACATTCATCACTGCCGTTACCCAGAAAAATATGCTGCGGAGGGATTCCCTTTATTTTGCTAAGCGCCTCTTTCACCTTCCATTGATGAGGGTCCGGATAGCGATTATACCACCGGGTCAGCGGTGACCCCAGGCTGTTCTCATTCGCATCTAAAAAGACCTGTGCCTCTCCTTTAAATTCATCCCTGGCAGAGGAATAAGGCACCAGCTGCCGGATGTTCTCCCGTAAAAGTTGATCTAGCTGGAACATGGAAAAAGAAATTTAAGAAAGATTCAAGCTGCTAGCTATTGGCTGCTAGCCAGCTTCTTTAAAAAGACTTTATATTTAAAAGCAAAAAGCCAGTAGCTTAATGCTATCAGCTTGCAGCTACCCTCACCCTTACCGCATTCGCATGCGCCTCCAATCCCTCCGCTTCCGCCATCAGCTCCACGGTCCTCCCGATCTGCCGGATACCTTCCTTTGTCAACTGCTGGAAAGTGATCTTTTTTACAAAACTATCCAGGCTCACCCCACTATAAGCCCTGGCATAACCATTTGTTGGCAGGACGTGATTGGTGCCGCTGGCATAGTCCCCCACGCTCTCCGGAGAATAATGTCCCAAAAAGACGCTGCCTGCATTAACCACCTTCGCCGCCAGTTCCTCGGGATTTTTACAGGCCAGGATAAGGTGCTCCGGTGCATATTCATTCAACAATTCCATGGCCTGCTCGTCGTCTTTTACTAAAAAGGCACGGCTGTTTTCCAACGCTAGCCGGGCCACAGCGGCGCGGGGCAACAAGGCCAGTTGCTCATCCACCGCTGCTAAAATATCCTCTACCATTCCTGAGAAAGGACTGACCAGGACCACCTGGCTATCCGTCCCATGCTCGGCCTGGGACAGGAGATCTGCCGCAGCAAAAACAGGATTGGCCGTCAAATCTGCATAAACGGCTACTTCGCTGGGACCTGCCGGCATGTCGATCGCAAGCCCATCCTTCTGCACCAGTTGTTTGGCACAGGTGACGTATTGATTGCCCGGACCGAAGATCTTATAAACCTTTGGTACGGTAGCCGTCCCATACGCCATGGCTGCAATCGCCTGAACACCGCCGATCTTGAATATTTTTGTTATCCCTACCTGTTGAGCTGCATACAGGATCGCCGGATGCAGCCGTCCCTCTGAATCGGGAGGAGAGCACAATACGATCTCCCGGCAGCCGGCAATTTTTGCGGGAATTCCCAACATCAATAAGGTAGAGAACAAAGGAGCCGTTCCTCCGGGGATATAAAGTCCCACCTTTTCGATCGCCACGGTCTTCCGCCAGCAAGTCACACCGGGCATGGTCATTACCGGAGCAGGCTTTTCGAACTGCTGGCCATGAAACAGTTCAATATTGCTCTTCGCTTCGCGGATCGCTGATTTCAGCTCCGGGCTGAGCTGGGACACCGCCTCTTCGATTTCCCAGGCACTAACCTTCACTCGTTCCAAAGAAGTTTTGTCGAATTGCAACGTAAATTGTTTCACCGCCTCGTCACCTTTTTCTTTTACCTGCTGCAGGATATCGCTGACCGTAAGTTCCAGCGCCCGGGTGTCGAAGACCGGGCGGCCCAATTCTCCCACCGGGATCTTATCATAATTACGTATATCTATAATCTTCATATTCGTACATTTAATTCTTTCTTACTTCCCCCTTCCCGGAGATTACATCACCATCTTCTCGATCGGCACCACCAGGATCCCTTGTGCCCCTGCGTCCTTTAATCTTTCTATAATATCCCAAAAATCACTTTCGCTCAACACACTATGTACACTACTCCAGCCGGCCTCCGCCAGCGGCAGCACCGTGGGGCTTTTCATGCCGGGCAGGAGCGCAATGATCTCCTGCAGCTTTTCATTCGGGGCATTTAACAAAACATATTTGGTGTTCCTGGCCCTCTTCACGGCCCGGATACGGAAGAGGAACTTTTCCAGGATCAGCTGCTGTGCGTCCCCCAGCGACTGGTTCCGGATCAATACAGCCTGTGACTTCAATACCGTCTCCACTTCCTTCAGCCCGTTCATGAACAGCGTGCTGCCGCTGCTCACCAGGTCCACGATCGCATCAGCCAGGCCAATGCCCGGTGCGATCTCCACCGACCCGCTGATCTCATGGATATCGGCCTCCACATTATTTTTATCCAGGAATTGCTGCACCAGCACCGGATAGGTTGTGGCGATCTTCTTTCCCCGCAGGTAGTCCACCCCCGTATACATCTCGCTCCTGCCAACAGCGACGGAGAGCCGGCATTTTCCGAAGCCCAGTTGCTCGACAATATCCACTTTCTTATTCTTTTCCAATAAGACATTCTCCCCCACGATGCCGATATCGGCCACCGCATCCTCCACATATTGCGGAATATCGTCGTCCCGGAGGAAATAGATCTCCATGGGGAAATTGTCCGATTCTGTTTTCAATTTGTTGACTCCGTTCTTCAGATCGATACCGCAGTCTTTCAACAGCTTTACCGATTCCTCATACAAACGTCCTGATTTCTGAATGGCGATTTTTAATTTCATACTGGTTGTTTTACCTCCCCTTTCAGGGGCAGGGGCAAAAAATTAGGGCTTACCATCCGGTAAGCCCTTTAAAAGTTTTATTTTCCCAAACAAAACATCACCGGCCTACCCCTCGGGCAAGAAAAAATAGTGGTGATGATGATGTCTGCTGATTTTCATAATTGAGCCCCAAAAATAATGGCGAATTCCTGAATACCAAAATTTATTTATTCCATTTTATTAAAATATCCATTACTCGCCGAATATTTCTTTCAACTTTGCCGTTAGAGGCCCTTCCTCCTCTCCTACCATTCGATCGATGATGCGCCCGTCCTTATCCAGTAATATTTTGGTGGGAAACGCCGTGATCCCATAAGCCTTTACCGCATCGAATTGCCTGATTCCGTCATTATTCAAGACCTGTATCCAGTCGAGACCATCCGTTTTAACGGCATCCAGCCAGATTCTCCTGTCCTTTTCCAGGTCTCCCATCTGCTCCTGGGCAATACCTACGATCTCCAATCCCTTGTCCTTATACTTTTTATACAATTTTTTGAGATAAGGATGGCTTTCCCGGCAAGGCCCGCACCAGGATCCCCAGAAATCGATCAATACATACTTGCCTTTTAATGTCTGAAGATTCACCGGATTGCCGTTGGCATCTTTTTTATCGATCGGGATGGCAGCCTTCCCAATCGCTGTTGCCTCCATGCTCTGTATCTTCTCCGTTATCCTTTTTCCAAAAATACTGCCTTTATACTCATCCCCCAACTTTGCATAGGAGACCTTTAATTCTTCAAAAGAGAGTGAATTCAGCATATTGGAAAGGAAATACATGCTCACGAGAGAGTGCGGATTTTTCGCTATGAACTCCCGATGCAAAGCTTCTTCTTTCTGCTGATTATCGGAACGCAATTGTTGCACCCGGATAAAAACGGCCGAATCATCCCCGGGCTTAAATTCATCATGTGTTTTTTTAAGCGCCACCCAGCTTTCCTGGATCAAACCATTCTCCTTCTCTCTGATAGTAGCCCACTCATCATTCGCTTTTCCCCCGCTCACGGCGGCCATATATACCGTATGGGCATCCCCAACGATCGTAATCGACTCATTCGTCAGAAAAAAACTACAAGAAGGACCGGGGATAAACCCTCTGTCAACCTGGATAGACAACGCGGGATCTCTTCGAATAATCAGCGAGGCGATCATAGGCTCCGCGACCTTCCCCCTGAAAACAGTCCATCCATTTTCCATAACAGCGCCGGTATCGATCACAAACTTATCACCGTCGAAATAGCCCAGGATCATCGGGTATTTATCGGGATTGCTGATCTTTGTTCTAACCGTATATCCTTGCTGGGAACGGGCGCTGAGCAGTCCGCTCATAATTAACAAGACAAAAAAGAACTTTTTCATAACTAATAATTTGGGTTTTGTATGAGATTACTGTTATAGAGCGTTTCATTTTGTGGTATCGGCAGGATCAGCCTGCTGGGATCGGTCAGGGTCGGCACCAGGTTCTTTACCGTAGCAAAGGGCAGACGTCGAAGGGCGAACCAGTCCTGGCCTGCTTCCGCGACAAAACTCCTCATCTCTTCCTCCACGATCAAAAGCTGCAGATCGGAGGCCGTGGCCGCCGCATCGATGGTCGTAAAATCGATAATACCCGCCTGCTCTTCCACCGTCTTCAGCAACGTCCGCGCATCCTCCGTACTGCCGCCGGACATTACCAGGGCTTCGGCTTCCAGCAAATAGGCTTCGGTAAGCCGGAACGCATACCCATTCTCCGATATAGTCATGGGAGCGGGGGTGGCCACCGATCCCGGATAATACTTGGTAAGCCGGACGGAGGTACTATAAGGGCCCGCAATCGGTTGTGCATACCACGCCAACCGGGGATCTCCCTTAAAAAGCAGCCTGAACAACGTATCCGGTATGTAATAACCGTAGCTGATATAATCGCTCCACTTCTCCCCCTGTTTGGAAAAAGGCTGAACGCCCAACAGGATCTCCCGGCTAGTCAGCCCTTTCATAAGAAACAGATCTTTCACATTCCCTTCCAGGGAAAATGAACTGTTCGTAATAATATCCTTCGTGAGTGCGATAACCTGCGCATAGTCTGCAGCCGACCCTCGATTGATCAATACCCTGGCCTTCAGCAGCTTTGCCGCCCATACATTGGCATAGGAGATCTGCGTGTTGATAGCAGGCAGAGAAGGAAGGGCGTTATCGATATCGGCCAAAATGGAGTCATAGGTCGCCGCCACACCCGCCCTGGGAAGATAAAGATTGTCCGCATCCGCAAACTCATTCCTCAATATGATCCCATAGGCGCTGGTAGTATCATAATACTGCCCGTAATAAAGCAGGAGCTCGCTATTAGCGTACGCCCGCAGGAACTTTGCCTCTGCGATCATCTGATCCCTGCTGTCCTTTGTTATGGAGGCGATGGGGGCGATGTTCTTCAGAAATCCGTTAGCCGCGTTGACGACGCCATACCCGTAACTCCAGACAACATCCACCAGGTCACCGGCGGGACTATAATTATGCTGGCTCAGGTCCTTATAAGGGCTGCTGCCAACCTTCAGCATCCCGCTTAGCAAAGAAGGGATCTCTTCATTAACATTATACCACTGCGTGGCCGGCACCCCCTGATAATCATTGAAACCATCGGCAAACCGAAAATATACGCCATTTAATACGGTGGCCGCGCTTTTAGCGTCCGTTATGACGTTGCCGTCCACCTCCTGCGTAGTCGGGTAGACATTGAGCTCTTTCTTGCAGGCTCCGAACGAACAAGCAAATAAAACAAGGACCAGGCTACTTATAAGAACATTTTTCATTGTCGTATTTTTTAGATTTCCAATAACCGGCTAAAAACCAACTTTTAATCCCAGTGAAAAGCTTCGGGTAGCAGGATAGTTGCTGGGATCGAAATAGCCGCCGGCCACACTATAGGCATCGTCAGAGGTCTCAGGGTCCATACCCGGATATTTGGTGATGGTGAACAGGTTCGTGACAGATGCATACACGGAAGCCGACTGTACCCCCGCATTTTTCATCCATCCGGATTTGTTGAACCGGTAATTAAAAGTCGCTGTCCTCAGTTTCAGATAAGAGGAGCTGAAAATATCCGTGTTATTCCCATACAGATAGGAATTGTCGCTTCCGAATAATAATCTCGGCTGATTCGTATTCGTATTCGCCGGCGTGTACCGGTCCAGCATAGCTGCGTTGGCATTCGAAGTGCCTTGAAAGGCCGTAGCGCTCAGATGACTGCCCCACATGAGATGACCGCCCTGCGAAAAAGTAAAATACAGGTTGAGATCAAAATTTTTATAGCTCAGCCCCTGTGTAAAGCCGCCATAATATTTAGGGGCGCCGCTGCCGATCACCACCGGGAAAGCAGGAAAAGCAAAAGGAGCATAAGTAGTCGAGTCCAGCGTGTACATCGGATCCCCGAGCCCCAGGTATGGAAATATTATCGACCCGTAAGGCCCAAGCCGGGCTTTATAGGCATCCAGCTGTTTTTGCGATTTAATGATGCCGGTGATCTGCTCCCCGGTGATCAGGCCAAGCGGTTTACCCTTGACAATCGCCGTATTGCCAACCTCCAGGCCGGTCAGGTTACCGATCTGCGTCAGATCCGCATTACCGCTGATCCTCGTAACAAGTGACCGGGGCCAGGTCACATTGATGGAAGTGGTCCACCGGAAATCTTTGGTCCGGATGATATCGCCCTGCAGGGAAAGCTCGATACCCGTGTTCCGCATGCCCACCACATTGGACAAAAGAGAAGTATAGGAGCTGCTCAGGGGAACAGGATACGACAACAAGGCGTCGTCGGTCTGCTTTTTATAATAATCGAACGTACCCTGCAGGCGGCCCCGGAAAAAGGATAGATCCAGCCCTATGTCCGTTTGTTTGGTCGTTTCCCATTTAATGGCCGGGTTACCCAGCTGCGTAGGCACCAGGGCATTGTTCCCGCTATACGAGTAAGCACTATAAAGACTCCGGTACATCTGGTCACCGATATTCTGCGTTCCCGTCAATCCATAACTTCCCCTGATCTTGATATCGTCTATCCATTGCACGTCCTTTAGAAAATCTTCCTTCGACAGCCGCCAGGCCACGGCGCCGGAAGGGAAATAACCGAACTTATTATCCGGGCCGAACTTGGAGGAGCCGTCTGTCCGTCCGTGAAGGTGAACAGATATTTATCCAGGTAGGTATAATTGGCCCTCAGGTAAAACGACAAAAGATAACTCTGTGGCTTACCGGGATCATCTCCCTGCGTAGACAGAGGTGTAATAGCAGAGGAAAGATTGTTCAGGTTATTATCATTGGGGTATCCGGTAGCAGCCGCACTGAAAAAACTGGTCTTCTGCGTTTCATAGGAAGTCCCCGCCAGCAGATCGATCGCATGCCGTTCCTTCCATTCTTTCCGGTATCCAAGCGTATTCTCCACAAACCAGTCGGCAAAACGGCTGTTGGCATTACTGCCTGTCCCGCTGCTGCCCGCCACATCCCCGATATAACTGAGGATCTGCACATAACTGGGTGAATACACCCGCTGGTTATAGGTCTGATTGTTTAAGCTGACCGTACTTTTAAATTGCAGATGGGAATTAAAATCATACACCCCCGTCAGAGACCCCAGCAGGCTGGTAGTCTTCGAATTTCTTAAACCGGTGCTCAATGCCAGCGGGTTTTGAAAGATCTGATACGTGGAATTTACATTTTGGAAACTGGTATAATTGCCGCCAGAATCATATGGGCTGTAATCCGGTCTGGCGCTCAGCGCCTGGTCATAGGCGCTGCCGGCAATATTTTGATTGGTATACCCTATATTTAAATTAGTAATGAATTTCAGATGCCTGCTGATCTCATTTTCCACGTTGATCTTCCCGGATACCCTTTGCGAACTGGTCCCGATCACCACTCCCGGCGTATTGTTAAACGCGATAGAGCTATAATACCGCGAAGAACTGCCGCCTCCCTGTATGGAAATGTCCGCATTATGGGAAAAGGTAGACCGCGTGACGAGGCCGATCCAATCCGTATTGGCCTTGCCGAAATAACCATTCGGATCATTGACAATCTCATCCGCCTCCGGATAATGAGGATCTCCGGCAAGATCATGCGCTGCGTTGGAATTAGAAGCTGCTTCCGTAAGCAGCATCTTATATTGCGCAGCATCCAGCAGCTTCGGCTTCCGGTAAATTTTGGTAAACGTATTGTAATAGCTGAACATCACCAGGGGCTTTATATCTTTTTTCCCCTTTTTGGTAGTGATGATGACAACGCCATTGGCAGCCTTGGATCCATAAATAGCCGTGGAGCTGGCATCTTTCATGATCGTGATCGACTCGATATCATCGATGTTCAGCCCGCCCAGGCTGTTCAATCCATTTACAAAGGCGGTGGAGAGACCCGTTGCATCTGCACTGGGATCCCCTCCGCCGCCTGCCATTGATGCAAAAGAGGGAGTAACCACGTCAAATCCCGTATTGATATATTTGGTCTGCACCTGCACCGGCACACCGTCGATCACATACAACGGATCATTGCCGCCCAGCAATGAAGTAGAACCGCGGACCCGGATGCGTACCGCCCCTCCCGGGGAACCATCCGTTTTAGTGACCTGAACGCCGGGCGCTTTACCCGCCAGCGCATTGTCCACCGTCATAAAAGGAATATCCTGTATGTCCTTTGCCGCCACCGTAGAGACGGAACCCGTCAGATCCTTCCGCTGAGTAGAGCCGTACCCGATGATCACCTGTTCCTCCAAAGAAGAGATCTCGATCTCCATAACGACGGATACCGGCTGATCCGCCCCCGATATCTTCTCTTCCATGCTCCTATGCCCTATCAAAGAAAAAAAGAGTATATCATTGACAGATGCACGGATCGTGAAATTTCCCTGCTTATCCGTACTGGTTCCTTTTTTTGTTTTCCTGTTCATGACAGATACCCCCTGTAACGGAAGGCCTTTACTATCCATCACTCTCCCGTGGATATCCGGGGGAATAACGGGAGCGATATTGTCCGTTTTACCGGGCGACGGCGGCCGGGAAAGCTGCGGACTGATAAAAACAGTGGTAGATTGTATGTAATATCGGAAAGGCTGGTTCTCAAAAGCTTTATTCAGCGCATCGGGGAACGACACATCCGTCAGCTCCAGGCTCACGGGTCTGGCAGCCGTCATATCAGCATTTTTATAAAAGAATACATAGCCCGTTTGTTTTTTGATGACCTCCAGCACCTTGATAAGAGGTTCATCTTTCGCATGCAGGGAGACCTTTTGCGAATAGCCGCCGGCGCTGACTTGCAAAAAAGCCGCCAACAGGAGAAAAGCCGTCAGTTTCATAACCAGCCAGTTTTGGTTTGTGATCACATACAGGGGCCTGTGACCACAATAAGTAATTTTCATACCTTTGCAGTGTTTTTGGGTTTGACAATAATAAATGCTTCGACAGTTTTTGTTATTCGGCTACCCAGATTTTACCGGGAGTGTTGATAGCGCTTCCGGTTTTTTTATGGGCGGCCCTGATCTTCCATGATTGTTACTTGATCACTACCTCCTTTTTATAGTATTATCAATTACATATTTCCTTCCTATGGCAATATCAGGATCCGTTTGTCCTCTTCAATCTTAAAATGCACATTCACCTGCTCCAGCCCGCTCAGCACCCCCGCCAGGGAAAGGTTACGCCCTATTTCCCCACTGAACAGAACAGGCTGTATGTCTCCCTGGTAACGGACTTCCACGTTATACCATCGGGACAGCTGTCGCATGACGGTTTGTATATCGGCATCCTTGAAACTAAAAAGCCCGTTCTTCCAGGCCAGCGCCTGTTCCGTATCAGCCTGCCTTACTACCCGGATCACACCGCCAGGACTCAGCTTCGATTGCTGACCGCGGATAAGAACAGCATCCCCGTTGACCTTTGCGGATCCTTCGGATAAGGTCGTCACGATAGCCCCCTCATCCGGATAGGCATTGATGTTGAACGCCGTTCCGATATCTTCCACCACTTGGCCCCCCGCCTTCACGCGAAAAGGATGCAGGGCATCGTGTACCACCTCAAAATAAACCTCGCCGGTCATCGTGACGAGTCTTTCTTCTCCGGTAAAATGCAACGGATACCGTAATGAAGACGCCGCATTAAGCCAGACCTGCGTGCCATCAGGCAGACGGGCCGACCATTGCTGCCCCTTTTCCGTGATAATCTCGTTGTAGAGAACTTCGTCCGTCAACCCCTTATAGACTAATTGCCCCCGCTCCTTATAAATACGGACCTTGCCCTGTACAGCGATCAGCCCGTCCTTAGTACTGTCGATGGAGAGAGTATTGCCGTCGGCCAGTTTCAATCTGGCCCCTTCCACACCCGGCGCCACATCGTTCTTATAAACCGGAGACACCACCGCTAATGAAGTTTTCCGCCTACCCTGCAGGAGATAAATGCCCGCAACCAGTAGGAAAAGGACCGCAGCAGCCCCCACCAGCCGGTAGATCCTAAACACCGATCGACCCTTATCGGGAACCGGCCGAAACTCATCGGGAACCGGCCCAAGCTTATCGGGAGTGCCGGCAGCACGAATACCCTCCGCCTCGCTTACTATAGCCCGGAATCTTTTATCCGCGGACTCTCCGCTTTGCAAGCCGCTAATTACCTCTTCAGCCAGCTGGCGGTCTATATTCTCCCTCAGCCATTCCTGGTTACTCTCCTCCCTGAACAGCTCCATAAATTCCTTTAACTCCTCCGGACTCAATTCATCCGAAAGGTATTTACCCGCTAAATTTTCAAAATGGCTTTTTTGCATAGTATAGGTGGTTTTTATACTATACTAAAGACGACACCATCTCAGAGAGGAGGACATCAGGATAAAAAAATAAAAAGAAGGGAGGCCGAAAGGCCGGGATGGCCGTTCAATAGTTTTCGTATGATCAGCAGCGCACGCACGATATATTTTTTGACCGTTTGTTTGGAAAGCCCTGTTTGCAGCGCTATTTCATCATGACTAAGGCCCTGCAGCCGGCTCATGGTAAAAACGGTCCGCAGTTGCGGCGGCAATGCGCCGATAGCGTTATTCAACGTACGTTCCAGCTCTTTGAAGGTGATCTCGTCATAAGGGGTCCGGTCCTCCCGGAAATACCCTGCCAGTTCCGGGTAATGCTCCGTGGTAAGCACATGGCTCTTTAACCGGTCAAAGATCGTATTACGGGCCAGCACGAACAGGTAATTTTCCAGATCCCGGACGTCTCCGAGCTTTTCACGTTTTACCCAGATCTTTACAAAAATATCCTGTACAAGGTCTTCAGCAATATCCAATGATTTGGTATATAGGAGCGTAATGGAATAAAGCTGCTCATAGTATGTATCGAACAACAGACGGAAAGCAGCTTCCTCACCAGCCGCCATACGGCCCAAAAGTTCCGCCTCATTCTGTATCCTGGGCTGTGTTCCGATAAATAATAAGTTTGAGTGATGCTGCAATAATACGTACTATCCGCCTATTTTAGGCAACAGGATGCCTCACAGCCGGGATCTGCACCGTTGTCTTCAATCTGCGCAAAGCCGGTGTTGTCAATAAGAGTACCGGCAGCAGGATCATCAGCGTTCCATTGACCTTCATCATGTCGTTAATACCAAAAACGTCCGCTCCCCAGCCAACCAGGTAAGCCGCTATCGGCTGCAATCCGAAAATGACCATCATAAAGGCGCTCAGGACCCGGGCGCGCATGTTCACCGGCGACAGTTCCTGGGCCAGCCCGATAGAAAGCGTAAGCACATTGGCCGCTCCCATACTGGCCATAAACTGGCACAGCATGGCCAGTGACTGATCCCTGGTAAAAGAGAATAGAAAATACCAGATACCGGACCAGATGACCGCCCCGCCAATCGCTATACAGACCTTTTTGATCCGCTGTACAAAGGGCAGAACAATAACGATCCCGACGAGGGCCCCGGCGCCCGCAGAACCAATCAGCGTTCCCAGGGTACTGGCATTGCCTTTCAATACGATCGTCGCAAAAGCAGGCAGCAGCTGAATGATCGACATGCCGAAAAAAGCCTGTATCATCCCGAAAAGAATGATCAGCCGGAGCAGCTTATTGTTCACCAGGAATCCCAGCCCCTGCTTGAACTGACTCCAGCCGCTTCCCTCGACAGGCGCCTCTTCCCTTTTCGACTGAATGATCATGATACAAATAATGGATACGATCAGGCTAAGTCCATTCAGCCAAAAGGCAGGGGCGATCCCGACCGAAGCGATCAGCCATCCCGCAATGGCTGGTCCGACCAGCCGGGTGAACTGGTTCAGGGAGTTATTTAAAGCGATCGCGCCCTTGATATTACCCGCACCGGCCATATCCCCGATAAATGCCTGCTCCGCCGTAACGTTAAAAGCAGTCACCGTCCCCAACAGGAACGCCAGCACATAGACATGCCATAATACCAGCCAGTGTGTTTGAAGGAGGAGCGCCAGGAGAAAGGCAAACACCATGGCAAGGACCTGCGTGATCAGCAAGATCTTTCTTCTGTCAAACCGATCGGCAAAGGACCCTACCCATGGACCAAAAATAAAAAAAGGAATTTGTGATAAAAAAGCAACGATACCAAGCGCAGTCGCTTTATGGGTAAGCTCCCAGACCACCCAGGCCTGGGCCGTCTGCTGCATCCAATCTCCCAGCAGGCTCATCGCCTGGCCAATCATGTAGATCCGGATATTCCTTATTCGTAAAGTCGAAAAATTAGCAGCAATTACCTGTAATTTCCGGAAGAGGATATTCCTCTTTTTGCTCTCCATTTAACAATTATTTAAAGTCTCTTCTCTAAAGATAGGGAGTATTGCCGCCTGATTATCACGCCGCTGCATAATTCGCTGCAATTATTACCCGCCCCCTGTCTGGCTAAAGGCAATAATTCTTACCTTGATTGAATTCTTTTTAACCTCCAATGGAAAAAGCAAATACCTTCCGGATCGAAACCAATAGATTGATCATCCGCTGTTATCGGAGGGAGGATACCCCCCTGGTTTCCGGAGCCATCAACAGCAGCCTCGATCATCTCCGGCCCTGGATGCCCTGGGCAAGTCGGCCGGCAGAACCGGAATCGACCCTCAAACTCTTGCAACTTTTCCACGATACCTTTTATTTAGGCCAGGATTATTTTTTTGGCATCTTTAATAAAACAGAATCCGAATTGATCGGGTCCACCGGTTTACACACCCGTATCGGCGCCCGTGCGAGAGAGATCGGCTACTGGATCAATGTAGCCCATGTGCGACAAGGTTATGCCAAAGAGACGGTTACCGCCCTTATAAAAGTCGGATTCGCCATCGAAAACCTCGAAAGAATAGAAATACGTTGCGACCCCAATAATATCATAAGTCAAAAAATACCAAAGGCGCTTGGTTTT
This sequence comes from Chitinophagales bacterium, assembly GCA_015655015.1. Lineage (GTDB taxonomy): Bacteria > Bacteroidota > Bacteroidia > Chitinophagales > Chitinophagaceae > Puia. Next base: position 68,072 of record JAATFV010000226.1, on the reverse strand, counting down.
AAGAACACAGCAACAATAAAGAATAATGAAACGGATGTCAACGGACAACCGAGAGATACGATGATCTGGTCACTGCTGTTAAAGGATTACATAACCCATCCTCTCCCTTCATTGAATATAAAGGCATTTGACAAGAACGGACAGGAGATCTTATTTTAACAGGCAGGTCAGTCCCTTCTACCGCCACCGGAGCAGGGAAAGAGAGAATGGCTTCAAAGACCGGTTCGGACAATGTCCGGCATTCATGATCTGGCCCCCGGTATGACGAGCTGCGACTCCAGGATAATACGGTAAAAAGGAAGGCTGTCCGGCCGGTCCTTACTGTTCAGCAATTCCAGTAAGACGTCGGCCGCCTGCTGACCTTGCCGGAATGGATATTGTTCCACCGATGCGATGGGCGGGAACTCCATATAATAGTTCATGGGCGAATTAGCATAACTCACGAAGATGATATCCCTGTTGATCTTCAGTTTCAGCGATCTGGCATATTGGATAGCATCCATCGCAACATAATCATTGAAAGTTAATATAGCCGTAGGTTTTCTTTTCTGGGACAACAGCTGTTGCATGACAGCTTGTGTACCTGTCTTGGTCAGATCGCACGGTATCACCAGGGATGGATCGAACTTAAGCCGGTGTTTTACAAGCGCCTTGATATATCCCTGTCTTCTTTCCTGGCTGGCAGAAAGACCGTCGGGGCCATTGATCAGCCCGATCACCCGATGCCCTTTTTTCAATAGAAATTTCATGGCCTGCATAGTGCCCGATTCCATATTACAGGCTATGTAATGGATATTGCTCATATTCGGGATCCGGTCGAAGAATACGACAGGGATATCCCGTTTACGGAGGGCCTCGAAGTGCTCATAGTTGGCCGTGTTCCTCGCAATGGAGATAAGGAGGCCATCCACCCGGTGCGTCCGCATCATCGTCAGGATCTCCCTCTCCTTCTCTTCATCATCATGCGATTGCCCGATGAGCACCATATACCCGGAGGCATTGACCTGCTCCTCGATCCCGCTGATCGCTTCGGAAAAGAACGATTCCCAGAGATCAGGCAACACCACCCCGATCGTAAAGGTCTTTTTCTGCTTGAAGGAGATAGCCCGCTGATCGGGCTGGAAATTCAGCTCCTTTACCAGCCGCCTTACTCTTAACTTGGTTGCCTGGCTGATATTGCGCTGATCGCTCAGCGCCCGCGACACCGTGCTGATCGAGATGTCCAGCCTGCCGGCGATCTCTTTCATGGTAATGGGCTTTAGTGACATGTCATTAATTTTACAGGCAGGCTCATCTGGAACGGGTATGCCGATGTTGTTCTCCCTGCCGGACCCGCTCAAAAAAAGCCAGTTTGTCAATAGGAATATCCAATTCCTTCACCCCGGGTCCTTTAAATAGTGTTCCTTCCGCATCTCTCCAGCCACCCGCAGGGAAAACAATCTTCCTCCGGGAGGAAGACGTTAAAACAGGAGCGATCAACCATTCATCCCCCAACATAAATTCATCCTGTACGTTTTCAAGACCCTGATGGGGAAAAACGTATTCCAGGCTGCGAACGACAGGGATCCCGGTAGCGGCCGCCTGCCTGGCCAGCTGCAAAAGGACAGGGGTGAATACAGTCCGTAAGGCAACTGCCTTTTTTACTGCCTCCAAATGAACGGGATCAAGTACGCGCCAGGGAGCGACGGAGAACTGCATCATGGGCATCAGCGCCTGGCATTGCGCCGATCGCACAACAAGATCCTGGTTAACAGGCTTGTTTCCGGTAAAGGAGCTGAAATCTCCTCCGCCGATCATATCCGGACAGACAAAAGGATATCCCAATAATCCGGCAGCGGTGGCATGAGGGATCAGTTTCTGCAGGTCCTCAAAAGTATGCGCCTTATCCCGGAGCCTTTCTGCCAAAGGCTGGCCGCCTCTCTTCCACATGGCCCGGTATTCATTTAATGGATATTCAAGGCCAAAGGAGCCCCACAATTCACACTGTTCATTGGCATTGGCCTTCCGGTAGGACACTATATTCCCGGGATAAAACTCCGTATCGCCTGCATCGAATTTGAATCCGTCCACTCCATATTCTTCGGTCACGAAGCGGAGCTGGTCGTTGAACCATAACACAGCGGCCGGATTCGTAAAATCCAGCAGCGCGCTATACCCATTCCACCAATGGATCAGGGCCGGCTCTTCAGCAAACGGCCACTGTAAAGTATCCTTTCCTTTATTATCATACAGAATGATCCTTTTGGCCAACGCTTCCCGAAAGACCTCACCGTCCGGGCTAATGAACGGCGATACCCACACCATCACTTTAAAACCAAGCCGGTGCAGTTCGCGGATCATCTCCTTTGCATCGGGAAACCGGTCTTTCCTGAACAGGAACCTTCCATAGCTGTCAAACCAGTTGTCATCGATCATGAATACCCCCGGTAAAAACCCATTATCAATGATAGCATGTGCATACTTCAATATATCTTTTTGGTTCTGGTCATAGATCAGCTCTATCCAGGTGTTATACTGCGGACGCCCTATCAGCAGGCTGTCAGGCATTTTACCCGAAGGGGGAAAGTAACGCGAAGAAACTTCCTGGTAGGCGTCCGCCAGCGTGTGGCCGGCCCCGCCGACGATCACCGTATCCGTTATTCCTGATAAGATCAGGCTGTCTTTGCCCACCCTGAACTGAAAGGGCTGCCCGCTCCAGACAAATCGTCCCGCTGAAGACAACAGCAAGGGAGCCGCCTGGTTGCCCCTGTTGTCCCCTCTCAGGTCTAGTGAATACCCTGCTTCAAAAGGCATCCGCTGCCCCTCCGTCACCGCCCCTCCCCACCATTTCTCGCCGGCCAGCAGAAGCACAGTTCGCTCTGATTGGGCCATCACCGGAAAAGCCTGCGCCATCATGCTGAGCATGAACAAATACCGGATACATGATCTCATAATAGTCATCCCTCTTTATTAATCAATAGTTATCGTTGCAGAAAGCTTATTATACCCCGTACCGGCCTCCCAGACATTGGCATTCGCCAGGCGAATGGCATATTCCGGCCGGGCCGTAATAGAAGAATATTTATCCGGCAGGTAAAGGAAAAGATCGTATTTTCCTTTAGACATCGCCGCATCCGTGAGAACAGTCCCATTCACCCGTATATCCCCGCTATACCACCTTCTCGGGTCCGCCGCCAGAGAATAGGAATATTCTTTGCCGCCTGCCTGTTGACGCAGGATCAGCCTTACAGGGCGTTCATTGAAGGGAGAGGCATATCCTTCATTTTTAAGGTTCAGGCTAAAGGTAAATTCCATGCCGGCTTTTACGGCAGCCCCGGGATAAATCCCGCTCTTCAGTACGAATCGATACCCCAGATCCTTCTTTATATTATCCATGCAGCCGCCGTCTACCCAATCATTATTCACGTCATTGTTATAGGCGCAGTTCAAAAAACTATAATGCAGACCGCTCATCACCGTCTGGGCCATCCCGGCATTCTCGCAGTCATTCTGCGGACTATAGGTATCGTCGCAGGTCTCCCCTCCTACCGCTGTGTATTTATTGTCCTGTTGGGCATAGGCCGTCAGCGGGGTGATCGCCGATTGCCTTGGCGTAGATGAGTTGCCGTAGTCATCATAGGTCCCGTAATCTCCCACGCCGGAGAGAAAGCAATCATTGTGCATACCGATACGCGCCTTGTAGGTGCCGGAGAACGCTTCCGTTTCCGTGAGGGCAGCCGAAGAAGTAAGGGCATCGATGCCGTATACCAGCCGCTGTTTGATCTGCGGATAACGCACCTGCACCATCCGGTCCGCAGGCAGGGCGTCCAGCAGGGCTTTCAATACGTCTATCCTGTCCTGCCAGTTATTATCGAACAGCTGCCCGGCGCTGTTCGAGGAGGCATCGCCGAAATAGTCCGTATAATAATTCTCCCCCCAGACACCGATGAGGCCCAGCTGCATACAGGCAATTACATCCGCATTGTCCTGAAGCAGCGGCTTTAGCTGCGCGATATGCTGTAAGACCATCTCTTTCGGCGCATCACCGTACAACGGACAGATAAACCCTTCCGGGCAGTTGCCCGGATTGGCCGTTTGTGTATACGCAAATCTCGGGATCAGCTTAACGCCGGCCCGCCTCGCGACAACAAAATCCGCTTTTATCTTGTCCAGCAGATTGGCCGGCAGCGGGGTATGGGTGAAGCCGGTCAGGATAAAATACCGGAATACCAGGGTGCTGTAGATCTTGTAAGTACCGCCCCCGTCCGCCTGCTGCAAGGTACGCCAGGACTTGAGCTGGTTGCTGTCCAGCGGCGTATAGCTGCCGGCATCCGTTTCCGAGTAGCGGTAAAAACCCCGCTCCGGATTCGCAAAATCGCTGTCGCTTTTCGTATAAGCCACCGTATCCGTTGGCGGAGGAGTATAGATAGCAGCATCGATCTTCCCGCATTGCATCAGCGGGACCAGGCAGACCAATAACGCAAAGACCGGCAGGCCCCTTTTCAGGGGAGAATTATGAAAGAGATAGCTCATAATAATTTTATTAATCTGTCATGTCAAGATAAAAGGCCGTGCCCTGATCAGGGAATGTCCCCAGTGTGACGCTCCAGTCGCTCTTGGTGGCCGTAACGCCCAACCGAAGGCCCGTACCCGTGAGCCCTTTCAGCTTCGACCGTTTGAAGGAGCCTTCGAATTTGAGAACACCGCCATCCTGTACCACCGTACCGATCTGGTAAAATTCGGAAATGGTCTGCTGACTCCAGGAAAAGCTGTTCTGATCGGCCCCGCTGAAAAAGAACGGATCGAGCCAGTCCTGCAGCATGGCCCCTTCCAGCAGTATATCGTAACCGCCCCCGGCGAATGACGAATTGAGAAATCCCGTGGCAGGATTGTTATCCGTATCGAGGTACCAATCGAAAATGTCGCCATTCGCTACCGTACTGTTCATTTCGAAATAAAAGAACACATTCGTACTGTTATAGTCGAACTTGGCCTTGATAAAATTGCCGCCGTCGGGGCCTGTCGCCAACACCACGTTATGCGTCACCGTATCCCAGTCCGACAACGTATTGTCGTCCAGCTTCACCGCCGATGACTTGGATATATGGATCACGGTAGAGCCTTCGTCGGTAACGCCCGAAGCCGTGGTGGCATACAGGGTAGGAACATATTTCCCTTTGCCGGGATACGTATGGGTCGGGCTTTCGTCCGTAGAAGTGGCGCCGTCTCCGAAATCCCATTTATAGGTAGCGGCGCCGGTGGTTTGATTCGTAAAAGTCACGGTATAGCCATCGAGACTGATCGTATAAAAGATATCGGCCTGCGGCTTGGCCCCGTCTTTTTTACAGCCGCTGCACCAGGTCAGGAAAAGGACCGGCAGGGTAAACTTTATAATTCTTGTAAGACGCATAGTTTTAATTTTTTCATTGAAAATAAAGTCGGCAGTCTCCTCAATTGTTTTGTGTACATAAGGGGTTGGTCTCGATCTCGTCGATCGGGATGTAATAGATGATCTTAGGATTATCAGGCGTAATGATCATGTTAGGATACCCGGAAGGCAACACCGAAAGGTCAATATCCGATTCCTTGAGATTCGCAAGATGATACCCCCAATAGGTACGGTTCAGGCTCAGCTTATTCCGGTATACATCGAAGCTGCGATGCCCTTCGAAGGCCAGCTCGATGCGTCTTTCCTTCAGCACGACGTCGAGGGCGGACTGGCCGGCAGGGACCTGTCCGTTATACAGGCTGCCCTGCAGCCCCCTGTTCGTCCGGATCATATCCACATCATTGAGCGCATCGGCCGTCTGGCCGGCCTTGGCTTCCGCTTCAGCCCTGTTCAGGTACATTTCAGCCAGCCGGAACATAATGGGCGAGCTATTGGTCGGGCTTCCTCCCTGGCCGGAAAATTTGGAGATATAATACATCTCGATGCCGTTCTTCTTTTGAACGACGCCACCTACCGTATTGGGTGTGATATAGGACCATCGGACATCTTCCGGATGCGCGGACATGGTATCCCGCAGCGACTGGGAGGCATATTCCTCCCCCCACCCGGAATTACCATTGGAATAGATCATCGAGGCAATCGATCCGAACTTCCCATAATCTTCCGCGGTGGTGAAGGCCACACAAAAGATGGTCTCCGGGGTAGTAGCGGCATTGGCGAAAAGAGATGGATACGTAGCGGCCGTACACAGGCTGAATTTTCCGGAATTGATCACCTGGCTGGAATAATATATCGTGCTGTCCTTATTGTCTTCATAGAGATAGGCCCTTGACAGGAGCGCCCAGGCCGCTTCTTTGGAGGCATACATAGCTCCCCTCGACGTATTCATCAGGGCAGCCCCTTTTGCAGCGTCCCCGATAATCGCCTGATAGACTTCCTGCACGGTGGACCGGGCTTTCAAAGCCGGGTCGGCGCTGGAAGTACGTAAAATGATCCCGGGCCCGGCAGCGGCTTCCGTATACGGCATCGCATAGAACTTCACCAGGTTGAAATTTGCGAAAGCCCGTAAAAAATAACATTCTCCCAGCAGCTGGCTGGTCGCCGCAGGAGGGTTGGCTATCTTTTCCGCCGCCTCGATGACCGTATTCACGTCATTGATGATCTTATAGGAAATATACCAGAAATAGCGCATATTGGTCTGGGTGGGTGTATGCCCGAGGGAAAAACTATAGAAGAGCGGGTCCGTGGTCGTCTGCCCGCAGACGATATCATCGCTGGCAAAATCCGAACATTGAAAATACTGGCGCAGGTACATATTATTGTCATCGGTATTCCCGGCGAATTCCACATGGTCTTTCAATAAGGCATACGCCCCGTTGACGGCATTGACAAGGCCATCGTTGGTAGTAGTGATGCTGACTGTAGTAATGGAGTCGCTGGGGTTAACGTCCTTTACGCAGCCTGTCAGACTGAAGAGAACAGGCATCACTATGCAAAAGAATATTCCTCCCTTTACTTTTCTATGAGCCACTTTTCCATGAGCCGGAAAAATTCCCCGCAGACAACGGTTCAATATCCGCGTGGCAGGAGCCTGATCTTTAAATAGTCGGTTCATACTATAATATTTTAGTGCAGTAGGCATATTAAAATCTGAAATCGATGTTGAATAAATACTGCCGGTTGTTCGGATATTTAAAGTCCGAAACGCCGGGCATGACATATACTCCGGGGGTGATGGTGACCTGCTGGTCCTGGCCGAAGAATTTCGTGAACGTATACACATTGTCCGCGGAGACACCGACCGTCACACCGTCTACGCCCAGCCTTTTAAGGAAGACCGGAGGCAGCTCATAGACCAGCGAAATATTACGGATAGAGAGGAAGCTGCCGTCCTTTAAATACCGGGTGGAGGTCTGTGTGGAATTCATGGCATTCTGCGGGCTCGGGTCCGTGGCGATATCTCCCGGTTTTGTCCAGATGCTGTATCCCTTAGGGAGGACGGCCTGGTTATAATAAGGCTCGCTGCCATCGTTCTCTACGAAACGCAGACTATTGCTGAACACCTTGTTGCCGGAAAGGAAATAGGCGTTAAAGCTAAGCGTGACCCGCTTGTACCGGAAGCTATTGGTGATGCCCCCCTGGAATTTAGGAAGCGGCGACCCTACTTCCTGGTACGTGGCGCTGTCATAATTGGAAGTGGCCTGACGGCTCACTATGCCGCCCTGGGCGTCTTTGGTGACCTCTTCCCAGAGGGGCGCTCCCGTTTGCCGGTCGACTCCCAGCCATTTAGGCATATAGAATTCATAAAGGTTGCCCTTCTCCCGGTAGATCTGCGAAATGCTCCAGGTAGATTGGGTACTGATATTGGTAGCGGGAAATTGCCTGAGCTTATTGGTGTTGAAATTGATATTAAAATCCGTTTTCCAGCTGAAGTCGCGGGAAACGATATTGGCGGTGCTCAACCCGATCTCTATGCCATTATTGACGATCTGCCCCGTATTCTCCCACCTTTGCTCGAACCCTACTGATAGCGGTTGTGATACCTGGAGCAGCAGGTTCTTCGTGACATTGTTATAGACATCCACCGTCAGGTCGATCCGTCGGAACAACCCGATATCGATGCCCGCATTCCACTGGTATTTGCTTTCCCAGGTAAGATTAGGGCTTGCCAGCTGAGAAGGCTCGGCCGCCACGAGGTTATTGTATTGGCTGGACAAGGAATAAAGGCCCAGATAACGGGAAGACCCGATATCCTGTGATCCTGTAACACCATAACTAAGTCTCAGCTTCAGGTTGTTGATGAAACGGGCGGCAGCCAGGAAAGATTCCCTGCTGACCAGCCAGGCCGCAGATACGGAAGGGAAGGAAGCATACCGGTTTGCCGATGGGAAGGCAGAGGAGCCGTCTCTCCGGTAGGAACCCGTGAGAAAATATTTATCGCGGAAGCTATAGTTCACCTGTGAAATATAGGATTGCATAATAGAGGCATCATTGCTGCCCTTGACCAGCTGGCTGTTAGACACCACGCTCAGCACCTGCAGCCCGATAGGCAATCCTTTGCCCGAAGCCTCCGACAGCTCCGTATGGCTGCCTTCAAAAGCTACGCCGGCCAGACCGCTGATGCGATGTTCGCCCATTTGAAAGTTGAATTTCAGCAGGTCATTGGAAATATAGCCGTAGTTGAGTGTACTCTGTTCATCCAGGTAGCCCGTCCCGTTATACTGCCCGGCGGCGAGCGGAGAATAATAGGTCGAGCTTTTGAAGTAAGCGGCGGATAGCCTGTTCGTGCTGCTGAAGGAGAGCCAGCTGGTGATGCCGGCATTGAGGTCCATATCATAATTCGCATCGAAATTCTTGTAGGGATGATTGGAATTGGCAACGGTATGGATCGGATTGATCTTATCCCTTGACCACCATTTGAACGTGGAATTACCGTCTACGTACAACGGCTTGCCCGCGCTGTCATAGGGATTGTCCCAGGGCATGTTCAGGTAAGCATAATAAACGTCATTATAATCATAGCTTTTCCCGGTGGTGCCGCTCATATTCAAATTATTGGTAAGGCTGATCGTCGGGCTGAAGTGATGCGTGGAATTAGCCCGCAGATTGATCCGCTGGTAATCCGTATTTAAGAAAGAGCCTTTTTCGTCGTAATAGGTCAGTCCGAGGTAATAATCGCTCTTTTCCGTCTTGCCGCTGGCGGAAAAATAAAAATTGTTCATCGGCGCCCTCTTGAACATATCCGTGAGCCAGTTATAATTCTGGGTCCGCAAGCTGCGGGGGCGTTCGTTAATGAATTCCAGCAGATCGACCTTATAAGAATTGCCCGTATCCCCGGGGATATAATCCCGGTAATACTGTTTCTGCTGCTCATACAATTGAGAGCCCGTCATCATCTTCATTTTCCCGAAATCGGGCGTCCGGAAACCGCTGGTAAGTTTTGCTTCAAACCGGGTCTTGCCGGCAGCTGCTTTTTTCGTCGTTACGATGATCACTCCCGCATTCGCCTGGGATCCATACATAGCGGTTGCCCCTGCATCTTTCAATACGGTGATCGTCTCTACGTCGTTAGGATCATAGTTCCCGCCGATGATCCCGTCTACCACTACGAGGGGACTTTGAGAGGCATTCACGGAAGAAATACCTCTCAGCCGTATTTCCGCAGCCGCGCCGGGAGCGCCGGAGCTGTTGACCACCTGCAGGCCCGCCACCTTGCCCTGCAGCATCGATCCGATGTCATTGGTGGTGACATCCTTTAGTTTATCTGCTGTCACGACGGTGACGGCGCTGGTCAACTCGCTTTTCTTTTTATCACTGTATCCTACCACCACCACATCGTTTATCTGCTGGCTGGCGGATATGAGTACAATATCGAGGTTGGCCCCGCGACCAGCTTTCACTACCCGTGTTTCAAAGCCAATATAAGAGAACTGCAGGCTGTCACTTTCCGCAGCCTGTATGCTGAAGCGGCCTCTTTCATCCGTCTGCGTCCCGCGGGTAGTGCCTTTTATCAATACCGACACGTTGGAAAGCGGATCCCCCCGCTCATTCTTTACCGTCCCTGTCACCAGGTTGGGAGGCGGTTCGGAAATGGCAGCGGCCTCTTTTTCCCCGATCACAACCAGGTGATTATCATTGATAGTGTAGCCGAGCCCCGTGCCTTCCAGGATCAGGGAAAGTACATGATCCACGGTGGCATTCTGCACCTTCAGGCTTATTTCCTTCCTGGAAAAGACAGTGGACTCCTGGTATAGGAACCGGTAGTCGGACTTCTCCTCGATCAGGGCCAGCACGGCTGAAAGCGGCTGTTTCTTTACAGAAAGGCTGATGCTTGTTTGTGAAAAGGCCCACAGGGATATATGGAGGCCTACAAACAGAAAGGAAAGTGCAGTTATTCTCATAACAAACAGTAGTTTATGCGGGGGGGTCCTCACCCCGCGAAAAGCAGTTGTTTTGGTAAATTTCATACCTTTGATTTGATTTAGTTAGTAATAGGCGAATCCATTGCCTGTTCAAATTGCAGAGAGGTGGCGCAATCACCTCTCTTTTTTTATTAGGCAATCCTGATGGTATTGATATTTCTGTGATCTTATTGCTGCATATTATTAATTGGGTTTAATTATTTCTTCGTTACGGTGACTGCCTGTCCATCTATTTTATAATTGAACCGTGCCGAATGCTGCAGCGCACCGAATGCCTCCTGCAGCGTCTCCTTTTCCAGCGAGCCGGTAAATACCAGTTCATTCAGCGAGGAGTCTGTCAACGTTATCTTTACATTATACCATCGTTCCATCTTCCGGGCAAGAGAGGCAAACGTCTCTTTATGAAAGAGCATTTTGTCTTTGATCCAGACTGTTTCAATATAGGAGTTGTCGATAGGATCAGGCTCCACCTTTGTTACAGCGATTACCTCGTCCTTATTTTTGTAAACGGCATTTACAGGTTTGTCAGCAGGCAGCCCTTCACTGCGGCGGATCACTATTTTTTCATTGGGCCGCAGCAATATCTTCCGCTCGGGGTCCGAACGAAGACTAACCTCAATAATGCCCTTCAGGAGGGTGGCCTCTACAAAAGAATCTTCAGGATTAGCCCTCACATTGAAAGTAGTCCCCAATACCCTGATAATGACGTTTCCCGCATGGATGACCAGCGGCGCCTCCGGACTTTTGTGTATATCGAAATAGGCCTCACCGGAGAGCTGCATTTCACGCCTTCCGGCGCCAAATCCCTTATTGTATCCGAACTGGCAGGCGCTGTTCAGCACTACCGTAGAGCTATCCGGCAGGTTGATCAGCGTTTTGGAACCCGCCCGGGTAACAATGGTTTCAAACTGCCCGGTTTCTTCAGCAGATCGTTTATTTTGCCGGAGCAAAAAATATCCGGCGATCAGCACGATCGCGCATACTGCCGGAATAGACCATCGTCTTCTTTTCCCGCTCCTTTGCCCCGCATCCGTTTTTTGCCCTGCCCCTGCATCCGTCCCGGGAACTTCATCGACAGCGGGTATATCCATGTCCTCCGGCTCATTTTGCTGACGTATATTTTGCTGACGTACAGCTTTTTGGATCGCTGACAGGCTGTTCTTCTTCCTGGATTTATCTACAGCAGAAGGCTTGAAGATCAGGTCCTGCATCTCCGCCAGCAGATCCGCATTCGGTCCGGTCGCCTGTTGCTCCCGCAACAGCAGCCGAAGCTCGTTAAGCTCTTCCTCCGAGATTTCCTTATTAAACTGCCTTACCAGCAGCTCCCAGATTCGTTTTTCAAACATTATTTTTATATTCCTTATAAAGGCTGATGCAGGAATGATCGTTTACCCCTAAAGAAATAATAAATAATTAATGGAGGGGGTATTGGTTGCCCGTAATTAAGGATGGGTCAGGGAGAACGGGACCGAAAGACTGATCTTTTTGAGAGCGATGCTCATCTGGGCTTCGACGGTCTTTACGGAGAGATTCAGGAGTTCCGCTACTTCACGGTATTTGAGATTACTCTCTTTTACCAGCAAAAAGATGAGTTTGCATTTAGGGGCCAGTCCTTCAATGGACTTATTAATATGGCGGACCATTTCAGAAGAGATAAGGATCTGTTCCGGGCTGGTCTCCCACGCTATCGAAAAATCCTGCAGATCGTCTTCCAGCAGCTCAAAAGCCGGTCTTTGGGACCGCAGGAATTCAAGCGCCCTGTTCCGGGCGCATTTCAGGAGATAGTACTCGGGGTTGTCGACTTTTTTGAGAAGATATTTCTTCTGCCAGATTTTAATAAAGACATCATTGGTGATCTCCTCTGCCGTCTCTTTATTGGCTACAAAAGAATAACAAAGCTTGTACAGGCGGTAGAAGTACAGGTCATGCAGTTCGGACAACGCTAATTCATCGTCCGACAAAGACAGACGTTCAAAAAGCATATGGACCAGACCTCTCTGCATAACTTGACTAATATACAGGATTTTTTACTGCCCGGATAGTAGGTTGGCTGTGCAAACGATTGCGTTGATTTCTCATCATCAGGACATAGCGGAAAAAACAAGAGGACGTCCCAAAAGTAAATGAGCCTGAAAGCTCCCCTTATACAGTAGCGGTTAAGAATATAGTGACCTCCCGGATATCTACCTCGAAAATCTGCCTCGAAGAAAAAAGAGACCTGGTTTCTTTTCAAAAACTCAAATAAACAGCCAGGTAATTATTAATAAGTTTTGTTCATATTCTTCATGCTTCTATCTTTGAAATACAGGAATAGTACTATAGTTAATTATAATACAATAACAATAAATAAACCTATATCCACAAAAGAAAATGCTTGCACAACTCTCAAAAAACTGTCTCATCCAGCTTTTTCTAATTTTATTCTCTTTTTCAGAAGATCAGGCTCAGGTTCTTACAGCGGACTCCAGTTTCGGAGAAGGAATTGTAACTATCGGTGGATACACCTTCTCTCCGAATGATACAACATCCAAGGACCCTGTCTCTATCTTGCAGAATCAAAATTATTATAGTTTCACCTATTTCATAAAAGGCACTAAGATCCTAAGAAATGACGATAGCAGTTTAGTCAGAAATGAATCTGTTACAAGCACGATTCACGACAGTACTCAAAACGGGACAGTTAACATTACAGTAACACCGGTGCATCCTGTTTATCTAATTGACTGGACAACACAACGAACATACAACTTTTTTAAAAAGCAAGGCGCCATCCAGGTAATCGAAAAGACTTTGAAAAACGACTCTTCTGAAATATTCTATAGGCTAACAGATAGTTTGAAAGCCTCGGTCACTTTCCCAGATGGAAAAGATCCTGTTATGATTGCTAACCGGGAGTGTTTTAAGGGTAATGCCACTGTAGCTAATGGCGATGATTTTATTTTTTATTATTCTGCCTCTCCGGCAAAAGTCCACTCTCCTCTTAATAAATTTTTACCCGCTAATTTTCCATATGAAGTATTTAGGATCGACACTAAAGTAACCTGGTCGACTAATAATGGAAAGGGCGCCAAGGGCGATATAATTTTTCAAATCCTTGAAATAAAAGAAACACACCTCCCTGACAACCTATTTCAGATCCCTAATCTTTCAAAAGAAAATATCCGCAGGCAAGAGGTACACTAACTATAGTAGATCCATTACACCTTTATAACCTAAATCAATCATTTTTTTATGAAAAAAACGACCTTATTAATCGGAATTAAAGCGTCTACAGTTACCTATTTTTTTACAGCAACCGGTAATTAATCCGAATTGGGCTTTGTACATTCGCCATCTTTCAGCAAACTATTCAAAGGAAAAACCAATGTTACTCCATTAGAGTTAAAACATTCCGCCAACTAACCAAACAGGCAGACAGTGCAAATGACAAACCACAAAATTCAATACAAAAAAATACTTCCTGACAAATCAATTGCAGACTTTGTTGAATGTTTCTGGCTGGTAGATAACACGACTGGTATTGAGAAAGATGTCGTTGTTTTGCCCGATGCAAATTTTGACTTGGTAATATCAATTGACGAAGGAGAACCTTTTCGGATTTTTTTACTCGGACTTAGTACTTTCTATGATAAAAGAAAAATCGAGGTCAATGCCAAAATGTTTTTCATTAGCTTCAAACTTTTGGCTGTCGAATATTTATTTCATAATCCTATATCAAATATTCTGAACGAGGTACTGCAATTGCCAGACAATTTTTGGGATTTCAAAGAATCCGACTTAAATGATTTTGAAATCTTTTCCATTAAAGCTACTGATACAATCAAACAGTTAATACCCGCCGGCATAGACAGTAGAAAACAGAAACTCTTTGAATTGATTTATGCATCAAATGGGGAAATGACCATTAAAGAATTGTCTGAAAAATCATTTTGGACCAGCCGCCAGATAAATCGGTACTTTAACCGGTATTTTGGCATATCATTGAAAGCATATTGCAGTATTCTACGATTTAGGGTATCGATCGGACATATCAAAAACGGGCAACTCTTTCCCCAGCTCAACTTTTCCGATCAAGCCCATTTCAGCAGAGAGGTAAAAAAATTATCAGGTGTAAATCCCAGAGAACTATATAGAAATGAAAATGACCGATTTATTCAAGTTTCAGCAATAAGCGAAAAGTAATTTTGTGCTGTAAAGATTAAAATACGGCATTATGTTATTAAAAAATAAAAAAGTAGGTATCATAGGCGGCGGTCCTGTAGGTTTAACAACTGCAATACTTTTGCAGCAAAAAGGCGTAGAGGTAACCGTTTACGAATGGGACGAAAATGCACAGGCAAGAATTTCAGGTGGTACACTTGACATTCACAATAACATAGGACAACTGGCGCTGAAAAAAGCGGGTTTGCTGGAAACATTCTATCAATATGCAAGACCGACAGGCGAACGCAGTGTTGACATCCAAACAAATATTTTAGAAGAAAAAACAGTTGAAGAAGAAACCAAATACGACAGACCTGAAATTGACCGAAACGATTTGAGAAAAATGCTGTTGAAAAATCTCAATGAAAATACGGTCGTGTGGAATAGCCAATTAATTTCCCTTGAAAAGAAAAACAATCAATACCATTTACGATTTGCAAACGGCAAGACGGCTTTGGCAGACTTAGTGATTATTGCCAACGGGGGAAAAAGTAATGCGAGAAAATATGTTACCGACATAGTTCCTCAATATACAGGCACCTTCGTTATTCAAGGCGAAGTATTTGAACCAGAAATAAATTGCCCTTCTTTTAAAAAGCTATGCGGTGAAGAAAACACTATTGTTCTGGCAGAAAGAAAATTGCTTTTTTGCCAGGTAAAATCAAAAGGTGCATTGAATTATTATTTATCTTTTCAAGCTGATGAAAGTTGGATGGAGAAAGAAAATATTGATTTTTCAGACAAACAGAAAGTACTTGACTACCTGGATAAATTGTTTGTGAATTGGCATCGTACTTTTAAAGAATTATTTCAGGCTACAGATAATTTTTCCGGTTTACCAATGCGAAGAATGTTTGTGACTAAACCTTGGGAAAGCAAAAGTGATATTACTTTGGTAGGCGATGCTGCCCACGTAATGCCGCCATTTGCAGGTATTGGCGTAAATATTGGTTTGTTAGATGCCTTACATTTGGCTGCGAATCTTACCGAAGGTGACTTTCCTGATACACTTTCAGCTATTAAAGATTACGAACAAAAAATGTTTGCCTATGCAGGTGAGGCACAAGAACAAACCCAAATAGCGGAAGAGTCTATACATTCTGAAGAAGCACAGCAAATGAAAAGAGAGTGGGAGGGAAAATAGTGAAAAAGTTGGCACATACCCAGCTTTCCATCCTACTGCAACTTCTTCCCCAACTCCTTCGCCCTCTCCGAAACAGCCGTCCCAACCGGTATCTTACCCAGCCATTCCTTCGCAGCTGCCGTATTCTTCTCCCCTGCATAACCCAACGCAATATAAAAAGCAGCCTCATACTGCAACAATGATCCTCCCCCATAAACTCTTTCCAGGTCTCTCCGGGAATTCTCCACAGCCCCGATATGCCACTTAGCCACGCCCCGATAAAACAAAGCCAGCTGACTGCTGCTGTCTTCCTTGACAGCCCTATCGAGTAGCGGCAGGGCCTTATCAAATTGCTGCTGATTGAAATAAACAGCAGCCTGCTGCAACAAAGAATCCGCATTTCCCCCTCTCTCCGTCGTACTGATCATCTCCGTACGTCCCAATCGCTCCAGGTAGTCCCGGGAAGGCCATAATAACACTACGGCAAGGATCACCGAGGCAGCTGCCGCCATGCCACCTACCCACCGGGTCATGGAAATGCGTTTTGCCCCGGTACGGGGAAGATCCCTTACGACGGCAGAAGTCCCGGAAGAAAAAGTCCCGGCAGAGGAAGGAGCACCAACAGCGGAATTCGTCCCGGAGGAAGGAACTCCAACAGCAGGCGTCCCGACAGCAGCTGAGCTGTCTCCGAAATACCGGTCATTCATACCCGCCAGGGTCCCGCGCAAGGCTTCCACTCCCGCATCGCCCCGCAACCGCTGTTGCAATACCCCCTTCAGCTCTTTATAAAGAGCTACCTCAGCAGCCAGCGAAGCGTCATTAAAAAGAGCTTCCTCAAATTGCCGCCTTTCGGCGGGCGACAGATCCTCCTCCACATATCGAATGACCATCTCTTTATCGTAGGTTGCCATAACTTAGATTTTCTGTGCTTGTATATAGGATAATAAAGTAGCCATACATTCCGATTTCTTCTTACGCAGGTAACCATACGTCACCCCCAGCGCCTCCGCAATCTTCTCCTGCCGGTCCCCGGTCAGGCTCAATCGCAATATCTCCCTGCACTTTTCCCCCAATCGCTCAAACTCCTGTAAAAAGACACGGGCCTTATCTTCCTCCCTTACCGCCTGCTCGGCAGCGGCAAATACATCCTCTCCCCAATCAGATACATCATCCATTGATTTTGTTACCGGGCGATGCCCCCTTTTCTTTATTTCATTCAGCCATTTTCTTTTACATACTAATAATAAGAAGGGCTCAAAGGGACAGGTAAGCTGCAGCCCCTTGTGTTTTGCCTGGTTATAGATGTCGATCAGGGACTCCTGGAAAATATCGGCAGCATCCGCTTCCGACCCCTGGTTCTGCTGAATATGGTATTTGATCGAAGGGGCAAACCTTCGGTAGATCTCCTCAACTAGCTGAGTATCATTCTGTAATAATCCGATAAGGTATCGCTGGTCAGGGTGAATCACCATTCCGAAGAGGTTTTTTGGCGAATATCCCGAAAAAACCCGGAAAAGGGGGGTAACAAAAGCCAGATCCCGCTGATATACTTCCAAACGGGCCATTCGTACCAACAGAATTCCCCGGTTACAAAGGAAAACAAATACTAAATCACAAAAACACCGAGTATGAAAAAGTCTTCTTTACCAGCCCTTGCCATCATCGCAGCAACAGCGATCAGTCTCATGTCCTGTAAAAAGAACAATAGTGCATCCACCCCTACCGGCACTAACCAGGACGGACAAACTATGACCGCCTTCATGGAAGCGCACGGCCCTAAATTCGAAAGCTTCACCGTAGACGCCACCGTCGGAGCCTCTTTTACGTCCTCCAAAGGCATTAAATATACCATTCCGGCCGGAGCCTTCGTAACATCCGGCGGAGCTGCCGTCACCGGGTCCGTCACCGTTGCCGTCAAGGAGATCAATACTCCCAGCGACATGATCCTGGGTGATAAGCCTACCCTTACCAGCGATGGACGTATGCTCACATCGTATGGAGAGTTCTTTGTAAAAGCCTCCCAGAACAACCAGGACCTTCTGCTGAAAAGAGACAGCAGCGTAAAAGTCCAGGTGCCGGCCAAGCCGAATGGACAGGAAATCCCCATGTGGGGCGGAGACTCTTCTGCTGTCTTCACGTTGAGCGGTTATGATTACCTGAATACGGCCGTTACCCTCTCCATCCAGGCGCCGGTACGCAGGGGCATCGCATGGAATCAGATCAATACCAGTTATGCCTTCTTCAACAGCAGCAACGGCACCCTTGACTTCAAGCTGGATAGCTTGGTCAAATGGAGGAATTGTGACGCCATCCTGAGTAATAATTCGGATCCCAAAACCACCTTCCTGGGTTATTTCAACAGCCATTACAACAGCCTGACGGTGACCGATTACAGCGGAGACCAGCCTACTGCCCTGTACTTCAAACCGCACAATCAGAATACCCTGATCAAGGTCTATGATATCATCCTCAATGCAACAGGCGCCCACCAGGGATTTATCAGCTACGAATCCTCCATGCCCATCGGTATGCAGGGCACCTTCCTGGCCATCAGCACGGAAAACGGGAAGTTCTATGCGGATATGCAGGACGCAACCATCGCTGCTCCCACCGGACTCAATAACTATACGACCCTCACCTTTGATCCCCAGGAAGTTTCAGAGACCGCTATGGTCAACCTG
Organism: Chitinophagales bacterium; assembly: GCA_015655015.1. Taxonomy (GTDB): domain Bacteria; phylum Bacteroidota; class Bacteroidia; order Chitinophagales; family Chitinophagaceae; genus Puia. Next base: position 49,715 of record JAATFV010000226.1, on the reverse strand, counting down.
ATCCTTTCCATGAACTCAAAATAATCACCCTTGAGGACTACCTAAACGCTGAACAGACACGCTCAGGCAGAAACGAAAAAGACAGGCTCAGGCAGAAACGAAACAGACAGGTTCAGGCAGAAACAGGCGGGTTCAGGCAGAAATAAGTCGGGCACAATGTGCCGGCTTATTCTGCGTTAATCAAATAACTTAAAATTATTATGCGAAAAACAGGACTCACCGTATTACTGGCAGTTGCGATAGGAGGTTTCTGTAAAGCACAGGATTCCATACCCCCGGAAATCCGGGTGGAAGAAAAAGGCGATAGTATCCATTTTTCGGCATCCCTTCGTCCTTTAAGACAGGTCGCCGGAGCGCCTTCCTCTTTCTATACCTATTTCTGGGAATTGGGAGACGGACGATTCAGCTTCGAAAAAGAACCGCTCTACAGTTACCGGGATACGGGCCTGTACCAGGTACGCCTGTACGCCACCAATAATTATGATGACGGCAAAGCCCCTCCCACCAGGCCGAGGCCCGTGAAGATCCGGAAGAAACCAACGGGAACGAATACCTGGGCCTCCCATTTCTTCCATGGCAACGGGAATATCGAAATGAAGGTCAATCGCAATCCCAGACCCGGAGAAGATTTTGTCACCCTGATCGGCTATCGCAACCAGTCGGCAGATAGCCTGAAAGGCTCCATTGTCCTGTTTTTCAACGAACGTCAATTCGGACAGGATGGGTTCACCCTGGCGGAAAAAAGATACTACAACGGAGAAGACAGCTCCTCCCTCAGCACCCTGATGGCTACCCTCTCCCCGATGAAATGCTCGCCACAAAGAGAAAGCCGCGAATCCCTGGCCGATGATCCGGCAGAAAGCGACCACACCGAAAGTCTTACCCGGCAAGCCTCGGCCACACGCGAAGAAAAAGCCGGCTGGATGCCCGACTTCAACAGCGAAGCACGTTCCATGCTGCATGTTTTACAAACCACCTACAAGCAACATACCGTCCTTCATTTCCCCGCCATACCTGCCGGAGAAGAAAAATTTGTCTTCCTGGACATGAATACCCTGCCCGGAATGATACAGGATACCAACGCCATGGTAGGCCTCACCGCTATGCTGGTGCCCGATGATCCGGCCCTGTCCCCGGAAGTCTACCAGCTGGATATGCAGGTCGTTGCCTCCCACGACCCCAACCGCCTGCAGCTGAAGTCAAGGCGCATCAACTACCGCTTCATGAAAAAAACAAAGGAGCTGACCTATAAAGTCCAGTTCCAGAATACCGGGAAGGGGCCTGCTAAAAAAATATCCATCGGCATCGCCATTCCCCGGCAACTCAATACCCGAAGCGTGGAACTGAAAAGCATGAGCCCCGTATGCCGCTGGTGCGATTCAGCCTATAACCGGCAAAGCTGTATCGACACGGTCCGTACCGACGACAGTGTCTATTTTGTGTTTAATAATATTTACCTGCCCGGCTTGCAGCAGGAAGGGGTCACCAACAAGGATTCCACACAGGGATTTGTAGAGTACTCGATCCGTTTTAAAAAGAAACCTAAAAAAATACCCTTCAGCACCCGCGCCGCCATCATCTTCGACAAAAATGAACCGGTGTTCACCAATAAAGCTACCGCAAAATTCATCAAAGGGATCTCCCCGGGGATCATGGTAGGATACAGCGCCCTCCCTTCCAAAGGAGGTTACTCCGCTAAAGGGCCTTTGCAGTTCGGGTACGTGCTGGCGCCCTATGCTCCTTCAAGGCCTTATTTTCAGGCCGAAATTTTTGTAGGGCTCCTGCAACAGGACGAATTCACCAGCGCAGTGATAAAAGACCAGCGGGACACCGTCATCGGCAACCTGAAATACCTGATCACCGGAAGATCTTCCAAAACGACCACACAACGCAACAGCTTTGAAATAACACCGCTGCATTACCGCTACAATATCGGCAACTGGATCGGCGTAGGATTGGGAGCCATGGTACAGGTAAATATCTCCGAAAAGACTACGACAGAGAACAAGGCTTATTTCATCGCCCAGCAATTACCCCTGGACGTCATGACCTCCGTCAGCACGACAAAAACGGGCACCCGCTGGCTGGGGAGCTGGAACGCCGCACCTTTCGCAGACCTCCAGGTCGGCAGGGTAAAGACGGGGCCGGTATTGGGATTACGCTACCTTCGCCTGCTGAAAGGGGATATTACCAACCGTTTTTTCCTGTATGCCGGCTTCAAGTTGTAAGGGTTTGTTATCTTCAGCTACCGGATGCAAAGGAAAGACCATAAGACGACGAGATCACTGGCGGCAATAGGGATCGGCTGCCTGTTATTCTTTTCCTATCAATCGCCCAAAATTCACCGTCTGCCGCAGGATACGGCCCCATCAAAGTATCCGGATTCATCCTTCTATCCAGCTTCATCTCAAGATCCAGCCCGATCAGGAGATCCGGCCCCATCCCAGTATCCGGCCTTATCCCGGGGCCCATCTCCATCACTGCCCGCCGACATACAGGCACAGTTACAGCAATACCAGGCGAAAGACAATCTTTCCGGCTGGATCTATGCCCTGCTCCAATGGGTGGCTAAATCCCCTGCCGCCAGGGCAGACCTGCTCACCCGGGCAACAGGATCAGCCTGGCGTTCCCCCCGCAGCAATGAAGAAATACAGGCCTGGCAGGATCTGCTGAGCAACGAAGGGTATGCGTTGCTGATGAGCGGCGACATCGTTCACTCCACTGATGCCTATACGCTGGCCTTTCAATGGGCCCGGTCACATAAAGAGCTGTCGGATGACAACCTGGTGCTGGAGAATATTTTAAAGCCCCTCGGCAATAACTATACACGCCTTGGTGACTATGAACAAGCCCTGTTCATTCACCGGAAGGCCCTGGCCATCGCCTCTTCACTGGGGGATAAAGATGCCCTCGCCGGCACCTATAGCAACCTGGCCAATGCCTCCAGCAATAGGGGGCTTCCGTACAGTTCCCTGGAGTATTGCCGGCAGGGAATAGCCGTAGTGAACAGCCATTCGGCTCTTTGCGGCCTCTTATTATCCGAACAGGCTGACGCCTTTCAACAATTGCAGCAGAACAAGTCCGCCCGGGAAAGTATCCGGAACAGCATCGCCGTTCTGGAGCAGCTGCCCGCCGGCAGGAGCGCCCCCTCCGAAACCGGTTACTGGCTCCTGATGGCCTATCAGCAGGCAGGGGATATCTACTCGGAACAGCCAGGGCTTGCCCTTCGGTTTTATAAAAAGGCGCTTACCCTGCAGAACAGGTTATGGCAACAGTATGGAGCTATCCGCAAAAGAGAAAGGGCCAAGCTCTTCCAGCGTTTGGGCGCTCTCTATTTCCGGTCGAACCAGCCTGCCCTGGCAGAGTACTGGCTGGATCAGTGCCTGTCCCTGTTGATACCCGGGAAAAAACCAGCGTCCCTGCAGGAAGCCGACCTCTATGCCGAGAACACCCTGCTCGACGCACTCTTCACACTGGCCGGGTTATACCAGGAACAGCATCATACCGACGAAGCCCTGCATTTATACACGCTCTGTTTTCTTACAGAAAAGAAAATGCGCTACGAGCTGATCACAGGATCTTCTAAGGAGAGATCCGTTTCGGATATCCGGCTACGATATGAAACAGCCATCCGCGCCGCCTGGGATGCCTGGGAAACATCAGGGCAAAAAAAATATCAGCAGGTCATCCTGGAGTTCATGGAAAGCAGTAAATCCCAGCTGCTGCTGGAAGAAGTCCTCCAACAGCAGCAGTACCATCTGACGGCAGGAACCGGCGACCGGTCAGGTGATGTCAACCGGCCCGGCGAAAACGACAGTCTGCAAAACAGGATCCGGCTGCTGGAAAGGGCGCTGATCTATTACCGCAAAGAAGCCTTACAAGCCGGGAACGGGAACGACAGCCTGGCCAGCTTCAAGGCAGCGCAGGAAAAACAAACTGTCTGGGACCTGGCCGAATTGCGTAAAAAGGCAGCAACATTGCAAAATCCCTCCGGAGGGAAGGCTGGCCCGCTGACCGGCACCAACACTGACACCGGCCTATCCATAACGACAGTCTCCGCCGCCACCGCCTTTTCGCCGGATTCTCTGCCAGGGATCCTGCAGGACGGACAGTTCGCCCGGTCATTTTTCGCAGGAACATCCGCTTTATATATCGTGGAATGCGACCGGTCCGGGATCCGCTTCACAGAGAAATTACCCCTGGGACAACAATGGGAAGACAGTGTCCGGACATTTACGCATACATATTTTGAAGAAGGCGCTAACCCAATGATCAACCGGCCCGGAGACTATTACAGCCAGGCCTATGCGATCTACCGGTCATTGTTCGGGCGCCATCCCCTGCTGCCGGGAAAAGAATATATTTTATTACCCGACGGCCCGCTAAACAGCTTACCCGTCGAGGCATTGGTGACCAATCCGTCCACTCCCCTTTCCCCCGAAAAATGGCCCTTCGCGGTCCGGCAGTCCCTGCTCTCTTATGCATGGTCCCTGCGAACCTTACAGGAACAGGTCCTTGCGCCGGGCAACAGCCACGGCGTTTCAGGCTTTTTCCTTTCCGGCAACCAGGACAGTGGGAGATCCCCCCTGCTGAAGACCGTAGCCCGCGAAAAAGAAGGAATGGCGGAGATAATAAAAAAAGGAAACTGGTATACCAATGAAGAAGCCACTACCACTGCCTTTCGCAAAGCCCTGCAAGGCTCGGCCCTCGTACATATCAGCTCCCATGCCTTTACAAAAAAAGACAGCTTTGACGCCCCGCACATCGAGCTCTTTGATGAACCCTTTTATTTATTTGAGCTAAAAGGGCTGGAGCATCACCCGGCCCTGGTAGTATTGAGCGCCTGCCGTACAGGCGATGGAAGGATGGTGACAGGGGAAGGAATACAAAGCCTGGCCCGTGCATTCACGGCGGGTGGCGCCAACGGTGTGATAGCGGGCTGGTGGAACGTGAATGATGAGGCGGCAGCACAGCTGATGCAGGGATTTTATTCCGCCCTTGCATCCGGACAGCAGATCGATGGACCACAACAACAGACCGATGGCCCCGGGCAGCAAAGCTCCGGATCCACACATCAACAGCCCGACCGCTCCCGTTTGAATGCCGCATGGGCGCTCCGGCAATCCAAGCTGAACTGGCTCAATGACCCGGCAATAACCTATGTCCATAAACTGCCTTATTACTGGGCAGCCCTGAATTACCAGGGTAATCCGCTCCCCTTCGAATCCAATAGCCGGATAGGAATGAGCAACCGGAAAATATCCATTTGGTGGTATATACTGCCGGTCCTGCTCCTGTTACCATTAATAGTAAAATGGCTACTTGGCAGGCTCCGCCGTTGATCCGGCAACCTTAATCTGCCTTTCCAATAGAAGTATCTCTTTTTGAGCGTACCTGTTTTGAAAATAATAATAAAGGAAGAGTATCAGAAAGATCTTGGATAGAATAAAAAGGACGATGAATGCCGGGCGCCAGTGTTTATGCACCCGTATATCCGGGGAAATATCCCGGATAGGAATATATTCGGATGCCGGGTCTTTGTGCTTTTCATCACTCCCTCCTTTCCATTTGTACGTTGGTTTTACAGCCGGCAATTCCCGGATGCGTTCTTCAATTTTCTCCCTTATGCCGGGCGGAGGAGGGACCTCATGCTGAAAAGCGAAAAATTCGAGCCGGCCTTCAAAATCTGATAAAGCCTCGCGTAATTCGAGATGGGAAAGCAACAACCGTTCGAATTGAGCAGCCTCATCCGGTGAAGCCAGCCCTAAGGCATAACTTTCAACAATCCCACTCGTTAAATACGCTTCAATGCTCACGCTAGTTTTTTTCTGATGATAAGAAGACATTCCCGCAGGAGTCCCCCGATATAAACCGGATCCTTACCCGCCTGTACAGCCACTTCCTCCTTTTGTCTGCCATAGATGAATAATTCCCTGAATACCCATTGATGCTCGGCGCTTACCTCATCCAGCAAAGAAAAATAATAAGTTTTATCCATGCGCTGACCCACATTTTTCTCCATACCGCTATGCTCCAGAATGATCTTCCTTGCCTCGACCTGCAGCCAGCAATAAATACTCAGATCAGCTTCGCAGGCCTCCTGCAACCGGGGGGCCAACCTGGAAAAGATCTTCACCAGCAGCTCCTCACCTTCCCTCCGGCCAGGAACGAATTGTAATATATAACTAAATAACATAGCACCATAGCTGGAATATAACAGCTCTACAGCAGGCTGTTCCCCGAAGTATAATTGGTTTCTCAACGTATCCTTCATGATCACTTTCTCCTAATTGATATTTTAAAGGCCGATCAATTCAGATATGAAAATAATTGATATTATTTAACACACATTCAATCAGCAACTTTTTTTATAAAAACTAGTATTATACCATTAGCATCTGGTGAAAAGGGGGAAGGGCAATACCTGCAGTTATACAAAAAAATTTAACAGCAGGACCCCGCCAAGGCCGGCGAGCGCCACAATAGTCTCCATGACCGACCAGGATCGTAAGGTATCTTTTATAGACAGATTGAAATATTCTTTAAACAGCCAGAATCCGCCGTCATTCACATGAGAGAACATCAGGCTCCCCGCCCCTACCGACAGCACCATGAGATTAGGGTCTACATGCGAGCTCTTCATGAGCGGCAGGATGATCCCCGCTGCCGTCAGACCCGCCACCGTTGCCGACCCCAGGCAGACCCGGATGATCGCCGCAATCAGCCAGCCCAGCACCAGGGGATGAACCGGCCATTGCTGTAACACGACGGCGATCTCCTTACTGACCCCACTGTCCAGAAAAACTTCCTTCAGCGCTCCGGAAGCGCCGATAATCAGCAGGATCATAGCAATATCCTTTACCGCATCTTCATAAATATGCATCACCCTTTTTATATTCATGCCAGTGCGGATCCCCAGGGTATACGTAGCAACTCCAATAGCCAGCAATAAAATGATAGAAGGATCTCCCAGGAACTCCAGAATGGACTTCCCAATTCCTTCCCCCGGCAGGATCAGGGGCAACAACGTCGTTAACATCAACAGGATAACAGGCAGCAAAGAAGTAAGCAGGCTATTGGCAGCTCCCGGCAATAACTCCTCAGGTCGGTTAGGAGCGACCAGCCCTTCCAGGGGTGCAGACTTTATTCCCTTTAAGGTCCGGGAATACAAAGGCCCGGCAATAATAACGGCAGGGATAGCGATCGCCAGCCCATACAGCAGGGTCTTGCCCATGCTCGCATGAAACTGCCCTACCAGCGCAGCCGGCGCCGGATGCGGAGGTAAAAAACCATGGGTCACAGATAAAGAGGCCAGCATAGGCAGACCGATATACACCGCCGGTAACTTATACTTATAAACAACAGAAAAGATCAGCGGCACCATCAGGACAAAACCCACATTATAAAAGAGAGGGATCCCTATAATAAAGCCGGTAGCCATCAAGGCCCACTGGATATATTTCTCCCCGAAAATATTCATCATTACCGTAGCAATCCGCTGAGCTGCGCCACTCTCTGCCACCAGCTTACCCAGCATAGCGCCCAATACGATGATAATGGCCAGCTGCCCCAACGTATCCCCGATGCCTTTGTAGACACAGCGGGTGATCGCTGAAAATGGAATTCCCAATAGCAGCCCGGTAACCAGGGACACTACCAGGAACGCGAGAAAGGCATTCACCTTTCCCCAGCTGATCAGGAATACCAGCAGCAAAATGCCGAATAGAACAATAAGTAAATGCATAAGCTGAAATAGGTCTGGTTAATATTTAGCAGCTATGCGCACGCCCAGGCTCTTAATGAGAATCCCTGCTCACCTGCGCTCCGGAGCCGCCAACCAGGAAATCCAGGTCCGCCCCTTTATCAGCCTGCTGCACATGCTGAATATAAAGATTGACATATCCCCGCTCCGTGAGAGGAAGCCCGGGCTTTATCCACAGCCGGCTCCTTTTTTCCAGCTCTTCAGCAGGAACGTCCAGGTGCAACCGCCGCCCTGCGACATCCAATTCGATCCAATCCCCATTCTGCACCAGGGCCAATCCACCTCCGATCGCTGCTTCCGGTGAGACATGCAGCACCACCGTCCCATAAGCAGTACCACTCATCCTGCCATCCGAGATCCTCACCATATCCGTCACCCCTTTTTCCAGCAATTTTTTAGGTAAAGCCATATTCCCCACCTCAGGCATGCCGGGATAACCCACCGGCCCGACATTTTTCAGGACCATGATACAAGTCTCGTCGATATCCAGGGCAGGGTCATCCACCCGCGCATGATAATCCTCTATATTTTCAAATACGACAGCCCGCCCCCGATGCTGCATCAGGGCCGGGCTGGCAGCAGAAGGCTTGATGACGGCCCCATTACGGGAAAGATTGCCTTTCAGCACCGCGATCCCCGCTTCCGGGATCAGCGGACTTTCATAAGCTGTTATGACCTCCCTGTTATAACAGGTACTGATATTTTCTATATTTTTCCGGTGGCCTGCCCCGGTCACCGTGATCGTATCCATGTGCAACAGCTCCTTCAGCTCCTGCAGGATCACCGGCAAGCCGCCCGCATAATAAAAATCTTCCATCAGGAATTTTCCGGAAGGCATCAGGTTCAATAAGAGCGGTATCCTGCTGCCCAGCCGATCGAAATCTTCCAGGTCCAGCGGTACGCCGATCCTGCCGGCAATGGCAGTGAGATGTATAATAAAATTCGTGCTGCCGCCCACGGCGGCATTCACTTTAATGGCGTTCTCAAAAGCCTCCCGGGTAAGGATATGCGATAAGCGAAGGTCTTCCTTCACCATTTCCACGATCCTCCTGCCGGACAAATGAGCCAGCACTTTTTTTCTTGAATCTACAGCCGGTATCGCCGCCGCCCCGGGCAGCGTGAGTCCCAGGGACTCCACCATACAGGCCATGGTCGAAGCCGTTCCCATGGTCATACAATGCCCCGCACTCCGGGACATACAGCTTTCCGCCATCATATAGTCCAGGTCGGTCATCTTGCCCGTCTTCCTGTCATCGGCAAACTTCCATACATGGGTGCCGCTGCCGATATCCTTTCCCTGGAATTTTCCATTCAACATCGGTCCCCCGGGAACTACGATGGTAGGCAGATCCACGCTGGCAGCTCCCATGAGGGTCGAAGGAGTTGTCTTATCACAGCCTGTCAGCAAAACGACCCCATCCAGCGGATTGCCCCGGATAGACTCCTCCGCATCCATGCTGGCCAGGTTCCTGAACAGCATGGCAGTAGGCTTGAGCAGGGTCTCCCCCAATGACATAACAGGAAATTCAACAGGAAATCCGCCCGCTTCATATACTCCCCGTTTCACCACCTCCGCAATATCCCGCAAATGGGCATTACAGGGCGTTAACTCAGACCAGGTATTACAAATACCGATGACGGGCCGGCCATCGAACAGATCTTCAGGAAATCCCTGGTTCTTCATCCAGCTCCGGTAGATAAAACCCATCTTATCTGTTTTACCAAACCAGTCCCTGCTTCGGAGTGCAGACATACCTAACCTTTTAGTATTTTTTAATAATAAAGTCGCCCAACCGGCAATGGCTGGCAGGTCCCCTTTGAGTCTAAGTGGGAAGTTACGTCAAAGGTTAATCAGGTCGTTCGCCTTTCCTGAATTTTTTAATATTGTCGCTTATAAATACGAGGATATCGACTGGGGCCGCCTTCCTGCAAAAGTCATAGGTAGGCCGATACTGCGCAACGAATTTCACCAAAGAATCCCCCTGAAGATGAGTGAGCCGGGCAATATATTCCTTGTTATAACGGGAATCGATATAATATTCCTGCTCTTCTTTAATTAGCCTTTTCTTCAGCCTTTCGCGTTGTTGGTCCGCGGAGCTGCCTTTCTTGAACAGATCGATGTTCGCCCCTACTCCATCCCCACCTTTCCGGTCTTTCTCCAACCTTGCGACATTGCCATGATCATAGACCCAGCTATATTCATTCCGCCGGGCTATGGAATCCACCTGGTAATTGCTCTGGCTCCCCACGGTTACAGCCTGCAGGGTCTGGACTTTCGGTTCCAGGTATACCTCATACGCCCCCGACAACATATCGGCCGTCACCGTAAGGGTATCTGCCAGGTATCCCACTGAAGAAAAGATCACCCTCTCCCCCGGTGCCACCTGGATACGGTAACTGCCACTCTCTTCGGATAATTCATGAAGCCGGCGGCTGATATTATAAACGCTTACGGAAACGAGCGCTTCCGTGCTCTCTTTTTTATATACTTTTCCGGTCAGGAACTGCTGCGATTGCCCCCTAAAAGAGAATAACAGCAGGAATAGTATTGCACAAATAGTAATACGCATAGTTTGTCAGGAGGGGAGCAAATTAGGGCTAATGATCGGAATTCGCACTAAGAATTATCAAAGCTTTTGTTAAAACACCCCAACTGTTTTACATTTATCCCCGGCTTGACATTACTGTCCGGCTTAATTTTTAATGCGGGAAATCCTTCAGAAGATTTTACGCAGATACTTGCACCGTCTAACATATACTATTTTATGACCATAAGAATACTTACCCTGCTCGCCCTTGCATTTGTGCTAAACGCTCCTGCTTCCTTTAGCAACACTTATACTAGTAACTATGCTGCAGCTATTTGTAACTACGCTACAGCCCCCAAACAGGAATTTTATTCGATCCGGATCTACCAGCTGAAAACGAAAGAGCAGGAAGAAAGAGTGGATAAATATCTCCAGGGCGCTTTTTTACCAGCCCTGCACCGGATGGGAATCCAAAAGGCAGGCGTATTCAAGCCCATAGGAAATGATACCGCCGCTATCCGCCGGATCTATGTCCTGATCCCCTTCCATTCCCTGGAACAATTTCTCGGCTTAACAGCATCCCTGCAAAAAGACCAATCCTACCTGTCCGATGGAAAAGATTACCTGGATGCCGTTTACGACAATCCTCCATATACCCGTATAGAATCGATCCTTTTACAGGCCTTCCCCGATATGCCCCGACTGGAAGCGCCAACGGCTTTGAAGACACCCGCTTCAGAAAGAGTTTATGAACTACGGAGTTATGAAGGGCCTACCGAAAAATATTTTGCCAATAAAGTGCAGATGTTCAACCAGGGTGGGGAAATCCCCTTATTCAAAAGACTGAATTTCAATGCTGTCTTTTATGCCTCCGTCCTGTCAGGAGCACATATGCCCAATCTTATGTACATGACCAGCTTTGAAAACATGGCCTCCCGCGAACAGCATTGGAAAGATTTCGGAGCAGATCCTTTCTGGAAACAGCTCGTCGCCTCCCCCGAATACCAGCACAACGTCTCGCATGTAGACATCGTCTTTCTGCACCCGGCAGATTACTCTGATCTCTAGGCCGGAAATCCTACTAAATTACCTCGGCGGTTGCCCTGCCTCCCCAATTCGCTCCACAGTGTGGAGCGAATTTAAAATGGGTATAACTTCCCTACTCCAAATACAGACAATCTTCTAATTTTGTACCCATATCTCGCCAAAACCATCCTCTATGAAACAGATTGCGGATCTGTCGCTCTATGAATCGATCAAAGAAGTGCTGCACCAGGCACGCAATAAGGTGTATTACACCGTCAATTCTTCCATGGTACTGGCCTACTGGGAAACAGGTCGCCTCATTGTAGAACATGAACAGGCCGGCAAACGCAAAGCCGCCTACGGCAAAGCCGTCATAAAAGAGTTATCCGCAAGGCTTACCGGAGATTTTGGTCCGGGTTACGGAGAACAGGCTCTGCGTAACTACCGCCAGTTTTTTCTCACTTTCCCAATTCGCGCCTCAGTGAGGCGCGAATTGACCTGGACACATTACAGAGCCCTCATCCGGGTATCCAATGCCGATGCACGTAATTATTATTTACAGGAAGCCGCCGCCCAGCAATGGAAAGTCCGCACCCTGGAAAGACATATTCATACCTTTTACTATGAAAGACTGCTCAACTCCCAGGACAAAAAGCCCATCGTTCAGGAGACGATCGCTGCTCCCATTCAGCCGCGGGATATTCTGAAAGATCCCATGGTCCTGGAATTCCTGGGCCTTCCTTCCGGTATTGGTTATAAAGAAAAAGACCTGGAAAAGGCCATCATCAGCCATATTCAGCATTTTATGCTGGAACTGGGAAAAGGATTCGCTTTCGTAGGCCGTCAGCAGCATATCCGGACGGAGAACTCCGACTTTTTTATCGATCTTGTTTTTTATAACATCCTGCTGAAATGTTATGTGCTGATAGACATGAAAATGGGCGCTCTCACCCATCAGGATATCGGTCAGATGGACATGTACGTACGCATGTACGAAACCTTCAAAAGAGCTCCGGACGATAATCCCACCATCGGCATTATCCTATGCAGCGAAAAAGACCAGGCCGTGGCAAAATTCTCCGTACTACAGGAAAACAAGCAGCTCTTCGCCACCAAATACATGCTGTATCTCCCCACAGAAGAAGAATTGCAGGAATTGGTAGAGACCGACCGCAATATTTTGGAAGAAGCCGTCGCCCCCTATTATACCTGGCCAGCGCCTTTCCCATCGTAAAACCAGCATCGTAAATATTCATGCCACTTCTCCCGGCCCGGGCACACTATTTGCCTTACACCTATCGTTAACCCAGGTATAATCCTATCGTAACCCTCATAATTATTGCACATGAAAAATGCAGACAAACCATTCATCGGACTCATCCTCCTCTCTATCGCCATTCTCTACAGCGTTATAGCCCTATTAAGCTGATCGGATCCCCAATAAATCATCGGATCAGATCCCAAAGGATCGTCTCCCGAATTATCGGAATGGCGTCCGCTATGTATCTTTACCGGCATGGACATCCTCATCAGGACAATACAGCCTGCCGATAATAAGGAAATAGCCCTCATCATACGGAGCGCCCTCGCAGAATTCGGGGCCAACAAGCCAGGCACCGTTTATTTCGACGAAGCGACCGACCATCTCTACGAAGCCTTTCAGGTCCCTTCCAGCCGGTATCATATCGCATTGGCAGATGGGGAGCTGGTGGGAGGAGGAGGTATCTTCCCTACGCCGGGCCTGCCGCAGGATACCTGCGAACTGGTAAAAATGTACCTGGCCGCCCGGGTCCGGGGAAAAGGCCTGGGAAAAGAATTGATCCAAAAAAACCTTGAATTCGCCAAAGAAGCCGGATACCGACACGTCTATCTCGAAACAATGCCGGAACTGCAAAGGGCCATGCCCGTCTATGAAAAATTTGGATTTCGCTACCTGGACGGCCCGATGGGTTATACCGGTCATTTCGGCTGCCCCATCTGGATGCTGAAGGATCTTTAAAGCCGCAGCCAGGTCAGGATGGTCAGATCAGGATGGCCAGGTCAAGGTAATCAGATTAGGATAGTCAGGTAAGGATAGTCAGGTAAGGATAGCCAGGTAAGGACGGCCAGATCAAGACAGCCAGATCAAGACGACCAATTCAGGATGCCTTCTTATCCGCTGGCATAGCCTTCACCTCATAAATGGGGCTGAAGAGGTACAATTTCCCCGTAGCTACTTCCGTACACTGGAATCTTTTCCTCAGCTTCTTCCCTTTACGGAATATCCTTCCATCCTCCAGACTAAAAAGCTGGCCTTCCGCAACCTGCTCAACCAGCAACAGGTTACCCGGATTTTGGTCATATCGTTTCAGGATACGCATCAGCCCCTCATCGGCGCAACTGCTCGCAGGCAGATCATGCAGGTTCTTTTTCAGGGCGGCCAGGATATCTTCCGGGAACACCCCCAGCCGGATAAAATCCTCCAGTTCCTTCCGGTAGATCTTCTTCCACTCCTTCCCATGGGATTGGACACCGTTACCAAACTCCATAAAAGTGACCAGATGGGCCAGCTCATGGATCAGGGTGATCAAAAAGGAATATTTATTCAGGTTGCCATTAACGCTGATCCGGTGATTCTGCGCCTGAGTAGCATGCCGGTAATCTCCCAACACGCTCTTCCTCTCCCGGGTGATCGTCAGGTGCACCTGGTAATGATTGAGATAATCCAGTACCAGGGGAGCTGCCTGATCCGGTATAAATTGACGGAGATATTCGAGCGGGGCTTCTTTCTTAGGCATTCCTGGGGATCTTCTTGATCAGTCGCATTAAAACTTTTACCTCTACGTATGTATAGAGGAGATAGAGGCAAAAACAACCGATAATAGCATATTTGCTCACCGCAGCCCCTGCCAAAAAGAGGTACAGTAAAGTAGCTGCCAGGCAGGATACCATTTTTATAAGGAGGCTGGTATAGAGCATCCGCAGGAAGACCTGCACATTCGGATTACGTAATGCCCTGGCGTACAAATAAAAAGACAATCCCGTCGCCAGGAACAGGATCCCATTGCCTGACAGCAGGACGACATAGTCCATATTCCATCCGGCCAACCGTTGCCTGGTTACCAAAAAGAACAGACTTGACAGGACAAAAATTATTACAATAGGCAGAAAAGGCCTGCCGGAACTTTTATTTTCCATCTTTTTTTCGGGAAGTTTCCTTTACCAATTTTACGATCAGGACCACAATTACCAGCAAAGGTAAGGCCCAGGAAAATATGGGAAAAGAAAGAGCTACCCATTTATCGGCTTTTATACCAATAAATATAGAAAGCCCCACAGAAACACAGACCTGTGAAGACAGACCCGCATATCGGAATAGCTCCCGGCGATTGTCGGCTGCCCGTTGATCTTTCAGATCTTCTGAACTATCCGGCGGCGGGTTACTGCGAGTCATACTGCTTTTATCTCGGGCCATAATGTCTTTCAATGGTCTCGATGACGGGTTATCCGCCATTAATCGGCCCCGGAGAGCCGCTATCCCATAGCGGGTTCACCATGTTTGATCTCCCTCTTTATTTCCTGGGAAGGCTTGCTGGTAACAGCAGTACTGGCGCCCGCCGCACCGATCATATGGCATTCTCCATTAAAATTGGCGGTAGGTTCGATCTGTAATTTGGCAGCTTTTATATTCCCGCTAAGGTTACTGCCGCCTTTTAACTGTAAAAGGTCCTTCACGGTGATCGTACCGTTGACCTTACCCATGATATCAGCCTGCTGGCCATTGATATCTCCCTGGACAACGCCATTCGCGCCGATCACTACTTTTGCCGAACAATGAATATTGCCCACCAAAGTACCGTCAATACGCAGATCGCCATTGCTGGTAATATCTCCTTTCATGGAAGTGCCGGCCCCAATGAGGCTGGTGCTGGTGCCGGAGGAAGCCATTTCTCCAAGACCATCGGATTTGGGTTTTCCGTTGAACATAAGAATCAGATTTTAAATGTGAATAGTTGGATTTTAAACAAAAACTTATATTGAATCAGCTTCTAATCATTGATCTTCTCAGGCTTGGGTATCGCCAATGTCGTCGTATCCAGCTTCACCGTCGTATTTCCCTGCAGTACATTACGGATGCTCTCCAAATATTGATCTTTATACCTTACCTCCTGCTCTAACGAATCAGTACGTATTTTTAGTTCACGCAAGTCCTTGGTATTATTTACATCACCATAACCGGGAATATATAACTTCAAAGGCGTAAACACGATCAGGGCGACAGTCAGCCCCGTCAACAATACAAAAATCGTGCAAAGAACGATATAGACGCTCAGACGGGATAATTTAAAGGTAACTACCTCCTCATAGGTATCATCGTTCATCACTACAAGGCGATAACGGTTCTGGAGGCGCTTTAAGGTGGAATTGGCATCGAATTTGGCCATAATGACTGATTGCCATAAAGATAATAAACTCCACAAGCATAAAAAAAGCCTTTTTCCATAATAAATTAACTGAAAATCAGTTATTCCGATTGCGGTCGGGAGAACACCGTTCTCCACGGTTTTTTAATTAGCTTGCGGGGCAAACCTAAAGGACATTGTGACTCATCGTAAAATTTGGCTACTTACTGTCTTAACCTTCCTCTCCCTGGGTGTTCTCGGGCAGATGGGCGTTGCCTATGACCTAAAAAAACCTGCTAAATTCGAGAACAGGATCCTGGCCTCAGAAAAATCAAATACCGGGAAAAAGATCAAAAAAGCCCGCCGCTTCGTACAAAATACCATTACCCACTATAATTTCTATTTCAACGCGAACGAAAAGGTCAACATGATCGTCGCCCGGGCTAAAGCACAGAACAGGGACGACTATACCCGCCTCCTCCCCTTCTATAACTATAGCCTCGATGCTACCGCCGCCCAGAAAAAAGAGCTCGATTCCGTAATCTACAAATGTACGATGGGTATCCTGATCCACGACACCCGGAATGACTGGATCGACAACCTTTACATGCTGATCGGAAAGACCTACTACTTTAAAAAAGATTTCGATTCAGCCTATATCACCTTCCAATTCATCAATTACGCCTTTGCCCCCAAAGAAGAGGACGGCTACGATAAGCCCATCGGCAGCAACGCCAACGAGGAAGAAGGCGGTAATGCCAATATCGTCTCTACCAAAGAAAAAAGGGACCTCCTGCACAAGGCCTTTGCCACCGCCCCCAGCCGTAATGAATCCCTGATCTGGAAGATCCGCACCTATATCGCCAAAGAACAATTCGCGGAAGCCGCCGGACTTATTGAAGTGCTCCGGGGCGATCCCCTGTTCCCGGCCCGTCTGGCCCCCTCCCTGCAAGAGGTAAGGGCCCTGTGGTTCTACAAACAAAATAACTATGACAGTGCCGCCTTTTACCTGGAGAAGGCACTGCCGGCAGCAGAGAATATGGAAGAACAGGCCCGCTGGGAATACCTGATCGCCCAGCTGTATGAAAGGGCCGAGCGCTCTTTTGAAGCAAGGACATTTTATGAAAGAACGGTGCGCCACACCTACAATCCCGTCCTGGAAGTCTATGCCCGCCTCAATTCCATCCGGCAGAACAAGGAAGGCGGCGACGATTTCATTCAGAAGAATATCGCGGCGCTGGCCAGCATGGCCCGGAAAGACCGCTATGAACCCTACCGCGACATTATCTATTATACGGCCGCACAAATGGAGCTGGAAAGAAATAACCGGCCGGGAGCGGAAGCTTTCCTCCTCCTTTGTATCAAATCGTCCTCCCAGGGAGGGCCTGATAGTCAGCGGAACAAGGCCTTTCTACAGCTGGCCAATCTCTGTTTCGAAGAAAAAAAATACAAGGCCGCCAAAAATTACTACGACAGCCTGGTTACCAGCCAGCTGGGGCCCAACGTCGATGTAAGCTGGCTTCCCGATCGCAAGGCCGCTCTCTCTGTGATCGTCGCAGAGCTGCAGATCCTGGAGCGCCAGGACAGCCTTCAACGCATTGCTGCCCTTCCGCCCGATCAAAGGACCGCCTATATAAAAAAACTGGTGCGGTACCTGCGCAGACAGCAGGGCCTTCGGGAGGATGATCAATCCGATTCTTCCTTCAACACAGGCAGCTTTAATAACCCCAACAAGAAAGCCCCCGATCTCTTTAACACCGGATCAGGCAATGCAGAGTGGTATTTTAATAACCCCTCCCTGAAAGCAAAAGGTTATTCCGACTTCAAAACCAAATGGGGCAACCGGCCCAATGCCGACAACTGGCAACTGGCCTCCCTCGTCAAAAACCAACCGGGAGTAAGGACAGCAGAAAAAGCGCCAAACGGCCCGCCCGATGCTAATGGCAAAACCTCCGCCCTCGCCGGACCCGCTAAGATAGATTTCAAATCCCTGATGGACAATCTTCCCCTTACTCCGGAGAAGATGAAGAAATTGTATGATTCCGTCCAAAATGCCCTGTTCGCGCTCGGCAAAGCCTACCAGGAAGGGATAGCTGATTATCAATCCGCTATCACTACTTATGAAGCCCTGCTGGAAAAGGCGGCGGACTTTCCCCAAAAGGAAGAGACCCTTTTCAACCTCTACTATTGTTATAAGAAAATAGGCGACGAAGTGAATGCCCAAAGGATCCTGGGGCTCATGAAACAAAAATACCCCCTGGGCAAACAGACTGCCAAGGCCGTCAATCCCGATGGCGCCACGGAAGCAGGCAATAGCCTTAAAATCAACGCTACCCACCAATATGAAAAGATCTACACCTCCTTTATAGAAGGCAGGTTCGAAGAAGCGCTGTCGCAAAAAAAGCTGGCCGACAGCCTCTATGGTGACAAATACTGGACGCCCCAGCTGTTATACATCGAATCCGTTTATTTTATCCGCAACAGGGACGACAAACAGGCCATATCCACCCTGACCACAATCCCGCTGAAATATCCCAAGACACCGATGGCCGCCAAAGCCACCGCCCTGATCGATGTGCTGCGACGACGCAAACAAATAGAAGAATATCTCACCAATCTTCAGGTAACAAGGGTGCCGGATGACTCCGTGGTGATCGACGCCGCCCCATCCGCGAAAACAGCAGCCGAACATGGCACAAGACTTATCCGCAACGACTCCAATATGCTGGTAAAGGAAGATACCTCCCAGCTGGCCAAAGCGAAGATCCACCTTCCAGCCGCCCCGGGCATTCAGGGTCAAAAACCTTCCCCCGCCCTCTCCGGCGCAGACAAGATGAAGGTCGATATGGCCAGCATGAACAAGATCAGCATGGACGCAGGACAGCTGGCCCAGCTGCGCAAAACGGTCGATTCCTTACAGGCAGCCATGCAAAAGGCAATGGATGACTCCCTGCAGATGGCCAGGCTGCAGCGGCAGGCTGATTCCGCCAAAGCCGCTATGAAAAAATTACAGGCGGATACGGCACAGCTGGCCGCCCGGATCCGTACGTCAAATTCACCCTTTGCCTACACGCCTGACAAACCTCATTCCGTGATGATCGTCATGGACAAAGTAGATCCGGTCTATGTTACTGAGGCCAGGACTGCATTCAACCGTTACAACCAGGAGAATTTCTATGGCCAGTCCCTCACCATTGACAATTCATCGGTCAGCGACAGCCTGAAGCTGGTAGTCATCGGCCCCTTTGAAAATGCAGGGGCCGCACTGGAATATATGCACAAGGCGCAGGCATCCGCAGCCAGAGAGATCGTTCCCTGGCTGCCCGTGAACAAATATTCATTCCTGATCATTTCCGGTACGAACCTTGATCTCTTATTGAATAACAAGGATATGCCGGCATACAGGCGATTTGACGCCCTGACCAATCCGAATGAAAAACACTGACCGCTTCCCATGGACGCCCCATGAAATTTTTAACAGGTATCGTGCTTGATTTTTACAATTCTAATTATAATTTGCCCTTTATATGTCTTCTAAACTCGTTCGCATTTTCTGGAGAGTCTTTTTTTATGGGCTGGGCGTTTTTGTCCTCTTTTTAGTCCTTATCAACCTGGGCGTTTTTGGCTCTTTACCTTCTTTAAAAGAACTGGAGAATCCCACCATCACGCTGGCTACCGAGGTTTTTGCGGAAGACGGCACCCCCATGGGAAAATACTATAAGGATAAAGGCAACCGCAGCAGCGTAGAATTTAAAGATATCTCTCCCAATGTGGTCAATGCACTGGTAGCTACTGAAGACGAACGCTTCTACGACCATTCCGGCATAGACGGCTTCTCCGTAATGCGGGCTGTGATCAAGCTGGGCAGGGACGGAGGCGGCAGCACGATCACCCAGCAATTAGCCAAAAACCTGCTGGAGCAGGGATCCAAAAATTTCATACGCCGTTTCACAGAGAAGCTGAAAGAATGGATCATTGCCATTAAGCTGGAACGTAATTTCACCAAGCAGGAAATACTGGCCCTTTACCTGAATGAAGTCCCTTTTGGCGATAATGTATATGGGATCCGCAATGCCTCCCGCACCTTCTTCCAGAAAGAACCCGATCGCCTGAATGTTGATGAAGCCGCCGTATTGATCGGCATGCTGAAAGGCAATACCTTATACAATCCCCGGAAGAATCCCAAGATGGCCATTGAAAGGCGTAATACGGTCATCAACCAAATGGTAAAGAATAACTATCTCACCGCTCCCGATGCAGCTAAGCTGAAAGCCATGCCCATCGACATGAGCAATTACAAGAAGGTCGATGAGAACAACGGACTGGCGCCTTATTTCCGGGATGTCATCCGGGACGAGCTGAGAAAATGGTGCAAGGCGCACAAAAATCCCTCTACCGGAGAACCTTATAATCTATACGAGGACGGCCTGAGGATCTATACGACGATCAATCCCCGGATGCAATTATATGCAGATGAGGCCGTGGCCAAACAAATGCCCATCCTGCAAAAAGCGCTCAGCGCCCAATCCAGCCTGCGCAAGGGACTTATCTGGAAAGATCACCAGAATATCCTGGAAGCAGCCATGCACAACAGCGACCGGTGGAAGAGCCTGAAAGATGAAGGGTTGAGTGATGCCGACATCCGTAAGACCTTCACCCAACCCACTGCTATGAAGGTCTTCGCCTGGAATACCAAACGCGAAAAAGATACCGTGATGACGCCCCTGGATTCCATCAAATACCACCAGCAGATGCTGCAGACCGCCTTCATGGTGATGGACCCCGTCACAGGCGCCGTCAAGGCATGGGTCGGCGGCATCGACTTCAAGACCTATAAGTTCGACCACGTCAACATCAATACCAAACGCCAGGTCGGCAGCTCCATCAAGCCCTTCCTGTATAGCCTGGGCATCGAAGACTTCAATTTTACTCCCGAGACACAATGCGAGACCGGACAACAATACTTTCCCGGTTTTGGTTACGTGCCGGCCCGCCCCGACAAACATGAAGGGGGTTCCATGACCATGGCGACCGGTCTGGCCTGGTCTATCAACGGAGTAGCAGCTTATATCATGAAACAGGTCGGCCCCAAAAGGTTTGCCGAATATATCAAACAGATCGGCATTCCCACGAAAATAGATCCCTACCCTTCCATGGCCCTGGGAGCCTGCGACCTGTCCCTCTATGAAATGTTATGGGGATACAGCATGTTCCCTTCCGGCGGCTTCAGCACCAAACCTTATTATATATCCCGTATAGAAGATAAGAACGGTAACGTATTGGATCGCTTTGATACGGAACCCGTGCGAAAAGAGGTCATCAGCCAGGCCACCGCCTATACCATGGCCCGCATGATGCAGGGTCCAGTGGACTTCGGCACCGCCGCCGGTCTGCGCAATCGCCTGGGCGTTGCAGAGATGGGCGGTAAGACAGGCACGACCAACGATAATTCCGATGCCTGGTTCATGGGGTACACCCCACAGCTGTTGGCAGGTGTATGGATCGGTTGTGACGCCCGCTTCATCCACCTGGAAAGCGGATTGGGATATGGAGCCCAGGCTGCCCGCCCTATCTGGGAATATTTCTTTGCCAAGACACTGGCCGACAAAACACTCGGCCTTGACAAACAAGCCAGGTTCGTCCAGCCGGAAGATATGCGTAAAGAAATGATGTATGACTATATGAACATCATCAAGACAGCGCCGCCCGGCGCCGAAGGAGCCGACCAGGGTAACGGAAAAGCTAACCAATACCTGGATACTACCGCTCCTACCGTGCCACTGGATTCCAAGCTCTCCCCTGAAGAACAAAAGATCCTGAAGGAAGCCACTATTCAGAAGAGTGACAAATCCGGATCCGTCAAGATCACGGTGACGGATACCAAAAAAGAAGAAGAGCCTAAGAAAAAAGGTGGTTTTTTCAAACGGCTCTTCGGGGGAAAGAAAGAGTAGCTGCAAGCTTGCGGCTAACAGCTTGCAGCCCGAAGTTATTTCAAATGCGCCCTCAGCATCCAGGCAGTAGCCTCATGTTTCTCCATCAGGCCGGTGATGAAATCACTGGTTCCTGCATCTCCGTAATCATTGGCGAAACGGTTGATGTTCTCCCGCAGGAAAATAATAATGTTCTCATGGTCTATGAGCAATTCCTTTATAAAGCCAAGGCTATCGTTCTTCTCACCCAGCTTTTCCGTCAGGTGTGTAAGGGAGAGAAAGCTCTGTAAAGTGGCAGGTGCATAGTGTCCCAGCTGACGGATCCTTTCAGCAACGCTGTCCATGTAGTCATCCAGTTGATTGTACTGCTGTTCGAAAAATACGTGCATGGCATGAAAATCCGATCCTTCTACATTCCAATGCGCATTCCGCGTTTTGGTGTACAGGACGAATTCATCCGCTAATAATTTGGTCAATTCATTTGCTACTGCCTGAAGGTTCTTTGGAGTGATCCCAATGTTTGTGTTCATGGATTTATAATTTTGATGTGTACAAACGCACGATTCTGAAAAGATGTTCGGTTATGAACCACTGAACGTCCGATATCGGACAGTCCCTCAATTTCCGCTTTCAATGATAGTCTTAACTATCAATCCGTTAGCAAAGGTAACCTTTTTGGCACTCCGTTGGTCTAATCTAATACGGGACGCTCAGTTAGAGACCAGGGACGGCCGCATCTCTGTTTTAAAAAAATGAAGTATTAATCCTGCCTGAAATAAAAAAAGCCCCGTGCGGGGCTTTTTTTATTTCGAATTGAATCTATTCGCTTTTCGCAGTTATCTCTTCATCTGCTTCAGCAGGTTTTTTCTTCCCTAACACATCTATACGTACATGGGTCAATCCCCTGCCGCAATAGCCCAGTCTGGCAGCAGCTGCATGGCTCATGTCGATCAGGCGCGGGTTACGGGGATGCATCTTATCGTTGATCCTCACCACCACCGTCCGGTGATTGCGCAGATTGGTCACACGGATCCAGGTATGCATGGGAAGCGTATTGCTCGCCGCGGTCAGTTTCATTTGAGAGAATATCTCATCCGTGTAAGTCTTGCGTCCTTCGAATTTATTGGCATAAAAACTGGCGACGCCGTACTGAACTTTAATGGATTTAGGAGCTGATTTGTGATGGCCTCGCGGAACGGTATCCCGGACAGGCCGCTCGTCCCTGCCAAGGACGGCTATCGGGAATAATAAATAGGCAAGTAAACCTGTTTTGATCTTTTTTGACATGATGACGTTATTTGCTTTCAAGGGATTATGGAATATTGGGTCCAGGGTGCCCTGCAAATATAACGTTTCGGCCTTGTAAATGCAACCCTGGCTCTTCCCCCAAAGGAGCCGCGGGGTCCATTATAATCAAACTTTAATGCATAGCTGGAACATAATCCTCAGCCTCATTCTCTAATATATATGCTTGTTCTTTAATAGATGGACTTGTTAATAGATGGGCTTGTCGGCAAAGTACGCCTCCCGAAGCTGCCTGTCCTCCCCATAAATATCGTCGTGAAAGACAATTTTACCCTTTTTACCCTCACAGGTGACATACCGGATAAAAATAGGCACCCGGCTGAAACCATACACCGTGTGTTTCTCCTGCCGCTTGATCCAGGCCCGCACCGTATCGGGCTTATAGCGGATAGTGTCATTGCGGATAAGAAAATCCGCCATTTTTTGCCATTCTTTTACCCGCACACATCCATGGCTCAATGCCCGGAAGGATTTACCGAACATCCAACGGACATTCGTATCATGCAAATACACATCGTATTTATTCCTAAAGTTAAACTTCATAACTCCCAGCGAGTTATCATCCCCCTGCCGTTGTTTGATCTGGTACGGGAAGTTATTTTTGTTTAACCGCTTCCAATTGATCTTTGAAGGGTCGCGCACACTGTCATTGTCATCGACCACCATCAGGTTCTCCTTCCGGAGATAATCCACATTTTCCTTGATCCTGGGCAGCATTTCCTTAAAAATGATACTAGTGGGAACGGTCCATTGAGGATAAGTGACAAAATTTGATATTTCACTGGTCAGCAGGGGAGTCCGGGTCTTCGAAGCCCCGACGATCACTTTGGACTCAAACACTACCGTGTCTGCATTGATCACCTGTAAGGTAAAGGAAGGGAGATTGACCCAGACATAAGTGGGCGGTAAGGAATCCGGCAGGAGCTTATACCTGTCCAGATTGATGGCAATACGCTTGAATTTTTCCCAGTCCGAATTATCCATCCTATTGACCAGGTCCTGGGATATTTTACCGGTTATCTTCAGGCCGTTGGCACGCTGGTAGTTTCTGACCGCATTGAAAAGGACGGAAGAGTCCGGGTTGGTCACAGCAGAATCAATATACCCGGATTCCTGGAGCCGCCGGCCAAGAGACCGGTAAAACGCCGATGAATCCTTAAATGGATATTCCAGCCAGGTGAGCTTGCGAAAACGGGCCGCGGTTAAAAAGTCTTTAATAGATGCTTTCAGGGAATCATACCGGCTGTTCCTGGGTTCCAGCGGCTGCAGGGTAGCGCTGATCGTATGCGATTGCAGGGCCGTGGTCAGGGTTCGGGTATAAAGATCATCCGGCAATACCGTATCCTTCCGAAGGGTAACGCTGTCATATTTCAGCCGCCCCTGCTTCAGGTGTTTTACCAGGGTAAAAAAGGCATCCGTAAACAGCAGATCGGCCCTTGCCCAGACAGCAGCATTCTTCCGGCTGATGGTATCTTCCAGCAGGACCCGGTGAATAAAGGACAAAGACGGGTAATGATAATCGGAAGGGAACAAGCCGTAATCCTTTCCGTTCTCAATAAAAGAGAAAAGGGAGTCCGCCGGGGACAGCCATTGCTCCTTATCGCTCCAGATGGGAGTATAATTATTCTGCTCGTAGAGGCTATCCAGCAATTTCGTGTAATGGAGAGAAACAGTATCATTCAGCTTGTCCCCATTATCCGTAGCGAATTTCAGCATTCTTTTCAGGCCTCCGCCCACCTGCTCGCTCATCTGGGCCGGGGTTTTCACGGTGTCCTTGTTATCTTCTTCCTGCCGGGGCTGCTGATGACAGGAGAAAAGGAAGGTATGCAACAAAATAAGAGAAAGGAACAGGAAACAGCGCTTTCGATAATTCATTTGACCGGTATCAGTTTATTTTGCCGCAATATGCTCGGGCAATATAATACAACGATCTAATATTTCTTTATTGTAATAGCTATTTTTCTATTATTTGAGGGCATAAAACACATATAGTCCCTTCTTTTAAGCATTATTGAGGCTATTACCCCGACGAATGTTGAGTATGGGGAACATTTTTCAGCGCAGGGATAAATAAAATTATATTTGCAAGTAGATAAAATAAAGAACCCGGCTTCTTCATCAGCATCTAAAAACTGAGAGAGGAAGTACCGGGACTGCTTTTACAAAGAAACGAAACGATTTCTAATATAACCATTTCCCGAAAACTCCGGGCCTGAACAAACTGGTGAAAGAAATTAGTACTGCCCAAAATCAGATCACCAGAAGACATGAGTTGGTAACTCCTTCCAAAATCGTGGCGGAATTGACAGGCAAAGGCATAAGGTCTCTGCTCCCCTGAATAATTTTAGAAATCTCCGTAACCGCATTTTTCACAATGAGCCCATTTGCTGGAATTTTACCCGGCTGCAATTGATACATGATGAAATCGTAACGGTGATGAAATGGATCAATAAGGATTTACCTGCCTGGCTTCAACCGTTGGACCATTTTAATGATGTGCTAACTCATGTAAAACAACGCCTGCAATAATCATATTTCCACTTCCGCAACGACCGCATCCAGGTTGATGGGGCCATAAATATGTGGGAAGGTATCCTCCAAAGAAGGCGACCAGTCATAATAGAGGGGACTTGTCAGTCGTTCTGTATCGATGCTCAGTTTCAAAAGACCGGTCTGTCCCCGGAAATAGCGCTCCAGCACCCCGGATAATTGTCTTTCCTCGCTGCAGTGAATAAATCCTTCATCAGCAAGGGAAGGAGCCTCGTACTCGCCCCTGGATCGGGCTTCAAGCCATTCCGGTTTGGTTGTCAGGTGATAAATAATTGCCATAAGACAGGTTATTAAGGGAATTGATCATTCAAAAAAGGAGCTAAGCCTTTTAATAAGAACGATTCTTATTTAAGGGATAATTCTTTTTATATGCTGTTCCAGCAACAAAAGGTCAGCGAGCACAATGGCGGTGACAGCTTCCAGCACCACAGGCACCCGCAGGGCTATACAAAGATCATGACGACCTTTTACGGAGAAAGCCTCCACGGCTCCTGTCGACCAGTTAAGGGTCTGTTGCTGTTTGGGGGTAGAAGAGGTAGGCTTGACAGCAACGCGGAACACAAGCTCATTGCCATTCGTGATCCCTCCCACCACGCCGCCAGCGTGATTGGTCCTTGTCCTGCCGTTAAGATCCTCTATCGCATCATTATGCTGGCTGCCGAACATCCTGGCTGCAGCAAAGCCAGTGCCGAACTCTATCCCCCGTATCGCGGGAATAGCAAATACGGCATGGCTCAAGAGGGATTCTGCAGAATCAAAAAAAGGCTCTCCCAGTCCAACGGGCAATCCGCTGACCCGGCACTCGACGATCCCCCCGATCGTATCCCTGGCATCGATGGCCTTTTGTAATCCTGCCTCAAGATCCTGCTCCCCGCCAATTTCCAGGATCGTGGCTTTGACCTGGAGACCGGCTCTCTTTTCCCAATCCGGCATATCAAACTTTCCGGCAGCTTCGGCTTCACCCAATATTTCGCCGGAAACAGCCGGTTCTTCCAATCCCTTTTCAGATCCTGCCAGTACCGGTCCATTTTTTTTCAGTCCGGATTCATTGGCGGCAATCTCCGGCATCTGTCCTGCGCTCGCCAGCAATTTCTTAGCGATCACCCCGGCAGCCACAAGAGCCACCGTCAGACGCGCCGAAAAATGTCCGCCGCCCCGGAAGTCCTCAAAACCGCCGAATTTTTCATGGGCCACAAAGTCCGCATGTCCCGGCCGGGGCACATCCCGCTGCTTCTCATAATCCCCCGAACGGGTATTCTTATTTTCAAATAAAATGGTCAACGGAGCGCCGGTAGTCCGGTCGTTATGAAGTCCGCTCTTAAAGACAGGCAGATCATCTTCCTTACGGGGAGTCGTCCCTTTCCGGATCCCTCCTTTACGTCTTTCCAGGTCCGGCAGAAAATCTTCCAGTCTCAGGGGCAGTCCCGCCGGGCAGCCGTCAATATTCACCCCCACACTTTCTCCATGGGATTCGCCGAACATAGTTAATCTGAATAAACGACCGAATGAATTCATACCCTGACGCCCTTGAAGGGCTTATTTAAGAACATTAATAAATAGTTGACTCGCTGCGTCAGTTCTGTCTGTTGCGCATCGACTGCCGATCGCGCCTGTTGCTCCTACAGCAGGTTTCCGCTTACAGCACATTTCCTATAACTTCCCGGGAGCTCACGGCTGCTCCCAGCTTTTGCAAATGCTCATAGAAATCCGGGTAGGATTTATTGATCGCCTCCGCTTCTTCGATAACGACGTCTCCACCCGCCCGCAGGCCGGCCACCGCACAAGCCATGGCGATTCGATGGTCATGCCGCGAATGCACTGTGGCGCCGCGAACGCCCTCCCCTCCCTTTATCAGCATCCTGTCTCCCTGCAAGTCGATCGATACCCCCATTTTGCCAAACTCTTCCTGCAAGGTCAGGGCCCGGTTGCTCTCTTTATGGGTCAGCCGGCCTACCCCGCTGATCACCGTCGTTCCGGTACAAAATGACGCCAACGCTACCAGGGGAGGAAAAAGATCCGGACAATCCGTCGCATCGAATGAAAAGGCTTTTAAAGCCCCGGCGCCCGGTCCTATTTCGATCTCTTCATCAGTTATAATCATATCAGCGCCACAATCGCGCAAGGCTTGCAAAATAGCTTTATCCGCCTGTGTAGAATGAATATCCAGGCCGCGTACGGTTATTCTCCCTGCCACAGCACCCGCCACCAGCAGGAAAGCTCCCCCGCTCCAATCTCCTTCTACGGTATATCGTGTAAGAGATTGCCCGGTATTGCCCCCTGGAAAATAGAACTCCTCGTAATTCCTGTTCTCCACCTTCCATCCAAAATGGTCCATGACCTGTAAAGTAAGATCGATATATGGTTTGCTCTTAAGATTATTCACCCGGATAGAAACATCTTTAGCGCCGGCAGCGGCAAAAGAAAACAACAGACCGGTCAGGAACTGAGAGCTGAGCGACCCATCGATCTCAAGGGAGCGCGGCTGCAGAGGTCCCTGTATCTGCAAAGGCAGCTTCCCTTTATTCGAGATGACCCGGATCCCCAGCTGCGGAAAGATGGCGTCAAAAAAATCCATCGGCCGGCTTAACAGGCTTCCCTCTCCGTTAACCGTTATCGTCTGCCCGCTCAGCGCGATGATCGGGGCAAACATCCGGAGGCCCAGACCGCTCTCTCCGCAATTTACTTCCGCACGGCCCGGCTTTACTCCGTTACTGTTTATTTTCAGGGAACCATCTTCCAGCCGAACGATCTCCGCTCCTAATCCACGGATCACTTCCAGCGCCGCCTTGTCATCATTCGAATACCCGGGATTTTTAATAACGGTCTCTCCCTCGCTGATCAGGGCCGCCGCACAAGCTCTTTGCATAGAACTCTTGGAAGCAGGCGCCTGTAAAGTTCCACTGATAACAGATGGTGTGATAGTCGTTAGCATCTTGCGTTCTATTAGAAATAATAAATCTCATCTCGCCGATATGATCGACTGCAGCAGTTTTTCCAATTGTACGAGGGGAACCGACTTCACCACTCCCTGCCCGATCTTCTTCAATAACACATAGTTCATGGCATCCTTCTCTTTCTTCTTATCCATCCGCAGGACATCCAACACTTCCTTTGCATCGTACTCAGCCTGGGTGGGCAGGCCGTATTTCTTTAACACTGTGACCAGCCGGTCCGTATCTTTAAAATTCGTCAGCTCTTCAGAAATCATGGAGGCAGCCACCATTCCAATGGAAATAGCCCGCCCATGCGACAGTTCATAGAGGTTTTCGACGGCATGCCCCAGTGTATGGCCGAAATTCAGCAGACGCCGGTCGCCCTGCTCGAACTCATCTTTCTGTACCACCGTAGATTTGATCACCACATTCCGTCGGATAAGCTTAGAAAAGGCCGTCTTATCTTTCTGATAAAAACCCAGTTTATTTTTCTCCAGCTCCCTGAACAGGGCGGCATCTTTAATAACAGCATGTTTGATGATCTCCGCAAACCCGTTGATCCACTCGTCCTTCGGAAGGGATTTCAGCAAAGCCATATCATACAACAGGAAATCCGGTTGCCGGATCGTGCCTACCAGATTCTTATAAAGTCCCACATCGATCCCGTTCTTACCCCCGATCGACGCATCTACCATAGCCAGTATGGAGGCAGGCACAAAGCCGAAAGGAAGCCCCCGCATGTACACAGCGGCGGCATAACCGGTGATATCCGTTACCACGCCCCCTCCGACCCCTACCAGGAATGTCTTTCTGTCCGCTCCGAAACCGAGGAGCTGTTCAATGATGGAGTCAATGGTCTCCTGTACTTTAAAAGCTTCTCCTGCCTGGATGACGATCGTATTCCAGCCTCCAAACTTTTTCTGATGGGACTGGAAAATATTATCATCGGTGATAAGCACGGCCTGCTTTTTATCTACGAGTTTTTCCAGGTGGGAAAAGTCCGCATCGAAATAATACGTAGTCACCTTTTCTGAAAATTGATATTGCAATTTTTTCATGGTAAAAATTATTAATCGTGAAGGGGTCCAGCCGGCGTTAAACAGGAAGGTTCAATGGAGCCTTGAACACCTCCAGCTCGCTCTCCAGTGTTTTTGATTTATGATATTCTTCCTGCCTGCCAATAAAATCGATCACTTGTTTTAGTCCGCTGGGGCTCACGGAATAGGCGGCATACCCTTCTTCCCATTCAAAGGCCGTTACCAGGAACTTATTTTCATTCAGCCAGCGGGACGACCCGCTCTTAATGCTTTTTACGACCTGGACGAGGTTCTGCGAAGGCATCAGCTGTATCAGGCAATGGATATGATCTTCCACCCCATTCACCGCCACGATCTTCAGCCCCCGCTCCTCTCCGTCTTTCTGCATATGCGCAAACAGCACTTTCCGTACCGGCTTGCTCAACAGCGCCTCCCGCTGATATACGCTCCAGAGAACATGGACAAAGAGATATACGGTGGGAAACTCGCTCATGGCAGGAACTATGAATTCATGATCTTGTTCTGATGGCCGATAGATTCCATATGCACGGCATCATAATACTTCGTGATGAACTCCTTGCCCAATCCCAGCTTCTCTCCCTTCACGAAAGCCCTTTCCAGAATAGCGTTCCAGCGATTGGTCTGCAGGATGGTGATATTGTTGTCGCGTTTGTATTCCCCGATCTTATCGGCGATCTTCATACGCTGGCCGAGCAGCTGCATCAGCTCATCGTCAATATGGTTGATCTGTTCGCGGAGTTTTTCCAGCGCAGTGATAAATTCCTTTTCCGTAGTAGTTTCATGGCGCCATTTGATGCTGTCCAGCAATTCAGCGAGGCGTTCCGGGGTGATTTGCTGCTTGGCGTCGCTCCATGCCTTATCCGGGTCGATATGGCTCTCAATGATCAGTCCGTCGAAATCCAGGTCGATCGCTTTCTGCGCTACATCCAGCAGGATGTCCCGGCGGCCGCTGATATGGGAAGGATCATTGATCATCATCAGCCCGGGATTGCGCCGCTTCATCTCGATAGCCAGATGCCACATGGGAGCATTCCGGTATTCTGTATTGCCATAGGAGCTGAATCCCCGGTGGATCAACCCTAACTGTTTGATACCTGCTTTAGCGACCCTTTCCACAGCGCCTGTCCACAGTTCCAGGTCAGGGTTGATGGGGTTCTTGACCAGCACAGGAACATCGACCCCGCGCAGGGCATCCGCCACTTCCTGGACACTGAACGGGTTTACCGTAGTGCGGGCGCCGATCCATAACACATCGATATCGAAATGGAGCGCATCTTCCACCTGCTTGCCGGTAGCTACTTCGATGGCAACGGGCAGACCGGTCTTTTTCCGGGCCTGCTGCAACCAGGGCAATCCTTTGGTGCCAATCCCTTCAAAGCTGCCGGGACGGGTCCGGGGCTTCCAGATACCGGCGCGCAGCATATCTACTTTACCGGTAGCTGCCAGACGGGTAGCCGTTTCCATTACCTGCTCTTCGGTCTCCGCACTGCAGGGACCAGAGATCACCAGGGGGCGTTTGTTCCAGGCTGCCTGTGTGATCTCTTTCGCGTTCTTAGTTGCTGTCGCTTCCATAACAAATCAATATTTCAAGTTATAATAATCTTCCCTGTTCAGCCCGCGCCAGTCATCTATCGGGATTTCAGCCCGGCCCTGATCCCGTTCTTCCATCCTCCTCCTCCCGGAATCTCCGCCTCTACCGGCTGTTCGCATCGTTCATCCGGATACGTCTGCCCTTATAGTTCTTCCCGTCAATAGCCCGGATCATCTGCGGCGCGGACTTCTTATCCACCTCGATCCAGCTGTTCATTTCCTTCATGTCGATCCGGCCCAGCACTTCTTTCTTCAGGTCGCTCATATCCAGGATGAACTGCAGGAAACTGGCCTTATAGAACCCATCCTTCGTTCCCAGGTTGACGAACAGCCTGGCATATTCCCCATTGCTGGCATAATCCCTGGCGGTCGTTCTTTCCCTTCCTGCGGGTGCGTCTCCCCGGCGGCCATACTCTCTGCGATCACTGCCGGGTCCGGGTCCGCGCGGATCCCGTTCCCTGGTGCCATATTCCCGGGTCCTTTCCCGGACATTCAGGTCTTCCGCATTTTCGTAATATTTCAGGAAACGGTCGAACTCCATAGCCGCCACCCGTTTCAATACATCTTCTTTACTGACATCCGCAAACTTCTCAGCCAGCATAGGGACATAACTTTCGTAGTCTCCATGGCTGATATCGGTCTGCAGCAGCTTCTCCATAAAATGAAAGAACTGCTTGCGGCATACGTCTTTTCCGCTCGGTATTTCCATCTTGTGGAAAGGCGACTGTACGATCCGTTCGATCTGCCTCAGCTTACCTATTTCCCGGCTATGCACGATGGATAAAGCGATCCCCGTATGCCCGGCCCTTCCCGTACGACCGGTCCGGTGTGTGTACACTTCCATATCGTCCGGCAATTCGTAATTGATCACATGCGTGATCTCCTTCACATCGATCCCCCTGGCTGCCACATCGGTGGCGATCAGCAGCTGTAATTGCTTTTCCCGGAATTCCCCCATCACCTTGTCACGCTGCTGCTGGGTAAGATCCCCGTGCAGCGCATCTATATCGTATCCCTCGCGGGTCAGCTTTTCTGCAATATTCTGTGCATCGATCTTGGTACGGGTGAAAATGATCCCGTAAATACCGGGATTAAAATCAATGATCCGTTTCAGCGTTTCATAGCGATGGTGCGCATTCGCTACAAAATATTGGTGATCGATGTTCTTATTGGCCGTATTCATCTTGCCTACCGTGATCTCCGTAGGGGTCTGCATGTACTTCTTGCTCACCCGGCGGATCTCGGGAGGCATCGTGGCGCTGAACAGCCAGGTAGCTTCCCGTTTGGGCGTATTCTGCAAGATGAACTCTATATCGTCCTGGAAACCCATATTCAGCATTTCATCCGCCTCGTCCAGCACGACATACCGGATCTGTTCCAGGTTGATCGCCTTGCGCTCGATCAGGTCGATCAACCGACCGGGTGTCGCCACCACGATCTGCACTCCGCGTTTCAGGTCCCTGATCTGCAGGCCTATGGAAGTACCTCCATAAACCGCTATCACATGGATCCCGGGTATGAATTTCTTAAAAAGCTCTATTTCCGTCACGATCTGCATGCATAATTCCCTGGTCGGACATACCACCAATGCCTGTGGATGTTTCTGGTGTTCGTCCACCAGCTGCAATAGCGGAAGGCCAAAAGCAGCCGTCTTTCCGGTGCCTGTCTGCGCCAACCCTACCAGATCCTTTGTTCCGCTCAATAAAACAGGAATTGCCTGCTCCTGAATGGGTGTCGGTGTTGTAAACCCCAGCGCGTCGGTAGCCTGTACCAGCCTGGCATCTAAACCCAACCCTTCAAATGTCATCATATTCTTTAAAAATTTGCCGCAAAGGTACGAAATTTGCGCCTGAGGGGGCCGGAAATTTACCCCTCAGGCTCAATCCATTAATATCTGACCTTCGGTCATCGGCCCCTTTTCATCCCGTTACCCCCTATTTCAGGATCCTCCTGATCTTATTCGCATTTTCCATCAATTCCTGCAGGTAGGCGTAATTCTCTTTTTCCAGGCAGCTTTTGAACTTTCTCAGCTGGGCGATATGCTCATTCAGAACGTCCAGCACATGCTCCCGGTTCTGCTTGAAAATAGGCCCCCACATGGCCGGATTGCTCTTGGCCAGCCGCACCGTACTTTCAAAACCGCCGCCCGCCAGCTCGAAGATCGCGCTGTCCTCTTTTTCCTTCTCCAGGACCGTATTCGCCAGGGCAAAGGAGGTGATATGCGAGATATGGCTGATATAAGCCGCATGCATGTCATGGCTGTCTGCATCCATATAGACCATGTGCATACCCAGGCTCTTATAGATATTTTCCATGGTCTCCACCGCATCGGGATCCGTCTTTTCCTTTTCGCAGATCACACAGGCTCGCCCCCCGAATGCCCCCCTGACAGCAGCTTCCGGCCCGCTGTATTCCGTCCCCCACATAGGGTGGCTGGCCACAAATCTCCGGCGTAACGGGTGATCGGCAAGGCTCTCGCACAGGGCCTGTTTCGTAGAGCCCGCATCTGCCACGATCTGCTTTTCCGTCATACAATCCATGATCTGGCGCATTACCGGTACCGTAACATCCACCGGAATAGCGACGTAAATGAGATCGCTCTTTTTTACCGCCTCTTCCAAAGGCAGGGTCTCGTCGATCAGGCCCAGCTCCAGCGCCTTATTGATACCCGAAGCCGTATTGCCTACCCCGATCACATTTTTGACAAGTCCTCTCTCCTTCAGGGAGAGACTAAAGCTACCACCGATCAATCCTACTCCGACAATAGTAACTGAATCAAACATTACCTGGTATTGATTTTAAGGTTTAGTTATTATAGGGTTTAATTATTAATCACCGATTCCGTTGATTTTGCTCCCCTGAGCAATGCCTTCACGCGATCTATGCTCTCCTGCAGCTTCTCGCCGCTGCTGCACAGGCTTACCCGGATATACCCTTCCCCGGCCTTACCGAAAATGCCCCCGGGCGTGATAAATACACCGGCCCCGTAAAGCACCTGGTCGCTCAGGTCAAAACCATCTTTGTACTTCGCCGGGATCCCCGCCCAGACAAACATCCCCACCTGGGCCTTGTCAAAATCCCCCCCCAGCAATTCCAGCAGCTCAAAGACCTTGATCCTCCTTTCCCGGTATACGTCATTCACACTGTCATACCAGTCCTTGCCCAGGGACAGCGCTTTGGCAGCCGCCAGCTGCACCGGCAGGAACATACCGCTGTCCATATTGCTCTTAAACCGCAGCACTTCATCGATCCGGTCCTTCGCTCCTGATAAAGTCCCTACCCGCCAGCCGGCCATATTCTGCGATTTACTGAGGGAATTCAGCTCGATCACCGTATCCCTGGCCCCCGGTATGCTTAACAGGCTCATCGGCCTCTCATTGAGGATAAAGCTATAAGGGTTATCATGACAGATCAGGACCTGGTGCTTGTTCCCAAAGGCTACTAACTTTTCGAATAGCGCCCGGTCAGGTAATTGCCCGGTCGGCATATGCGGATAGTTCACCCACATCAGCTTGACAGTGCCGCGGCCCGATCCCTGGCTACCAGCCTGCTGACCATTCGCGGCAGCCACCACCTTCTCCAATTCCTCAAAATCAGGATACCAGCTATTCTCCTTTTTCAGCTCATATTCCACGCAGGCGCCACCCGCCAGCTTCACCGCGCTCCGGTAGGTAGGATAGCCGGGATTAGGGACCAATGCGATATCCCCCTCATCCAGGTATGTCATGCAGATGTGCATAATCCCTTCCTTGGAACCGATCAGCGGAAGGATCTCGGACTCCGGGTTCAGCTCCACCCCATACCATTGCTGATACCAGGCGGCAATCGCATTGCGGAGAACCGGGGAGCCCTTGTAGGATTGGTAAGCGTGTACATTAGGCTTGGCGCTTTCCTCCTGCAATACGCGGATAACATCCGGATGCGGGGGAAGGTCCGGACTCCCGATCCCCAGGTTGATTATATTTTTCCCTTGTCGGTTCAGTCCCTCGATCTCCCGTAACTTCTGGGAAAAATAATATTCTCCGATGCCATCCAGTCTTTTTGCCGTCTTCATATCCAATTCTTTTTATTCGATGTCAAAAAATCATTATCCGGTCTTTTTCAAAAATCTTCACCCGTATCTTACTCTCCCTTCGGAGGCTGGGGGTTATACCGTTTTCCCCTTTTTATAAATCCCATACACTTTCAGCTCAGCGGTGATCGGCCGTATAGAATCTATCACCCTGTCGAATTGCTCCAGCGTATCGAACTCCATGTCGGCATGAAAGGAATATTCCCAGTCACTGCCCGGGATAGGGAAGGATTGCAGCTTGCTCAGGTTGATCCCTCCGTCTGCGATCTTTGTCAGCACCCGCGCCAGGCTTCCCCGGGAGTGATCCGTATGAAAATTTACGGATGCTTTATCTGAATGTTCCACTTTCTCTGCCTGGTCTTCGCGTTGAAGGATGAGAAACCGGGTATAATTATTCTTCATCGTCTGAATATTGGGAGCCAGGACACTAAGTCCGAACAGTTCAGCCGCCAGTGTGCTGGCGATAGCCGCCGTGTGTTTACTGCGATGCTGCTGAAGGTGTCTGGCGCTCAGGGCCGTATCCTCCGTCTCCACTAATTTCCAGCCCGGGTGTTTCTCCAGGTAATCGACACACTGCAATAAAGCCATATAATGAGAATGCACTTCGCGGATATCCTCCAGCTTTACTCCGGGATTCACCAGCAGGTTCTGCCCGATCTGCAGATAGATCTCCCCTACGATCCGCAGATTGCTCTTCTGCAGTAAATTGTAATTCGGAAGAATGCTGCCGGCGATGGAATTTTCGATGGCCATCACTCCCCCATCGCTCTCTTTTTTACTGGCCGCGACCCGGATCATTTCCTTGAAAGTAGCACAGGGAACCACTTCTACGTCCTTTCCGAAGAATTGCTGCGCCGCTACCTGGTGAAAGCTGCCTTCGTAGCCCTGTATCGAAACCTTTACATTTTTTGCCTGTTCCATGGTCTTTGTTCTTACTCCCCCTTTAGGGGTCGGGGGGTGTGTAAAAAAGAAAAGTCCCGGCTTTTGACCGGGACTTCTTATGTTAATTTTTTGTTTTCTATTTTTTTAACAAAAGCATTCCCGGTCTACCGATAAAGTAGAAAAAAAAGCTAAAATAAAAATAGTTGTATGCCTTTGTTGTGTTCATTGTTATATCAAAAGTAAAGACTTATCCGGAAAAATAAAATTTATTTTAGACAAATCGCAAAACTTTAGAAAATAGCTAATCCAGCCGCCGAAGTATTTGCTCGTCGATCAATTTGAACAGGTGAAAAGGCTTATAAGTTCGCCAGTTCGCCAGTTCGACCAGTTCAATAAAGCGATTGAGCTTGGCTTTCCGGAAATCATGCTGCGTTTGTTCCGGCATATTGAGGATGGCGATCCAGCCGTCCGCGTCCGTCACTTCTTCAAACCATTCCTCATAATAGTCCTTGTCCCCGCTATGAAAATTGAGCACATTTTCTGCAATAAGGATGTATTTGGTAATGCCGAAATCATTGAACTTGTCCACCACTTCTCGTTTCAGGTTCATGATATCATTCTCGATCGCATCATTCCATTCCCCGAAGAGCTCCATGATGACATAGTGCTCTTCGTAATCGGCCAGCAGCACTTTCATGTACAGGGTCCTGGAACCGAAATCATCCCATTGCGGATGTATATAATAGTTATAGATCGTCTGGGAAAATTCAAACTCCGAATAGACCCTTCCGTAGAAAGGCGATCGCTCGTCCTCCTCACTCACATAGATGTGGCGCCAGTTATAAAAAGGTTCTATTTCATGCATATGTGCTGATTAACTAGTTTAATGTATTCCTGGCTCCGCCTGCAACGGAATCTATCGCTTTTTTTACGCTCCCCGATCTCAACAACAACGCCTTCGCCTGCTCATAATCCTTCAGCCCCGTACCATCCATCACCATTTTAGTGCCGCGGTCTACCAGCTTACTGTTCGTAAGCTGCATATTCACCATCCTGTTATCTTCCACCCGGCCGATCTGGATCATCACCGTAGTAGAGAGCATGTTGAGCACCAGCTTCTGGGCCGTCCCGCTCTTCATCCGGGTGCTGCCCGTCACAAACTCCGGCCCTACCACCACTTCGATGGGAAAGTCTGCATGGGCTGCTACCGGCGAATCAGGGTTACAGACAATACATCCGGTCGTTATTCCCCGCTGCCTGCTCTCCTCCATAGCGCCTATCACATACGGCGTCGTGCCGCTCGCGGCAATCCCGACCACCACATCCTTATCATTGACTCCATATTGCAGCAGGTCCGCCCATCCCTGCTCCTGATCATCTTCCGCATTCTCGATCGGCTTCCGGATAGCGTTCTCCCCTCCCGCGATCACCCCGATGATCAGATCAAATGGCATACCATAAGTCGGAGGGATCTCGCTGGCATCCAATACTCCCAGCCTGCCGCTCGTCCCCGCGCCTATGTAGAACAGCCGGCCTCCTGCCAGCATCTTGTCCGTGATCGCCGCCGCGAGCCGCCCGATCTGAGGAATGGCCTTTTCAACCGCATCCGGCACTCCCTTATCCTCCCGGTTGATTCCCGTCAGGATCTCCTGAATGCTCATCTTCTCCAGATCATGATACCGCCCTGGCTCTTCAGTCACCTTCTCAAATGCCATACGTTATACGAATTATTTAAAAAATCATCCCCAAAGTGCAGCTCACCGGCTCAACTATGATACTTAATCAGCCCGTCCATCGGTTTTTGCAGGATCTTTCCCAGCTCAAACTCATAGGTTCCGCAAAGCTCCTTTATGACATCCCTGAAACCAAAAGCTACCCCCCCGACAAAATGAATGGGCAATTTCCAGCTTTCCCGGTACTTACACAAATGCTGAAAGAAAAAATCATTTAGCCCGTCCTCTATAATGTTCTCAACCATATAATGCCCCCTGTTCTCCACCAGGAATAAGGTAAAAGAAGCCAGGTACCGGTTGGGCAGGGGATGCTTATAAACGTTTTCCAGGATCTCCGCGCTCGTGGTAGTATATTTCGCATCAAATTTATATCGCAGCTCCTCGTCGAAAGTATTATACAGATAATATTGTATTACCTTTTTTCCCAGATAAGCGCCGCTGCCTTCGTCCCCCAGAACATACCCCAGTCCGGGACTGTTCCGGGCTATTTTTCTCCCATCGAAATAACAGGAATTACTACCCGTGCCCAAAATGCAGGCGATCCCTTTTGATTTTCCCGACAAAGCCAGGGCCGCCCCCATCAGGTCATGCGTTACATGTACGGAGGCATCCGGAAAAGAATGCCGGAGAGCCTTCTGTACGATCTTCCGGTTATCCGGGTTGGCACAGCCCGTACCATAATAATAAATGACATCTACGGTCCGATTTTTCAGGGCAGGCAATAATTCCCGGCTGATCACGGTTTCGATCCCGCCGGCATCCAGGAAATAAGGACTGATTCCCTGAGTCTCCACCTTTTTTTTCCTGCCGCCATGCAGCAAACACCATTCACATTTCGTAGAGCCGCTATCCGCAATCAATATATTCATGTTAGTTCGTTTGATCTTTCTACCTTATTTTCCCTTTCAGGCTGCATTTTCCACCTTTATGGCGCCTTTTTAGCTTCAGGCTGCAAGCTACAAGCTTCAGGCGAAATATTAAAACTCCGGAAGAATTTAGCTAAGTCCGGCTTGCGGCTTGAAGCTTGGGGCTAATTGCTTAATTTGCACCCTTCAGAATCGTTACCGGGCCCCGCCTGGTTTTGTCCATGATAAAAATGTTCATTTGAATGAAAAAACTACAGGTCTGGCTACCCCTTCTCTTTGCGTTAGTAATGATCCTTGGTATGCTTATCGGTTTCCGGCTGCGTGGCAATATTAGTAACAGCGGCTTTTTTAACACCCGCAAACAGACACCGGTGCAGGAAGTCATAGACCTGGTCAACAGAAAATATGTAGACAAAGTGTCCATGGATTCACTGAGCGACGATGCCGTACAGGGCATGCTGGCGCACCTGGACCCCCATTCGGTCTTTATTCCTGCTGTTGACCTGTCCGAAGTGAACGAGGACCTGCAGGGGAATTTCGAGGGCATCGGCATCGAATTCCAGATTTTCGACGATACCGTGAATGTCATGAACGTCCTGGCAGGAGGCCCCAGCGATAAAAGCGGGCTCCAGGTGGGAGATAAAATACTGAAAGTAGGAGACTCTGCCGTCGCAGGCAATGCCATTACCTCAGAAAGGATCCGCAAACTCTTGAGAGGACCCGGATCCAGTAAAGTCGCCATCACCCTCTTACGCGCCGGTCAGCGAAAGGACGTCATCATCGTCCGGGGCATGATCCCCCTGCCCGCAGTAGATGTCGCCTATATGATCAATAAGGAAACAGGTTATATACGGATCAATAAATTTTCCGAGACCACCCATGCCGAATTCGCCCAGGCCCTGATGAAATTACAGGAGAAAGGCCTTCAGAAGCTCATCCTGGATCTGCGTGGAAATGGCGGCGGCATTTTACAGGAATCCATTGAAATGGCTGACGACTTCCTCGACGGTGACAAGCTCATCGTATATACCGTAGGCGCCAAATCACCCAAAGTGGAGTACCGCTGCCGGCGGGACGGCCTGTTCGAAAAAGGAAAATTAGCTCTCCTTACGGATGAAGGCACCGCTTCCGCCAGCGAAGTGCTGGCCGGGGCTCTCCAGGACTGGGACAGGGCCACGATCATCGGCAGAAGGACCTTCGGGAAAGGCCTCGTGCAGGAGCAATACCAGCTCAGCGACGGATCCGCCCTCCGCCTGACCGTTGCGCGCTATTATACCCCCACCGGACGCAGCATTCAAAAGCCTTACAACAAAGGGCACGACGATTATAATGAGGAGGTGTTCAACCGCTTTCATGACGGGGAAGTGCTGCACGGAGATACCTCTTCCCAACACCAGGGTCCTGCCTATAAGACCCTGGGTCCGCAGAAACGGACCGTATTTGGAGGGGGGGGCATTACCCCGGATATCTTCGTCGGGTTCGACACCAGCACCCTGGCGAAAAATATCACGGCACTTTATGTGGACGGAACGCTAAGCCGCTTCATTTATACTTATTATACCCAGCACATACCGACCTTTCAATCTTTTAAAGACCCGTCCGATTTCGTGACCGGCTTTCATGATGATGACCAGCTCTGGAATAGCCTGGCGACCTATGCGGCACACGATACGATCGATATCCGTGTAATTCCGGAAAGGGACAAAGTGATTCTCCGGCATCGCCTCAAGGCCCTGCTGGCCAGGCAGATCTGGCGCACACAAGGGTATTATGAAGTCAGCAATGCCTATGATCCGGCAGTAAATAAGGCGTTGGAGGTGATAAA
The DNA here is from genome assembly GCA_015655015.1 of Chitinophagales bacterium. GTDB lineage: Bacteria > Bacteroidota > Bacteroidia > Chitinophagales > Chitinophagaceae > Puia. The sequence goes on along the minus strand of JAATFV010000226.1, from coordinate 9,273 downwards.
ATAGCTGACCGGGCTGACTGGCCAATGAGCCATAAACACGCCCTGGCAAATAATAAAGCCCCGGATATTAACACCGGGGCTTTTCAGTTCTAACGCTGTTTGAATTCAGCTCTGTCGCCTTTCAGGGCTCTGCGCTATTGCATAACTTCCTTATCTTCCTTGTCCAGCAATTCCTTCTTTTCAATACGGTAGGAAACTATCAATCCCAGTCCGCCCCCAATAGCTATAAGGGCAAAATAAATGGGGACATTGGCGCCATCATTGTCAAAATTACTGCCAGGATGGCCTACCCTATAAAGTACGAAATTATCAAGCAGGTAGGCTATAAATAGCCCCAACCCGGAGCCTACCAATAAAAGTCCCCATTTCAGATTCATGAAAGGGACAGGCCGGGGGCGGGGCAGCTTTATTTTCGGATTAAGATCTTTTTCTATCATGGCCAGGTTCTCTTTATTGCGCATATACCGTATGCCGAACACCAGGGCGCAAATCGATATACTACTGATTATCAGCCATAAAAACACTAATTGATCGGGTCCCATTGTATTAAGTTTTTATCTTTTAATAAATTCTATAGGCCTGCTCCCTATCGGACTACTGCAGCTCGCCCGATGTTACAGTTTTTCTGTAAATTCTTTTTAAGAGCCTGTTGCCTGTTTGCAATACCTCAGACTACCATCCGTTCTTTCAGGTTACAGCCCCGGTCCCGCAACGTCGGCAGGCGCCCTCAGATGTCCCCGGGCCTCTCAATGTCTTCTCCCGATCTCGCAATATGTGCCCCGGTCTTTTAATATTATTCCGCTGTCTTATAAAAATGTAACTTTCTTGTAACCTAAGAGCACCAACAGGGGTCTTATAACCGTGATGCATCCCGGACTCACTGATAAAGAGATAATTAGCAGAATTCTGCAAGGAGAATCGACTCTTTTTGCGTTATTGGTCGAACGTTACCAGAATTACGTATTCACCCTGGTATTGCGTTTTACCGATAGCCGCGAAGATGCAGAAGAGATCTCTCAGGATGTTTTTGTTAAATCCTATCGTTCTTTGGCTGACTTCCGGGGGGAATCCAAATTCAGCACCTGGCTTTACACGGTGGTGCGCACCAGCTGCATTACTTTCTTACGAAAGAAGAAGCTGGACACGACCTCTATCGACAATGAAAGGACTTCTTTGCAATTGGAAAACCGGGAATCAGCTTTTAAAGCCAATACCATAGAACAAAAATCCAGGCATGTTATGGTAAACCAGGCGATCCGGATGCTCAGCCCCGATGATGCCCAGCTCATTACCCTGTTCTACCAGGGGGAGCAATCCCTGGAAGAGATAGGTAAGGTGATGAAGCTGGACCCTAATACCGTAAAAGTAAAGCTCCACCGAGCCCGGCATCGCCTGAAGGACAAAATGGAGAAATACTTCAGCCAGGAGGTGAGCGAGTTGCAGGGAGATTGAATTAAACGAGTAAAAAATTGATAAAAGGAGGTTTTATGAACACGCAGCAGGAGAACATGGAAGAGCGTTTGTGGGATTTCATTGACGGGCTCAGCAGCCCTGACGAAAAGCTGGCCGTCTCCGCACTGATATCAGCGAATCTGGAATGGCAGCGGAAATATAAAGAGCTGCTGAACGTCCATCAGTTAATGGGCAGCGCTGAGCTGGACGCCCCTTCCATGCGGTTTACCCTCAATGTCATGGAAGAGATCTCCCGGCTCCAGGTGGCTCCGGCCACTAAAACCTATATTAATAAGAACATCATACGAAGCATTGGAATTTTCTTTCTCACCATGATCACAGGCTTCCTGGTCTACTGCCTGGGGCAGTTCAAATGGTCGGGACATAGTTCCTCCACCCTGGTGCCGCAATATAATATCGACGTGGACAAGCTCAACCTGGGAAAAGTGCTGAACAGCGCCTATGCCAATGTCTTCGTCCTGGTCACTGTAGTCCTGGGGCTGATGCTGCTGGATATGTATCTGCAGCGGAAAAAGCAGCAAGCTATTGCATCCCGCAAAGCAGCTTAATGATCCCTGATCATTGAGTCCGGTAGACCTCTCCGAATTTCGGGGAGGTTTTTTATTCCTTGAACTTCTTCTTTAGCTCCATCAGCTTCGCCTGGAAAGGATCCATCGGCGCGTCCTTCTTAACACCCGCACCAGCACCCGCTTTCCCGGTCCCGCCGCCAGCACCCGGCCGATTTCCCCCGCCGCCTCCCGGCGCCTTCTGTCCTGAAGCCTGCGGCTTACTGCCGGCAGCGGCACCCTGCCCCTTCATCGACAGAGAGATCCGTTTACGGGCCACATCCACTTCCATCACCGTTACCATCACCTTCTGCTGCAGCTTCACCACTTCATTCGGATCCGACACATACGTATTGCTCAGCTGTGAAATATGCACCAGCCCGTCCTGCTTGACGCCGATGTCGACAAACACCCCGAAATTCGTGATATTGGTGACGATGCCCGGCACCGTCATCCCCTGTTTAAGATCTTCCACGGTCTTGATCGTCTCTTCAAACCGGAATTCCTCGATCGTACTGCGGGGATCCCTGCCGGGCTTTTCCAATTCTTTCAGGATATCATCGATGGTAAACTCACCCACCGTCTCGGAAACATATTTTTTCTTAGTGATCTGCTTGCGTAATTCCCCTTTGCTGATAAGGTCCAGGACAGAACAGTTCAGGTCCTTCGCCATGGATTCCACTACATAGTAGGTCTCCGGATGTACGGCGCTGTTATCGAGGGGGTTGACAGCCTCCCGGATCCGTAAGAACCCCGCACACTGCTCAAAGCTCTTCGGCCCCATCAGGCTCACTTTCTTCAATTCATCCCGGGTGGTAAAAGCCCCGTTCTTAGCCCGGTACTCCACAATATTCTTAGCCAGCGTGGCGCTTAGTCCCGAGACGTAGGTCAGCAGGTGTTTGCTGGCTGTATTCAGGTCCACCCCTACGTGGTTCACGCAGCTCTCCACGATACGGTCCAGCTCATCTTTCAGCTTGTTCTGGTTCACATCATGCTGGTATTGCCCCACCCCGATGGACTTCGCATCGATCTTTACCAATTCGCTCAGCGGGTCCAGCAGCCGGCGGCCGATGCTCACCGCTCCCCGCACCGTAATATCCTGGTCAGGAAATTCTTCCCTGGCCACTTCGGAAGCAGAATAGATGGAGGCGCCGCTCTCATTCACCATGAAGACGCTCACCTTTTTCCCAAAATCGATGCTCCGCACCAATTGCTCGGTCTCTCTTCCGGCCGTTCCATTGCCTACGCCGATCGCCTCGATATCATACCGCTGGACTAAATGTTTGAGCTCCGCTACACTTTCCTGCCAGTCATTCTGCGGCGGATGCGGATAGATGGTGCTGTTATGCAGGAAATTCCCCTGCGCATCCAGGCACACAACTTTACAACCGGTACGGAACCCGGGATCCAGCGCCAGTATCCTCTTCGATCCCAGCGGGGAGGCGAGTAACAGCTGGCGGAGGTTTTCTGCAAACACCCGGATCGCTTCCTCATCGGCCTTATTCTTGCTGAGCAGCCGGAATTCATTCTCAATGGAAGACTTCAGGAGACGGTCAAAACTGTCTTCGATCGCTTTTTTTACTTCTGCCGCCGTGGGGGAAGCGTTCTTTATAAATATCCTCTCCAGTCCATCCGTAGCCGCCTGTTTGTCGATATTCAGATCCATGATCAGGCAGCCTTCTTTCTCTCCGCGGCGGATCGCCAGGATACGGTGAGAAGGACAATCAGCCAGCGGTTCGCTGAACTCAAAATAATCCCGGTATTTCTGCGCTTCCTCTTCGTCCTTTTTACTCGCCAGCACTTTCGAGCTGAGTGCGGCTCCTTCTGTGAACAGCTGCCTTACTTTATTACGGGCCTGCTCATTTTCCGCGATCCATTCTGCAATGATATCCCGGGCGCCCTGCAGGGCCTCTTTGGTATCCTTCACCTGCTCGTTCACAAATTTTGCAGCCTCTTCAGCAGGATCGCTGCCTTCCTGCTCAAAAATGAATTTTGCCAGCGGCTCCAGCCCTTTCTCGATAGCCGTAGTCGCCCTTGTTTTACGTTTGGGCTTATAGGGAAGATAGATGTCTTCCAATATCGTAGCGTCGTAACAATTTTCGATACGTTGTTTCAATTCAGGCGTCAGCTTGCCCAGCCCCTCGATGGTCTTTAGGACAGTCTCTTTACGCTTGTCCAGCTCCGTAAAATATTTGATCTGCTCGACCACATCATTGATCTGCACTTCGTCCATATTGCCCGTAGCCTCTTTACGGTAACGGGCCATAAAGGGGATCGTAGCCCCTCCGCTATGCAGTTCAAATACGTTGTTGATCTGGTTTAACCGCAGATTTGTCTTCTCAGCGATCTTCTGTATATAGGTAGGTTCCATAGTATAATTTCTATTTTTGAGGTAGGCCGAAGTTCATTATTATTGTTGGTTTTCCCGGGAAAGATCACCTTTTATCAGGGGTTCCTCCCGGGGGAAATGTCCTGTAACGGGGAGCAAATGTAAAGGATGAATTGAAACAAAAAATTTTGATTTATCAACAAGGTTCCATTCTGAACATCCGGGATCAGGAACCCTAAAATCCCGGCCGGTGAACGGGGCCAAAATCATACCTTTACCACGAACAAACAGCAATATGGATATCAAAAACAATATTCTGGAGACGATCGGGCATACACCGCTCATCCGCCTTAACAAATTAACCAGGGATCTGCCCTGCACCGTACTGGCCAAAGTGGAGTATTTTAATCCCGGCAACTCCATTAAAGACCGTATGGCGCTGAAAATGGTGGAAGTCGCAGAGCAGGAAGGAAAATTACTGCCCGGCGGAACGATCATTGAATGCACCTCCGGCAATACCGGGATGGGCCTCGCCCTGGCTGCTGTCGTAAGAGGATATAAGTGTATTTTTACCACCACGGACAAACAATCCAAAGAAAAGATCGATATCCTGAAAGCGCTGGGCGCCGAAGTGATCGTCTGTCCCACCAATGTGGAACCGGAAGATCCCCGCTCCTATTACTCCATCGCCCGCCGCCTGGCCAAAGAGATCCCCAATTCCTTCCACTCCAATCAATACGACAACCTGGCTAACAGGCTGGCCCATTACGAAACGACCGGACCGGAGATCTGGGAACAGACCGATGGAAAAGTCACCCACCTGGTCGTAGCTACCGGCACCGGAGGAACAGTGACCGGCACAGCCATGTTCCTGAAAGAAAAGAATCCCGCCATACAGGTCTGGGCCATGGACCCCTTCGGCTCCCTGCTTACCAAATACTTCCGCACGGGAGAGATCGATATGAATGAGGTACATCCCTATATCAGCGAAGGCATCGGGGAAGACTTCGTACCGCAGAATTACGATATGAAATATGTGGATGTTTTTGAACAGGTGACGGATAAAGATGCCGCCATCATGGCCCGCCGTATTGCCAAAGAAGAAGGATTATTCTGCGGATATAGCGCAGGAACGGCCCTGCAAGGCATGCTCCAGCTAAAAGACCTGCTGAAAAAAGACGACCTGGTGGTAGTGATCTTCCACGACCACGGAAGCCGCTATGTGGGGAAAATATACAATGACCAATGGATGATGGAGAGAGGTTTCATGGCTGTCAAAACCTTTAAAGACATCATCTCAGGCCGGGGAGCCAAACGCCTGATCACAGCTACCCCGGAACAGACCGTAGCGGAAGCGGTCGAGCTCATGCAGAAATACAATGTGGAGAATATCCCCGTACTCCTGAAAGGCGAACTGATCGGCGCAATCAGCGAGAGCGGACTATTTGCCCGCATTATGAATAACGGGATGGACATCAAAACCAAAAAGATCGGAGAGATCCTGGAAAAATCTTACCCCGTAGTCTCCTTTGACACCCCCGTGGAAAGGCTGAGCAGCCTCATCACCCGGGAAAATGGAGCTGTGCTGGGGAAAGATGATAGCAACAACTATCACATTGTTACGAAGTATGACATCATAAGCGCCGTAGGCGCTTAGCCCTACCCGAGCCAAGCGAAGGGTACGAACGAGGTAAAGCGAGGAACGACGCTTTGCCGAAGTTTTCATCTGTACAGCTCCCGCTCCCCCGACGCCGAAGGCGTCACCTCCCCCCACAACTTCTTAATTTCCAGCCACTTCGCCCCACGTATCGTATAATCCCTATAAAGTATCATCGAAATCCTACTATTATCTAACGCAGTAATTACGAACATCTTAGTAAATCCTGCTGTAAAAAAATCGAGCAAAAACTCTATTGTCTTTCCAACTTTAACAAATTATTTTTGATATAGAAGTTGATTGATAAATATCAATCACCCGATATCCTAAAAAAACCAAAACAAATCCAACATCCAACAAAACCAAAACCCAATACCTAAGAAATTTCCAAGGTGATAAAATCCAGTATCAGTCAACTTCTACTTTATCCTTCTAATCCAATTTCTGTTGAAACGCTAACGATACATGCTTCCGAAAAAGGCCCTGAACTGTAGGCGCTGATCCAGCAAACCCGTTAAAGATCCAAAGTCCGAAAGAAAAACCAACAAACCCGTTAAAGATCCAGGACCATTGAAAAACCGAAAAACCAAGATCTAAAGTCCAAAAATCCAAAAGAAGAACCCAAACCCTGTTCCTGAAAAAAATCGAAATTATCCTTGAAAAACCTGAAACATCCAAAAACCTAACAAAGACTATCCAAGATCCAACGTCCAAAAGAAAAACCAGGAAGCAGCATCCAATCCGAAGTGAACCAAACCAATCTGCTTTAACTCCAGTACCCTCCTGCTAGACTCTGATTAGTGCGTGAATTTAGCAGGAGGCCTTCAGGGAAGACACTACATTTCTTTCCAATGCCCACGGGCATGCCACATCTCCAGCGGGACCTTCCCCCGGACCGCCTCTTTCTCTATATATTGCAGTCATATTTTTTTGACATGCCATTCTTTACAGACCAGCTAGGCCGAACGATCACCCTCGATCATCCGCCCCAACGTATCATCTCCCTGGTACCTTCACAGACCGAATTGCTTTATACGCTCGGACTGGAAGAAGAAGTAGCGGGCATTACCAAATTTTGTGTCCATCCCCCCTCCTGGTATCGGTACAAAACAAGAATAGGCGGCACAAAGGATATCCGCCAGGAAATCATCCGGGCCTTGCAACCCGACCTCATCATTGCCAACAAAGAAGAAAATAACCGGGAGCAGATCGAAGAATTGATGCGCCATTATCCGGTCTGGGTAAGTGATGTACAAACAGTGCCCGATGCACTCGAAATGATCCGTAACATAGGTGACCTCACCGGCAAAATCCAGCCCGCCCTGAAACTGGCTGAAGAGATCGATCGACGGTTTGCCGGCCTCAGATTGGGCATCCCAACTGCCTGTATCTCACCTGCCGAAGCCTCTGCCGGATCACCTCAAGGCCCCGCCGCATCCCCCCGCACCGCCTATTTCATCTGGCGCAACCCCTGGATGGTCGCTGGAGGCGACACCTTCATCCAGACGATGCTGCAAATAGCCGGTTTTACCAACATCTTCCATGATCAGGCCCGTTATCCCTCCATTGAACTGGAGGAATTAAAAAAATCAGGCTGCGAGCTCGTCCTCCTCTCCTCGGAACCCTACCCGTTCAAGGAACGGCATATCGCGGAAATTAGAGAAGTCCTCACCGATGCCACGATCCGGCTGGTAGACGGAGAGATCTTCAGCTGGTATGGCAGCCGCCTGCTCCATGCCCCCGCGTATTTACAGGAACTTCGATCCCGGCTTTAAGAGTAATTCGAATCCTGTCTTCCCGACTAAAAGTTCATCAAATTGATTCGAAGCCTATAAATATTGATTATTTATAGGCTTCTTTCGTTATAGCCTTCCCCTTTTATATCAAAAAATAGCCAAACTCCGGTGAGCAAATCGGTGAGTTGTTTCTGGCATAGCCTTTGAACTCACTGGATGGCTCGTAATTCATTGGATCATATATCATTAGGTTAATTTTATTTGACCTTTTTTGATAGGATTCGAAAAGGATTCGAACGTGCGGCCTGACAAAGAAAGTGAAGAGTGAATTCAAATCATTTCAAAACCTATCAAATTATGTTGTATGAGATCAACACATTCATTCGGTATTGATTTCCTTATCCGGCGGTGTAAGGAAAATAACAAGAAAGCCCTGATCTATGCCCGTATTTCGGTCGATGGGGAGCGCAAAGAAATATCTATTAAGGAACAGATTGATGCAGGTGCCTGGAACCCTAAAGAAGAAACGGTAAAGGGCAAAACCATCGAGGTAAAGGCCGTCAATGATTATATTGACGATGTGCGTTTTAAAATAAAAGAAAAGTACCGGATGCTGGAAGACAGCGGGGCTTTAATCACGGCCGAATCCGTCAAGGCGGCCTACCTGGGCATACATACCTTACAAAAGGGGCATACCCTCCTGGAATTAATGACCTATTATAAAGAGATCTGGGAGCCGAAGCTCAAATGGGGAACCTACAAAAACTATCTAACCACCATCGACTATGTGACTCTGTTTATCCCCACTAAATATCCCGGAGGGGATATTTACCTATCTCAGTTGAATATGCAATTGGCAACCGATTTTGAACATTATGTCCGCAACCATCCCATCAAAGAACATGATCCCTGCAAAGGGAATGGACTGGCAAAGCATATTCAACGTTTCAAACGCATGGTCAATTGGTCGGTAGAAATCGAATGGCTTAAGATACATCCTTTTGGAAAGTACAGTTGCGGAGTAAAAAAATCCAAGCGAAAGAAGCTAACCCTGGAAGAGGTAATCACTATTGACCAGCACTATTTTGTTAACGAGAAACTGGGATATATACGGGACCTTTTTATTTTTTCCTGTTATACCGGTCTTGCTTTCGCGGATGTAATGGCCCTATCTGCAACGGACTTGGAAAGAGCGGATGATGGAACCCTCTGGTGTAAAATTTATCGGACAAAATCAGATGAATTCTGCGCCGTTCCCTTTTTAAAGACAGCAACCAGTATGATTGATAAGTATTGGGAGAGCGGCAATGCCCTTTCCGGGGGAACCATTTTTCCGTCTGTGACCAATCAGGAGGTCAACCGATGCCTTAAAAATTTGATGGAGATATTCGGCATTGTTTTAAACATGACTTTCCATTTGGCGCGGCATACTTTCGCAAAAACAGTTGCGCTAAAAAATGGTGTTCCTTTAGAAACGGTTCAAATAATGCTCGGGCATACAAAAATCAGTACGACCCAAATCTATGCGGATGT
>JAATFV010000230.1 GCA_015655015.1 Chitinophagales bacterium | reverse complement strand
GATTCGCTGCCTGTACGGCTGTTACGATCTCCGGACCTGGCGACCAGCACTAAAAAACTTATCCTGCGGCTGCAGCAGAGCGGGGACTTCCAAACGGATCTGCAATACAGGATTATGACGACCAGTACCATCGATACTTCAGCCATGCTGACTTTCACCATCTCGATGTCGGACATATTGACTGCGGGTCCCTACTGGGATGATGTGTATTCCATTTACTTCGGTACGTTCAGCTTAAAGAAGGTGATGCTGATACATGATCAGCTTGGCATGCCGTTGAATTTCTGGTCTGTCGCCTCGCCTACGAACCAGCAACGTGCACAAGCGATTTATTATGCCTCGCTGACAAGCCGCTACCTTGCTGATCAGGCGAATCAGGGCAATATCATTTTGGACGAAGACGGAACGCCCATGAAGATGGGGACGACGTACCAGTAAGCTTATTTGTAATTTATAAATCACGAATGGTATGAAACAAATACAATACCTTGTTATAATGATGGTTCTGTGCATTGCTGCCGTATCCTGTTACAAGGATAAAGGCAATTACAATTATCATCCTATCAACGAACTTTCATTTTTAAATTTCGATACGACGAACGGATATTCAGTCGAATTCGGTCAGCCGCTAACTGTATCTCCCCAGATAAAAGGCACGCTGGACACCAGTGGCGCCCAAAAGTCATACTCTTATGAATGGTCGCTCTACTTTAACAGTAAGGATTCTGTGATCTCGACAGACAAGATCCTGAATGTGAAGCTGCAAGAGCCTCCCGGAAATTATACGCTGCAACTCATCGTAACGGACAAAACAACCGGGGTACAATATGCAATCAGAACCCAGCTGCTGATAATCACCGAGATCTTTGAAGGCTTCCTTGTATTGAATGAGGTGAGCGGAAAGTCGCGACTGGATATGATCACGTATAACCGCACAGACAATACTTATAAGCAGCATACAGACATACTTACAGAAATGGGTTCTCAGCTGCCTGTTCAGGGCAAACCCATCCAGGTCTTTTGTATGGAGAGCGAGTATTTTGCCAAGACCCCGGACTCCTATCTCATTTACCTCGTTACGGAAACCGGCACCTACAGGCTGAATCCTGAAACGTTTGGTTATATTGACCAATACAATTTCCGCAATGAAATAACCGGTCAGATACCTGCAGATTTTATGCCTTTGAATCTTTCCGGAGGCATTCAGTATGGGATCACGCCAATGATGTTCCTCTCTGAGGGCGCCAATATCTACAAACGCGGGTTTGAATATCCTACATTCCCATACGTGCCTATAAATATTTATGCTGGTGCAGCAACCCCTTTCAAGGCTTTCCCCATTGTACCGATGTATTATTTGTATGCAACGATATATAACATGGATAAACGCACCTTCACCTCCTTTTCCCTGTCGGGAGTGAATGTCACCGATATGGCGCCGGCTTCCGGCTTCCCGGTTGGAAGAGACATGGTGTACATGGAGGGTAAGCTGAACGGTAATGCATATGCAGTCATGAAAGATCCCGGCACGACCACTTACTACATGGTCCGCTTCAGCCCCTTCATGAAATTGGTCAGCTATAATGAACAGATCACCGGTACGGATATAGACAAGGCGGAACATTTTGCGGTCAGTCCCGACCTCGGCTATCTTTTTTATAGCGTTGGAGGTAAAGTATACGAGTATGATCCCTTCCTTAAAACCAGTTTCCTGATGCTGGATAAGGGAAGCGCCCGGATCACCTATCTCTCATTCCAATCGTTTTTCGCCAGCGCATCGTTCACAAAATACGCCGACTGGAGCAAGCTGCTGAATGTCGGCACTTATGATCCTTCAGGCGCCGAAGGCAGCAACGGTACACTGGAACAGTATTCCGTGCCGCCGATAAATGCGGCGTTGACGCGCACGAACGTATGGACCGGATTAGGCAAGATCACCAGTGTTACTTACAGGGAGAGGAATTAAAATTATATAAAGAACCAATGATGCATAAACCAATCGTTAAAATAGAAGGCTTGTCGCATAGATATTCCAGGGCCTGGGCTATTCGCGACATCAACATGGAGATCAGTTCTACGGGTATAGTAGGACTGCTGGGTTCCAATGGAGCAGGCAAGTCTACTACTATGAATATTCTATGCGGAGCGCTGAACCAGACGGAGGGCCGGGTGTACATCGACGGCATCAGCATGCAGGAACAACCGGAAGAAGCAAAAAAGCTGATCGGTTTTCTCCCGCAGAACCCGCCGTTGTATATGGAACTTACCGTTGACGAGTATCTTCTCTATTGTGCCGGCTTAAGGCTCATGTCAAAAGAAAAAATGCCTTCAGCCATCCGGGAGGCCAAAGAACGGTGCGGGATAGACCACTACAGTACCCGTCTGATACGTAACCTCTCCGGGGGGTACCGACAGCGGGTGGGTATTGCGCAGGCCATCGTGCACAAACCGAGGCTGGTAGTGCTGGACGAACCTACCAATGGCCTTGACCCCAACCAGATCATTGAAGTAAGGGCCCTGATCAGGGAGATCGCACAGGAGAGAGCGGTTATCTTTTCGTCTCACATCCTTTCCGAAGTACAGATACTTTGTAATGAGATCAGGATGATCGAAGCCGGCAGGATCGTATTCTCCGATTCGATGGAGGCTTTCAATAACTACGCGGAACCGCATAGCATGCTGGTGTACCTGGAAAACCCTCCTCCGGCCATAGAGCTGCAAAAACTGGAGGGCGTTACCAGGGTTGATTTCCTCACAGAACGGCAGATACGCCTGTACTTCAACGGCGATCATGAGATCGCGGAACACGTGGTGGCCGCAAGCATTCAGCACGGCTGGCGCCTGCGTGAGATCGGCTTTGACAAATCCGCGCTCGATGAAATATTCAAACAACTATCTTCTCAACCTAACAACTGATCCAGCGCTCCCACGGTCCGGCGTTTCGCCGGACCGTGGGAGCAATTAAATAATTACAGATGAAAACAATTCGCAGAATAGCTAAAACAGAGTTACTCACGCTGTTCTACTCACCTATCGCCTGGTTCCTGATAATCGTCTTTTTCATACAATGCGGGATCATGTACGTGGGACAAATAAAAAGTATTGCCCTGACGCAGGAGCTCGGAGGTATCGGCGCCATGTTCCTGACGAAGTTAACCTCGCAGGTTTTTCTCGGTCCATCAGGTCTTTTCGGCCATGTGATGCAGAATCTGTATCTCTACATTCCCCTGCTCACGATGAGCCTCATCAGCCGTGAGACCGGAAGCGGAACGATCAAGCTGCTCTATTCTTCGCCTATTAAAGTACGGCAGATAGTGTTCGGTAAATACCTCGCGATGATGGCGTACAGCGTTATCCTCGTCGCGATCGTAGGCGTCTTCATCATTTCAGGTATATTTCATATCCAGCATGCCGAGACAGGCATGCTAATGACAAGCATACTGGGTTTCTACCTCCTGTTGTGCGCCTATGCAGCCATCGGCTTGTTCATGTCTACGCTAACCACCTACCAGGTGATCGCTGCGATCTGCACGTTCATTATGATCGGTATCCTCAGCTATATTGGCGGTCTTTGGCAACGCATCGCATTTGTACGGGAGCTTACTTATTTCCTGTCTATCAATGGCCGTACGCAAAAAATGCTGATGGGTCTGGTTACCACGAACGATATCGTATATTTCCTCGTGATCATATTCCTGTTCCTCGGCTTCAGCGTTTACAAGCTTAAAGATGGCATGCAATCCAAACCCTGGACGGTGAAAGCGATGCGTTATGTAACGGTAACAGCGATCGGGCTGCTGGTTGGCTATCTGTCTTCCATTCCGGGTTTTATCGGTTATTATGATGCAACATACTACAAAACCAATACCATTACCCCTCCCGTACAGGGCATCCTGAAAGACCTCGGCAATGAGCCACTGGAAATAACGGCTTATGCCAACCTCGTAGATCAGTATTACTTTCTGGGCGATCCGGATAGCTACAATCAAAATCTTTCGCGCTGGGATCCTTACATGCGCTTTAAAGACAATATCAAGATAAGATCTGTCAGCTATTATGACAGCGCTCTCAACAATCCTTATCTTTTCAGAACCTATCCCGGAAAGAATCTGAAAGAGATCGCAGATCAAAATGCGAAAAGGTACGATATGGATCTCAGCAGTTACCTGACTCCGCCGGAGATCCGAAAAGAGATCGACCTCAGACCGGAATCCAACCGGTATGTGATGCAGCTGAAATGGAAGGGGCAGAAGGCCTGGTTGCGGGTATTCGATGATGTGCAGGTATGGCCGGGTGAAACGGAGATCGCCACTGCATTCAAGCGCCTGCAAAACGCAAAACTGCCGAAGGTGGCATTCGTGACCGGCGATCTCGAGCGGGAGATCGATAATATGGCCGACCGTGACTACAAGCTGCTCACCAATGCACCCACTTTCCGTTATTCACTGGTAAACCAGGGGTTTGATGTAGAGAGCGTTGTACTGGAAACACAGGACATTCCGACAGATATCTCCGTACTGGTACTGGCGGACCCTAAAGTAGAGCTATTGGAAGCTGCCAAAGTAAAATTGATGAACTATATCCGAAATGGCGGGAACCTGCTGATTGCCGGAGAGCCGGGGAGACTGGCAATGACAAATCCCTTGTTGAAAGAAATAGGGGTGCAGCTATCGGACGGCTTGCTGATACAAGAGAGCAGGAGCGAACCCAATATGATAAAGGGCGAGATCACACCCTTTGCCGCCACTTTTTACAAGCTACTGGAAAAAGCGGCGAATGACAGCATGCGCGTGTTCATGCCCAATGCTGCGGGCCTGACGTGGTCCGACAGCAGCGGTTTTTCCGTTCAGCCTTTACTCAAAACATTACCGAAGATCAGCTGGAAAAGGATGAAGCCGTATGACCCGGAAATGATGATGACGGCCCGGGTAGATTCGACGCACAGATCCAAAGACGAGACAGAGGATCGTCCTTTTCCCGGCCGCCGTCAGAAAGAGCGAGGCTTAATTACGTTCTCGCCTGCGGACGGAGATGTAAAAGGGCCGATCACTTCGGTTATCAGCCTTGTCAGAAAGGTCAATAACAAGGAACAGCGTATCATCGTTGCGGGCGACGCTGATCTCATCAACAATATGGAGCTGAAAAGGTATGGCGCCGCTAATTTCCAATTCAGCACCGCTATCTTCCGCTGGTTGGGGGGCGGTGAATATCCATTGGAAACAACGAGACCGGACGCCCGCGATAAAAAACTTACTGTTACGATCAAACAGATCAATGTGCTTAATATCGTGTATGTATGGATAGTGCCTGCCATCCTGGCAATATTCGCTGCCCTGCTGCTGATCAGGCGGAAAAGAAAATAAATATCAATTGTTAGAGATAAAGTGGTGTGTTTCCACCCGGCTCTGCCGCCGGCGAAGCGTAAACTTACGCCAATAGGGTAAAATATGATAAATATTGATCAATTAATGAACAGGGGTGAATATTTTAAATTTTGAAATTTGAAACAGTTTGCAAGTTTTGGAAACAATTTCAAGTTTTGGGAACAGAAAAATATTATACCTGATGAGCGTAAAAGTATACACCAACGTTGTAATTGCTATTTTATTTTTTATGAGGCTGTCCTTGCATGCACAAGGCAGGAGGGCCGATTACCTGCGCGCCGATTTGATCAGGGGGGCCATGAATTCCAGGATATATTATAGTCCGGAGTCCTTTCACTGGATTGGAAATGAAAATAAGTGCTGGTACCTACAAAATACGCCCGGGGGAAAAATTTTTATGGTCGTAAATGTCGATTCATTAAGTCAGCATCCTGCCTTTGACCGGTCGTTACTGGCCGAAAGTCTTTCGAGCCGGTCGGGCAGGAAAACGGATGCTGACAAGCTCCCTTTTGATGACATAAGTTTCACGAATAACGATCGGGTCATAGAATTCGAGGCATATGGTGAAAAATGGCAGTATGACCTGGCGAACCAGCAATGTACTAAACAGGGCCATGCTGAGACCGGGTTACCCGGCAATCCCAGGATTCAAAGAGAAGAGATTCCCGATAAAATTATTATTTCTCCCGACCGGCTAAAAAAGGCTTTTATCAGATACGGTAACCTGTTTGTTCAGCAGGTAAAAGGAGATACCACTCCCGTTCAGCTAAGTTATGACGGGTCGCCGGGAGAATACTATTCGGAGCTTTATATGCAATGGTCGCCCGATTCCAGAAAACTGGCAACATACAAAATAGTTCCGGCGGAGGCGCACCTGGTTTATCTGATCGAATCTTCTCCTGCTGATCAGTTACAGCCAAAATTGCATACAAGAAACTATTTAAAGCCGGGGGACAGGTTACCCCGGTTTACACCCGAACTATTTGATATAACGGATAAAAAACAAATACCGGTTTCGGGGCTTACGCTGGATCAGCAATATAACCTCAGCCTGCCTGTTTGGAGAAGCAACAGTCAGAATTTTACTTTTGAATACAACAGGCGGGGTTGTCAATTATATCAGGTGATTTCGGTGGATGCGCAGTCAGGCATAATGAAAGCCGTAATAACGGAGTCCAGCAATACCTTTATCAATTACAATAATAAACGCTACCGGTATGATGTTAGTGATGGCAGGGAAATTATCTGGGCATCGGAAAGAGATGGCTGGAATCATTTATATCTGTATGACGGCATAACTGGGAAAATCCTAAACCAGATCACTAAAGGAAAATGGGTTGTGAGGAATGTTATACATGTCGATGAAAAAAAACGGACGGTTCTTTTTACAGGCAGTGGTATGAAGGAGGGGGAGGACCCTTATCTTCTCCACTATTACCGTATCAATTTTGATGGTTCGGACTTACGGGATCTTACTCCGGAAAATGCGAATCACGTTGGATTTTTCTCTTCGGATTTCAGCTTTTTTGCAGATATTTATTCCCGCATCGATTCTCCACCGACAACGGTAATGCGAAAATCGGGTGATGGGAAAATTATAATGAATCTTCAAAAAGCGGATATTACGTCTTTGCAGAAGACGGGATGGAAGATACCGGAGCCTTTTCATGCAAAAGGCAGAGATGATTCTACTGATATATGGGGAATCATTGTGAGGCCCGGCAATTTTGATCCAAAGAAAAAATATCCTGTTATCGAGTATATCTACGGTGGCCCTCATAACTCATTCGTGCCGAAAAGTTTTATTTCGCCACCGGCATCGGGCGATTATCGCACGTGGACAGCCCTCAGTGAACTCGCGGAGCTCGGTTTTATTGTTGTGCAGATTGACGGGAT
This sequence comes from Chitinophagales bacterium, assembly GCA_015655015.1. Taxonomy (GTDB): domain Bacteria; phylum Bacteroidota; class Bacteroidia; order Chitinophagales; family Chitinophagaceae; genus Puia. The sequence continues at coordinate 10,543 of JAATFV010000230.1, read as the reverse complement.
GGGAACTTCCAATCGTTCTAAAGCTTTCCACGATGTTGCCTGGCAGAATTTAAAGGACGGAGGCTTTCCCGATCGTATCCGATGGATTAAGGCCGCAGCAAAGCAGTATCCCTGCATGGATACTTCCCGGGTCGGTATATACGGCAATTCCGCGGGCGGCCAGAACGCTGTCGCCGCGCTGTTATTTCATCCCGAATTTTATAAAGTAGCGGTGTCTTCCTCCGGCTGCCACGACAACCGAATGGATAAATTGTCATGGAATGAGCAGTGGATGGGGTATCCTGTAGGACCACAATACGCCGCATCATCCAATGTTACGAATGCCTATCGTCTTAAAGGGAAGCTGTTATTAATTCTGGGCGAGATGGACACCAATGTTCCCCCCGAGTCCACATTACAATTGATGAATGCCCTGATAAGAGCAAATAAGACATTTGACTTCCTTGAAGTACCCGGAATGGATCATTCACTGGGTGGCGATTATGGGGAGCACAAAAGAAGGGATTTTTTTGTGACCCATTTGCTTGGTCTAAAGCCACCCGCCTGGGAAGGGATGGCTGACTAATCCGGGAGGGGATGGCTGATTAATAAAAAAGCCGCCTCTGTAACTTTCGAGGCGGCTTTCCCTGCATTTATCCGATTGCCGGTCAGTACTTGATCGGGCTGCCGAAGTTGATAGCTGATTTAATGAATGCTCTTAATTTTTCGGTGGCCTTTATTCTGTCTTTCATTCTTAAATACATCATATGGCCGCTTTCATAACCCGCCCATTCCATACGATCCTGCAGATTGCCGCCCTGATCTATCTGCCACATACTGTATTTGGCATTGAAGAAATCGCATGCCCCATCGAAATAGCCGGATTGCACGAGCAGATGCAGCGCGGGATTTTGCCTCATGGCATCGCCTAAGTCGTTGCCGGTATTGTTGTTTTCCTGATTCCACGGACGTACCGGTCCGAAAACATAGTATTTCAGATCCGTTTTATATCCCAATTCATTTTTCAGGTAGTCGTTCATGGCGGGTGAGAAGGCGTTATTCCATTCCACCTGTTCCGGATTATAGTCGCTGATCTCACCAGCGTTCTTTTTGTCCAGCCCTAAGTAACGTGAATCGAGCCGGCCGATGGTATGGCCCTGTTTTCTAAGTAGTTCTTTCCAGAATTGCTGTGAAGAAACGTCCAAATTATTGGCCATATAGACCATGGCATCCACGCCCGTATATTTTGCCAATTTGCCGGCGACTGCCGTACGTGTCGCTTTGTCTAAAGTACCACCTCTTGCCAGGGCAGGAAGCAATTCATTAATCGTGAAATTTTCTACCTCGGGCAGGAAATCTTCTATTTTCTTTTGTTCATATTCTGAGGCCAATTGTTTGTGATACCATGCGGTGGCTGCAAAATAGGGGGTTTTCAGCGCTCCGGCCAGGGGACCTGGTCTATCAATACCCAGCGTTGTGGGAGAAACCAATATAACCCCGTTCAGGTACATAAACTGAGTTTTTTGAAGTTCCAGGGCAAGTCCTGAAACCCTTGTAGTCCCATAACTTTCCCCTATTATAAATTTCGGGGACTTCCAGCGGTTATACCTTGTTACAAAGAGACTGATCCACTGGGCCAGATATTTTATATCTTCATTTACTCCGAAAAACAAGCTGCCCGGAACTTCTTTTCCCGTTTTCCTGGAATAACCGGTGTTGACAGGATCTACATAAACGATGTCCGCTTCATCGAGTAAAGAGTAAGGATTGTCCCGCATGCCATAAGGCTGAATCGGGTTGCCTTCATCATCAATTTGCAGCAATCGCGGGCCGGTGTATCCGATTTCCATCCAGAGCGAAGCCGTTCCGGGACCTCCATTGAAAGAAATCAATAAAGGGCGCTTCGTCCGGTCTTCGATGCCCTCTCTTTCATAATACGTGTAAAATACACCCGCAATAGGTGATCCTTCCTCGTTATAGACAGGCAAGGTACCCGCATAGGCTGTATAGGGTAAACTGGCGCCTCTGATAACGGAGGTATGCCTGGTAATTACCGTGCTATCCGGCGCTAATACCGCTTTTTTTGACGGAGGCAGCGGGTTTTGATATACGGGATCAGAATTAGTCGCCATCCTGTCTCTTCCAGGAGCCGGCGGCCGTTGCGCGATCGCGCAAACCGAAATACAAAGAACAGTTAACTGTGTTACAAGGAGTCTTTTTCTCATACAAATTTCGATTTTAAAATTATTGATGGGGAAATGTTTTGCTGTGCGAACTAAAATTCATGCAGCTGATTCGAAATGTATTCTATGTTTTTACCTAATTCTACTCAGATTTTACCCTTTCTTCTTTTGGGGCTACGAATGAATTAAATTTTATAAACATGTTAATATTAAATTAACAAAAGTCAATTTATAGGTAGTTGGGTGTTTATTTTTTATGAAACTTCGACTACTACAACCGAATTTTATTCATAACCCTTGAAATATTTCACATTACGAAATATAATATGTTCGTATTTTCTCGTTAACCGTTGCCTGGCAGCTTGATGGATTGGAAGCATATCGAGAAATAATTGCATGGCACGACTGCGCTATATGATCCGGCGGGAAGCAAGGGATTTGCATCATATATTATTCACCAAAACAAACTGCTAAAATGAAAACATGGGTCATTTTTATCATCCCGTTATTTTATTGTTCCATTTGCTTTTCCCAGGGAAAGGTTTTATCGGGAAAAGTTGTCTCGGCGGATGACCAGTCTCCGGTCTCGGGGGCAACTGTAAAAGCCGGTCCTTCCGGAAAGGCGGTTGTTACGAATCCGGACGGATCATTCTCTATCGCGGTGAATCCGGGGATCGAGCTTATAATAACCTATGTAGGCTATGAAGGGCAGCGTATCAGAGTCAACGGGCTTATGTCTCCGGCTGTAATACAGCTCAACAAGACGAACAAGCAGCTTGACCAGGTGGTGGTCACAGCGTTAGGGATCTCCCGCGAAAAAAAGTCACTGGGTTATGCAAGCCAGGAGATTTCCGGGGCCGATCTCAACCGGGTGCCTGCCACCAACCTGACGAATGCGCTTTCAGGGAAAGCCGCCGGGGTGCAGGTTATACAGAACAATAATTTCGGCGGATCAACCAACATCGTTATACGGGGTAATAAATCGCTAACGGGTAATAACCAGGCCTTATTTGTTGTTGACGGAGTGCCTATTGATAACTCAACATTTAATCAGACTGGCCAGACGCAGTCCGGAGGCGGATATGACTATGGGAACCTGGCGTCAGACATAAATCCTGACAATATAGAATCGGTAAATATTCTTAAGGGCGCTGCCGCCACCGCCCTGTATGGTTCAAGGGCCGCAAACGGCGCCATTATCATCACGACAAAAAAAGGAAGCAAGGGGCAGAAAGCGGTAATGGAAGCCAATTCCAATGTTACCGTAGGGATAATCGACAAATCTACCTGGCCCGACTATCAAAAACAATACGGGGCCGGCTACGGTAAAATATATGGCCCGGGCCTGAATGCTTTTTTTAATCAGCAGGATGTCGACGGCGACGGCGTGCCTGACCTGGTATCTCCGCTGGCGGTATATGGATCGTACGGAGGTCCTTTTGATCCGGGTCTGATGGTGTACCAATGGAATGCGTTTGATGTTCAATCGCCGTTTTATCATAAGGCGACTCCCTGGGCAGCCCCCAAAAATGGGCCTATTGCATTTTTTGAGACGCCTGTTACCACTAATAATGAGTTCTCGCTTTCGGGAGGCACCAGCGATGGCGGATTGTACCGTTTCTCGTACCTGAATAATTACCAGAAAGGACTGGATCCGAATAGTACGATCAAGAAGAACGGCTTTGATCTGAATGTTTCCTTTAAGCCGACTAAAGATCTGACAGTTTCCGGTAGCGGCAATTACTCAGTAACGGAGGGGATAGGCAGGAATGAAACGGGTAATGAATCGTCGAAAAGCGGTGGAAACTATTCTGCCGTAGTAAGAGAATGGTGGCAGACGAATGTTGATCTCAAGCAGTTAAAGGACGCCTATTTCACGACCCATAGAAATGTAACCAATTTCGTAGGCGGGACGATCGATAATCCCTATTGGGTAAGATATCAAAACTATGAATCGGATAAGCGGAGCCGGTTTTACGGGCGCATGGGACTTAATTATAAGATCAATTCCTGGCTAAATGTCGACGGACGTATCTCCGCTGACAGCTATTCCTATTTGCAGGAAGAAAGGACAAACAACGGGACCCTTGGCCAGGTAGGCCAATATACGAGGCGGAATATAGTTTCTTCGGAAGTCAATTATGACTTAATGTTGAACTATAATAAAAATATTACAGACAAGTTGAATGTGAGCGGTGTATTCGGAACCAATATACGGCGCAATGACTTCAGCCAGGTTAATATGCAAACCACCGGAGGCCTGATCATAAACGGGCTGTATTCGATCGCTAATTCTTTCAGTCAGCCTCCCGCCCCTGTAGAGACAGATCAGCATATCGGCGTCAACGGCCTATATGGTCTGGTGTCTTTGGGATATGACAATACCATTTTCGTGGACGTTACCGGCAGGAGTGACCATGCTTCCACTTTGCCGAAAGACAATAGTACTTTCTTTTATCCTTCTGTAGCTGCCAGTTTTGTCTTCTCCAATTTGATAAAGAGCAGTTTGCTGACCTATGGAAAATTGAGGATGAATTATGCCCAGGTCGGCAACAGCGCGCCTGCCCAAAGTCTGGTGGATATATTGTACAAGCCTACTCCTTTCGGCTCCGTACCGATGTACGGATTGAATAGTATAAAAAACAATGATCACCTGTTGCCGGAAAAAACAGGCAGTTATGAAGCAGGTGTCGAATTGGGATTTTTTAAGAACAGAAGACTGCGTGCAGATGTTTCCGTTTACAAGACAAATACCAAAAACCAGATCATTCCTGTTGCGGTGACACCCGTAACCGGTTATGCCCAAAAGTATGTGAATGCGGGGGAGGTTGACAACAAGGGAATTGAGATCATGCTTGGGGGAACGGCCGTGCAGAAGGAATTTTTTTCCTGGAATATAAAAGTGAACTGGTCAAGGAATATCAGTAAAGTCGTATCTCTTTTTGAAGGTGTGAATAATCTCCAGCTAGCTGCTCCACGCGGCAACGTCACTATCAATGCTACGCTGGGAAATCCTTACGGAACATTGATGGGCAAAGATTTTGTTTACCTCAACGGCAAGCGCGTGATCGACCAGACTACCGGGCAATATAAGATCACCTCTACGGTAAATAATGTCGTGGGAAACGTAAATCCGGACTGGAAGGGTGGTATCAGCAACGACTTTCAGTATAAGAATTTCAGCCTTGACTTTTTGATCGATATACAACATGGAGGAGATATTTTCTCCAGCGATATGGCGTACGGATATCAGAACGGTCTATACGTCAATACGGTGGGTCTAAACGATTTAGGTAAGCCCATGAGAAATCCCCTGTCAGACGGGGGAGGTATCATTCTTGACGGGGTGGATCCCAATGGTAAGAAGAATACGGTAAGGACGGCTCTTGACGCCTACAACAATGCGCTTGGCGTGAATAAATCACCAGCCCGTGCGTTTGTATATGACGCGTCTTATGTTAAACTAAGGGAAGCCTCCCTTACCTATTCTCTTCCGGCGAAAGTATTGACGAACTCCTTTATACACGGGTTAAGTATTTCGGCAATAGGTACTAACCTGTGGATCATTCATAAAAACCTTCCCTATTCCGATCCCGAAGGAGGGGCGAGCGCAGGTAATATTCAGGGGTACCAGTTAGGGCCATTGCCCGCGACAAGAAATATCGGATTGAAACTTAAACTTCAATTCTAAAAAATAATTCAACTGTTATACGATGAGAAATATTAAAATCATACTCGTCCTTTCCATATTGTGTTCTTCGTGTTCCAAGAATTTAGAACGTCTCAATACCGATACGAAGGACGCAACGCAGGCGGATGCCGGAGCTTTTTTTGCCTATGCCGTAAAATGGACGTCCGATGCGACGCAAACGATTACTTACGGAACTACAGGCGATCCGTTCAGCATAAGCCGGTTTTTAACACAACAGGTTTCCTGCAATACGTATACGGATGGCACTAATTACTATACCCAGTTTACCTGGTCAAGCTGGTACAGCAACGTAGTGAATAATCTTGCTACTGCCAAAACTGTCGTGGCTGCGTCCACGCCGATCGATCAGGCCAGCGCCATACAGAAAACGAACAGGACGGCACTCATCGAGATCATGAATGTATACGCCTATTCCAAACTGGTAGAGGCGTTCGGGAACATTCCTTATACGGATGCCCTGAATATCAACAACCTGTCTCCTAAATACGACGATGCCAATACCGTGTATACCGACCTGTTCAAGAGGCTTTACAGCGCAATCGACAGCCTGAATACAACCGGGACTGGCTTCGGGACCTATGATCTTCTCTATGGAGACAAGACCGCCGAATGGAAAAAATTTGCGAATTCCCTTTTGCTGCAGATGGGTTTGCGTATCCTGGATGCGAATCCAACGCTGGGCACACAAGCAGTAAAGGATGCTGTGGCCGGAGGGGTGTTTGCCGGCAATAGTGATAACGCACAGCTGGTCTATTTAAATGCGCAGCCGAATACCAATCCGTTGTGGGTTTCCCTTGCTGTTGGAAACCGGCAGGATTTCATAGCGGCTGCCCCTTATGTGAATGAGCTGAATAGTCTTAATGACCCCAGAAGGGCTGTTTATTTTACTACCGTGAGCGGTAACTACGTTGGCGCTCCATATGGACAGGCAGTGGATTACAATTCATTTTCCCATTTTGGGGCGCTCTTTTATACGCCGGTGGTACCGGGTATCCTGCTGGATGATGCGTCGGTAGAGTTTTTCCTGGCTGAAGCCGCAGAAAGGGGCATCGTGGGTTCGCCAGCGGATGCCGAGAGTCATTATAATGCCGCGATCCGGGCTTCTTTTGCCTATTATAACGTCACTGGTGCGGATGTTTATCTGGCACAGCCTTCAGTGGCCTATACCACCGCCGATGGAGACTGGAAACAAAAAATAGGCATGCAAAAATGGATTGCCTTGTTCAACCAGGGCCCGGAAGCATGGACCGAATATCGCCGGCTTGACTGGCCGAAGTTAACGGCTCCCAAAAATGCGTTTGTCAATATCGTTCCGGTGAGATTGTTGTATCCTTCGACGGAACAAACGCTGAATGGGACCAACTGGAAGGCGGCATCGGATGCTATCGGGGGTGATTTAATGACTACTAAATTGTTTTGGGACAAATTTTAATTGATTGTTCAGATTGATCCTTTTTGTATGATCAGACAAAAAAAGCCAGCGGCGATATTTTTTTTCGGTTTCTTTTTATCTCCATTTTTCATTTATGGCCAGGAATTAAAATTGCAGGATATCATGCGGGGCGACAGGTGGACGGGGGTATCTCCGGAAAATATTCACTGGAGTCCGGACAGTCGCACGATCTATTATGACTGGAACCCTGACTTTAAAAATAGCAATATTGTTTACAAAGTGTCCGTTGGCGATCTTCGACCGGTATCAACGGATTCGGTAGCCGTTACCCGGAACGTTATGATGCCCGGCCGCGCCCGGGAAGTGTATTCGGCAGACCGGTCTAAAATTTTGACCGAGACCTTCGGAGATATTGTCCTGAATGACCTGAACAGACATGAAAGGAAATATGTCACTCACACGTTGGAAAGGGAAAGCAATCCCCTGTTTGCAATGCACGATTCCATGATCGTGTACCAAAGGGACGATAATTTGTTTTGTACTCCGCTGAATGGCGGTGAGCTGGTGCAACTGACAAACCTGGTCAGGCCGGGTGAAGCAGATGGCGTTAAACAAAACGAGTATGATATATTATACCAACAGAAACAACTGCGCAATTTTTCAACGCTCCGGTCAAGGGATGAAGCAGCAGCACTGCTTCGGCGGTCACAAAGGAAGATCAATTCATTTTATCCCAAACCTTTTATTCTTGAAAAAGGCGGCCGCTTATCGAATGCGACTGCCAGTCCGGATCTGCGATTTGTGATTTTTACTATACAAAGGCCCGTGGAGAACAGGTCAGTGATCGTTGCCGATTATGTCACCAGGTCGGGATTTACGGATGCTGTCGCTGTTCCGAACCGGACCAAAGCGGGCAGCAATAGCCCGGAAAGTAAAAGTTATATCTATGACAGGCAAAGGGATACTATTTATCCGGTTGCTATTTCAACTATACCAGGGGTAAAAGACTTACCTGCCTACCTGGGAAATTATCCTTCCTTACAACAGAAATTGCAAAAAGAGGACAGGGACAGGAATTTGACGATCACAGACCTTGTCTGGAATGGAAAGGGCTCGAACCTGGCGGTAAATATTGTGGCAGCCGACCACAAAGACCGATGGATTATGCTGCTTGACCCTCTTACGGGGGGACTGAAAGAGATAGACAGACAACATGATGAGGCCTGGGTTGCGGGTCCGGGTATCAACAGAAGTGTCAGCCTGGGTTGGATAAACGACGATGTGCTTTACTTCCAAAGCGAGGCTACGGGTTATTCGCATATCTATACGATGGATGTTAAGAACAATACACGCAAGCAGCTGACTTCCGGAAAGTATGAGGTACAATCGCTGCTGTTGTCGAAAGATCGTCACTTCTTTTATTTTACTGCCAACAAAAAAGATCCGGGCATTTATCATTTTTATAAATTACCGGTTAGCGGCGGTGAACCGGAACAATTGACGGCGATGGATGGTGAAAATGAATCATCGCTTTCGCCGGATGAAAAATGGATCGCGATCAGGTATTCCTATATTAATCAGCCGTGGGAGCTGTATCTGCAGGAAAACAAGGCAGGCGCCAAAGCTCAACAGGTAACGCATTCGACTACTGCCGCTTTCAATGGGTACAAGTGGAAGATACCGGAAACGGTGTCTTTTAAGGACAGCTCCGGGGCCGATGTGTACGCGCACGTCTATGTTCCTGCGAAACCCGACCCGAACAGGCCGGCCGTGGTATTCGTCCATTCGAACGGTTATTTGCAGAATGTTCACTATGGGTGGAGCTATCATTACCGGGAATATATGTTCAATAATCTTCTGTTGGATGCTGGTTATACGATTATCAATGTCGATTATACCGGCAGCTCGGGATACGGGCGTGATTTTCGCACCGGTATTTACCGGCATATGGGAGGAAGAGATCTGGAGAGTTTAGTGGACGGCGTTAAGCTGTTAGTGCAGAAATACCATGTTAATCCGGATAGGGTAGGTCTGTACGGTGGATCCTATGGCGGATTTCTGACATTAATGGCGATGTTTACCAGGAGCAATGTCTTTACGGCCGGGGCTGCGCTGCGCGCGGTGAATGACTGGTCTAATTATAATCAGCGGTATACAACAGAAATATTGAACGATCCTTTATATGACACGATATCGTACAAGAGAAGCTCTCCCCTGTTGTTTGCGGACGGGCTAAAGGGGCATTTATTGATGACCCATGGAGTTATTGATATGAATGTTAATTTCCAGGATGCGGTACTGACGAGCCAGCGGTTGATCGAGTTGGAAAAAGATAATTGGGAAATGGCCATTTATCCCCTGGAAGATCATGATTTTGCAGATGCCAACGCCTGGTTCGATCAGTATAAAAGAATTCTTCGACTGTTCAATGATAATCTTAAAAAATGACACATGAGATCCCGGATAAACGCTATTCTTGGTTTATTTGTTTTGTTGCTTGGCGTAACGGCCAGCAGTCAGTCTCCTCTCAAGGCGCCACCCAGAAAAGAAGGGGAGGGGCCATGGAGCCAGCTCATCATCAGAGGGGTAACCCTGATAAATGGCACACTGGCTCCTCCGATGGGTCCGGTGGATATCGTAGTGGAAAATAATCGCATAGTGGACGTGCAGGTCATTGGTACCCCGGGGCTGCCCATCGATCCGAAAAAAAGGCCAGCGCTCAAACCGGGGGGTAAGGAGCTGAATGCCGAAGGCATGTACCTGCTGCCGGGTTTTGTAGATACACACGCACATATCGGTGGAGCCGCGCAGGGGACCACCGCCGAATATGTCTTCAAATTATGGATGGCGCATGGAATTACGACGATAGTGGACCCGGGCTGCAGTAACGGACTGGACTGGGTGCTGGAGGAAAAATTAAAAAGCAGCCGAAACGAAATCACCGCTCCCCGTATCAAGGCTTATACGCGTTTTGGCCAAAAAAGCCCGACACCCATTATTACGCCTGATCAGGCGCGGCAGTGGGTGAGGGAGAATGCGAAACAGGGCGCAGATGGAATAAAATTTTTTGGCTCTCCGCCTGAAATCATGGCGGCCGCCCTGGACGAGAACAAAAAGCTCGGCCTGCGCTCGAAAATGCATCATTCCCAAACCTACGTGGGCGGCTGGAATGCGCTGAGCAGCGCCCGGGCAGGCCTGACCTCGATGGAACACTGGTATGGACTTCCGGAAGCGTTGTTTGCCGATCGTACGGTGCAGAACTATTCGCTCGATTAT
>JAATFV010000211.1 GCA_015655015.1 Chitinophagales bacterium | reverse complement strand
CTGTTATCGACACTCCAGCCTTCCCCTGGCCATAATAGCCCCTCAAAAAATGGCGTCATCCCCAAAAATATATAGCCCGCCAGGACGGGCGGGCCACATATTTTTCACTTTTTACCAGGCCTGACCTTTTGGGTCAGCCCCGTACACTTCGGCCCGGCCGAAGTGTACAGATATGAGACATGACGCGGCGAAAAACATATTTGAAAATCTTTTTCGCCGCAAGTCATCCAGTTTAACAAAAGCTTAACCCGGGATAAGCAACATGGGAAATACCATTTCGCACCTTATTTCGCATGCCTTAAAACTTTTTTTACGGCTTTGGGTAGGGTAGCCTTTTTTTATTGTCCCTGCCTTAAAAAAAGGTTTGTGCCAGACATGTATATTGTCTTGACGACTGTAACAAAGGAAGCTAGCTTTACGTCATACGAATGATCTATTTAAAATCTTTTTAAAAATAACACCATGACATCGCGCCACTCATTCCGGAAATTTCTCTTCGCATCTCTTTGTCTGCTGTCCCTGTCGGCAGGTGTATTTGCCAATGACGGCTTTAGCATCAGCGAAAAATTATTAAAAACATTCAAACAAACCTTCCCGGATGCCCAGCAGGTGAAATGGATGGAACAAGGGGATAAATACACGGTCAATTTTACAGAGAACGGCATCCTCACTAAAATCGACTATGATAAGGAAGGAAATTTTGTAAGCTCTCTCCGGTACTATACGGAGAGGAACCTGCCTGTTAATATTATTTGCAAGCTGCAAAAGAAATATGCAGACAAAAAAGTATTCGGCGTCACCGAAATGACTACGGATGGAACGGTAGAATATTACATTAAGCTGGAGGATGCGACGACCTGGATCACCGTTAAATCAAATGTAGACGGGAATCTGCAGGTTGTCGAGAAGTATAAAAAGGCATAGCTCCTGACGGGTGCTGCCTTATCCACAGCTTACGGTTGCAGACAAGCCGCTGTGACCAGGTAACGCCAGTCATTATTTTCAGCCGCATGTGCATCCTGCGGCTGAATTTTTTTGTGTAAGACAGCCGCTTGCAGGATATCTGCTTTGACGAGGCTCCGCCTTGCCTCATGCATATATTCCTGCAATACAGGGTCCCGCATCCATTCCTGCTGAGGGGGCTCATAACCTGTCTTATCTTTTCTCCAGACGATCTCCTTCGGAAGAAGATCTTCCATGCTGGCTCTCAGCAACCATTTTGTCCATCCTTCCCGGATCTTGAAATGAGAGGGGAGAGAAAACAGGAATTCCACCAGCTCATGATTCAGGAACGGCAACCGCACTTCTACTCCATGGGCCATGGAATTACGATCGGCATACCGCAGCAGCTCTTCCATCCCATTCATAAATGTATTATAATAGAGAATGCCGCTCAGCTTATCAAAATGAGGAATATCATAATAGGAAACCCCGAAATTTTCAATGAGATCTTTTGAGAGGTCTTTGCGTTTTAGCTGTTGCGCTGTCCTTTTTTTCTTTAGAAATATACCTGCATATACCGGCAGATTTGCTGCCAGCCTGTTTCGCCATGTCCAGCGATCATAGACACCTGATTCCCTGGCTGCTTCCAGTTCCAATGCGAAAGCCTTTTTATCGTTCCTGTACAGTTCCTGCCAGTACCAGTGATAATATTTGTGATAGCCGGCCAGGAGCTCATCGGCGCCCTGACCGTCCAGTAATACTTTTATCCGGTGGTGGCTGGCCAGTTCGAATACCTTGAACTGGGCATATATGCTGGATGACAGGAAAGGCTCCTCCTGGTGATAGACCAGTCGTTCAAAGTCACGGATCAGGTCATGAGCGCAGGGTGTGGTCGTATCGTTATCCAGCGAAAAATAGTCGGTGACGATTTTGATATAAGAGGATTCGTCTTTTTCAAAACCGGGAAAAACAGCAGAAAAAGTCCGGAGATCTTTTACAGGTCCCTGCTGCCCGCGGATACAGGCAATAACCGAAGAGCTATCGAGGCCTCCGCTCAGGCTCGTTCCAAGAGGGACATCGCTTCTCAGCCGCTTGTTCACGGAGGCGGATAATAATCCGCTGAATTGCATGAGCACGTCTTCCTCTCCCGGGTTGTGGATATTTTCGATCCGGATGTCCCAGTAAAGGGATGTTTTCATATCCCCGGCCGCCGCATCATACAAAAGATAGGATCTCGCCGGCAGCTTGGAAATGCCATTATAAAAGGTCTCAAAACCATTGGCGGGATTTTGCGTGTAACCAATGGTAATAAAATTAAAGATCATCTTTTTGTTGCTCTCCTTCTTCACTCCCGCCGCCCACAGGCCCTTCATTTCGCTGGCAAAAAGGAACTGTTCCCGATCCCTGTAAAAAAAGAGCGGTTTTTCGCCAAACCGGTCTCTTGCCAGGAATAATTTTCCTTCCTTTTCATCCCAGATCGCAAAGGCGAACATGCCGTCAAAATATTGCAGGCAGTCAGGACCATAATGATCATAAGCGGCCAGGATCACCTCGGTATCCGTATGCGACCGGAAGGAATAACCTTTCGATCCTAACAGGTTTCTCAATTCCAGGTAATTGTAGATCTCCCCATTATGAATGATCGTATACCGATCCAGATAATGCATAGGCTGGGAGCCGGCCGGACTCAGATCGATGATAGCCAGTCTCCGGTGCCCCAGGCCGGTAAGGCCTGACTCATTGATCCAGGCTCCTTCACCGTCAGGACCACGATGAGCGATGGCGTCTGTCATTTTTTGCAGACGCTCCCGGGTTATATTCGCCGGGTTAGGGGATAGAATGCCGGCAATTCCACACATAACACGAAATTATTTCAATTTTTCGGTACAGGGGATTTTCATTCCGTTGCTGCAAAGCCAACCCCGGCCTGTCAGCTGGGTAGCCGCCCATTGCCGCCATTCCGCCGCCCTCGTCAATCAACCGGCAGCGTATCCATCAGCTGCTGCAGGGTGGTAAAAGCAAAATCCTTAAGGGCCGGAAAAAAAAGAGCATAACAGGCTTCCAGCTCCTGATAATGGTCCTCGAAGATCTGGCAGGCCATCTCAGGAGGCGCCATATAGGCCGCCCTCCGGGACACACCGGTGAAGCTGTTAAAAATGCCTTGTTTGTACCGGTAGTTGTATAGCCAGTTCTGCGATCGCATGTAAGGGAACATCCGGGCAAATCTTTCCGGAAAGAGCGCCTGAAAAGGGGCCAGCTGTTCATAGGTCTTTTGTGCAAAGGTATTGAGCCCCCCCCCTTCCTCAGGGAACTCATGGGGATCAATGGCCAGGAAATGATCATATACGACATCCGTCAATGCTCCGGCATAGAGGCCATAGGCCGGCTTAAAAAAAACTTTTGCCTGCCGCGTGATCTCATGACTGTCTGTAAATGTATCGATGGCCCGATGGAGGGTAATGCCTTTTTGAATGCCGGTGGGATAATCCAGCTTTTTTTTCCCTTTAACGAAGTCGCTGATCAGGTTACCCACTGCTATTTCCGGTATGCCAAAAGAGAGGTATGCATGTGCTAAATAATTCACTCTTACAATTTAACGAATGCATCGTTCTACCGGAAATTTATTTTAACACCCTTTGGGAGTATTTTAAACTTTCATTAAGAAATCAGCTCTCAGCCTGATCAGTAAAGGGTTTGATACCTGCAGGCGACATCCACCCTGAACGGCCGGGTGCTGTTTGCTTATTACAACAATAACGGTGACCTTCAGGCCATCATTCGCAACCTTACCTCCTCACAGCTTCCGATCAATCTGCTGACCGACCTGAAAAAAGAATACAATGGCTTCCGGATCTCCGATCTGTTTGAGATAACATCGAATGATCAGTCAAATTATTATATCACACTGGAGTTATTATATCACACTGGTGGACGCCGACAAAAAGATCGTGCTGAGATCCAATGGAGCGGATAGCCGGAGTGTGTATGCAAAAGCGAAAAAGGATACGGAGTAAAGGATCTCTTTACCCGGTTTGTATTTGACCAGGGGGCCGGCGTGAAAGGCCGGGCCCCGGTGTTTCTTATGCGTCCGGCAGGGCGCATTTTTGATAAAAAAAGGTATACTTTTGCGGCTTACAAAACAACGCAACTATGAACAAAGGTCCCGTCTCTCAATTTATTGAGCATCATTACAGGCATTTTAACGCTGCTGCACTGGTGGACGCTGCAAAAGGATATGAAACGCATTTGCTGGAAGGGGGTAAGATGATGGTGACCCTCGGTGGGGCCATGAGTACGGCCGAATTGGGAATTTCCCTGGCTGAGATGATCCGCCAGGATAAGATACAGATCATTAGCTGTACCGGGGCCAACCTGGAAGAAGATGTGATGAACCTGGTGGCCCATAGTCATTATAAAAGAGTGCCGAATTACCGCGATCTGACGCCCCTGGATGAATGGAACTTACTGGAAAATCATTATAACCGCGTTACGGATACCTGCATACCGGAAGAAGAGGCTTTCCGTCGTTTGCAGAAGCACCTGGTAAAAGCCTGGAAGGACGCGGAAGCGAAGAATGAACGATATTTCCCGCACGAATTCCTGTATAAGGTGGTGCTGAGCGGAGACCTGGAACAGTACTATGAAATTGATCCGAAAGACAGCTGGATCGTAGCAGCCGCCAAAAAAAATATCCCCATCGTCGTTCCGGGTTGGGAAGATAGTACAACCGGCAACATTTTTGCAAGTTACGTTATAAAGAACGAGCTAAAAGCCAGTACTGTTAAGAGCGGTATCGAATATATGACCTGGCTGGCAGGATGGTACCGGGAGAATAGCGGTGGAAAGGGGGTCGGCTTTTTCCAGATCGCGGGCGGCATCGCCGGGGATTTTCCTATTTGTGTCGTACCTATGATGTACCAGGACCTGGAATGGCATGATGTTCCTTTCTGGAGCTATTTCTGCCAGATCTCGGATTCTACCACCTCCTATGGATCTTATTCCGGCGCTGTGCCGAATGAAAAGATCACCTGGGGTAAGCTCGATATCCATACGCCGAAATTTATTGTTGAAAGTGATGCCACCATCGTCGCCCCGCTGATCTTTGCGTGGGTGCTGGGTTGGTAAATACATAATTGATAGCTTATGAATACGAGTTCAGAAGAATTATACCTGGAAGCGGAAGCAGATATTAAGAATAATAACTACGCGGAAGCATTTAAGAAATACGAAAGTATCTTATATGAGGAGCCTGACAGCGCGCCGGCCCATAATTCTATGGGATGGTTATATAAAACGCAATTCGATGATTATGCCAAGGCGGAGAATCATTTTCTGACGGCTATCCGCTGCGACTCCTCTTACCCGCATTCTTATTTTCATATCGCCGCCCTGCTCATGGACATGGAAAGGTTCGATGAGCTTAGCCTTCACCTGGACAGATGCCTGCGGATCCGCACGATCGATAAATCCTGGGTTTATGGCCGGTATGCCCTGGCAGAGGAGCTGAAGCTGAATTTTGAGAAAGCCGTTCATTATTTTGAGAAAGCGATCCTCGCCAGCCAGAACGACGACAAGATAAAAGACTACAAGCAGGACATCGAAAGATGCGAGATGAAAAGGGAGATCGGGAAAAGGCACAAGCAACAAGCCTCAGGCGACAAGCCGGGGGACGGGGGAGTAGGCAAGCCAGGGGAGTAGCTGCGGGCAGATAGCTGTAAGCTCAAGCTTCAGATTGTCAGGCTCAAGCTGTTCGTTATAAGCTTCAGGCTGCAAACTTTTAGGTCAGGCAGCAAATATGTAAAAGAGCCGGAACAGGGTATTTACCTTGTTCCGGCTCTTTTTATGTTCAATAAGAATTATCTGTATCTGGAATTATCTGTATCTGCCTGGCAGCTACCCTGCTCACTAGCTCCATTCTTCTTTATCCTTACGCTCCTGATCTTTCATTACCCGTACGGAAATACGGATGCTCAGCTCATATAAAAGGATCAGGGGAAGCGCTACGATGGTCTGGCTCATCCAGTCCGGAGAAGGAGTAATAACGGCCGCTATGAACAGAATGGCCACATACGCATACTTCCGGTAAGTACGGAGGAAGGAGGGCGTTATCAGGCCTATCCTGGTGAGCACATAACTCACCAGCGGCAATTGGAACGCCAGCCCCGATCCTATAATGATATCCACCAGGTTCTCGATATAATCGTCCAGGGTAGGGATGGTCTGGATCTGCCCGGGTATACCCAGGGAATAGTTAGCCAGGAAGCTGAAGGTAAAGGGGGCCAATAAGAAATAACCGAAAGCTACCCCCAGCATGAAGAAAAAAGTCACCCAGAAGATGGCTCCCCGGCTGCTTTTCAGCTCTTTAGGAGAAAGGGCCGGCTTGATAAACCGCCATAATTCCCAGAATACATAGGGGAAAGCCACAATAAATCCCCCGATCACCGAGATATTGATGCTGGATATGAATTGTGAGCTGAACTGGGTGGTCTGCAGCTTGAGCCCGGCGACGGATTGCAGGCAAAGTGCATCTCCCATATGCAGCTTCCGGCCCAGGCTGCATAACCCGACATAACTGATGAAATCGTTCCGGATGGGACCGCTGATCACCTTCTGAAAGATCCAGTCGATCTTGACAAAGATGGCAATAGCTACTATTACGACAGCAAAAGCCGACCGGACGATATGCCAGCGCAATGCCTCCAGATGGTCTACAAAAGACATTTCTTCCTCGCCCAGTTGCCTGTTGAATAGATTTAAAGCCATTTTTTAGCTACAAGCCGCCAGCTTTATGCTGCAGGCAAGATTTTTTTATGGGTCCTAAAATACGTATTAATAATCACTTGTAGCTCAAAGCTTGCGGCTTGAGGCTAAGCTGGAATACTTTTACGTCCGCGAAGTTAATTTGAAAATGCCAACCCCGGCACGGGTGTATAAAAAAAACAAGCACTCCATGACAGAGTGCATTGTTTACTCCTAACTGACCTATGAAAAACATACCCTCCTTTAAGGAACAGGGATAATAATTTTATGTGAAGACGAGGAGTTAGGCGCCTCAGCCTTACGAGAACAAATTTGATTAAAAAGAACAGTAAGAAAAAGAAATGAGGGGTGTTTAACCACGGCTTAACATTGGTTAAGACCAGTAACAGGCCGGGGGAAGATCAGATAAGCGCCGACCCTTTTTTCGTTCGTCCGGGGCCTATTTGAGGACTTTAAGCCTGACCATTTCTATGCGGGTATCGCTTACGTTGAGTATTTCGAACTCATAGTCCCCGATGATGATACGGTCCTTTAAATGGGGAATGGTCTCATGCTCATTGATAATGTAACCGGATAAGGTCTCCGATTCATTTTCCGGCAGGTCCAGTCCATATTTTTCATTGAGGTAGTCCAATTCCAGCCTGCCAGAAAAAATAAATTCGTCATTCGATAGCTTCTTCTCTTCGAACTCTTCCGTATCATATTCGTCCCTGATCTCGCCAAAGATCTCTTCCAGCAGGTCTTCCATGGTGACAATACCGGCGGTGCCGCCAAATTCATCCACCACCCAGGCAATGCTTTTTCTATCGCGGCTGAACTTGTTGATCAGGTCGGTAGCGCTCATGCTCTCGGGAACAGCAGGAATGGTGAGCAAGATCGATTTGATAAAGGGCGGCTTTTTAAAAAGGTCCAGCTGATGGATATATCCGGCTACATGATCCAGGTTGCCATCGTATACAATGAGCTTACTCAGCCGGGTCTCGATGAATTTCTTTCTTACTTCTTCCATAGGCATGTTCAGGTCGATGCCTTCGATCTCTTTTCTAGGCACCAGGCATTCTCTTACTTTTACCGTAGGCAGGGAAAGAGCAGCCTCAAAAAGGCTCTTATTAAGATCCTTAGAGTCTTCCATGGCATCCCGGGTCTGCTGCATGAAATGTTCCAGGTCCGTTCCGGAAAAAGTACCTTTCCGGTCATCCATCCGCACATTGAAAACATATTTCAGGATCCATTGGGCAATGGCGACAAAAAAGCTGGCGATAGGATAGAAGAACCGGTTGAGGAATTCCATGCTGCCGGCAAAAAAAGGCAGCATAGAATCGCTTTTAGCTTTGAATAGGGCCTTGGGTATAAATTCTCCGAACAACAGGATAAAACCGGAAGCTACCAGGGTCTCTACAAAAAGACGGATAGCGTTCACATAGCTGCCGGGCATATGGATCTTGGTGATCAGCAGGTTCCAGAGCGGCAGAAAGGTCTCTCCGACCATCAGCCCGAAGATTACCAGGAAAACATTAAAGCCGACCAGGGTGGTGCCTATGAACTGGGCCGGGTGCTCCATGAAGCGCGAGAGGATAATGGCGCTGTGGAGGCCTTGTTTTTTCTTCAGCTCGATAGCCAGCTTATTGGCGCTGACAAAAGCGACTTCGATTCCCGCAAAAAAAGCGATCATCAGCCAGGCGACAACGATCCAGATAAGGGTATTGGTATTGATCATACGATACTAATATAATAAACTTTTCAGAGCCCTAAAAAGTTTTTAATGGTCTCATCCGCCTCCTGGCACGCTTTATCCAGCACGCTATTTACGATGATCTTGTCAAAATGATGCTTAAAGGATAACTCATAGCTGGCTTTGTTGACGCGGTCGCGGAGACTTTCCGCCGTTTCGGTACCCCTGGTCTCAAGTCGGCGACGGAGCTCCTCCACGGAAGGAGGCTCTATAAAAAGGGATAAAGTGGCCTGGGGATATTGGGCCTGTAAATGGATCGCCCCCTTTACCTCGATGTCCAGCAGGGGAGTCTTCCCCATGCTCCAGATACGCTCCAGCTCAGACTTCAGGGTGCCATAATATTTTCCTTCATACACCATTTCCCATTCTGCAAAGGCATTTTGCTGTATCTTTTGCTTAAAATCGTCCAGGCTTAAGAAATAGTAGTCTACCCCGTCTTTTTCATGGTGACGGGGAGATCGGGTGCAGGCGGAGATAGAAAAAGCCAGTTGAGGATATTTCCCCAGCAGGTGCCGGGTAATAGAGGTCTTTCCCGCGCCGGAAGGGGCCGTTATGATAATAATCTTTGGATCTTTGCTCATATTCTGTTGATTTGGGCCCCCAGCTTGCGCAGCCGTTCGTCAATATGCTGATATCCCCGGTCGATCTGCCCGATATTTTGAATAACGCTCCTTCCTTCCGCACTCAGGGCGGCGATCAGCAGCGCCACTCCTGCCCGTATATCGGGACTGCTCATGGTAATACCCCTCAGCTTTTGTTTCCGGGCCATACCGATCACGACAGCCCGGTGAGGGTCGCATAAAATGATCTGTGCGCCCATATCTATCAGCTTATCCACGAAGAACAGGCGGCTTTCGAACATCTTCTGGTGGATCAGCACCGAGCCCCGGGCCTGGGCGGCGACGACCAGGACGATGCTCAGCAGATCAGGAGTAAAGCCAGGCCAGGGATGATCGTAAATAGTGAGCACCGATCCATCCAGGAAGTTTTGGATCTCATAAACATCCTGTTCAGGAACGTAAATATCATCCCCCCGCAGTTCCAGCTGTATGCCCAGCTGCCTGAACTTATCGGGAATAACGCCCAGGTTCTCCAGGCTTACATTCTTGATGGTGATCTCGCTTTGAGTCATGGCCGCCAGGCCGATGAATGACCCGATCTCGATCATATCCGGCAGCATACGGTGTTCGGTGCCCCCGAGATAAGTCACTCCTTCGATATATAACAGGTTGCTGCCGGTCCCCTTGATATTTGCTCCCATCCGGATGAGCATCTTGCATAATTGCTGAATATAGGGCTCACAGGCGGCATTATAAATGGTAGTAAGACCTTCAGCCATTACGGCTGCCATGATGATATTCGCCGTACCGGTAACGGAAGGTTCATCGAGCAGCAGATAACATCCTTTTAAATGAGGGGCTTCCAGGTGGAAGAGACCTTCTTCCGGATGGTAATTGAATTGCACCCCCAGCTTTTCGAACCCGATAATATGCGTATCCAGCCTGCGCCTGCCGATCTTATCGCCGCCCGGCTTGGAAATGAATGCTTTCCGGAAACGGGCCAGCATAGGACCTGCCAGCATCACAGAGCCCCGCAGCTTGCCGCTTTTACTGCGGTAGGCCTCAGTTCGTAAATAATTGATATCAATATTGTCCGCCTGGAAAGTACAGGTGTCACGGGATAAACGCTCCGTCTTCACGCCCATCTCCCCCAATAATTCGATCAGGAGATTGACATCCAGTATATCGGGTATATTGGTGATCGTGACTTTATCGGGGGTGAGCAATACGGCGCTGATAATTTGTAAGGCCTCATTTTTGGCTCCCTGCGGGACAATTTCCCCTTTCAGCTTTTGGCCGCCAATGACTTCAAATGAATGCACAATGTTATTTTTGATGGAATAAAAAAAGCTATATCGACAAGGTTGGCCCTGTTAATATAGCCGCTAAATTAAAAAAATGAATACAGCCTGAATATACTATCAGAATCTTTTCTTTTTGAATTTACCGCCGCCGCGATCATTATTCCGATCGTTGCGGTCATTGCGATCATTCCGGTTACTTCCGCCGCCGCCTCTTTGCTGGAACTTCTGGTTGCGCTTATTACGGTAATCGCCATATCCTCCCCTGTTGTCTCTTTCCCTGTTCTCATTGGGACGGAAACTTTTCACATAGGGGGTATTGGTAAACTCCAGCTGCCCATTGGTAAGATTGGTCAGCTCGCTCTGGATGGCGTCGTCATGCACCGTTTCTTTATGCCAGTTGTTATATGCCAGCTTCATGTAATAGGCAACCGCATTGGCGAATCCATTGCGTTTATCCGGATTTTCTTCGGCCAGCGCCTTATTGATAACTATTTCCAGGTTTTTGCCCAGATGAGAGAATTTGGGATACCGTTTCGGATAGGGAAGAGGCTTGGGCCTGGCCCTTAAGGTTTCCCTGGTAGGGATCGGATAGGGGGAGGCCACCTCCAGCTTAAAATCCGAGATCAGGAAAAGATGATCCCATAATTTATGCCGGAAATCTTCCACATTTTTAAGATGCGGATTGAGGAACCCCATCAGCTCGATCACAGCGTACGCATTGCGCTGGCGCTTTTCTTTATCTTCCAGGCTCAGAAGATATTCGATCATCTTCTGGATGTGGCGCCCGTACTCACGCATCACCAGGTGGTTCCGCGTAGTATTATATTCCATGTTATCTACATTCATCATAGTAAAGACAAATCTACAGGAAAAATCCCAAAAAACGCCATAAAACGCCACGGGCGTTTTGCGCGAAGCGCCATCATTAGACCCGAACGCCCGGAAGTCCATTTTCCGGGCGTTCGCTCCAGCGAAACCGGCCATTCGCTTCAGCGAACCCATCTGCAAGCACCCTCCAAAAACGAAAGAAAAGCCCCCAATTAAGGAAGGCTTTCCGTAGGATGGATTTATTGGTTTTTCACAGGCATATCTTATGTTCCGGCAGGAAATCTACCATTTTATCGGTTGTCTCAGGTTATGCGGCCGGTTATTCCCAGTCTCAATCTGTCTTTTATAAGGTGCTCATGATGTATAAGGTAATCATAATGGCTACGCCATTTACCTAGTTTATCAGCACCTTGCTCACATAATTCTGTTTATGGGTAAGGTCTGTCGTCCTCATAAAATACAATCCTTTGGGAGGTTTCGGGCTGAGGTCCAGCCTTAGCTGACTGGCCCCTGCCAGCGTAACCGATTTTTGCAGCACTACCTGCCCGGCTGTGTTGACCAGCTCCATCATATAACGGCCTGTTTGAGGACTGCTGAACTGGAATACCAGGCTGTTGGTAGCCGGGTTAGGATAGGTCTGGTAGCTGATAGATTGGTCCCCCGATCCCCCCGGATTGACTACAAGGATGGTCGAATAGCTGATTTTCCCGCTGGCATCCGTTTGTTTGATGCGGAAATAGAGTTTGCCCACATTAATCTGATCAGTGTTGTATTGATATTGGTGTTTTGTAGTAGAACCTGCTGAAGCAGGGTCATCTTCCGTCTGTCCGGTGCTGTTGAACTGGCTGCCGTCTGTGCTGACCTGGATTTCATAGTTATAATTGTTTTGTTCATTGTTGGTAAGCCATTGTAATAAGATGGTGCTGCCGTTCTGGACAGCTGTAAAATTGGTGATGGAGGTAGCCAGCGCTACCGGAGGGCAGGTGTAATAGGTGATTACGAACGTGCCCCAGTATTTTGATTGTTCCGTGAAGGTGAAATTGTTCCCGTTGATAGTTGTCGTTCCTCCGCCAAATGTGAGTGTGTCGCTCACGGTTCCGGTCCCGGTGTAAGGAGCAGCATTGGTGGGAGTGTTGAAGTCTACTACTTTATTGAATATGGTATCCGGTCCGAGCAAAAGATAATCGGTAGGATCGCCATATGGCCCAAGGTCATAAGGGCCATGAGAAACCTGATTGTCATTGCTGCCTAAAAGACCTCCGGGGCCTTTGATCGTGTAGTTTACTTCCGGCTTGAATCTGACGCCTGCTTGCAAGGAAGGGATGGTGTTCAGCACTCCCGTGGATGCCACAACGGACATCGTATCCGTTATAGTCATACAGGTCAATGCCTGAAGTGATGTGTTGGTGAATTTATTAAAGGTGATAAGAATGGAAGGGGCAGTATTGGTGTCGACCTGAACGACCTGGGTGATGATGGTTCCCCCCGCGCAAGTACACTGGGCAAGGGAAATCCGGGGCAAAAAGATTGTCATGCATATACATATAGATATGGCAATGACCATTGGGTACACACGTTTCATAAGCACGGATTTTAAAATTGAGTATTCGGATTAATTATAACAAAGTTATATAAGTACAAGAATGAGGCCAACGCGTTTCTACTCAATTAAACCGCATAGTAAAAACCACATCCGGACTAGGGGTTATCACATAGAGCATTAGCACAGAAATATGATTAGCAGCTGTTTATGGATATTTTTTTAGCGATCATCCCGGGATTATCTTTGTAAGATGCTTATCTTACTAGATTGCAGACCCTTGCAGGAGATGGGTGCGGACAACGAAAAAAGCCGCTTTATTATTTCCTGTGCGAACATTCTCTCCGGAGAACAGGGGATAGAATGGCTTTTTTTAGCAGACGGGGCCAGGCCGGCAGAGTGGCTGTCCGGGCCTTCCAAACATCGGTTACTCACGAGGAGAATATTTCCCGGTAAGGCAGGATGGAAAATATGGTATGACTGGCAGATCCCTTTGGCGGTAAAAAAATACAAGCCGGACCTGGTCATGACAACAGGTGATTTGATAGCCGCTGACCGGATAAAGGTCCCTCAATGCGTGTGGATGACAGAAAGAGGAAAAGACAATCGGCGGGGGAAGAAGAGAATTACCCCTGCTGATGCGAAAAGATTGGCAGCCACTTTGCAGTCGGCGCAGGTGATCTTTTCTTTTTCGGAAAAAGAAAAGGAATTTTTTCTCCGTCAGGCAGCTGACCCGAAAGTCGCCGGTAAAATTCTAATAGTATCCCCTGCTGCTGATGAGGTCTTCCCCCTGCCTTCCGGGCAAAAGGAAAACCTGAAAGAAAGATATGCTGAAGGGAAAGAATACTTTTTAACGGCTGTCTCCGGGGCAGGGCCTGCCGAAGTGGTAGACCTGCTGAAGGCCTTTTCTTTATTTAAAAAAAGGCAGCGATCCAATATGCAGCTTGTTTTGGCCGGAGGAAATCCAGCTTTAGACAAGGATCTGGGCAGCCGGCTGGCTACGTATAAGCACCGGCAGGATATTCACTGGACCCGTCACCTTCCTGAGCAGGAATGGGGGCTGCTGGCAGGAGCCTCCTATGCGATTGTCGCTCCTTTCGAAAGAGATGAACTGGGTATTCCTGTATTGAATGCCTGGAAAACCGGAGTGCCGGTCATTACGACTACTGCAGGGACAGTTTCTCTTACCGCCGGGACAGCTTCTCTGCCGGACATAACGGGCGCCGTGTTATATGCGCAGCCGGGCGACCCGGCTTCGCTGGCGGGGCAGCTGATGTTAATATATAAGGATGAGGGTCTGCGGAGCAGCCTGATCGGAAAAGGGACGATCCTGGGGGAAACGTTCAGCTGGGAACGATCCGCCGGCGAGGTCCGGGCCGGAATAATGCAGGCCACAAAGGGAGTACCGGCTAAAAGCTCCAAATCAGTAATAAACACCTAAATTGCGGGTTGCTAAATTTTTTCTATGCGACAATCTTCTATAAATATCGAAGTGCTCCTGGATGCGGACCGGGTCCCTGAGCAAATCAGCTGGAATGCAACCGATACGACTGCTGACGCTGCCCGTAAAGCCAAAGCAATGATGCTGGCTTTTTGGGACGGGACCGATAAGACAGCCATGCGGATCGATCTCTGGACAAAAGATATGATGGTGGATGAAATGGCCGATTTCTTTTACCAGACCTTTATGACTATGGCCGAGACCTATCATCGCGCTACCCAGGATCAGGCCCTGGTGAGTGATATGAAGCAATTTGCCAAGGATTTTTATGCTAAATTCAGGGAGCAGCAGCTGAAAGCAAACAAAGCGTAAACGCTAAAATAACGTTGATATGGGTTTAGAACAAAAGGTAATGGCTGACCTGAAAACAGCCATGCTGGCAAAGAACGAGGGAGCCTTGCGTGGCCTTCGGGCGATCAAGGCGGCGATCATCATCGCCAAGACCTCCGAAGGGGCAGGGGGAGAGCTGAAAGAGGAAGATGAGACCAAGCTGCTTACCAGGCTTATCAAACAGCGGAAGGATTCACTGGAGATCTACCAGCAGCAGAACCGTGCGGACCTGGCTCAGAAAGAGCAGGAAGAAATAGTCGTGATTGAAAAATTCCTGCCAAAGCAGCTGGATGCAGAGGAGCTGAAAGCCGTCTTGTTGAAGATCATGGCGGATACCGGGGCCTCCTCTCCGGCCGATATCGGAAAGGTAATGGGCGTTGCGACCAAACAGCTGGCAGGCCAGGCGGACGGGAAGACGATCAGCGCGACGGTAAAAGAGCTATTATCTAAATAGAGCTATTATCTAAATAATGTGGATCGATGTCCTGTTCTTACTAATTATACTGCTGGCCGTTTTCAAAGGGTTACGGAAGGGACTGCTCCTTGCCGTTTTTTCGACGGCGGCGTTTATTGTAGGCCTGGCCGCCGCCGTTAAACTTTCAGCGGCCCTTGCGGGTTATTTAAAAGACAGCATACACATATCTGCCCGCTGGCTGCCCGTATTGGCATTTATAGGGGTTTTTCTGGGGGTGGTGCTGTTGGTAAGGGGGGGCGCCCGGCTGATAGAAGCTGCCGTAGATCTGGCCATGATGGGCTGGCTCAATAAACTGGCAGGTGTTCTGCTGTATGCGCTGATATATACGATCATATTAAGTGTATTGCTTTTTTATGCCGTCCAGGTGCATATCGTATCCGGAAAGAGCCTCTCTTCTTCTGTTGTCTACCCGGTTATTTGCCCCTGGGGGCCGGTAGTGATCGATGGATTTGGTAGATTAGTCCCGGTTTTTAAAGGCATGTTCGCCCAATTGGAAGATTTTTTCGGAAGGCTGCACGGATAAGCTATGATAACAGGAGTTTTTTGATTAAAAGGGAATTATAAACTATTTAAAACGTTATCGCGTAATTTGCCGGAAATACGCTTTAGAAAATTTAGCGTATTCCGGCAAATATTCGATGTCTGTCCTTCGTCGGAACTTCACTGGAACGTCGTTCCTCGTCCCAGTTCGTTCGAAGTGGATCCGGGGGCTTCCAGCATCTTATTGATACTTGTTGTAAATTTGCTTTCAACAAAAATTGTTCTTTGCTTTGTAAGGTATTTTTTTGCGATAAATCGTTTATTTTAGCGAATCCAAACCGGACGGAGTCCGGTTCATACACAAGGCTTTGGCCGAGGTGTACAAACAGTAAACAAATTGCGGCAAAAATTTATATTGCAACAAGTTTTTGCCGCAGGTTAAAACAGGGATAGAATCTATTAGCCGATGGAATACGAAATAAAAGAGGAAGAAAAGTTCAGATTCATCGAGGAAGGAGAAGGCGAACCGCTGGTATTATTACATGGCTTGTTCGGCGCATTGAGTAATTTTATGGATCTGATCGAATATTTCCGCCATCACAATAAGGTGGTGGTGCCAATGTTGCCATTGTTTGAACTTGATCTCTTGCATACTACGGTAGGGGGATTGGAGAAATTTGTCCATAAGTTCATTGAACAACGTGATTATAAGAATATTAACCTCTTAGGGAATTCATTAGGGGGACATGTGGCCCTGATGCACATTCTTAAACACCCTGAACGTATCAAATCGCTCACGCTTACCGGAAGTTCCGGGCTTTTTGAGAATGGGATGGGAGATACCTATCCAAAGAGGGGTGATTATGAGTTTATCCGTAAAAAGACGGAATTAACCTTTTATGATCCTAAGGTTGCCACCAAAGAGCTGGTGGACGAAGTGTACGAGATGGTCAATATCCGGCTCAAAGCCATCAAGATCATTGCCCTGGCAAAAAGCGCTATCCGCAATAACCTGGGCGAAGAGCTGAATCAAATCCAACAACCTACTTTATTGATCTGGGGTAATAATGATACGATCACCCCGCCATTCGTCGGCCGGGAGTTCCAACGCCTGATCCCTAATAGCGAGCTGCATTTTATTGATAAATGCGGACATGCGCCGATGATGGAAACACCGGAAGAGTTCAATACGATTTTGCATAAATTTTTGAGAAAACTGAACGAGCCGGCAGCGGTAGCCTGATTTATTACGTCTTACTATATTATTGCCACGATTATTGCGACGGTTCACTTTAATTTAAAATAACAATTCTGTTAAATAAAGAGATCATATCTGCGACAATCCCCTCTTTGCATCTGAATGACCCTGTTTCCCAGGCGTTGGATCTGATGGCGGATTTCCATGTCATGCACTTACCTGTGGTAGTGGAAGACAAGCTGGCAGGACTGGTTGGAGAGGATGGATTGCTGAATATAGAGGACGATACCACCAGGCTATCTCAGCTGCAGGCCACTTTTTCCAAAACAGCCGCACATGCCGATTCCTTCTTTTTTGAAGCGATCCAGATGGTAAATGAATCCGGACTTACGCTTATACCCGTCATTGCCGGGGATGCAGAGTATATCGGGTCTATTATTGCCACGGACCTGTTGAAGCAATTAGGCAAAGTAAGCGGTGTAAATGACACAGGGGGCATCATTGTGCTGGAAATGGAAAAAGTGAGCTTTTCTTTCTCCGAGATCAGCAAGCTGGTCGAGACCAACGATGCCCAGATCACTCAGCTGAATACCTATACAGACGCCCATTCCGGGAACTTTTATATTACCCTTCGGATCAACAAGCTCGAAATTTCTGATATTGTCGCCACCTTTCAGCGTTACGAATACCAGGTGAAATACTATTTCGGGGAAGAGCTGTATGAGAATGAATTGCGCAACAATTACGACCACCTGATGAATTACCTGAACATCTGATAGCTGATAAAAGCACTTCCCGGCAAGTATTTGTTAACGGCTAAAGGCCTGATCGCTCTGCTCAGGCGTATGTTCCCGCATGACCGGTTCCTTTTTTTGCCTCTATGCCGCCGTCTTTTCCTGTGAGCGTATATGCCTGCAACGGGAAACTTTATGCTGATCCGACTGTAAGCGGAACTCTCCCGGTTTGATTATAGCCTGATCAGTTAAGACAAAACAGGCTATTTTTACATATCCGAAACGACTTATAAAATGAAAGTAGCAATATATAGCAGAATTATTGAATATGACCAGCAGAGCGGAGTACAGCGATTGTTTGATGAGCTGATACGCCAGAATGTACAACCTGTCATTCATCAGCCCTTTTTGGAAAACATACGATCGACTTTCGTCCTTCCTTCCAATATTTCCAGCTTCCTCGAATCGGATGACCTGGACGGGTCTATCGACTTTCTCATCTCTTTGGGTGGAGATGGCACCCTGCTGGACACCGTCTCCCTGGTAAGAGATAAGAATATTCCTGTTCTGGGGATAAATTTCGGCCGCCTGGGCTTTCTGGCCAGCATTGGTAAAGAAGAGCTGACGACAGCGGTTACCTCCCTGGTCAACCGCACTTTTGTGGTGGACAAACGCTCGCTGATCCACCTGGACGCCGACAAGCCATTATTCGGGGAGGTCCCGTATGGGTTGAATGAATTTGCCATTCACAAAACCGATACCTCCCCCATGATCAAGATCCATACCTACCTGAACGGGGAATTCCTGAACACTTACTGGGCGGATGGATTGATCGTAGCTACTCCTACCGGCTCTACCGGTTATTCCTTAAGCTGCGGGGGACCTGTGGTATTCCCGGAATCTACCAGTTTTGTCATTACCCCTGTTGCTCCCCATAATCTGAACGTCCGCCCTATTATCGTCCCGGATAATAATATCATCTCCTTCGAAGTGGAAGGGCGCGCTGAAAACTTCATCTGCGTGCTGGATGCACGAAAAGAGATCGTGGACAAGCAGGTGCAGCTGGCCGTTCGTAGTGAAGCTTTCACCCTCAGCCTGATACGGCTGAATGAAAATAATTTTCTGCAGACCTTGCGGGGTAAGCTCTCCTGGGGGCTGGATACCCGGAACTAAATTTTACCAAGCTACCAGGCCGGAATTAAAAATTAACAATTGCCGGAGACGAAAATTTTCCGAATTTCGTTTCACCAATAACCTCTCGCTTATTAAATCCAATAACCTGGTTTTTCTTTACGCTTGATTCATATAGATTTATTTTTAACATGATGAAGCTTATTTTCAGCAGCTTATTGGTATTTGGGCTATACCTGCATTTATCAGCACAGGAACAAGCGTTCGTACAGGAAGGTGAATACGGCATTTCGGCCGGTGCTTCTCATTATTTCGGGGATCTTAACCCCAATCCGAGATTCAACCGGCCCGGCATGGCCCTGGGCGCTTTCTTCCGGAAGCAGTTCGGCAATTATGTGGCAGTGAGGGTCTCCGGTCATTACGCCTTTCTGGGATATTCCGATAAATACAATACCGACAACGAATATGAGCAGCGTAGGAATCTCAGCTTCAATACCAATATCTGGGAGCTGGCCTTACAGGGAGATTTCAATTTCTTTAAGTTTGTCCCCGGGAGCGAATATAACCGGTTCACTCCCTATGTTACCTTTGGGATAGGGGCCTTTAATTATGACCCTTATGCCTATTACCAGGGACAAAAGGTATATCTGCGCCCCCTGGGTACGGAAGGACAGGGATCAGCCCTTTACCCTAACCGGAAACCATATGGCTCCATGGCAGTCTGCTTCCCCATTGGATTAGGGGTCAAATACAGTCTCAGCCGCACGACGAGTGTTGGGTTTGAGGTGGTCTACCGCTTTACTACTACTGACTATATTGACGACGTCAGCACCACCTATGCGCCGGATGCCCAGCCCCATTTTCTACCTAATGGCGCGCCTACTTTATGGTATGCATTACAGGACCGCTCTTATGAAACAGGTACTCCAATCGGTTTAAAAGACCGTCAGAGAGGGTATGCTAACCAAAAAGACGGATATCTCCTGGCTGAGTTCACTCTTTCTTTTAATCTTACCTCTTATAAATGTCCTTCCGCCAATTAAAGGAGCAGGAGGCTGTCGTAGCGCTGCCGGGACCAGAGATCGGGTGCGAAAATGCTATATTTCTCATAAAACGACATGTTAACGCAGGATTGACACGTGGTCAACCCTTTAAATTTCATATCTTTGTGCACTTTAAAAACCATCTATGGAGTCGCAAAAGGGGAAAATAGATCTGCAGAGGCTGCCCCGTCATATTGCCATTATCATGGACGGGAACGGCCGGTGGGCCCAGGAACAAGGCCAGGATAGATTATTTGGCCATTTTCATGGGGTGGAAAGCGTTCGGAATATTGTAGAGGGATGCGCAGAACTGGAGATTGGTTACCTGACCCTCTATGCGTTCTCCACAGAGAACTGGGACCGGCCTGCTTATGAAGTGACCGGCCTGATGGAGCTACTGGTGGAGACGATCCGTAAGGAAGTGGAGACCCTGAATAAGAACAACATACGCTTGCATGTGATCGGCGACATGAGTATGCTGCCGGAGTATGCAAGGACCGAGCTGAATGAAGCGCTGGAGCTTACTGCTAAGAACGGGGGGATGCACCTGATCATGGCGTTGAGCTACAGCAGCCGCTGGGAGCTGGCCGAGGCCATAAAAAGAATTGCCCGGGATGCCCGGGACAGTAAGCTGGACCCGGATACCATTACCCAGGACACCCTGCAGCAATATTTGTCCACCCGTGATTTTCCGGATCCTGAGCTGATGATCCGGACGAGCGGGGAATATCGAATCAGTAATTTTCTTCTATACCAACTCGCTTATGCCGAATTATATTTTACAAATGTCCGCTGGCCTGATTTCCGTAAGGAAAATTTATACGAGGCTATCCTGGATTTTCAGGGGAGAGAAAGAAGGTTTGGGAAGACTAGCGCCCAGATCCAGCAGGATGTAACTACTACTCCTGGCACTAAAACACTGGAAGTGTTTTGTCCGAAGGACGGACATTAGCCGGTTGCAGGAGATGCGCCTAAATTTCTAAAAGGCCATCTGCTGCAACTTTTTAACAAAGACTTTTAATAAATCCCCTTAATTTGCCGCTTTAAAAACCGACTGGATGCAACGAAGATCACTGTTTTGTGTTTTTTTACTATCCGCTTACTGCTTATTGAATGTAACTGCTGCCAAAGCACAAGTGACCGATACGACTCATCCAGTGGCTGCTGATACGACTCATCCAGGCGTTTCCGTAGACCCGGATCTGATGGCATTGTCCAATTCCAAGAACCCTCCAAGAGAATATATCATCGCCGGTATTAAGATCTCCGGCACCAAATACCTTGATGAAGCCCTGCTCACCTCTATTTCAGGATTGACGGTAGGCGATAAGGTAACGATCCCGGGCGGCGATAATTTCAGCAGAGCGATCAATAACTTGTGGAAGCAGAAACTTTTTGCCGATATCGCCGTCTATTTCACCAAATTAAGCGGAAACAGCATCTATATAGAAATCAGCGTTTCAGAACGGCCCCGGCTGTCCACCTTTTATTTCAAAGGAGTGAAAAAAGGGGACGGTGACGACCTTACTACCAAGACTGGGCTGGTAAAAGGGCGCGTGGTAACGGAAGACATGAAGCGCTCCGCTATCCAGATGATCAAGAAATTTTATTCGGAAAAGGGCTACCAGGATGCACAGGTAACCACTACCGAAACAAAAGATCCTTCAGTGGCCAACTCGGAAGTACTAACCTTTAACATCGTAAAAGGCCCTAAGGTTCGCGTCAGTAATGTAAACTTTTTCGGCAATCAGGCGGTCACGGAAGCCAAGCTCAAGCACCAGATGAAGGATACCCATGAGCAAAGCCGTTTCACCTTGTACCCTCCCCCGGTGGATACCACCTACGGACCCCATCCTTCCATAACGCTGATGCAATACCTCAGTAACTGGGGTTTTCTCTCTTTCACCAGCTCTAAAGAATTCCTGGATCCCTGGTTCCGGTTTAAATTATTCAGCTCAGCCAAATATAATGCGCTTAAATACGAAGGGGACAAGCAGAAGCTGCTTGGCTTCTATAACTCTCAGGGATATCGTGATGCGGCCATTGTAGCCGACACACAGACCTTCAACAAAAAAGGCCAGATGACCATCGATATTAAAGTCGATGAGGGGCATAAATATTATTTCGGAAACATAAGCTGGAAAGGAAATACCAAATATTCCGACTCTGTTCTGAGCCTGGTAATGGGTATTCATAAAGGAGACGTATACAACCTGGATATACTGAATAAGAAATTAGGCAAGCAAATGTCTCCGGAAGGAGGGGATATCAGCGGCCTGTATATGGATGACGGGTATCTTTTCTTCCGGGTCGACCCGGTGGAAACCTCCGTATACAATGATACCATCGATTTCGAGATCCGCATGACGGAAGGTCCGCAGGCAACCATCAAGAATGTAACGATTTCCGGCAATGAAAAGACAAAGGAATATGTGATTCGCAGGGAGCTGTTTACCATTCCGGGTGACAAATTCAACCGGACTGACCTGATCCGTACGCAAAGACAGATCGCCAACCTGGGCTTCTTCAACCAGGAAAAGATCAATCCCGGCGTCAATCCCAACCAGGAAGACGGTACGGTGGATATCAACTGGGGGGTGGAGGAAAAATCTGCCGATCAGCTGGAGCTGTCTGCCGGCTGGGGTGGCGGTATCGGTCTGACAGGTACGGTGGGCGTTACCTTTAATAACTTCTCTATTAAGAATATTCTCAGCAAAAAAGCCTGGGATCCATTGCCTAGCGGCGATGGCCAAAAACTAAGCTTACGTATCCAATCCAATGGGAAGGCTTACCAGTCTTATAACTTCTCCTTTACGGAGCCCTGGCTGGGAGGCAAAAAAAGAAATTCTCTGACCGTTAGCCTCTACCGGAGCATTTTCCGTACCGGCGGGTATAACTACCGAAGCAATACATACGCTTTCAGCGATAGTAACTCTTTAAAGAATTTTGGTGTCACCGTTGCCCTGGGAAAACAATTGAAATGGCCGGACGATTTCTTTACGCTCACCTATTCAGTGAACTATACCCAGTACGACCTGACCAATTATGCCCTGTTCACGTCGGCGTTCAGGAACGGCTACTCTACCAACTTCAGCTTCAAGCTGGCCCTGAGCAGGTATAGCCTCGACCAGCCGATCTATCCCAGGACAGGGTCCAACCTCCTGCTGAGCGTCCAGTTCACTCCGCCTTACTCGCGGATCGATCATAACCTTACGCAGGCGGATAGCTATAAATTGCCGGAATATCATAAATGGCGGATGACCAGTGACTGGTACCTTCCTATCGGACCTGCCATGGGAGCGGACAAAAGCCGCCAGTTCGTCCTGAAAGCCTCAGCCAAGTATGGCTTTATGGGCCGGTATAACAGTGCTCTTGGATTCTCTCCCTTCGAACGCTTCCAGGTGGGAGATGCGGGGCTGACCAACAACTTTGGCCTTTTAGGGTATGACATCATTTCACAGAGAGGGTATCCTGTTTATGAGAACTCCGACCCCAAAGTGAATCCTGATCAGCAGCAGGCCAGCCAGTTCTTTACTATATTCAATAAATATACCCTGGAATTACGGTATCCGTTTACCACCAATCCCAGCAGCACCATTTATGGTCTGGCCTTTTTTGAAGCTGCCAATGGCTGGTATAACTATTCGAGCTACAACCCTTTTCAGCTCCGCAGGAGCGTTGGGCTGGGAGCTCGTTTCTTCCTGCCTATGTTCGGCCTGCTGGGCTTCGATTATGGGATAGGCCTCGACCGGATCCAGAATGGCTCATTGAAGGGGGCAAGCCGGTTTACATTTATGCTGGGGTATGAACCGGATTAATCCTTATTTTCAGCCTCTAAAAAACCTGTGAGATGAAAAAAACACTATCTGTTATTTGCTTCCTGCTGGCGGTTGCCCTGGCGGGAAATGCCCAGGCCCGTTACGCCATTGTAGACACCAAGTATATCCTGGATAAAATGCCGGAATACAAGGATGCGCAAAAAAAACTGGATCAGACCAGCATGCAATGGCAGAAAGAGATTGATGACCGGCAGGCAACCCTGGATAAGATGTATAAGGACTATGATGCCGAACAGGTCATGCTGAGCGATACCCTGAAGAAGAAAAGAGAGGATCAGCTGTTCAATAAGGAAAAAGAGGTCCGCGACCTGCAACGCAAAAGGTTTGGTTTTGAAGGGGATCTGTTCAAGCTGCGCCAGGAGCTGGTCAAACCCATACAGGATAAGGTATACAATGCCATTCAACAACTAGCCGTTAACAGAATGTATGATTTTATTTTGGATAAAAGTGAGGGAATTACTGTTATATTTGCCGACCCAAAGCTGGATAAAAGTGAAGATGTGCTGAAATTATTGGGAATTAAATAAATTTCTAATACAAAACCGGGAGAAGTCCGGTTTTGAACGGGTGTCAGGATCAAACAACTTAAAAACAATAAAAGAACATGAAACAGCTTTTAAATGTTTCATGAAGTCACCAAAAAACAAACATGAAACAAATGAAAAAGATTGTTACCATTGTATTAGTGGTCATGGGCCTGGTAATGGCGGGCAATTCAACAAAAGCGCAAGGCAAAATAGGTTATATTTCCTTGCAGGAGCTGATCCCTTCCATGCCGGAGTCCAAAAAAGCTGATACTGCTCTCAATGATTATCAGGCAGCGCTGGGCCAGAATTTCGAGGATATGAAAAAGGAATATTACGAACAGGATAGCCTGTTGAATTCCAAGGATACGACCAAATACACAAAAGCTCAGCTGGAGCTGAAGAGAAAGAATATGGGCGAGATGCTGGTCAAATTACAGGGATGGCAGCAGCAGGCTCAGCAATTATATCAGCAGAAATACCAGGATCTGATCGCTCCTATCCAAAAGAAAGCGGTAGAAACTGTGCAGGCTGTTGCTAAGGAAGCCGGATATACCTATGTTCTCAGCAAGGAAGCGCTGTTAGTTTCTCCGCCTGCAGAAGATCTGTTACCGCTGGTGAAGAAGAAGCTCAACCTTAAATAGCATTTATCGTACTTTAATAAGTAAGCAAAACGCCAGGTACAACCCTGGCGTTTTTTCGTAATACGCTAAATTTCAAAAGAGAATTTCAGGCATTATTATACTTTTGTAATACATGTTTTCCCCACAAGGACCTATCGGTGTTTTCGATTCAGGCTACGGCGGTCTTACTGTTTTGAAAGAAATGGCGGCCCGGCTGCCTCAGTATGATTATATCTATCTGGGAGATAATGCGAGAGCGCCTTATGGAACAAGATCGTTTGAGACGGTCTATCATTATACGCTGCAATGTGTACAATGGCTTTTCCAATCGGGATGCCCCCTGGTAGTCCTGGCTTGTAATACAGCTTCTGCAAAAGCCCTGCGTACCATCCAGCAGTTTGATCTTCCGAAGATCGCTCCGGACAACAGGGTGCTCGGTGTGATCCGCCCTACTACAGAAGTGGTGGGGAATTTTACCAGGACTGGCAAAGTAGGGGTATTGGCAACCAAAGGCACTGTCCTGTCGGATTCATACCCGATCGAGATCGCTAAATTCTTTCCGGAGATAGCCGTTTTTCAGCAGGCCTGCCCGCTGTGGGTGCCGCTGATCGAGAATAATGAACATGAACGGCCGGGCGCGGATTATTTCGTAA
This sequence comes from Chitinophagales bacterium, assembly GCA_015655015.1. GTDB lineage: Bacteria > Bacteroidota > Bacteroidia > Chitinophagales > Chitinophagaceae > Puia. The sequence continues at coordinate 95,311 of JAATFV010000211.1, read as the reverse complement.
AGGAATATATGGACAGCTTACTGGCCCAGGCGGGAGATATTGACACGGTGTTGCTGGCTTGTACCCATTATCCCCTCCTGAAGACCAAGATCGAACAATTGCTTCCTGCCGGGACAACCCTTATCGCTCAGGGAGAGATCGTGGCAGTCAGCCTGGCAGATTATTTGCAACGCCATCCGGAGATGGAAAGCCGCTGCAGCAAGACCGGACAGCTCCGTTTTTTTACCACGGATTCAGCGGAGGATTTTGACAGTCATGCCAGTATATTCTACGGAAAAGCTTTGATATCAGAACACATAGTGTTATCTTAATAGAGGATTATGCGGGTTAGACATATACATATTATAATTGGTGCTGCACTCTTGCTTTTCCTGGCTTCCTGCCGGAAGGAGACCAGCATTGAAAACAAGACCGGGCTGGGCGGATCTTTTATGGCTAACGTTGACGGAGTACAATGGATAGCAGATGACAGCGCCAAAGGGGCTTATGTTCTGCAGGGGATGATCAATCTTTCCGGTATCAGCATCGATCACCGGCAGCTGAGCATTACCCTGGATGATACCGTGCCCGGCATTTACACGCTTAACCAGGCATCTGCTTCCCTGGCCGCTTATGCAGATAATGATACGGCTACTCTTTTTGCCTATACTACCAACGAAGGCAGGGATACTTCCCAGGCGGGGGGTGTGGTCACCGTGACGGAAATTGATACGGTCAATAAGACGCTGTCAGGCACTTTCTCTTTTAAAGTTTACCGGGATCTGGATAACCGTCAGAAGACAATCACGGAAGGCGTCTTCTACAAGCTGCCATATCAGAGTACGCTTCCACCTGTCAGTAGCCTGGATACGATGTATGCCAATATTGACGGCACAAAATGGACAGCCCAAAGTATTGCAGCTTCTGCTTTTTCCAATATGCTCGCCATAAGCGGTTCCAACCCGGACGGCTCACAGGCTGTGGGCCTGCTCATGCTGCTTAATGTTGCTCCGGGTAATTCCTATAGCCTGGATCTGGGCAACAATGTTGGGACCTACAGTCCGACTGTATCGATCAATCTGCCGTCACCCAGCGGCTCTCTGATGATCCTGGAGAATAATGCCAGCACCCGGAGGGTACGGGGCAATTTCCAGTTTCTGGCAGCAGATGTCGTAGGTCTCGGCAATACCTCACACCTGATCACCAACGGCTATTTTTCTGTTCAGTATAACTAAAAGGCGTCGCAGAGTCTCCGGGATGAGCTGTGATTCAGCTATTTCCCGGGTAATTTGTATTTCTATTGGTCATCCCCCATTTTTTCCCTAATTTTGCCGTCCCTTTCACCGACGACGGGTATGGTGACCTGTTGTTATGATAGAAATGCCGGTGTTCCGGTAATGTAAAAAAAAAATATTTAAAATGAAACGTACATTTCAGCCACACAGGCGTCGCCGCAAGCACGTTCACGGTTTTCGTCAGCGCATGCAGACTGCTAATGGTCGCAAGGTGTTAGCCAGCCGTCGTAAAAAGGGTCGTAAGAAACTGACCGTTTCTGACGAATCAAAATTAAAATAGCTCTTCCGCTCCTGATGGAGTAGAGGACATAGCGTATAAAAGCAGCGAATTAGTGCGAATTAGTTTTAATTCGTACTAGTTCGCTTTTATTTTTACAAAAAAATCGAGAACGGGACATTCCTTTACTTTGGGGAAAGAAGAGCGGCTGAAAAGTCGTAAGCTGATCGAACGGGTATTCCGTGAAGGCAGGAGTTTTGCCATCTTCCCGTTCAGGGTGTATTATTCTCCTTTAGCGGCGCTCCATTCCGCCTTACCTGGCAAACCGGAGCATGTTAATGATTCAGGAGCTCCTGCTGCTTCTTCCCGGCCATCCCCCCGCCTCCAGGCGGGATTCGGCGCCAGCAGCCGGAATTTCAAAAAAGCCGTGGACCGCAACCGTATCAAAAGACTTTCCCGGGAAGCTTATCGCCTGCAAAAGCAAGTTTTGTATGACTGGCTGAGTGAAAAGGACCAGACTCTGGCCGTATTTTTTATATATACTGGCAAAGAGCTGCCTGATTATGAAATAGTAAAAGAGAAGATAGGTCTTGCCTTGCAAAAACTAATAAAGACAACCGGCGGATGAAGACCGTTTGGCGCATATTAAGCCTTCCCCTGATCGCCCTGATCAGGATCTACCAGTGGGTCATTTCACCGGCACTGGGACCCAAATGCCGGTTTACGCCTACCTGCTCGCAATACGCTGTTGAGGCACTGAAAAAATATGGTCTTTTCAAAGGCGGCTGGCTAAGCATTAAACGGATCTCCCGTTGCCATCCCTGGGGTGGGCATGGGGAGGATCCGGTGCCTTGAGGAGCTGATAACTTGTAGCTTTTGCCTGGCTTGAAGCTATAAGCTTGCTGCTTGCAGCTATTTAGCCGGAGTTTCCCCGGGCTTAGCGGCGCCGGCCATTACGGCCAGCTTGCTGATGATCTCCCGAAGCTCCTTAACGCTGTAGAATTTGTAGATCTCCGGAACGGATCCGGCATCAAAAGCGCCGGGGATCGTCGTAAAAGGTCCAAATATCTTAGCTTTTGTATCTGCCGTGATCTTTACGATCTGGTTAGGCAGGATAAAATAATTCCTGTTCGCCTCGCTCACATTCTGGCCTGCCACCAGCTTCTGCAGGCTATCCAGCTTCAGCTTCAAGGCATCCTGTGTGATCTTTGCTTCCCCGCCTTCGGCTCCTACATGCTGATAGCTGCCTATGACGGTATCATTTTTCAGGTTGGCTATATAAAGACCGTCATCCTTAGCTTCCAGGGTGATCTTTCCGGCCGGGGACTGGATATTCAGGGTCACCGGGGCCGAGCCCGTGAAGTCCAGCTCCTGTTCATGGTGCGTGGTCCCGTCCCCGACAGTGATATTCGTTTTGGTATTATCTGTCTGGATATCGCTGCTGGCATAAACCACTATTTTCTTAGCATGTCCTTTACAGGCCGCAAGGGCAAGGAGGGAAGCAAATAATAAAGCGCCGGAAAGTCTCTTCATATAACGATTTTTGAAAAAATGAATCCCGGACCACGGTCCGGGATTGCAAGTAACAGAAAATTATTGAAAAAATCTATTTGGCGGCAGCAGCATAACGCTCGGCAACCTTGTCCCAATTGACTACATTCCAGAAGGCTCCAAGGTATTCAGCACGGCGATTCTGGTATTTCAGGTAATAAGCATGTTCCCAGACATCCACTCCCAGCAAAGGAACACCTTTCACTTCGGCTACATCCATGAGGGGATTGTCCTGGTTGGGGGTAGAGCTGATCTCCAGCTTGCCGTCTTTCACGATCAGCCAGGCCCAGCCACTTCCAAAACGGCTTACACCTGCAGCATTGAATTTTTCTTTAAAAGCGTCGAAGCTGCCAAAAGTAGTATGAATGTCGTCTGCCAGCTTTGCGGCAGGAGCGCCGATTGCCTTAGGGGCCAGGCTCTCCCAGAAAAAGCTGTGATTCCAATGTCCCCCACCGTTGTTACGGACTACAGGGCTGATGCTCCCTGCTTTTTCAACCAGCTCTTCCAGTGATTTACTTTCATTAGGAGTACCGGCGATCGCTTTATTCAGATTGTCTATATAAGCCTGGTGGTGTTTGCCATGATGGATCTGCATCGTGGTGGTGTCGATATACGGTTCCAATGCATCAAATGCATAAGGCAACGCTGGTAATGTAAATGCCATAACGGATGTTTTTTAATGTTATTAAAAAGAAATTAATTTTTGTCAATGCCTGAAGGGATAACAAACCTACGGCAAAATGCCGATTTTGCAAAGAAAAGCTCATTGACTCAGGACCTAAGCTGGTTGATGATCTACTGTTGCGTTAGGTTCTTCCCGGCCATTAAAAAGATATTAAGCATCAGGGAAAAATCTACAGGAAAAAGGTTAGAAGACAAAGAGAACAAACTCAGTCTAATCGCGCTAGCGCTTAGACTGAAAGAATTCCTGCATCAGCCGGGCGCATTCCTCTCTCAGGACACCGCCTGTCAGGATCGTTTTGGGATGGAAAGGCCAGTGGCCTGCTGCCGACGGCTGTATAACCGATGATCTGTTCCCGGGCGAATGGCTGGACGAATGGCTGTCCTGCACTCCGATCCCCGGAAAACTTTCCGGCCGGAGTCCTCGCCGGTAGCCATTCTTCTCGTCCTCTGCTCCAAAGACCACCCGGCTGATCTTGCTCCAGTACAACGCTCCTGCACACATCAGGCAGGGTTCCACGGTGATATAGATAAATGCTTCCGGCAGGTATTTGCTGCCCAGGAAATTAAAAGCCGAAGTAAGGGCAATGATCTCCGCATGAGCGGTGGAATCGGTCAGCCGTTCCGTCTGGTTATGCCCCCGGGCAATGATCCTGTCCCCCATTACGATTATCGCGCCGATGGGCACTTCGTCTTCCTCATAAGCCTTCCGGGCTTCCCTGAGGGCTTGCTGCATATAATGTTCGTCGTTCATCTTAACCTGCGAAAATAATCTTTATTGGAGAGGACGCCTCAAATCAGCTGCAGCTTGCCTGCCTTCGGATCGACGATGACCTGGTCGTGTTCGAAGTCCAGCTTAATACGCCATTTTTGCAAAGTGGCAGCGCCGATGATGCATTCTTCGCTGAGCCCGGGGACAACAAGGAATTCATCTGAAAGCAAGACGTCATTGATGTAAAATTCAAGCGTCACTCTTTCCGTTATCTCGATAAAATGCCCTTCACTGGCGGTAGCGAGTTTGCGTATCCGGCCCAGATGAACAGGTGTTTCAAGATCCTTAATATAATCAGGATGAATACAAGACAGGTTCGCACCGCTATCAAATAGTGTGTATAGGGTCTTTTCACCTTTCGAGCCTACGTATAGTAACGGATGTTTAATGATAGACATAAGTTAATGGTTTTTTTTCAAAAATAAAATGTTTATCCCGTTATTTTTAAAGAACTTCGGTAGTGTTCCACGGTGCTAGTTCCACGCACCCTTTTAAAAATTCCACTATGCACGATCTTCAGCCGCTGCGCCACTTTTTCAACTCCGGCGCTACCCGACCCTATCAATGGCGTCGTCAGCAGCTGCAAAAAATGCAGCAGCTGATCCTCGACAACGAAAGGGAGATCCAGACCGCCTTGTATGCAGACCTGAAGAAGAGCCCGGAAGAAGCCTATGGCTCAGAAACCGGCCTGGTGCTGTCGGAGATCCGTTACATGCTGAAACACCTGGCCCGCTGGATGCACCCCCGCCGCGTAAGAACCAACCTTGTCAACTGGCCTTCTTCATCCACCATCTACCGGGACCCGCTGGGAGTTGTCCTGGTCATTGCCCCCTGGAACTATCCGCTGCAGCTTTCCCTGCTGCCGGTAGCAGCAGCATTGGCCGGGGGTAATGCGGTCGTGCTAAAACCTTCGGAACTGGCTCCTGCTACAGCTGCTGTTTTGGAGAAAATACTGACCAGTGTTTTTTCACGGGAATGTATACATGTTGTACAGGGTGATGGCGCAGCAGTCCTTCCCGGCCTGATCCGGAATTTTCGTTTCGATCATATTTTCTTTACGGGCAGTGTCAACGTGGGGCGGGCTATTTATCAGATGGCCGCGGAACAGCTGATACCGGTAACGCTGGAGCTGGGCGGAAAAAGCCCCGCGGTCGCAGCACAGGATGCCGACCTGCGCACGACGGCCCGTCGTATCGTAGCGGGAAAATTCACCAATGCCGGCCAGACCTGCATAACACCGGATTACCTGCTCGTACATGCAGCGATAAAAGACGATCTTCTCCGGCACTTGCAGGAGACGATCAAAAGTTTCTATGGGGAAAGACCGGAAGAAAGTTATGATTACGGAAAGATCATCAACGAAAAAAGATTTGATACACTGGCCGCTTATCTTTCGCAGGCGCAGGGAAAAATTATTTGCGGGGGGTATCACGACCGGACGAAATTATTTATCGCACCTACGCTCATAGAATGCACAACAACCGATCAGCCGCTGATGAAGAATGAGATCTTCGGTCCCCTGTTGCCGGTATTTACCTATCAAACGATGGAAGAAGCGCTGGCTATTGTCCGTCAGCAGCCCAATCCCCTGGCCTTTTATCTTTTTACCCGCGACCGACAGCTGCAGAAGAGCTGGATGGAAGCCGTTGCTTTTGGCGGCGGCTGCATCAACAATACCCTCTGGCATTTTACAAATCCTCACCTGCCTTTCGGAGGCATCGGTAATAGCGGACTGGGCGTTTATCATGGGAAATATTCCTTCGATGTATTTACGCATGCCAAGCCGGTAATGCGGACGCCGGTTTTTCCTGATCCGGCTATTAAGTATCCGCCGTTCAGGGGGAAAATGAAATGGCTGAAATTCTTTTTGAGGTAGGTCAGTATGCGCAGTCTTCCAGCTGTCCTTCTGAAAATCCGGCGACGGCCCGTTCGGGTACAAAACCAGTATATCGCTGCTGCACCTGTTGCAATATTTCTTCGATCTCTTCAATGGTCTTCTTCTGCACCAGCTGGTTGCGGAATTCCTTGATGTGGGGAAACCCTTTGAGGTAGTTCGTATAGTGGCGTCGCATTTCCAGGATGCCGACCACTGGTCCTTTCCATTCTACCGAACGAAGCAGGTGATCACGGATGGCGCCGGTACGCTGTTCGATGGTAGGGGGCGCCAGATGCTCTCCCGTATTCAGATAATGTTTGATCTCATTAAAGATCCAGGGATAACCGATGGCGGCGCGGCCGATCATGATACCGTCCACTCCATATCTTTCCTTGTATTGTTTCGCTTTTTCCGGTGAATCGATATCCCCGTTCCCGAAGATGGGGATCCGGATACGGGGATTTTCTTTTACTTTGGCGATCAGTCTCCAGTCGGCCTCCCCTTTATAGAGCTGCGCCCGGGTGCGTCCATGTATGGTGAGGGCCTTGATCCCTACGTCCTGCAGACGTTCGGCTACTTCTTCAATATTTTTTGAGGCTTCGTCCCAGCCCAGCCGGGTCTTTACCGTCACCGGTAAGCTGGTGCCTTTAACAACGGCTTCTGTGAGCCGGGTCATTGCCGGCACATCCTTCAATACGGCAGCGCCCGCCCCCTTACACACCACTTTTTTCACCGGGCATCCGAAATTGATGTCTACCAGGTCGGGCTGTACCGTTTCCACGATCCGGGCGCTCATTTCCATCGCTTCTTCATCCCCGCCAAAGATCTGGATGCCAAAAGGACGTTCATATTCAAAGAAATCCAGCTTATGCCTGCTCTTGATCGCATCCCGGATCAGCCCTTCGCTGGAAATGAACTCACTGTACATGAGATCAGCGCCATTGTGCTTGCATACGTAGCGGAAAGGAGGGTCGCTCACGTCTTCCATAGGGGCCAGAAGGAGCGGGAATGCAGGAATTTGTATATTGCCGATGTTTATCACGATGAACTTGCAAATTTAACACTTACCTGCGGATTTATCTATATGCTGAAAAATTATCAGAAGATCTCTTCTCCCTGGGCGCAACTGGGTCTTTTTTTTGGATTGCTGGGCGGAGGCCTGATCCTGGCATCGGTCGTAAGCGGAGCCATTCTGCTTGCAAAAGGGGCTGTTGTCGGCCATGGAAACCTGGATCTTACGGATCCTGGTCTTACAGGGGTATTGAAGTTTGTTCAGGGGCTAAGCACAGTGATCATTTTCGGGATCCCCGCACTATTGTATGCCCGTCTGACCTTCCAGGAGGACTCTGTTCATTACCTTGGGTTCCGTAAAGCGGAAAAGAATATTTTTTACGGGCTGGCAGTAGCTCTTTTATTGTTTTCCTTCCCGGTGGAAGGGTGGCTGGGCCAGCTGAACAAAGGCCTCCCCCTGGCTCCATGGATGATAAAGATGGAAGAAGATGCCGACAAGCAAATAGACATTTTCCTGCGGGTAAGCTCCCCGGCGGATGTCTATATCAATCTATTTCTGATCGCCTTGCTGCCGGCTATCTGCGAAGAGGCCTGTTTCCGGGGAGCGTTGCAGCGCATCCTCATCCATGCGTTTAAAAGCCCCTGGGCGGGTATCATTGTGACCGGTATCTTTTTCTCGGCTTTTCACATGCAGTTCCAGGGTTTTTTGCCCCGGGCGTTCCTGGGGATCCTCCTGGGTCTTATCTATTGGTACAGCGGCAGCTTATGGGTCTCTATCCTGGCGCATTTTTTTTATAACGGCCTCCAGGTGGCGGCTATATCCTTCTATCCGAAGCTCCTGCATGAAAACCCTTCCGTGCCGGTATATACTGCCTTGATAAGTTTGGTAATAGTCGTAGGTTTGCTGTCAGTGATGCGCAGGCAGTCGGCGACGACTTATGCACGGGTATACGAGCCGGAGAGCGGCAAAGAATTTGATGAATTTCCATCCTGATCCATTCTTTAATCTTTTACCATGGCATTGAACCCTTCCATATTTAAGACCCGGGCGCTGACAGCGCTGGTATTCGTGCTCATCATGCTAACGGGATTGTTATGGAATCAATGGAGCTTCTTTATTTTATTTTCTTTTATCCATTTCGGGTGCTGGTATGAATACCAGAAGATCATCACATTGATCGACAAGGAGTATGCCCTGATCTCTCCGTTTCACCGGTATGGCGTTATGATCGCGGGCTGGTGCCTGATGTGGTATTTCACCAATGCCGGATACCATCTTGGCGGTACCTCTTTCCATGCTATCGGATGGTGGGTAGGGCTGGTATTTTTATTCGTCCTTCCTGCGGGAGAGATCCTGCTTTCCCGCAAGCTGAATGTTAAAAATATCGGGTATTCCGTCCTGGGCCTTCTCTACATATCCCTTAGCCTGGGACTGCTCACCCATCTCAGGACCTTATACTATGGCCATCTCGTCAGCGCCTGGGGCAGTATGTTCGTGCTGATGATCATCGGTTCGATCTGGATCAATGATACGATGGCATATATCGTAGGATCTTTGATCGGAAAAACTCCTTTCTCGAAGATCTCCCCAAAGAAGACCTGGGAAGGCACCCTGGGCGGCATTATCTTATCGGTGCTGGTGATGGGGATCATCGGTTATTTTCTGGGCCGTTATTTGAACGACGGCGCGACGGATTGGAGATGGGTAGGGCAATGGGCCGTTATTGCTGCGATCGCTTCCGTAGCAGGTACTTTCGGCGACCTGCTGGAAAGCAAGCTGAAGCGGATGGCCGATATCAAAGACAGCGGTCACCTGATGCCGGGGCATGGAGGATTCCTGGACCGGTTTGATTCCCTGCTGGTGGCAACGCCCTTTGTCTGGCTGTATGTGATGTGGATCATCAGCTGATCCTCTGCAACAGGCTGACCATCTGCAACAAATTACTTAATTTTGACTTTCAATTCTTTATAATGACTATCCATCGAGAAGGTTACAAGACGATTGCTATCAGTGCCCTGGCTTTTGCCTTGATCAATCTGCCCTCTTTTTATTTTATCAGCGCTCATCAGCCCTGGCTTAGCTACCTGATCTTTCTGGTCACCCTGGGCCTGTTATTATTCCTTATTTCTTTTTTCCGGGTGCCTGACCGTACTCTTACGGTAGGGGATAACCTGCTGGTATGTCCGGCCGATGGGAAAGTGGTAGTCATTGAAGAGATCTTCGACGAAGAATATTTCAAGGATAAAAGGTTGCAGATCTCTATTTTTATGAGTCCTGCGAACGTGCACCAGAACCGCAACCCTATCAGCGGGGAAGTCGTTTACAATCAATACCATAAAGGGAAATACCTGGTAGCCTGGCATCCCAAATCATCTACGGAGAACGAACGGCATAGCGTAGTGGTCCGCAATGGCCATGGTGAAATACTGGTCAAACAAATTGCCGGAGCGCTGGCCAAACGCATCGTCAATTACCTGTCCGTAGGACAAAAAGTAGAACAAAGCGCCGAAATGGGCTTTATAAAGTTCGGATCAAGGGTGGACGTGCTGCTTCCGGTGGGAACTTCCGTAAAGGTGCAGCTGGACCAGGTAGTGCAGGGCGGGGTCACGGTACTCGCCAAGTGGAGCTAAGGCCGCGCGTCTAAAAAATATAACTTAGCTCTTTCAATGAACGAACGGTATAAGTAGGCTGAATGGAAGGCGCCAGATCCAGGTGATTGACATATACCTGGTCGATGCCGGCATTGATGGCCCCCTGGATATCCGCTTCCACATTATCACCCAGCATAATGCTTTCGCTTTTCTCCGCCCCGGCTTTCTGAAAGGCATATTCGAAGATCTCCTTATGGGGCTTGAGGCTGTTCGACCCCTCGGAAGTGATCACTTCGGTAAAATATTTTGTCAGGCCGGCATGCTGCAGCTTGCTGTGCTGGGTCTTTTCGAATCCATTCGTGATCAGGTGCAGCCGGTATCCCTTTCCGGTCAGGTAGTCCAATATTTCCAGGGTATGGGGGAATAATAACCGGCGGGTAGGCAGCGCATCCAGGAACAGGGTATCCATTTGCCTGGCCAGGGACTCATCTCCGATCTTAAAATCCAGGAGGGTAAGCCACATACGTTTCCAGCGCAGCTCATCGACTTTAATAAACCCGTTGCGATAGCGCTCCCAAAGCTTGTCATTGTGGATAATATAGTTCCTGTAGAAAAGGTCGAAATCATGGATACCTCTTTCTTTCAGGTTAAGGGAATGATACAATTCCTCCAGGGTCTGCCTGCTGTTGGCCTCAAAATCCCATAATGTATGGTCCAGGTCGAAGAAAAGGTGGTTATATTGCATCCGCGCAAAATAATGAATTTATGAATTGCATCATCACCGGCGCTTCCAGGGGATTAGGTAAAGCCATAGCGGAAAAATTTGGGGCCAATGGGTATCATTTGTACCTGTGTTCCCGTAGCGAAACGGCTTTACAGGAGACTGCCAAAGAGCTGAATACAAAATATCCGGAGATCCCTATCCATGCCCGGGCATTTGATCTGGCTGATAAAGAACAAGCCAGGCAGTTTGGGAATTGGATACTGGACCAGGGGATCTCCATCGACATCCTGGTGAATAATGCCGGTCAGTTCATTCCGGGAAGTGTTCACAACGAAGAGGACGGGTCCCTGGAAAAAATGATGGCCGTCAATTTATACAGCGCTTACCATCTTACCAGGGTGCTGCTGCCTGATATGATGGCTCAAAAAAAGGGGCATATTTTTAATGTCTGCTCCATCGCTTCACTCCAGGCTTATCCGAACGGCGGAGCGTATAGTATCAGCAAATTTGCCCTGGCAGGATTTTCAAAAAATTTACGGGAGGAAATGAAGCCTCACGGCATCAAGGTAACGACCCTCTATCCGGGAGCCGCTTTTACCGACTCCTGGGCCGGCAGCGGCATTGATCCCCACCGCATTATGGAAGCAGGGGATATTGCGGAAATGGTCTATGCGGCCAGTCGTCTGTCCCCTCAGGCAACGGTGGAGGATATCCTGCTCCGTCCCCAATTGGGAGATCTTTAGTTTTAACCTAGTTTTAACCCTGTTTAAACTCGTTTTAGACAGCCCGGGTGCGACACCCTGCGAATCAAATTTTATATTTGCGGGTGTGAGTATGAACCCTGGTAAATCCATAAAATTTCCGACTATTATTACAATTCTACGTGTTCCGTTCATTGTTCTGGTCGCTTTACTTTCCGGTCTTTTTGCTACCGGGCAGGTGAAATTTACTACTATAACCAGCAGCCAGGAGATTGGACGGGGGGAATATCTCCAGATCGAGTTTGTCGTGGAGAACGCCAAACAGATTGATCAGCTCAATCCCCCGGACTTCCCGGGATTCCATATTGCACAGGGGCCGATCCAGTCCAGCGGAATGAGTATCGTCAATGGCAATATGTCCCAGTATAAGGCTATCTCCTATGTATTACAGCCCACCAAGACCGGGAAGTTTGTCATAGAAGGCGCTACTGCACAGGTAGACGGCAAACGCATGCGATCCAATTCAATCACGATAACTGTCAATGCAAGCGCTGCAGGATCAGCTAATAATTCCGGCGGCAATGGTAATAACAGGGGTAATCCTCTTCTGCAGCCTGCCTGGCCCGATCCTTCGGGCGCGGATCCGTCGGATATTGACAGGGATTATGTTTTAAGGCCGGGAGAAAATATAAAAGAAAAGATCCGGAAGAATTTATTCCTGAAAGTTCAGGTAGATAAGACTTCCTGTTATGTGGGAGAGCCGATCGTGGCCACTTATAAGCTTTATTCCCGTCTCAGCTCCGAATCCAGGGTAACCAGGCGCCCGTCCCTGAATGGATTCAGCGTGTATGACATGGTGGACCCGAATTCGGACGTTTCCTCCGTAGAAAAGCTGAACGGGAAGGCCTTTACCGTGCACATCATCCGTAAAACGCAGCTGATCCCCCTGCAGGCCGGCACGATCGATCTGGACCCGGTAGAAGTGGAAAATACCGTTCATTTTGTGAAAGGGGGCAAACAACAGGAGTCCCGGCGCAGCGGCAATCCTTTAAAAGACCTCTTCGATCAGCTGTCTGATGACAATGCCATGGGACCCGAAGTAGAAGAGAATGTAACCCTGGATACCAAACCCGTGTCCATAACAATTAAGCCATTACCGGAGGAAGCCAGGCCCGCTGATTACAATGGAGCGGTAGGCAGCTTTTCTATACAGGCGTCATTGGTTAACAGGAGCGTCGCTGCCGGAGAAGATGCCACCCTGGATCTTGTCGTACGGGGGAAGGGCAATCTGCCGGTCATTAACGCACCCCGGATACAATGGCCTGCCGGTATGGATGCTTTTGATCCCACGGCTAAAGAAGAGATCAACAAGACAACGGTTCCCATGAGCGGATCCAAGACTTTCTCCTATATATTTACCCCCGGGGCTGCCGGTCATTATACGATCCCGTCCATCAATTTTCCCTATTTCGATCCTTCCACGGGTTCATATAAGACAGCAGGGACAGAGCCGCTGGACTTACAGGTAACACCAGCCGTAAAGAAACCAAAGTCAAAGACCCCTTCTGTGGCCGATCCCTCCGCGGGAACAGCAACCGCCCAGCTGAAAAAATTCATACAGGAGCACCTGGAATGGATCTTTGCCGTATTGATCCTCTCCGGCCTGGCCGGGTTCCTTCTCAGGCAGAATAACCGTTTGCGAAAGGCGGAACAGCACCAGAAAGAAGCCGGCGAAAAGAAAGGGGCAGCGTCTCCGGCAGCGGGTATCTCCCCCCTACGGGCGGATGAACAGGCCGGAGCCGGCGGGCAGCGGACAGCGGAAATTTCCACCGGACGGGCCGGACAGCTGGGGGCCGGACAGCTGGCGGAACGTTATGCCGCACATCCTGGAACACCCCCTACGTATACCGGATCTCCCCTGCCGCCTTTTGCGCCATCTGCAATCACCGATCCCCTGCAGGAAGCGAAACAACTTTTTGAGAAGAACGATTACAAAGGATTTTACCGGGAAGTCAACCGGGCCCTTTGGAAGGCGCTAACTAAAAAGCTCGAATTGCCGGCCAGCGAATTGAACAAGAACAATATCGCCCGCAGGCTGGAAGCAAGGGGCTGGGATACGGGCACTACGCTGTTATTGGAAAACATTCTGAATGAATGCGAGATGAATTTATATACTCCCGCCTATGATGCCTATAACATGCAGCAGCTGATGCGGCAGGCGGAATCCATGCTGGAGAAGCTGGCGTAGCGGCTGAAGCTGGCGTAGATGGAGACGCTGGCTTAGCAGAAGATGCTGGCGTAATGGAACGTGAGCAAACCTACTCCGTATATTTATAACCTACTCCTCTCACGGAATGAAAGTACTTCGGATTGCGGCTGTCCTCTTCGAAATATTTCCGGAAGCTAAGTACAAAGTTATCGATGGTGCGGGTGGTGGGATAGACATTATATCCCCATACGGCCTGTAGTATTTTTTCCCGGGTCACTACTTCATTCCTGTTCTCAATAAGCAGCTTCAGCAGCATCGCCTCTTTCTTGCTGAGCTGTATCCGTTCTCCCTTTTTGGTGGTGGCTTCCTGGGCTTTAAAATCAATGATATTCTTTCCGAAGGAATAAATATCACCCAGGGAATCCTTCTCCTGCATCTTTTTATTCTTTTCGATCAGCTTTTGTATACGCAGGAGCAGCTCTTCCAGGTTGAAGGGCTTGGTGAGATAGTCGTCGGCGCCTTTCTTCAGGCCCAATACCCGGTCGGCGCTGGTATTTTTAGCGCTGAGGATCAAGATGGGAACATCGTTATTCTGGACACGGATGGTCTCTGTGACACTGATCCCGTCTACACCGGGCAACATGACATCCAGGATGATCAGGTCGAAATATTCCAGCTGGACCGCTTTTAAAGCCTGTGTCCCGTCAAAGGCGGATGTGATCTCATAACCTTCCAGCTCCAGGTTAAGCTTCAGTGCTTCATGAAGATTTTCTTCATCTTCTACCAGCAGAATGGAAATTTTTGTGCTCATGGCTTAAATATTTGCCCGAAAGGGCTCTTCTCAAATTTATCCCTTTCGGGCAAAATGGCTGAGGTCGGGTCCGTGTGCCTGCCGACGTCTCAAAATGTTACGGTAAAAATACTTCCAATGGGTGAATTGTCGGATACTTTAATCGTCGCCCGATGATCGCGGGCGATTTCCTTGCATAAATAGAGTCCTAATCCCGTACCCTGGGTGCTCCGGGTCTTCTCAGAGCCGGAGCGATAAAATTTATTGAATATCTTTTTCTTTTCATTTTCCGGGATTCCCGGTCCCTCATCTTTTACCGATAAAATGACCCGGGGACCTTCTTTTTTCAGGGTGATGGTGATGGGGCTTTCCTTCGGGGAATATTTCAGGGCATTCTCTGCGAGATTATTGACCAGCATTTGTAAAAGAAGCGGGTCTCCTTTAACCGTGCGGTCCGGCTCGACAATATCCTGCCATTTTCTTTCGGGGAAGCGATGTTTCAGATCCTGGAGGGCTTGCAGGACGAGGGTGGAAAAATCCAGCTCTTCCTTTGCCTGGTTGTACTCCCCGCCTTCCAGCTGTGAAGCGACAAGAATATTATTAGCCAGGGTATCCAGCCGGCTGGTTTCCTGGAGGGCGGCCCGGATGATCTTCTGCTGCTTTTGCTCATCCAGCTTGTGCTTTTGCAGGGTTTCGAGGTTCAGCTTGGTGACAGCGATGGGGGTTTTCAGTTCATGGGTGACTGCCATCATGAAGTTTTGCTGTTGGAGCTGCAGCCGGATCTGCCTTCTTACTTCCCTATACACGAAAAGAGCTCCGAACAGGATCAGCAGGAGAAAAGTGCTGCCTTCGCCTATATACTGAGCGGTTTTACGCTGTTCTTCATCATTGAGGGCATTTAGCCTGGCTTCATACCGGGGATCGTCCATTTTCAATTCCTGCAGCTTGTAATTGGTCATTTGACGGCTCTGCGTTTGAAGCGCGATAAACCACCAGGCTATTCCTGCCACAATATAGACCAGCAGTACCCACCACACGATGGTAGCGATGGCCAGCCGTCTCGTTTTAAAAAGGCTCATTTCGCTTTTTCCACGCGCACCCCGACATTCAAAACATGCTTAAGGGGGTCTTCGCGCATTATTTGTTCAAGTATAAATGAATAAGTACCGGGCCGTTTAAATTTTGTCTCCGGCTGGATCAGGATACGATGTTCATAAATATCGTCCATCCCGCTGCCCAGCCAGCCTTTATCATTGGTGCCGAGGGTAAGATCATATCGCTGTGTTTTGGAAGCGGTATCCCCGGGCTGCCTTACCGTGCCCTTCACCCATATATTATTGTAATTATAGGCATCGGAATGTCTCAGTACGAGGTAAACATTATAAAGGGACGTAGTATCCTGATCTTTGATGGTAAAATCGACCTGTGGTTTGAAATTGCTCTCCCATTGCTGGCCCGGGATCACTATATCTTTTTCAAAAACGTCCGAGGGAAAGGTGCAACCGGTGAGCTGCAAGCTACAAGCTGCAAGGATGAGTAAGAAAGGGTTTTTCAATGAAAATCGTTTATGCAAAAATAGGGTCAAAGTAAGAGATTTTATTAAAAATGTCTGGCTTGCCGCGTGAAACCTGAAGCTTGCCGCTATTTCGTTACAGCACGTTCAGTATCTGCTCCTTTGCTTTTTCCAGTTCATCCTTCATGAGCACTACACATTTTTGAATGGTGGAATCATAGGCTTTGGAACCCGTGGTATTGATCTCCCTGCCGATCTCCTGTAAGATAAAGGAGAGTTTTTTACCCTTGCCTTCTTCGGGTTCCTGCAGGATCGCCTTGAAGTAATCGCAGTGGTTCTTCAGCCTGACCTGCTCTTCCGTGATGTCGATCTTTTCAATATAATAGATCAGTTCCTGTTCCAGCCGGTTGGCATCATAATTATCCTTTCCTACCTGGTCCTCCAATAACTTTTTAAGACCTTCTTTGATCTTCACCTGGCGGAGCGGCTCCAGTTTGATCACCTCATCCTGCTGATGTACGATATTGTCGATGCGCAGGAGCAGCTCTTCTTCCAGGGAGGCTCCTTCGTTCAGACGATGCGCATTCAGGTCATCGATAGCGAGCTGGATGACTTTCTCGAATTGCTGCCATTCCGCGTCTGTCAGGGTATCACTGGTAGGAGTGATCACCTCGGGTAATTTCACCAGGGTGCTTAAAATATTGGAAGGGTCGAGATTCAGCTCCGCAGACAGCTCTGCCAGGGCCTTATGATAGGCTTTGGCCAGGTCTGTGTTGATGCTGACAGGTTTTGCATTGCCCGTTTGCTTAAGGCTGATCGTGCAATCCAGGGAGCCCCGGCCTAATTTTTCCGAGAGGAGCTTCCGGATGGGGAACTCAAATGGTTTCAGAAAACCGGGAAGTTTTAATTGAAGTTCGAATTGTTTGCCGTTAAGGGATTTGATGTCTACCTGGAAAGTCTTATCTCCTACTGATTGTTCAGCCCGTCCAAAACCTGTCATTGATTTGAGCATAATGTCAATATTTTATGTGGAAAGGTAAGGAAATTACCTCGTAGAGTATATTTTCAATGGTCTCGGTGAGGGCTGCGCCGTTACCTCGTAGAGTATATTTTCAATGGCCTCCGTAAGGGTTGGGCCGTTGTTTACAAACCAAGTAACGGATAGATCTCCTGTTTTCTTATCTCCCGCATCTCACCGGGTAAGAATCCTTCCAAACTGATCCTTTCAATCCGGTGACGGATTAATCTCAAAGTGGGAAAACCCGCTTTCGCCGTCATTTTCCGAACCTGCCGGTTTTTTCCTTCTTTCAACACCATTTTCACCCAACTGGTAGGAATATGGGCGCGGTAGCGGATCGGTGGATTCCTTTCCGGGACCGGCGGGGCATCGGTCAACAGCTCCGCTCTACAGGGCCGGGTCTTATAAAGTTTTCCATCGACAGCAATGCTGACACCCGACCGCAGGAGGTCTATAGCTGCCTGATCCATCTGCCCTTCTACCTGTACCCAATATTCCCGTTCATGTGCAAACTCCGGATCCAGCAAACGATGGTTGAGGGATTTATCATTGGTGAGGAGCAAGAGGCCTTCACTGTCGAAATCCAGGCGGCCAACGGGATACAGGTCAACCGGCACTGAAAAAAAATCCTTTAATGTCAACTTCCCTTCCTGGGAGGTGAATTGCGAAAGGACATTAAAAGGCTTGTATACGATGAAATATTGATGCACGATTGGTAGTGAGTTGTATTGCTATTGCGGCCCCCGGTTAACAGATGCCCGTTTGTTTTTTGCGACTTCGGACCCTTTTTAAAAAGCAAAAACCCGGTGAGTAAAACCGGGCTTTCAATATATGGATGGGTTAGTAAGTACCGGGAAATAAATTTCCCTACACAATATTAAAAATAATTTTCTCTAACTTAAAAAATTTTCCAATAAATTTTATTCACATTTTTTTTTTGACTGTGGAAAAGCGAATCGATTACGCCGTCTTTCCGGACTACCTTTGCTCAAATTTTTTATTATGAAATTTCCTTCTCCCGTATCTATTCAATGGGTAGCGGATTTCCTGGGAGCTGAATTGGTAGGTGATAAGAATGGCCAGGCCAGCGGCATTAACGAGATCCACAAAGTTGAAAAAGGTGATCTGGTATTCGTAGATCATCCTAAATATTATGACAAATGCATACAATCGGAGGCCACTTTTATCATCATTAACAAAGTCGTGGAGCCGCTTCCTCCGGGGAAAGCCCTCCTGGTCGTAGAACAGCCATTTGAGGCCTATTTGAAGATCGTTCGCCATTTTCGGCCCTTTGAGCCTGCCACAAAGATGATCAGTGACTCGGCCACCGTTGGTAAAAATACGTATATCTACCCCAGTGCCTTCATCGGTCATCACGTCATTATCGGTGATAATTGCATCATTCATCCCAATACCACCATCCTCGATCATTGTATTATCGGGAACAATGTTATCATTCAGGCCGGCACGGTTATAGGATCGGACGCTTTTTATTATAATTCCAAAAAGGACCGTGACAGCTGGTATAAGAAAATGGACAGCTGCGGACGGGTAGTGATCGAAGACGATGTGGAAATAGGAGCTGGCTGTACCATTGACAGGGGGGTAAGCCATGATACCCGTATCGGGAAAGGAACCAAGATGGACAATATGATACATATCGGGCATGATACGGTCACCGGGAAAAATTGTTTGTTCGCCGCCCAGGTAGGTATTGCAGGCGTTGCAGCAATCGGCAATGGAGTCATCATCTGGGGCCAGGCAGGAGTCAGCAAGACCCTTAGCATTGGAGACAATGCGGTTATTCTCGCACAGACGGGTGTGCCTTCTTCCCTGGAAGGCGGGAAAATATACTTCGGCAGTCCGGCTGAAGAGGCCTCCGTTAAGAAAAGAGAGCTGGTCTGGGTGAAACGCATTCCGGAGCTTTGGAAGAAGGTCATGGGTTAAGCGGCCCACGGGGCCGCTGCGCGAAGCGCCATCATGAAACTCGAATGCCGGACGGTTCATCCGTTCCGGCATTCGCTGAATTGATGCCCGAAGGGCATCCTCCTCTTTGACTAACTTACAATCTGATTCTTGTTGCTGAGAGCGGACCATCGACCCTTGAGAGCGGACCATCGACCCTGCGGGTCTCCTGCCCGAGTCTAATGATGGGCCTTCGGCCAGCGGCCCCGTGGGCCGCTTAGGTGGGCCGCGGTGGGCCGCTAGGGCACATAATCATACGGCAATACCTCCGCCAGTTTTTTCCAGGACCAGTACCCGATATTAGTCACATCCGACTGATCGTAAAAATACCCGTTCTCTTCGATCACGATCCCATTGAGAATATCTATGGCGGAGATCTCCACCTTTGTTCCTGCAGGAAATTTATTTTCCTCCAGGTATTTTTTATCCGGCGCCTGGTTGGTATAACTTACCCGCAGCCTACCTGCGATACTTATTTCTACATCCCCGCTGTCCACCGCATAGAATTTAGGGTCATACGGATCCGGTACGGTAGTTAGCGTATTGCGGTTATTGCTGTCGGCCAATTCCAATACGAACCCCTCGTCTTTCAGCGTGCTGTCATACCAGCTGCGGATAAAATGAAGCCGGGAGCCGGAATAGGAATAGAGCCGGTTTTGCTTCCAGGTCTCCTGTTGCTCCGGCGTCCCCGTCATTTCTTCGAACAGGGGATAACCGGTATAGCTGCTTACGTTCGTGCCGTATTCATAAACGAAGGAGTCCAGCTGGTACCTTATTTTATACCCAAGGGCATTATTGGTAATGACGAGATCCTGTACGGCTTTTATCTTGAGCTTATTCCGTTTTTTATAGAAATAGAATTTTACGGCATCCTTGTTCTCCAGGATGCACTGGCCCGCATTCGGAGTAGTCCCGATAAAGTTATCCAGGAAAAATTGCCCATATTTACTCCAACCGTCCGCGACTTCTGCGCTGCCGGCCACTACTACCTCTCCCAGGCTCTTATCCTCCTCCTTTAATTCAACGATCAGGGAATCATTCTCCTTATTACCTTTTCCGATACGGATCAGCCTGGTCTCATAACCCGTGTAGGAGACGACCATATCATATCCTCCATTGGCCAGTCTAAGGGAAAAGCTGCCATCGCTTTTTGATATCGTTCCGATGGTAGTATTCTGGCAAAATACAGATGCCCCTGCTAAAGCCTGGCTGGTCTTTCCGTCTATAACCTTACCGGAAACAAAGAAAGTTTTTTCCTGGGAGATGACAGTGAGCGAGAAAAGAAGAGCGGTGATGCTCATAAAAAAGGGTCTTGAAAAGCCGCGTTTCATGGATATCATTTTGGAAGAGTAAGATAGCAGATGTAGGCGGAATATAGAAGTATAATCGGTATTTTAACACTTGAACCAGCCGGACGACGGTTTGTCGGAATAAACGTCATCCGGCAAATCATTAATGATGGTCTCTGACCAATTAATCAGAAATGTTTACGCGGCGCAGGTAGGCTTTACAGGCATCCTGTATGGTCTTTTCCAGGGGGGTGAAGGCGAATCCGGGCAGCTGTCGCAGGATCTTGCTATTGTCAAAAAAAGTAGAGCTCTGAGCTATCCGGGCGCTTTCGCGGGTCAGCAGCGGATGAACGCCGGAAAAAAATGATTTTGCTTTTTCCAGCCGCCAGGCGATTTGTGCCAGGAAAGGGGTCGCTTCCCGGGAAGGCTGCTTTTTCCCGAATCCTGCAGCTATACTATTGAATAATTGCCGGAATGACCAGTTATCCCCGTTCAGGATATAACGTTCGCCTGTAACATCGCTTTCCAGCAACGCTACGACTGCCCTGGCTGTATCGGCCACATCTACAAAGCCATTTATACCGGTTGAATACCAGGGAAATTCTTTGAAGGCATTTTTGAAAAGGGCGCTGCTGGAAGTTTCCCAGTCTCCATAACCCAACAAGGTGCTGGGATTCACGATCACTGCCGGCAGCCCTTCGCCAATGCCCCGCCATACTTCCATTTCTCCATGGAATTTGCTGATCGCATAATTCGTATTTAGTTTGCTGTCTTCCCATTTCTTATCTTCTGTCACCTGTTCTCCGGTAACTGTTCTGCCGAGCGCCGCAACGGAGCTGATATGGATGAAACGGCGAAGATCTTTTTCCAGGGCCATATTCACGACATTGGCCGTGCCTTCGATATTGGTGCTGAATAGTTGCCGGCGTCGACTTCCTGAAAAGGAGACCATGGCTGCTGCATGGACCACGGCATCTACTCCTTCCAGCGCTTCCTTCAAGCTGATGATATCCAAAATATCTCCGGAAACCCACTCCACTTTCTCAAAGATGGCAGGTGGAATATAGAACGGTAGTATATCATTGCGGCGGATAGCCCGTACGGCATGCCCTTTTTCCACCAGCTCTTTAATGATGTAGGCGCCGAGAAAGCCGGTGCCGCCTGTGACTAAGACGACACCCCCCGGCCCCCGTCCCCCTTCCCCCCCAAAGGGGGATGAGAAGGGGGAGTTAGGCAAGTCGCTGTTATTTTTGTATGTTTCGTTCATGGCAATTCTTCTTTGTGGGACGGGGCCGGGGGGTACCACCCCTTGCCGGTCTTCCTCCCCAATTCTCCTTTCTGTACTTTTTGCTCCTGGAGAGGAGATGGCTTCAGCCGGTCGGGCCGGCCCATTGCCTCATATACCGAACAGCTTACGGCATAGTTCACATCATTGCCGATAAGATCCATCAGGCGGAAGGGCCCCATTTTGAAGCCGGAAGCTTCCAGGAGAACGTCGATCGTTTCGAAATCCGCGCCTTCTTCTTCCACCAGCTTCATCGCTTCCAGGTAATAGGGACGTGCAACATGATTTACGATAAAGCCCGGGGCATCTTTGCATAATACCGGGGTCTTCCCCAACTGCTGTACCAGGCCGGTGACTGTTTGTATCGTTGCCTTATTGGTATATTTCGTGCTGACCACCTCCACTAATTTCATCAGGGGGGCGGGATTGAAGAAATGCATGCCGGCCACCCGTTCAGGATGGGGTATCTTTTCGGCAAGGGCTGTAATGGATAAGGAAGAAGTATTGGATGCCAGGATCGTTAACGGACTGTTGATAGCTGCCAGCTGATGGAAGAGGTCCAGCTTGATTGCCGGCTGTTCCACGATCGCCTCGATGATAAGATCCGCCAGGCAGTCGGAGATATTATTTACAAAAAAGAGCCTTTCGAGGATGGCTTGCTGGTCTTCCGGACGGATCCTGCTCTTTTCCGCCAGCATGGAAAGGCTCCTTTCGATGGCAGATCTGCCTTTTTGCAGCATGTCGGTATTTACATCATACAGCAGGGTCCGATACCCTCCCATCGCTGCTACCTGGGCAATGCCGCTGCCCATAGTGCCTGCTCCGCAAACGCAGATTGTGTGGATCATGATTTATTTTTCACAAAGAGTGGTTCCCTGATAAGTTTTTATACGGCGCCGGTGAACTGCCTGAGAAATCGTACATCATTCTGTGAGTACAAACGCAGATCGTTGATACGGTATTTGAGCTGGCAAATGCGTTCGACGCCCATACCGAAGGCAAACCCCGTATATTTATTCGGATCAATACCGAAATTTTCCAACATTTTGGGATGCACCATGCCGCTGCCCAGGATCTCTACCCAGCCGGTATGTTTGCAAACGCTACAGCCGCTGCCCCCGCAAATACGGCAGTTGATATCCATTTCAGCGCTGGGTTCCGTAAAAGGGAAATAAGAAGGGCGAAAACGGACCTTTACATCTTTGCCGAACATTTCCTGAACAAAGAAATAGAGTGTCTGCTTCAGGTCGGCAAAAGAGACATTCTCGTCCACATATAATCCTTCTGTCTGATGGAAGAAACAATGGGCCCTTGCACTGATGGTCTCATTCCGGTATACACGTCCGGGACAGATGATACGGATGGGCGGCTTTTGCTTCTCCATCACCCGGGCCTGTACGCTGCTGGTATGGGTACGCAGCAGCCAATCGGGTTTCTGATGAATATAAAAGGTGTCCTGCATATCCCGGGCAGGATGATTTTCAGGAAGGTTCAGGGCGGTAAAATTATGCCAGTCGTCTTCGATCTCAGGTCCTTCTGCCACAGAAAATCCCAGCCTTCCAAAAATATGAACGATCTGATCGCGTACCAGGGTGATCGGATGATGGGTGCCCAATGGCAGGGGATCGCCAGGCAAGCTCAGGTCGATACCGGCAGCCGAAGCGGCGGGACCGGCCTCCAGGCCGCTTTTCCAGTCCTCGTATTTGGATTCTGCGAGCTGTTTGAATTCGTTTAGGATCTGGCCGAATTCTTTTTTCCTGTCCCCGGGCACATTTTTCATCTCGGTGAACAGGTTCTTCAGAATACCCCTGGTCCCGAGAAATTTAATGCGATAAGCTTCCAGGCCATCCGCTCCATCAGGGATAATAGACCCGATCTCTTTTCGGTAGGCCTCAATCTGTTGTAACAATTGCTCCATGCTGCAAAGATACCTCCTGTCCCTGATTAGTCCCTCTTCATTCCCCGATTTTTCCTGTAGTTTTGCCCCCAAATAACAAATACATGCCGCCAAACCTCCATATAAGTGATTTCCTCGATCCTGTCAACCTATCGGAATTATCGCAGGATCAGGGATATAAGGACGGCCAGATCGGCAAGCAGATCGACGCATATGACGAGTTTTTTCCGGATCTTTTCGAGTCAGACATGGTGATCGTGGGCTGTGAAGAAGAAAGAGGAGCCGGCAGAGGCCGTAAGGAACAGGGAGCTCCCAACGTTATTCGGGAACAATTCTATCAACTTTTTAGCTGGCATCCGGATATCAGGCTGGCCGATGCCGGCAATATCCGGTCCGGGGCTACCCTGGCTGATACCCACGCGGCGCTGAAAACAGTCATCCGGGAATTGACGGGTATCGGCAAGACCGTGGTCATCCTGGGAGGCTCCCATGATCTCACGCTGTCACAGTATTATACCTATGCGGACAAGAAACATATTATTGAAGCCACCTGCATCGATGCGCTGATAGACCTGGACATAAATTCCCTGCACCGCAGCGACAACTTCCTCATGGAAATGCTGACCGGAGAGCCGAATTATATCCACCACTATAATCATATCGGCTTCCAAAGCTATTATGTCCATCCTCATATGCTGGAGACAATGGATAAGCTGCGGTTTGATTGCTTTCGCCTGGGCAGCGTAAAAGACAATATAGAAGAAATGGAGCCGGTGATCCGTAATTCCCATTTATTCAGCTTTGATATCTCCGCTATCGCCAATGCGTATGCTCCGGCCAATCAGCTCTCTCCCAATGGCTTCAGCGGAGAGGAATCCTGCATACTGATGCGTTATGCGGGGCTAAGCCATAATGTCAATACCGTCGGCATATACGGGTATGTCCCTGCGAAAGACAAAGATCAGCTCACCGCGCGCCAGATCAGCCATATGTTGTGGTACCTCATTGACGGAAAAAGCCGGGGCCGGCGGGAAGCTGCCCTGACGGAAAGAGATTTCTTCATAGAATATCATACTGCCTTTGCAGAGGTCGCGACCACGTTCCTGCAGAGCAAAAAGACCCAGCGCTGGTGGATGCAATTGCCGGATCATAAATACATTGCCTGTTCCTACCAGGATTACCTGCTGGCCAGCAGCAATCAGATACCCGAGAGATGGCTGCGGGCTCAGGAGAGGGGGTAGAGCTAATAGGGCATGTCCCGGGGAGGTCTTATAATGGCTCCTTCGGAGCAGCGACCCTCCGGGTCACTTTGCGAAAGATGGCTGAGAGCTCAGGAAAGGGGATAAAAATCTAACTTTAAGATCTTGAAACAGATCCCTCAATATAAATTAGACGATCATTTTCGCCCTGTACACCGAATAGAGGAAACGGCTGCCGTATTCGGCTACAATCAGCTGGATCCTTTATTACGTATAAAAGATTTTGAGCTCTATTCCAGCGACGGGCTTACTGCCAGCATGGGCCCTCTGCGTTCGGAGTTTTACCGGATAGGGCTTACCCTCCGGGGCAGCTGTGATGTCCAGCTGGGAATCGAGCATTACCAACACCGGCCGGGCACGGTAAATTGTACGTTTCCCAATCAGATATTTTCCAAATCGAATATCAGCAAGGACATTTTTGGTTATTATCTCCTGTTCAACCCCTGCTTCCTCGACACCCTGATCCCGGAGAGCAGGATGGCGGATGAATTCCCTTTTTTCAGCTATTCGGGAGTTCCTTTTTTTCAATTAGAGCCACCGGTCGTTCAGCAGATAGAAGACCTCGTGCTGAAGATCAACGAGGAGCTGCAAAAGAACAAACGCGAAAAGGAAAAAGCCATTCAGCTCTACCTGTACCTGATCCTGCTGGAAATAAAACGAAGCTACGCGCAACAAGGGCTGGGGCATTATACGGATATACCGGAGACGACTATCCTCATGATAAAATTCAGAAAGCTGGTCAATCAATATTACCTGGAGAAACAGCAGGTTGCCGACTATGCCGAACTATTACACGTTACTCCCAACCACCTGAATCGTACGATAAAAGAGCTATCCGGCAGGACAGCTTCCGGTCATATTGCAGAAATGCTCCTTCAGGAAGCAAAAGCCCTGTTGAAATATACCGATCTTTCCGTAGCGGAGATCGCCTACCGCCTGCAATTCAGCGAGCCTTCCTCCTTTTCCCGTTTTTTTAAAAAAGAGGCTGACCTGACTCCCATTGAATATCGGGAAAATGCATAATTGAGTCAATACGCCGCAGGATCCGGATAAGGACTGGCTAACCGGTTCGCTGCAATTTTGTGTAAAATATATACAACATGGCGCGACAGCTGGAAAACAGAAAAATTGTAATAGCAGGAGGCACATCGGGCATCGGGCTGGCTTTAGCAGCCATCCTGGTACAGGATAAGGCCCTGGTGACGGTGATCGGCCGGGATCCCGCTAAAATAGAAAAACTGAAAATTGATTTCCCTGGTATCAATGCGATCGGGTTAGATGCACGCGATCGCTCTGCCCTGGATGATCTCTTCCGGAAAGAGAAAGAGATCGACCATCTTGTGGTCGCATTGAGCGGCGGTAAGGGAGGAGGGATGTTCAAAACACTGTCCTTAAGCGATCTGCGGGAAGGTTTTGAAAGTAAGTTCTGGCCGCACGTAAATGTATTGCAGGCGGCCTTGCCTTATATGCGCCCAACAGGCAGCATAACGCTGATCACCGCTATCAGCGCTACGGCAAAATTGCCGGGCACGGCAGGGTTGGCCGCTATTAATGGCGCCCTGGAGCTGATGGTCCCCATCTTATCCGGGGAATTGGCGCCGCTGCGTATTAACGCCGTTTCTCCCGGTATCATCGATACCCCCTGGTGGGACTTTTTACCGGAAGCGGTAAAGGAGCAGACTTTTTCCGAATTCGCTTTGAAGGTAGCGGCAGGTCGTGTCGGACGACCTGAAGAGGTAGCGGATACGATCCGGTTCCTCCTGACTACGGAATATATTAACGGAGTGATCGTTGGTTGTCATGGCGGATTGAAATGAATCGCATACTTCAGCGTACAGCATGAGTTTTGGCGCCGTATAACGAAAGCCCGGAAGACCTTTGGTCTTCCATGAGATTTCCTGTACGTTTGAATTATGAAACATTTTTTCGGCTTATTTCTCGTCCTTAGCGGTTTGGGCTGGCAGGCCTGTTCCCCTTCGCATGTTATCGGCCGGTTCGCCCAAAAAGAACTTTTGGAACAGCCCGGCATTCAATCCGCTCAGGCAGGCATCAGCATCTATGACCCTGCGAAAGCCGCTTATCTATATAACTGGCAGGAAAATAAATACTTCATACCGGCCAGCAATATCAAGCTTTTCACTTTATATGCGGGTATGAAATACCTGGGAGATTCCCTGGTAGGTATCCGCTGCCGGCAGACGGATACGGCTTTATTCGTCGTTCCATCCGGAGATCCCACTCTTTTGCATCCCGATTTCCCTGTACAGCCGGTGGTGTCTTTTTTACAAAAGACCAAAAAGAACATTTACCTCACTGATGCCAACTGGCAGGACAGGGCGCTTGGCCGGGGTTGGGCCTGGGATGACTATAATGATGATTATATGTCCGAACGCAGCCCCCTGCCCGTATATGGCAACCTGATCCGTTGGATACAGGACTCCGCCTCCGCTGCTTTCTATTCGATCCCGGACATAAACTGGGATGTCCGGTTCACGACGGACACCTTAAAAAAGGCCTTTTTTGTACGCAGGGATTTTAATAAGAACGCCTTTGAAATAACAGAAGGCAAGGGAAAGAATGAAGAAAGACGGGTCCCTTTTATTACGGATGGGATCGCCTCCGCCGCTGTCCTGCTGAAAGATACGATCGGCCGAACGGTCTTCACTTCTTCCGGTGATGCTGCTTCCGGCGGCTTCCGTAATTCCCCGCTCCAGGTCATTCATTCCCGCCCGGTTGACTCTTTATTCCGGCCCATGATGTACCACAGCGATAACTTTTTTGCCGAGCAAACCTTGCTGATGGTGAGCAATGAACGTCTGGGAGTGATGAACGATGCCCGGATCATCGATACTTTATTAAAGAATGACCTTAAAGATCTCCCGCAACGGCCTCTCTGGGTGGATGGCTGCGGGCTGAGCCGCAATGACCTGTTCACGCCTGCCGATTTTGTATGGCTCCTGGATAAAATGAAAAATGAATTTGGCCTGACCAGGATGAAAGGGATCCTGCCTACCGGCGGCACCGGCACCCTGGCCAGCTATTACAAGCAGGACAGCGGTTATATCTTTGCCAAGACCGGCAGCCTTTCCGGCGTAGTGGCCCTTAGCGGATACCTGATCACGAAAAAGGACCATTTATTGATATTTTCCGTGCTCATTAACAACCATACCGCAGGCTCCACGGCAATCCGGAAGAAAATAGAGAAGCTGCTGGAGATGGTCCGGGAAAAATATTAGGCTGCGGGATCATCTTCTAAATAGGGTCTCTACGTATTCTTTCCTGAACTCTATATAGGTTGGATCTCCTCCGGGAGTGATATTGGGTTGCCGGGTAGCGAACATTCCATCTACCAGGGCCCTCATCTCTTTTTCACCGAGTGGATTACCCGGCTTGACGGCTTGTTGCCGGGCCATGGAGCGGATGAGCTTTTCCCGTTTGGAAAACTTCATTTCATTGCTGAAATGTTTGAACTGTTCCAGCAGGTTCTCCAGGATGGCTTTTTCGTTGCCCTGACCGGTGTCTGCCGGGGTTCCCTGAACGATGAAACTATCTTTTCCGAATGGCTCGATCTGGTAGCCCAGGACCAGCAGGTCCGCTGTCAGCTCATTCAGGAGGATAGCGTCAGGGGGGGATAGTTGTAACGTAACGGGAAACAGGCTTTTTTGGCTGGCAATCCCTTTGCCTGCAGCGGCGTCCTGAAAGCGTTCGTACAGGATCCTTTCATGAGCTGCCTGCTGGTGGATGAGAATAAAGCTGCGATTGGTAGGAGTGATGATATAGGTGTTGAGCATCTGTTGCAAGGGGGCATTTTCAATAGGCATGATCCTGGATTCTGCCTTTTGTCTTCTTTCCTGCCCGCCGCCGGCTAATAAAGAAAGAAAGTCGTCTTCCTGCCCTATTCCGGTGTTTTTGGCCTGCCTTTGATTGCCTGCCGGCTGTATTGTTTCCTCCGATCCCCTGGTTCCTGCCAGCGCTCCTGTTCCTGCTGGTTCCCCCGTTCCGGCTTGTTCACGCATTCCTGCCTCTCCGGCGGCTCCGGGAATCTCCTTTCCCTGCTGGTTCCCGGACGGGGTCCCTTCAAAGAAATCCTTCCAGTGCCGCAGCTCACTTTTATTGGTGGGCTCGATAAAATGAGCCTGATTTTTTTTAGTGAACGTCTGGTATAAGGAAGAAGAGGCGACGGAAGCCTTTTTCTCTTCCGTGGCAGGTTTGCTCACGGCATCCAGCTTCTGGATGAAGGGATCCAGGTCAAAATCCAGCGTAGGCGTAATGCTGAACTGGGCCAGGGCATGTTTCACCGCTGCCTGTACAAAGGCATAGACGATCTTTTCATCCTCGAATTTGATCTCCTGCTTGGTAGGATGTACATTGATGTCGACCTGGGCGGGATCCAGGTCGATGAATAATACATATAAGGGAAAGCTATCTCCGGGGATCATATCCCGGTAGGCGTTCATCACGGCATGATTCAGATACGCGCTCCTGATGAAACGGTTGTTCACAAAAAAATACTGATCTCCCCTTGTCTTCTTCGCCGTGTCCGGCTTGCCTACAAAACCATAAATATTCAGATAATCGGTATTCTCCTGGACAGATACGAGCTTGGCATTATGTGAATTACCCAGGATCTGTACGATACGCTGTTTCAGGCTCCCTTTTTCCAGGTGCATGAGCTCCTGCGTATTGTTGTTAAGGGAGAAGAAGATAGCGGGAAAGGATAATGCCACCCGGGTAAACTCTTCAACGATATGCCGCAATTCCGCCGCATTGCTTTTGAGAAAATTCCTGCGGGCCGGTACATTGAAGAAAAGATTTTTCATGGAGATATTGGTCCCTTCGGGGCAGGCGACAGGCTCCTGTTTGAGCACCGTGCTGTTCTCGATCTCTATAAGCGTGCCCGTCTCGTCCTCCGCCCTGCGGGTCTTTACAGACACCTGCGCGACCGCGGCAATGGATGCCAGGGCTTCCCCGCGAAATCCCATGGTGCGTATATGGAACAGATCGTCGATATTCCTTATTTTGGAAGTGGCGTGCCGCTCAAAAGACATGCGCGCATCCGTCTCACTCATGCCTTTCCCGTTGTCAATGACCTGGACAAGCGATTTGCCGGCTTCGGCAATGATCAACTTTATCTCCGTGGCCCCGGAATCCACGGCATTCTCCAGCAATTCCTTGACGGCGCTGGCGGGCCGTTGGATCACTTCACCGGCAGCGATCTGATTAGCGATGTTATCGGGCAATAATTGAATAATGTCTGCCAATTCTAGCTTAATTTGTGCTGCAATTTACGTCGAATAATTGTAAGGTCTGCATTAGACGCCGGAAGCGTCCAATGCAGAAGGACCGGCACTTGCTATTTGCCGAAATTCGCTGGATCTTTAAAAGCGGATCCAAGGCACCATTTAAGTCTCCCAATATGAGAAAATCATTGATTCTTTGCGTCCTGGTTACCTGTATCATAAGCGTTCATGGCCAGCATGCTTCCGATCCTGCTGCGCAACGCTGGGTGGACAGTATTTTCAAGACCTTATCCGGCGATGAGAAGATCGCGCAGCTCATGGTGATCAGAATGTCTGCGATCGACCAGGCGGAGCACCGGATCATATTCTATGATAAGGAAGTGGAGGCAGCCGTTAAGAAATACAATGTAGGCGGGATCTGCCTGTTCCAGGGAGGTCCGGTCACCCAGGCGGGTTATATCAATTATTTTCAGCGCCTGACCCGGACGCCGATCCTCTTCTGCATAGATGCGGAGAATGGGGTTGGTATGCGGATGGACAGCGTGATGGGGCTGCCCAGGCAAATGATGCTGGGCGCCACGGGAGATCCGTCCCTGGTCTATCAATATGGCCGCCTGGTAGCAGCCCAATGCAAAAGGATCGGGATCCAGGTGAACTATGCACCGGTGGTAGATATTAATAACAACCCGGACAATCCCGTCATCAACGACCGCTCTTTCGGGGAAGACAAATTTAAGGTAGCGGAATTAGGGGTACAATATATGAAAGGGATGCAGGATATGGGCGTAATGGCCTGCGCCAAACATTTTCCCGGACATGGGGATGTCTCCGTAGACTCACACCTGGATCTTCCCGTTATCAATAAGAGTAAAAAACAGCTGGATTCACTGGAGCTCTATCCTTTCGTGGAGCTCTTCAAGGCAGGAGTGGGCAGCGTGATGATCGCGCATTTGTATATACCGGCTATTGACAATACTCCGAACCGGGCAAGCTCTCTCTCGGACAAAACAGTTACTAAATTATTGCGGAAACAGCTGCATTACCAGGGGATCAGCTTCACCGATGCACTGGAAATGAAGGGGGTAGCAAAATTCTACCCTGACGGGGAAGCTTCTGTGCAATCCCTGGTGGCCGGCAATGACATGCTTTGTTTACCGGGGGATGTCCCTCTCAGCATTGCTAAGATCAATGAGGCTATCCGACAGAAAAAAATTAAATGGAAGGATATCGATGCCCGGGTAAAAAGGGTATTGTACGCGAAATATACTTACGGGCTGGCTGACAGGAAGCCGGTGGATACATTGCATCTGACAGAAGACCTGAACGAAGGGGTAAAAGAGATGCGCAGACAGGTGGCGGAGAATGCCCTGACGCTTTTACGTAATGAGGATCCGACTGTTTTCCCACTTCTCCCCGGCAAAAAAAGAAAGATCGCTTATATCGGCATGGGGCTTACGGAGGATAATGAATTCAGCCGCAGGATGCGTTCGGATTATAACGCACAGGTCTATTACTTCGACTATTCGCTGGATAGCGTTAAAGCCGCTGCTGCCCTGGAATTACTGAGCAACCGTTATGACGCCATCGTGATCGGCCTGCATAATTTTGCCCGTTTTCCGGCGCATGATTTCGCCATCAGCCCTTCCGTTCGGTGGTTACTCCGGCAGCTGCAGGAAAAGACCAAGGCCATTACCCTGGTATTTGGCAATCCTTACGCAGCAAAGTATAGCTGTGATGCTAAAAATATGGTCGTCTGTTATGAAGATGATCAGATCACACAGGGCGTTGCAGCCGACTTCCTGAACGGGAAATTCGCGGCGAAAGGCAAGCTCCCGGTGTCTGTATGTGATGAATGGAAGGCGGGGGCAGGTATAACAGGCGCAGAGCGGGTATTGACCACGGTAGTTCCGGCTGCCGTTGGATTGAAGGCGGAGCGCTTGCAGAAGATCGACTCCATTTGCAAAGAGGCTATCGCCCGGCAGGCCACGCCCGGCTGCGTGGTGCTGGTAGCTAAGGACGGCAGGATCGCCTATGAAAAGGCCTTCGGCTACCTCGGCTATGATAAAGCAGAGCCTGTATATAAAGAAACGCTCTACGATATGGCTTCCTGTACCAAAATTTGCGCCACTACGATGGGCGTCATGAAACTATATGACGAGGGCAGGCTGGATCTGCAGAAGACTTTGGGAGATTATCTTCCCTGGGTAAGGGGCAGCAATAAGGCTTCCTTAAAGATCTGGGATGTGCTGCTGCACCAGGCCGGACTCAAGGCCTTTATTCCTTTTTATAAAGAGACGATCGACAGCAGCGCAGCCGGATTGCCCCTTCCCGGCATTTACACGGTAAAACCGGACAGCCTTCACGGCATCCGGGTGGCGGAAAACTTATATCTGCGTAATGACTGGGAGGATACCTTGTACAAACGCATCCTGCAAAGCGAACTGGGACCCGGGGATAAATATGTATACAGCGATAACGATTTTATCTTCATGGGAAAGATCGTAGAAGCTATCAGCGGGATGAACCTGGATGAATATGTGAAAAAGACTTATTACGATCCGCTGGGAATGAGCACCGCAGGATTCAGGCCCCGGGAAAGATTTCCTTTAGGCAGGATCGCCCCGACGGCGCAGGAGCCCATTTTCAGGAGGCAATTAATAAGGGGGGATGTACATGATCCCGGATCTGCCATGTTCGGCGGAGTGGCCGGGCATGCGGGCTTGTTCAGCGATGCCTATGACCTGGCCGTGCTGGAACAGATGCTGCTGAACGGAGGCTCCCTGAACGGAGAGACCTTTCTTAAGAAAGAAACGATCGATTATTTTAGCGCCTATCATAGCGACATCAGCCGCCGCGGACTGGGATTTGATAAACCGGAAAAGGATAATGCCCGCCGTAAGGAACCTTATCCCTGCCTTTCTGCTTCTTCGCAAACTTTTGGTCATACCGGCTTTACAGGCACCTGCGTGTGGGTAGACCCGAAATATAATCTCATTTTTATTTTCCTGTCCAATCGTGTTAGTCCTAAAGAAGATAATGGGAAGCTATCGTCGCTGAGTATCCGGGGAAGGATCCAGGAGACCATTTATCAGGCGATGGGGGTGGATGAAAGCTCGCCGGCGCCGGCTCTCAAAACGGAAAAAAAACGTAAGAAAAAGCGGACATCCTAAATGATACAAAAAGAAACTGATAATAAAGAAACTTATAATAGAAGGACCTTCCATTTCAAAGAAAACTATTTAAGCCTTCTCCAAAAAATTCTTGTGAAAATATTTACAGGCCTGCTGCAGTCCGCATTCCCGGCATTTGGGATTCCTGGCCACACAGATATAACGTCCATGCAGGATCAGCCAGTGGTGCGCTACATGCACTTCTCCTTTCGGAATAAATTGAAGTAATTGTCTTTCCGTAGCCAAAGGGGTTTTGGCATTTATGGTCAGGCCAATACGGGCAGAAACGCGAAAGACATGTGTATCCACGGCCATATTGGGTTGATTGTCCACGACGGAGGTGATGACATTCGCTGTCTTACGCCCCACACCTGGTAATTCCACCAGCTCCTCTACCGTCAAAGGCACTTCCCCATGGAATTTTTCCTCCAGCATCTGCGCCATGCCGATAAGATGTTTCGTCTTATTGTTGGGATAGGAAATGCTTTTTATGAACGGGAATAATTCATCAAAGCTGGCCCTGGAGAGGGATAATGGATCAGGATATTTTTCGAAAATGGCAGGAGTGGTCATATTGACCCTTTTATCGGTGCATTGCGCCGATAAAATTACAGATACCAATAACTGATAAGGGTTATCATATAGCAACTCGGTTTCTGCATCAGGATTGTTTTCCCGGAAATAATCCAGGACAAATTGAAAGCGTTCCTTTCTGGTCATTGGGAGATAATTTCAATGACCGCTAAATTACGTCAATCTGCATCGCCGGTCAAAAATGGAACGGCTCCCGCAGTCCGGCACATCTGATGAAGCCCGGATAATTCATAGCTGAATATCAGGAATGTTGTGCAGGCTCTATAGCAGTCTTCCTCGCATAATTCATGACCCGTAGGATCACCTCCATACTGGGAGAAAGGGTAACCTTATCTAATTCGTCAGCAGAAGATTGCAATACTTGTAACTTCTCGCGAAGTTTGAAGTCTTCCTTCAAGGCTGAATCTATAGCAACCGTTAATTCATGGGAAGACTCTTTGTATAAATACAGTAAAAGATCCTCCGGTGTAAAGAGTGTCATAGGCAAAACCATTTAATGTCCTTTTTGTCCAAAAATTTTCCGAAGCAGTAAAAGTGAAACGTCCGTAATTAAAACGGTATTTGGGTACTCTTATTGTTCGCCAAAAACATTTTATTAGGTAAAAAGGATACTTTTAAAGTGTAGTACTTTAAAAATCAACGATTTGCATTTGAACTGACCGGAAGGGGGTTTTCTGATCGGATGACGAACAAATCTTCGTTATCTTTTTTCATCAGATATTTTTCCCGGGCATATTTTTCCAGCAGCGCGGGGTTGGATCTCAACTGATCCAGTTCACGTTGGGTAGTGGTGATCTGCTGCTCGTAATATTGCTTGCTTTGTTCCAGTTTTTTTAGCTCTCCTCTTTCCCGAAAATGACTGGTAATAAAATCTCTGGCGTCAAAGAACAGGATCCAGACGGTAAAACCTACCGCTGTCAGCATGTATTTGTTCTTTAGCCAGGATGGTATATGCGTGAGAAGCTTCATAAAAGTTGGTGGTCCCGATGGCCTGAAAGTTGTTGGTCCCGATGGCCTGGCAAGTGACCTGCCAGGCCTCCGGGACCACAAACTACAAATTATTTCTTAAACCTGATCCTTCCCTTAGGATAGATACCGCTGTCTGACAGCTCTTCTTCTATGCGGAGAAGCTGGTTGTATTTGGCCAGCCGGTCCGTACGGGAGGCGCTCCCGGTCTTGATCTGGCCGCAGTTCAGGGCTACTGCCAGGTCGGCAATGGTAGTATCTTCCGTCTCTCCGCTGCGATGGCTCATAATGGTCGTATAACCATTCGTCTGGGCTAATTGCACCGCATTGATGGTCTCCGTCACGGTTCCGATCTGGTTGACCTTGATCAGGTTGCTGTTGGCGACCCCATTGTCGATACCCCTTTGTAAGATTTTGGTATTAGTGACGAACAGATCGTCTCCCACCAGCTGTACCTTGTGGCCGAGGGCGTCCGTGAGTTTTTTCCAGCCATCCCAGTCTTCTTCCGCCATTCCATCTTCTATGGAAATGATAGGATACTTATCTACCCAGCTGGACCAGTAAGCCACCATTTCGTCACTGGTGAGGACTTTGCCGCTGCTCTTGTAGAATTTATATTTCCCATCCTTGTACATTTCGCTGCTGGCTGCATCCAGGGCAATGCCGATCTGGCTGCCTACTTTATACCCGGCTGCTTCGATGGCTTGCAACACTGTTTCGATAGCTTCTTCATTGCTTTGAATATCGGGGGCAAAACCACCTTCATCACCCACATTCGTGCTGAAACCTTTCTTCTTCAGGACGGTTTTTAGCTGGTGAAATATTTCCACTCCCCAGCGCAGGCCTTCGCTAAAGCTTTCGGCGCCTACCGGTACGATCATATATTCCTGGTAGTCGATCTTATTATCGGCATGCACCCCGCCATTCAGGATATTCATCAGGGGAATAGGTAATACCGTAGCGTTCACGCCGCCCAGGTACCGGTATAAAGGCAGCTTGCTTTCCTGCGCGGCCGCCTTGGCCACGGCCATCGATACGGCAAGCAGGGCATTGGCGCCCAGCTTTCCTTTATTTTCCGTACCATCCATCTCGATCAGCCGGGCATCCAGGGATGCCTGCTCATTGACCGGGAACCCGATCAGCTGATCAGCAATGATATCATTCACGTTGTCAACGGCTTTCAATACGCCTTTGCCGCCATAGATGCTTTTATCCCCATCCCTCAGCTCAACGGCCTCATGAATACCTGTTGAGGCGCCGCTGGGCACAGCGGCACGACCGCGGTGGTTGTTCTCGGTGACAACGTCTACTTCGACGGTAGGATTACCCCGGCTGTCTAAAATCTGTCTTGCATGAATGTCGGCAATGTAGCTCATGATTGTTCGTTGTTTATTTATTTATAATTTTTGTTCAGGCAAGCGTTCGGTTTAGTTGTCTGCTTTCCTTTAGCCCCTTTTCGGAAGGCTAAGGGGTGGGTTAGCCTTACTCCCTCTTTAAGGGGCCAGGGGGCGGGTGGGCAGCTGTCAGATGCCGGAAAATATCTTCCAGGCTCTGATTTTCACTTTGCAAAGAAACAATGTTCCAATTGTTTTGCAAAGCCAGCTCCATCAATTGTTTTTTAACTTCATCCGGCTCATCGGTCTGCAATTCCCATTCCAGGAAGGATAGTTTATGGACGGCCTTTACTTTTCTCAGCCGTTCCAGCCATTCCGCTTCCAGGGTCTCTTTAAAAGATACTTTAACGCTGTTGGTGCTGTTTTGCGTCCGGAGCTGGCTAAGGCGATCGTCTGCTACCAGCCGGCCTTTATTAATAATCACCACCCTATCGCAAAGGGCTTCCACTTCCTGGAGGATATGCGAGGAAAATAACACGGTCTTATTTTGCCCCAGCTTTCTGATCACTTCCCTGATCTCGATGATCTGATTAGGATCCAGGCCACTGGTAGGCTCATCCAGGATCAATACTTCAGGATCATGTATCAGCGCGGCGGCAAGCCCCACCCGCTGTTTGTACCCTTTGGACAGCTGTCCCAGCTTCTTTTTGCTTTCCGGTCCCAGGCCTACCATGGCGATGACGGTGTCTATCTTTTGTTTTTTATCGGTGACGTGGTGTATATCGGCCACAAAATCCAGGTATTCCCGTACATACATATCGGGATAAAGGGGATTGGCTTCCGGCAGGTAGCCGATCTTTTTTTTAGTTTCCAGGGGGCGCTCCTTTACCGGAATGCCGCAGACCACCGCCTCGCCGCCATCCTGCCCGAGATAGCCGGTAATGATCTTCATGGTGGTAGATTTTCCAGCGCCATTCGGCCCCAGAAACCCTACGATCTCCCCCTTTTTTACCGTGAAAGAGATTGTATCCACCGCCCTTTGTTCGCCATAGATTTTGATGAGATCCTTTACTTCAATGGACATGCTGCTGGTTTACTCTGCGAAAGTAGGTGAATCCGTTATATTTTCATATTCACCCTTTAACGCATAATAGCCAAATAACACCAGGCCGGCGGCGATGGGGATAAAGACCACTACAAAAACGCCCCACTGGATCCAGGTATCCAATACCGGCTTTTTGGCGATCTCAGCGGCGGTGATCTCAGCGGCGGCCGTCTTCACCAGGTAAAAAAGGACCAGGGGGCCCAGGATGATCCAAAGGAAGCCCAGGGCTCTCTTGATGAAATTCATATAATTTTTATTTTAATGTTTATGTTGAATATTAAAAATATTAAATACGATGCCGGATGAGTACGGCGCCGGATGAGTGATCAATTCAAAATAAATTAAGCCTTATCCGCGGCCGGTAAGCGGCCCGGTATATATAAAGCCCCGATAACAAAGCAGATCCCTGCTACCAGGACAGGATACCAAAGCCCTACCAGCTTATTGCCGCTGTTAAGCGTGGTAAGCAGGGTTGCTATAAAAGGGGTCAGCCCTCCAAACACGCCGTTCCCGATATGATAGGGCAGGGACATGGATGTATACCGGATCCGGGTAGGGAATAATTCCACCAGGAAGGCGGCGATAGGCCCATAGACCATAGTGACGTACAGGATCATAATGAATATCAGGCCCACCATTTTCAGGTAGTCCGGCGTGCCCAGCGTTTTGGCCGTCTTCAGCTCGGGCTTCCCGCTGGAGGTTCCATTGGCATAGAGGGTATCCCGTTTGGTGGCGGCTACGGTGAGCCCTCCTTCGTAACGGGTAAGGGTCGTGGCCGTCCGGATCAGATTGTGCGTCTTGCCGATAAAGGCGACGCTGCTTTTTATTTCTTTTTGTTCCACCAGCTCCGTCCGCCCGGCCGTATCGGAAATGGTCAGCAATTGCCTGAATAAGAGAGGATAGGAGACTACCGCCAGCGCCATGCCGGTCAGCATGATCCATTTTCGCCCGATCTTATCGCTCCATCCTCCGAAGAGAAGAAAAAAGGGAGTGGCCAGCACGATGGCGAGGATCATAATGGTCTTGGATTGATCAAAATCTATATAACAGACATTTTCCAGGAAAGACTGCGCATAAAATTGCCCGGTATAAAAGACCACGCCCTGGCCCATGGCAGCGCCGAACAGGGCCAGCAAGACCATCTTCAGGTTAGCCTTATGACCAAAACTCTCTTTCAGCGGATTCCCCGAGATCCTGCCCTCTGTCTTGAGCTTATTGAACAAAGGGGATTCGCTCATCTTCAGGCGGATATAGATGGAGATGACCACCAGTACGATCGAGAGCAGGAAAGGGATCCGCCAGCCCCAGTCGTTGAATTTTTCAATGCTCCTCGCCTGGTCCCCATCCAAAAGGTGCCGGGTCAGCAGGATCACGCCTAAGGAGACCAGCAGCCCCAGGGTGGCGGTAGTCTGGATCCAGGAGGTATAATATCCTCTCCGGCCTGCCGGGGAATGCTCTGCTACGTACGTGGCGGCGCCCCCGTATTCCCCTCCCAGGGCAAGGCCCTGCAGGAGACGGAGCAGGAGCACGATCAGGGGAGCGGCAAATCCGATGGTCTCATATTTGGGGACCAGGCCGATCCCGAAAGTAGAACCTCCCATAATGACCAGGGTCAGGAGAAAAGTATATTTACGGCCGACCAGGTCACCCAAACGGCCAAATACCAGGGCGCCGAATGGGCGTACGATAAACCCGGCGGCAAACGTGGCCAGGGTGGACAACAGGGCCGCTGTCGGATTGCCCTTCGGAAAGAACTGGCTGGCAATGACCGTGGCCAGGCTGCCGAAAATATAGAAATCGTACCATTCTATAAGGGTACCTACAGAAGAGGCCGTTATTACTTTTCGTATCCGTTTTGCCGGATTGTCTGCAATGGAAGGGATGGCCATGTGATCGTTAGTAAAGGTGAAATGATAAAGTTTGTTACTTTTTACGGTAAGCGCCTAAAGTTAGTAATTATAATTTCCGATTAAATTCTAAATTTATGCCCTCTAAAGTATTAATTATTTACTTAAAACGTATAGTTGTCATATGAGTTATCCTTACCAGATCAAATCTTTAGAAGAATACCAATCGGCGTATAAGCAGAGCGTGGAGGATCCTGAAGGGTTCTGGGCAGGGGTAGCCGATCATTTTACCTGGCATCGTAAATGGGACAAAGTGCTGGATTGGAATTTCACCGGACCGGAGGTCAAATGGTTTTCCGGGGCGCAGCTGAATATAACAGAAAACTGCCTGGACCGGCACCTGGCCGAAAGAGGCGATCAGCCGGCGATTATCTGGGAGTCCAATGATCCTGAAGAGGACCACCGGGTGCTGTCCTATAAAGAATTGCATTTTAAAGTTTGCCAGTTTGCCAATGTATTGAAGAACAATGGTATAAAAAAAGGCGACCGGATCTGTATCTATATGCCGATGGTGCCTGAGCTCGCGATAGCGGTGCTGGCCTGCGCCCGGATCGGAGCGATCCATTCGGTCGTTTTCGGCGGCTTTTCCGCACAGAGCATTGCAGACAGGATCCAGGATGCCCAGGCCAGCCTGGTGATTACCTCGGACGGCGCCTATCGGGGCAATAAGGATATCCCGCTGAAATCCGTGATCGACGACGCCCTGGTGCAATGCCCCTCCATAAAAAAAGTGATCGTTCTTACCCGTACCCGTGTTCCGGTCAGTATGATCAAAGGACGGGATACCTGGTGGGAAGATGAGATCAAAAAAGTGGAGACACAAGGTAATCCGGCCTGTCCGGCTGTCACCATGGACGCGGAAGACATGCTGTTCATCCTCTATACATCCGGATCGACGGGCAAGCCCAAAGGAGTAGTCCATACCTGCGCAGGATATATGGTCTATACCAACTATAGCTTCGTGAATGTGTTCCAATACCAGCCGGGGGACGTTTATTTCTGCACGGCGGATATCGGCTGGATCACCGGTCACAGCTATATCGTGTATGGCCCTCTGAGCGCAGGCGCTACTACTTTGCTGTTCGAAGGCATTCCCACCTGGCCTGACGCAGGCCGTATGTGGGATGTGGTAGACAAATTCAAGGTGAACATCCTGTATACGGCGCCTACGGCGATCCGGAGCTTAATGGGGTTCGGCCTGGATTATGTAAAGAATAAAGACCTGAGTTCGCTGAGAGTGCTCGGAACGGTAGGAGAGCCGATCAATGAAGAAGCCTGGAACTGGTATAATGAGAATATAGGAAAGGGCCGCTGCCCCATTGTAGATACCTGGTGGCAGACGGAGACGGGAGGCATCCTGATCTCCAACCTGGCGGCTGTCACCCCCCAGAAGCGCTCCCATGCAACTCTTCCCCTACCCGGTGTGCAGCCCCTGCTGGTAGATGAGAAAGGCGAGCCTATCCCCGGATCGGATGCGGCAATAGATGGCCCCTATCATGCCAAAGGCGATGGAACCGCGGGTTCCGGGAATCTTTGTATCAAATTCCCCTGGCCTTCCATTATCCGTACGACCTACGGCGACCATGACCGCTGCCGCCAGACCTATTTTGCCACCTATCCCAGCCTGTATTTCACCGGTGATGGCGCCTTACGGGACGAAGAAGGAAATTACCGGATCACCGGCCGTGTGGACGATGTGCTGAATGTCAGCGGGCACCGGATCGGTACGGCCGAAGTGGAAAATGCCATCAATATGCATACCGGGGTCGTGGAAAGCGCGGTGGTAGGATATCCCCATGATATAAAAGGGCAGGGGATCTACGCTTTTGTCATCTTTAACGGGAATAAGACCGATGAGATCCTGATCAGCAAGGATATCGTACAAACGGTAGCCCGGATTATCGGCCCCATCGCCAAACCGGATAAGATTCAATTGGTGAGCGGACTTCCCAAAACAAGGAGCGGTAAGATCATGCGCCGGATCCTGCGTAAGATCGCGGAAGGTGAATTGAACAACCTGGGGGATACGTCCACTTTGCTGGATCCGGCAGTCGTGGAAGAAATTAAGAACAACCGGTTATAGAACTGCAAGCTGTCAGCTTGCCGCTTTTTAATGCTGTATGATAACCTTGGTCCCTACCGGCGCCATCTTATATACTTCATCCATGTCTTCGCATTTCAGGGAGACACATCCATTCGTCCAGTTCTGGTAGGCATCTACCGCGTTCTCGTCGTGGGCCCAGGTGCCATGAATGGCGATCCCGTCGCCGATCGTGGCTGTTTTGGGGATTAGTCCCATGGCTTTGCGCTCATTGAATTTAGCTTTATCCGCCGCAGTGGGGTAGTCCAGATCCATGATCTTATCCCATTTTTCATGGGGGCGTTTGGAAATAATGTGGTAAGTGCCTTCCGGTGTTTTCCGGTCCCCCTGCATCATCTTGTCGTCGAGGGATTTGTTGCCGAAAACAGCGGGATAAGTAGCATACCATCCCTCCCTGTCGTAAACCTGCAGCTCATAGCTGGATTTGATGACCAGGATATATACTTCTCCCTCGAGAGCGGGATGCGACCACCGTTTGTGGGCGGACGGACGGGAGGCGTCCCTGAATCCAAACAGAGCGATCAGGAGGATTAACAGACTTCCGGGAACAAATTTCTTTGTAGTCATTTGACAGACATTTATCTAAGGGTAAACGGTAACGACATGCCGGTTATTTTTAATGTGGAAAAGTTTAACAAAAAAAACCAGTGCCAGGAATGGCACCGGTTTACTACTACACATGAGAACCCGCGTTAGCGGTCTCAAAGAATTTTTAAGATCTTACCAGTTGCCGAACCGGATCCCAACCGTATAGGGTGTTTGGTTCAGCCCTTTTTGGAACATGCTTTTGGTGGCATAGGATCCATAAAACTTCAGCCAGCCCAATTGCAATTCCCCGATCCAGGATATTTTCCAGGGTTCCAGGTCAAAATCATCAAACGTTTTTTTCTTGCCTGTCTCGCCGCTCTTGAATTTTTGCCTGGAAGAGTACTTGTACCCTACGCTGGCGCCTACGCTGAGCCCGTAATCATATTTCCGTTTCGGTGTAAAATTGAAATTAAGCATAAAAGGAACGGTAACGTAATCGACTGCCAATTTGTTCTTGCTGTAGTTGATCGTATCCATAATTACCCGGGTGGGGCTGGTGAGGTATTTGATATTTTCTTCGTACCGGTAATTATTCAATTCGATCCCCAATCCGTATTTCAGATTTATTACGTGTTTGACCAGGTTGATCTTTTGCATGAAAAGCCAGATATTGACATCGACGGATTTACCGGTCCGCAGATGGAACCAGTCATTGGTAGCCCCGGGCGCAAATTGTTGGGCGGAGGCAGATGCATAATTGGTCTTGTCATTGAAATTGGCGAATCCTATATCGAGGAGTATCCAGTTCGTGCTGATATTGGGGGCTTTGTAAGGGCTGCGGCGCCGGTGTACCTGTACCGGCCCGCTGTGATAACCTTCTCCTCCTTTCCCGGTTTTGATAATGATCAGGCTTCCGACCCGGATGGTATCGTTGTCGGAACGGACCGTATCTATTGGAGGGGCCGGGACCGGATTTTTTCCGGTAGTATCATTTTGCGCCCAGCCTGACAGGGACAGACATAATCCTGCCAACAGTAAGAATAACCGACTCATACATTTTCTGTTTAAAGTAAAAATTTATTTTAATGCAAATTGGAATCCCCCGATCAGAACGGTGTGCTTGTCTTCCTCATCGCGATTGGTGTTTTTTTCAAGGACCCGCGTTACTTTTCTAAAAAGTCCCCGCAGCTTATTTTTTTTGGGAGAAGAAGATTCCATCGTAAAGCCGTCTTCCGGGTTGCCATCAGAGGAGGCTAACATGGCCCGGGTGGCAAAGGAGCTGTTGGCTTCGCTTTCCGGGGCCGGATCGCCGGAGTCGGCCAGCCCTGTCAGCACGATCATTCGGTTGTGCCGGTTGATCGGGCCGGCAGCTACCACCCTGACAGGAGCCTGGCGGATCACCCGTTTGTTGATCAATGGGTCTGTCTGCGCCCATTCGCCATTCCCGGGATCGTCCTGTTGCTCTTTTCCGTCCTTCTCCGTTCCGATAGGTATGCCGGGTATGCCGGTGTTCGTTTGAGCATTACGCGGCATCCTTCCCTTTTTGTTAACTTCCGCTTTGTCAACTTCCGCCATCCGACCGGCTTGTCCCGCTTCTGAAAGGTGTAACGCAGCAGCTGGTACGGGAGTTACACCCGGCGGGTCTTTTTTCTCATTTATTACAACATCGTTTTTCCGAACATCGTTTTCGTTGGTGGCGGTGGTATCTTTTACGGCCGGCCGGGCTCCTGGTTTATGTTGCCCTGTTTTATTTCCGGTAACGGAACTGAGACGTCCCTCCGGCGGGACCTTCCTGAGGGGATTAAAGATCAACAGGCCGATCACTCCCGCTACGATGGCCGCCGCTGCT
Source organism: Chitinophagales bacterium (assembly GCA_015655015.1). GTDB lineage: Bacteria > Bacteroidota > Bacteroidia > Chitinophagales > Chitinophagaceae > Puia. The sequence continues at coordinate 51,893 of JAATFV010000211.1, read as the reverse complement.
ATTCTCCAGGGGAGGGGCATGATCCTCCGTGTATCTTCTTTTTTATACAGAACCTCTTTATTTGCGAACACAACAGCAGGATCAGGCGTACTCACTGTCTGCTGCAGCCGCTCCAATTCACGACGCAGGGAGGCGTGCCGGCGTACAAATTCATCCACGGATCTCCGGGTAACTTCATCCAGTTCTCCATCGACATAGGATAAAAAATATTTTTCATAATTATCTTCCGTTAAAGCGCCCTCCTGCTTTAACAAAACCTCGCTGCCGGTAAAGACGAGGTGATCGTCCGGTCTCATCCTGCATTGCGATAAAATATCCCACTCTTCTTTCAGATCGGGATTGTCGGCCACCCAACGTTCCACAGCCTGCCTCTCTGCCGCAGATAGCTCGTTATCTACGTACAGCAGGAAGAACTCCTCATAATTATCGCGTGTGATCATGAAGCTCATATTAAGTTTTCAAGGCTGACCAGGTAGTTTTTCAACTGGATACGCGCCCGATGCAAATATACTTTTACCTGGCTTTCATTCAGCCCTGTGATCTGCCCGATCTCTTCATAGGAATATCCTTCATAGTCTTTCAGCAGCACGAGCGAACGCTGGGTCTCGTTCAGTCGGGCCAGCGCTGTTTCCAGCACTTTTTTCAAATGATGGGGTCCTCCTGTGTCACTCACACGGGTTTCCTCCCTGAATTCCTCGCGCAGCTGTACTCTTTTTACTTTTCGCAGGTGGTCGATCATCTGGTGATAGGCGATCGTAAAAAGATAGGATTTGCTTTTGCCTGCTTCCACTTCCAAACGGTTCTTCCATAACTTCTCGAAAGCGGTCTGTACCACATCCCGCGCATCGGCTTCATGCCGAAGATTCTTCAGGATGAAGCGATACACATTATCCGCATAATTAGTGACACATTCGTTAAATTCTTTTTCTGTCATAAGCAGACGCTGTCTGGGCTAAAATGGTAATACGGTATATTAAAGGAAAATGTTACAGGTCTCCGGGAAATAATGGTGAATAACCGGGAAAATTAATGGTAAATAATAAAATAATGACAAGATGCCGGCAAAGGATATCGATGTTTACAGGCCGATTAACGGCTGGCAGATAAAAAGCTGCGTGAAAGGGATTCGAAGAGGATAAATTCTGTTTGTGACTTTTTATTCCCGCATTTCCCGCATCCCTCTGTTTTGTCGGTATTTGCGGTGCTCTTATGAGAATAGGAAAAAAGAAGGAAGCTGATAGAAGCCGCCAGGACCAGAAAGAAAAGCCGTATATAGGTTTTAAATTTCATGAGAAGTCCGTTTCTCTTATAAGACGAAGTTATATATTAATTTGTTACATTTCAGTAAAATTTACCCTTACCTATCTAACAGATGAAGGGTCAACTACTTACCTTTGGCCTCTTAAAATTTTTTTATGAACACCTCCTTTGTCCATCGCATAACCGCAGAGCTGGAAGAGATAAAATCTTCCGGTCTCTTTAAAACCGAACGCATTATAACCAGCGCCCAGGGAGCTGAGATAATGGTAAATGGTGAGAAGGTATTGAACTTCTGCGCCAATAACTACCTGGGGCTTTCTTCCCATCCGAAGGTCATTGAAGCCGCTCATAAAGCGATTGACGCCAGGGGATACGGCATGAGCAGTGTCCGTTTTATCTGCGGGACTGAGGATATTCATAAGGAGCTGGAACAAAAGATCGCGACTTTCCTGGGTACGGAGGATACGATCCTGTATGCTGCTGCGTTTGATGCGAACGGGGGTGTTTTTGAACCTCTTTTCGGAGAGCAGGACGCGATCATCTCCGATGAGCTCAATCATGCCAGCATTATCGACGGTGTTCGCCTTTGCAAGGCGCAGCGATACCGTTATAAGCACAATACGATGGCTGACCTGGAAGAGCAGCTTAAAGCTGCACAGAGCGCCCGAAGCAGGATCATTGTTACGGACGGGTCCTTCAGCATGGATGGCACCATTGCCCAATTGGATAAGATCTGTGATCTGGCCGACCAATATGATGCGATTGTCATGATCGATGAATCGCATTCATCGGGCTTTCTGGGAAAGACAGGCCGGGGTACACACGAATATCATGGAGTAATGGGCCGGATCGATATCATTACCGGCACGCTGGGGAAAGCATTGGGAGGCGCCAGCGGGGGATTTACCAGCGGGAAGAAAGAGATCATCGAAATGCTGCGCCAGCGCAGCCGCCCTTACCTGTTCTCCAATAGCCTGGCCCCTTCTATTACCGGGGCGTCTATCGCGGTGCTGGACATGCTGAGCGAGACGACCGACCTCAGGGACAAGCTGGAGTACAATACGAAATACTTCCGTAGTAAAATGAAAGAAGCCGGTTTTGATTTCCGGGCCGGCGATCATCCTATCGTGCCCATCATGCTGTATGATGCGGTAGTAGCGCAGAATTTTGCCGCAAAGCTGCTGGAGGAAGGTATTTACGTGATCGGGTTCTTCTACCCTGTAGTGGCCAAAGGGTTGGCGAGGATCAGGGTGCAGCTAAGCGCGGCGCATGAACAGCACCACCTGGATAAGGCGATCGGGGCGTTCACGAAGATCGGAAAGGAGCTGGGCGTACTCAAATAAACAGACGCATCAGACCCGCGAACAGGGCAATATGCGGGATGAAGCGATGAAGCGGGATCTGGCAACTAGCTACGTCCCGCTTAGGCTATTGCGATCATGCTGATCTCTATATTCACATTTTTAGGCAGGGTTTTTACGGCATAGGTCTCCCTTGTCGGGAAATCGCCGGAGAAATACTTGCCATATACCTCGTTGACATCGGCGAACAAGGACATATCACTTAAAAGAATAGTGGTTTTTACGACATGGCTGAAGTCTGATTTCGCTTCCGAGAGGATGGCTTTCAGATTATGCATGACCTGGTGGGTCTCTCCAATGATATCGGAGGCTTCCACTTTCCCGGTAGCGGGATCGATGGGGATCTGACCGGATATGAATAACAGGTTGCCGGCTTGTATAGCCTGGCTATAGGGGCCGATGGGGGCCGGAGCGTTGGGGGTGTTGATGATTTTTTTGTCCATATGTTGATAAGCTTCTGGCTGCAAGCTACAAGCTTCAGGTGGAAAATCAGCCAAATCTCCAAAATACCCGGTGTAGGCCGGGTATTAATTCCCTGATCTGGTCTCTTATACGTATATCCGGGAGCCTGGCAGGTGTATCCGTCCGCTTGCTGCTTGCTGCCGGAAGCTCCCGGCCTGTAGCTATTTTGCGGCTTGCGGCTGGTCACTGGCCGCTTGTTGCGCTGCTTGTCGCTATATTTGCCTCTTCATGCTTGTAACAATATGAAAATAGCCATTGTATCGGGGGAACTTTTAAAAAAGGCGATAGCAGACAGGCCCTTTCGTGCCGGGAATGATATAGAATGGGCCTGGGTGGATCAGGTGAGCGCCCTGGAACAGCACCGGGATGCCGGCTTGTATATCGATCTGGATTTTACCATGGACAAGGACAGGATCGGACAATTGAGTCAATTCCTCCCTGCTCCCGTAATGGTCAATTCCGTCGTGCATACGCTCCGGGAGATCGACAGGCCTTTTATCCGTATCAATGCATGGCCTGGCTGCCTGGAAAGAAGCATCCATGAATTGGCAGCTACCGATAAAAAAGCAGCTGCCGCGATTGCGGTATTATACGGCGAGCTGGGCTGGTTATATCGCTTTGTTCCGGACATTCCCGGTATGATCTCCGGAAGGGTGCTGGCAACGATCATAAATGAGGCATATTATACTTTGCAGGAGGAGATTAGCAGCCGGTCGGAAATAGATACTGCGATGAAGCTGGGAACGAATTATCCGTTTGGCCCTTTTGAGTGGAGTGAGCGAATCGGGCTGCAGAACATTTATCATCTTCTCTGTGTATTAAATGAAAAAGATAGCAGGTATGCACCTGCCCGGGAGCTGATCAAAGTGTTAAGAAAAGATTAAAATGAGGTTAAATTTTTTTTCTCAAAAAAGGGTTCCATGGCATTGATCTTAAATATTGACACGGCTACAGAGACGGCAGGTATTTCCTTATCAAAAGACGGCGGGTCTCTGGCATTATTACAGAATAGAGATCAGAAAGATCATGCTTCCTGGTTACATCCTGCCATTGAAAAAATGATGCGGGAGACAGGTTTCCGGATGCAGGACCTGCAGGCGGTCGCCGTCACGGAAGGGCCAGGCTCTTATACGGGCTTGCGCGTGGGAATGGCCGCTGCCAAAGGGTTCTGTTATGCATTGAATATTCCATTGATCACAGAGAGCACTTTAAAAGTGATGGCTTTTGCCGCCAGGGAGCAGGCTCCTTCTACCGGTCTTTTCTGTCCGATGATCGATGCCCGGCGGATGGAAGTTTTCACGGCAGTCTACCAGGATGATCTGACGGAAATTATGCCGGCAACGGCTATGATTATCGATGAGGACTCCTTCTCAGACTACCTGGCCGGCAGCAAAGTGTCGTTTTTTGGCGCAGGCAGTTATAAGTGTAAACCTATAATTACTGCTCCCAGTGCGGCTTTCATAGAAATTAATTATCATGCAGGGTATCTGGGTATTCTATCTTTTTTACGATATTTACAACGCGAATTCACCGGACTGGCGTACAGTGAGCCCGCCTATACCAAGGAATTCTACACTCATACGAGAAAATGACCATATTATCATATTAGCAAAATTTGATCATTTTTTTTAAATAGTAGAGCATAATTTTGCATGGACCTGTCTTGTATCTTCTTGAAATCCTTAAAATGGTAATCGCTCATGAGTTTAACGATGAACAACAATAACTATTGGATGGTAGTAAATGCAGAGGGTTCTGAAGGAGCTCCTGTAAAAGTTGATTTTTTGAATCTTAAGAAAGGAGCTTTAATATTAAGAGCGCTGAATCATAAGTTACGCCAGCAAATCATCCGCCTGCTGGACGAAAACAAGAAACTGACCGTAACGGAAATTTATGTTCACCTCCGTCTTGAACAATCCGTGGCATCTCAACATCTCGCTATTTTACGGCGGGCCGGTATTGTTAAAACACAGCGGGATGGGAAGTTCATTTACTATATCATTAATCATGACCGCCTGGGTGAAATAATGAAATGCGTGGATGAACTGATCGATTAAGCGCGTGAAGGGATCGACTAAGCCCGCTTTTAAAGCCCTTGTTCTCTTCTTTTCCGGTTGGATATTAATGGCCAATTTTTTCAGAGCGGGTCTTCGGCAACGAAACCGTACTGTCAGAAGGGCGACATAGCTATTGTCGAAAATTTGCTAATTTGCAAGGTGAATTTTCGGCACTAAAATCATTAATCGGGTATGTTCATTAAACAATTATACACGGGATGTCTGAGTGAGGCAGCTTATTATATCGAAAGCGACGGGGAAGCTGCCATTATCGATCCCTTGCGCGATATAGAAGCGTATCTTCAACTGGCAAAGGAGAGGAATACAACGATCAAATATATATTTGAGACTCATTTTCATGCGGACTTTGTAAGCGGACATCTGGATCTTGCCAAAGCTACAGGCGCTCCTATCGTATATGGCCCGCTGACCGAAACCAATTTCCCGATCCATAAGGCGAATGACGGAGAAGTGTTCCCTTTGGGCAATTGTACGATCGAGGTGCTGCATACCCCCGGCCATACTATTGAATCTTCCTGTTACCTGGTGAGAGAGTCGGATGGCAGGCCCCATGCTATTTTTACAGGGGATACTTTATTTGTAGGGGATGTAGGCAGACCGGATCTCAGCAGCGGCGATATGACCAAAGAAGACCTGGCAGCCATGATGTATGACTCTCTGCGGACAAAGATCGTTCCTCTTCCGGATGATGTGGTCGTTTATCCGGCTCATGGTCCCGGCAGCAGCTGCGGTAAGAACCTGGGCCCAAATACGTACAGTACGCTGGCGGATGAAAAAGAAGGCAACTACGCATTGAAGGAACAAACAAAGGAGGAATTTATCAAAGCGGTAACAGATGGCCTGGACGCTCCTCCCCAGTATTTTCCCATTAATGCCCGGATCAATAAAGAAGGTTATGAGAGCCTGGATGGAGTGCTGGAAAGTGGATTAACCCCCCTGCCCCTTTCTGCTTTTAAAGAAATGATAAAGAGGGAGGACGTTATTCTCCTGGATACAAGAAATTCATCCCTCTTCCTGGAAGGATTTGTTCCGGGCTCCATAGGCATCGGGCTTGACGGAAGATTTGCGGAATGGGCCGGCAGCCTGCTGCCTTTTGACCAGCCTTTTGTACTGGTAACGACGGTGGGAGAGGAAAAGGAAAGTATGATAAGGCTGGCGAGGGTTGGCTTTGACAAGATGAAAGGATACCTGGACGGTGGTTTCGCCACCTGGCAGCAGGCCGGCGAGCCTATCGATCTCATCATCGACGTCGAAACGGATGAGCTGGCAATGGACATGCCCTTTGACCCTAACCTGGTAGTGCTGGACGTGCGGCGTGAGCCGGAATTTGCCGATGGTCATATCAAGGGGGCCATTAATCTTCCCCTGAATGCCCTGGCCGACCCTGCCTCTATGGCGGACCTGGAGGAGCGGTATAATATCTATGTGCATTGCGGCGGCGGCTATCGCAGCATCATCGCGGCTTCCCTGCTCAAACGGCAGGGGATCCACAATCTGCGCAATGTATCGGGCGGCTGGACGAAGATCAAAGACCAAAAGGGCATCGAGATAGAAAAAGAAACCAGCGTGCTTAATTAAGGAAGCGTCCTTAATCAGGGATTACAAATTAGAGATCACAGGCTTACGATACCATTTCGGATGGCATACAACACGAGTCCTACCCTTGTCTTTACCTTTAATTTTTCGAATAGGGCATCCCGGTAGCCGTCAATGGTGCGGGGGCTCAGATACATCTGCTCGGCAATCTCCTTATAGGTACATTCGGTACAAGCCAGCTTCAGGAATTCCAGCTCCCGGTCATTTAATCGTAACAGATTGCCCGTCCCTTGTTGCGGCTCATCAAGGGTGCTCATGGTATGGATCAGCTTCCCTGTCACTACCTCGGAATAATAAAACCCTTTATAGATCACCGATTCCAGCGCCATTTTTAATTCGGCCGGCTCGATGTCCTTCAATACATAGCCTTTTACACCGTTCTTGAGCATGCGGATAATGGAATTATCCGTATCATACATGGACAGGGCCAGTATTTTTATTTCCGGGTGATTGTGCTTCAGCCACAAGGCCGTTTCATAACCATCCATTTCCGGCATGTTAATATCCAGCAGGACAATGTCGGGCAGACAGCGGGGCCGTAGCTGTCTGATAAAATCGGTCCCGTTATGGGCTTCGAATAATACGGCATATTCGCCGAAGCTGCGAATAAGGCTCGCCAGTCCGTTGCGAAGTAATACATGGTCGTCTACCAGTACTACTGCAGGCTTAAAAGTAGTCATTAGATTCGGTTTAGGTTCAGGTTATGGGGGTTCCGACGGGCACGCTGATCATAACACTTGTTCCTTGCTCAAGTGTGCTGCTAATCTGGAAACCTGCACCTATTAGCCGGGCTCGGTTATGCATGTTCTTTATGCCCAGGCCAAAAGAAGAATTGTTAGTTAGAGGGGTAAGATCAAATCCTTTTCCGTCATCGATTATACTAAGGGTAAACTCTTCCGGACGGTACCGTAAATGTATTATTATTTTTTGAGAAGCCGCATGTTTTATAATATTGTTCAAAGTCTCCTGTATAATGCGGTAAACGATCAGTTCATTCTGTTTATCAAGAGGATAGGGTGTCCCTTCCAAAAGAAATACCGTTTCATAACCCCCTGATTTTTTGATCATTTCCAGTTCATGCTCTGCCGCCCTGACCAAACCCTGGTCGGCTATATAGTCGGTGCTGAGGCCATGGGAAAGATTTCTCAGGTCGGCAATGGCCTGAGCGACCAGCTTTTTCGAATCCCCGATCTTTTGCTCCAGGCGGTCCGGCTGGGAAAGATCCATGGTGGCCAGGTTTAACTTAGCCAGGCTTAACATCTGCCCGATATTGTCATGGATCTCCTGGGAGATGTTCTTAAAAGTCTGTTCCTGTATCTCCAATTGGGCTTTGAGCAATTCCCGTTCGTAGGAAAGACGAAGCTGTTCTTTTTCCTGCTGATGCTTCCGGTGGCGGTTGCGATACAGAAACAGAAAAGAGAGCATCCAGGCGCCTAATAACAGGAAAATGATCGTTCCTGCTATCAAGGTGATAATGATTTCCCGGGATTCCTTCTGCATAGAAATGCTATTATAAAGCAGGAATAAAGCATTAAAATAAGATTATTATTAATACTCTGAAAGAGTTTCCCGCCTGTATGAGCGGCATATTCCTGCAGAAGGTTGAATAATAGGTTGTAAGAAAGATCCCCAAGATAGAAAAAAAGAACGCCTGTACTAATCCAGAACATAGGATCCCGGAGCAGATCTCCTTCCCGGGGATTCTGTAGTAATTCATAGAAATAAAAACAGCAGAAAATGATTATGAGGATAGAGCCCACCACCATCGTATACGAATGAAACCGGAGAAACCCCTGGATAAACAACAGGTTGAGAAGGACCAGCATAGGATAAAAGATCATAAAACGGGAAGCCGCCTTTTTAAAAGCGGGATCCTTTAGCTGAAGCCTGAAAATATAGGCATAAAAGACAAATTCAAGGGTAGTGGAAATATTATAAAGCCAGGCATTCCCGTGGCGTAATACCGCGCTGATATAATTTCCGGCGAGTTCGACCACGACGATAAAAAAAAGGAACAAAGGGAAGGTACGGAGGGGCGTTCCTCTTAATCCCGGATAACACAGCACGCTTATGATAAAAGCGGCCAGCTCAAAATAGTTACGAATGTGGAAAAGGAACATGCAGGACTATTAGACCCTCGGAGGCTTAGGCGGAGGAGGAGGTGGACAATTAGGAGGACAAAGCCCCCCATGATTATATGCCTGGGCCTGGCCTTCCTGCCCGTCGGCAGGGGGCAGCGGGGAGAACAGATCCTGGTGCGCTCCGTCCGGGGTCGCCAGGGTAGGGATGAACACGGTAGTCACTCTCCCTTTATAGGCGGGGTCAGGCGTGCCTGGAATGTCCACGTCCGAAGGGTATTTTCCGAAATAGATCCTAACTCCATCTCCCCCGGTTTCGTTTACAAGGGCCACTATGCCGGCAAGGTCTGCCAGGGAGAACCACACGGCTCTCGTTTTATCGGGAGTCCACCCTTCCTCTGTCTTATAAGTGTTGATTAACTGCCGGGCAATGTTTTCCGGTATGGGGCTTCCGCCGTCTGCGGCGGAAAGATCCCTGGTAGAAGTTGCCATAGAATGAAGGTTTTATAAGTTTAAGAAGGCCCTCAATGTAGCAAGAGTCTGCCAGGTCCCCGAAAAAAAAGCACCCGATCCTACCCCGTTATTTCACCCTTTTTTTATAAACCCCCTTTTTTACCTTTTTTATAAGCCACCGGGAGGTCTTTTTTCCTGCGTATCTATCCACATAGGTGCATATTCATCCTTCCAGGTATGTTTCCATCGCCGGTGGCTCCAGAGCCACATATCCGGATTACGTCGGATCACTCCTTCCAGGTAGCGCACATAATTCAGGGTCAGCGCTCCCTCACACAGCTGTGTGCTGTCTTCCGTGGCCAGCTTCATAGTAGCATGATAATAGCCCCGCCGGGGTTTTTCAATACAGGCGAACATGACAGGCATGCCGGCGGCCCGGGCCCCTTTCTCGGGACCGCTTACGAAGGCGGTGGGCTTCCCAAAGAAATTAAGCCAGTAAGCTGCTTTCAGGTTGCCCGGATTCTGGTCGGCTACCAGTCCCAGCGCGTACCGGGTTTGCAGGTATGGAGCTATTGCCTCCCGCATATTGGTCGCAGGCAGGAACACATTTCCGCTGCGGGTGCGTAATTTATAAAACAGCTTTTCCAGGACAGCGCTGGTGATGGGCATGTAGACCACCATGATCTTATATTTCGTCAGCCTGGCCAGGACGAGCTGACCCCATTCCCAGTTAAACGTATGTCCCAGGTGGATCTGGCAGCTCTTGCCGGTCTTGTACAGGTCATTCAGCTCCGTTACATCTGCTGTAAACCGTTTTTGGAGAAAGGCGTCTCCGGCAGACACCAGCTTGATCACTTCTATAAAAGAATCGATGAAATTGTGATAGAATTTTTTGGCGATCTTTTTGCGCTCGACCTCTGTCTTATCGGGGAAGGCAATGGCCAGGTTGTCCATGACCACTTTTTTCCGGTAGCCCAATATATAGTAGATCAGGCCATAAATAACATCGGAAATAAAATACAGGATACGCATCGGGAGAAGCGATACCAGGTAAAGAAAACCATAAAAAAGATAATACATGGGACATTGGTGGTTAGATTACCATGTGAGCTTCAGGGCTTCCCATGGGGGTTGTTGTAGGTTTTCGCTAAGATAGGGTTATCCGCTGAACCTCCCTTGTTAATCTATCCATAATCTGCTGAATTCCTCCTTCCAGGAGGTTTTCCATCTTTTGTGGCTCCAGAGCCATAGATCCGGGTCCTGCCGGATGGCATCTTCCAGGAGCTCCCGATACCGCCGGGTCAGCTCTCCCACGGGCAATTGGGCCGGATGATCGGCGATGGTGGTAAGATAGACCCGGTAATGACCCCGGCTGGTCTTATAGAACCGTACGAATACGGCCGGAATATCTCCCGCCCGTGCGCCGCGTTCAGGACCTCTTACAAAGCTGGTGGGACGACCAAAAAAGTTAAGCCAATAGGATTGATCCGGATTCCCTGGCGCCTGGTCGGCTACCAGGGTGAGGATGTATTGGGAATTCCGGTAAGGAAGGATGGACCGTTGAAGGCGGGTGGCCGGTAAAAGAATCGTCCCCGTACGTCCGCGCAGGTGCAGCATAAGACGTTCGAATACTTTGTTCTCGATGGGCATGTACGCGACGATAAAAGGATAGTCCGAGAGCAGGGGAAAAGCGGCATTTGCTATTTCCCAGTTGAAAGTATGTCCCAGATGGAGCTGGCATCTGCGGCCGGCATGATAAAAATTCTCCAGGATCTCCGGATTGTCGATGACGAAATGCTCTTTGATGAACGAAGGGCTGGCAGACAATAACTTGAGCATTTCGATGAAATTGTCTACAAAATTCCGGTAGAATTTTTTGGCGATGCGTCTGCGTGCTGCCTCCGTTTTCTCCGGGAAGGCGATCTGCAGGTTGCCCATCACCACCGGGCGACGATAACGGATGATATAATATAAGAACAGGGAGAGTCCGTCAGCAAGCAGGTACAACAGCCGCATGGGGATCAGGGACATCAGGTACAACAACCCATATACTACATAATACATACGCTAACGATCTATTCCGGAATATTTACCCAGTTTTTTGCTTCCTGCATGATATGGTGCAGGTCGATCTTTACATGAAATTTATTTCTCAGGTGCCTGGCCAGCGCATCGGCCGCATATACGCTTCTGTGCTGACCGCCCGTACACCCAAAGTTGATGGAAAGGCTCTCAAAATCTCTTTTAATATAATCTTCCACGGCTATATCAACGATATTATAGGCACTGTTCAGGAATTCCGGCATTCGGGTCTGTTGTTCCAGGAAATCCTTTACTTCCTTATCCCGGCCCGTCAGCGGCTTAAATTCGGCTATCCGGCCAGGATTCAGGATACCCCGGCAGTCAAATACGAACCCTCCGCCATTGCCGCTGTTATCTTCCGGTATGCCTTTACGGTAAGAAAAACTGTTGATATGGACGACCAGCGGGGTATTTTCATTCGCCTGCAAGGGCTCAAACCGGTTGATCACCTCTTCTTCAACCACCAAACCGAGCAATCGTTCAAATTCAGGCAAATCAATCCCTACCTGCTTGTGTGCAAGGAACCATTGGAGGTTGCGCAGGGCCAGCGGAATGCTGGTAAGAAAATGCGCTTTACGCTCGAAAAGCCCCCGGAACCCGTAAGCTCCCAATACCTGTAAAAGGCGGATCAGCACATATCCGTTATACTGACTGACAAATCGCACCCGGTCTATCTTCGTGTTCAGGAGCGTTTCAACACAATCCATGTAATATACCAGCAGGTCATTCTTCCACTCGTCGGAGAGCTCGGCCTTCGCCTGCCATAACATAGAAGCCACGTCATATTGGAGCGCACCTTTCATTCCTCCCTGGAAATCAATGAAATGGATGCCCTCTGCATTGATCATGATATTCCGGCTCTGAAAATCCCTGAACATAAAATATTTCTGATCCACGTGCATCAGGTAGGTGCTCAGCGCCTCAAAGTCATCTATCAGCTTTTCCTTATCGTAGGGAATTTGCAGGGTATCCAGGAAATAGTATTTAAAATACAGCAGGTCACTCAGGATAGCCTGTTTGCCGAACTCCCTGGAAGTGATCGACCAGGAATAATCCAGCTGCTGATCGCCTCTGATCTGTAAGTGGGCTAATGCTTTCAGGCTTTGCCGGAATAATCCGTATACATAGTCATTGTGACCATGTTGTTCCAGCTCGCCGAGTAACGAGCGATCCCCGAAATCTTCCTGCAAATAGACGGTATAGGCAGCATTGACGGTATAGATCTCCGGGACAGGGCATCCCTGGTCACGGAAATGGCGGCTGAAATAAATAAAAGTGCGGTTCTCCTTTACGTTGTCATTATAAGTGGCAATATAGGAGCGGTCGGCTGTCCATAGGCGGAAATACATACGGTTGCTGCCGGATTGGGGGATCTTTTCCGTCCGGATGACCGGAGAAGGGCTGTAGGATGTAAAAAGCTCCCTGATGATGTCGATTATGGATGCTTGCATAGAAATTAAGTGGGGCGTAAAAATAAAGTATTTTATGTTAGGGGGCGCCGCTTCCCTGACTGCTTACGCGTTTATTCTCTTCCTCCGCCCCTGTCTTATGCTGACGGGCATCTTTTACCTGCGTATTTCCAAAACGCCAGGTGAGATATAATTTGAGCTGCCGGCTTTCAAAACTTCCTTTCGAGAGGATATATTGCCCGGCAAACCTGCTGGTGGCTGTCCAGTGCAGGGTATTAAAGATATCGCTTACCGAAGCCTTTAGGGTCCCCTGCCCCTTCAGAACGGTTCTGGAAAGACCTCCATCTACCGACCACATGGCCCTGGTGGTGAATGTGCCCTGCCAGATAGAAGGGGAGCTATAGAAGCCGTTCACCTCACCGGTCCAGCCTTTGCCAAACCGTAGACTCTGCTGCGCATTCACATTACAGGAGAATACATTCACGTTCACCGTCCTGCCTGTGCCGAAGCTGGCCTGGTACAGGGAATAAAAGGTGTTTACATTGGTGAACAGGCTATACCATTTATACTCGAACGGATAGCTGATATTGAGACTGGCGATGTCCTGCGTAGCCAGGTTCTTTTTAGTGAGAAAGGCTTTGGACTTGTCCACCGTGTCCACCAGCTGAGTGAATACATCTTTTACATGGCTGTAATTCAGGGTGGAGGTCAGCTTGAACTTATACATATAGGTCAGTCCGACACTGTTGGTATACTGCGGTCTCAGCTGGGTATTGCCTTTCTGATAAGTATACTCATCCAGCTTGAATTCAAAAGGGTTCAGGTCCTGGTAGGCCGGGCGATCGATCCTCCGGCTATAGTTCAGGGTCCATTGCTGCAGGGGGTTCCTGTTATAGGTAAGGGCTCCGCTGGGAAAGAAGTCTGTATAATGGCGATCGAAGCCGGAATCATATCCCGTATAACGGGCATTCTCCAGCTTGTAGCCTGTTGATGCTCCTTTGGCATTCGTATTCTCTACCCGCAGGCCTGCCTGGATCACCCACCCTTTTGTTGTACGGTTATAATTGGCATAGACGGCATTGATATTTTCCCTGTAATTGAAATTGTTGCTGTGCAGGGAATCCCTGTTCCTATTGCCGGCCAGTACATTATACTGCGTAAAATCATTCCCGCTCGTCACGTAAGAAACTTTGAAGCCCAATCCCAGCCGTCCTTTCATGAAATTTTGCTCATAATCCGACTTGAGACTGTAGATATTGATATTGCTGGGGGCCACCATATTATAGATAATGCTGTCCAATGGCTTACCGGCCGGGTCATAGTAACGATTGGGCTGCAGCTGATCGCTGGTGATCCGGTAGATGCCATAGTCGGCGTCTGCCGTCAGCTCATGACCACCGGTATCCGCATAGCGGTAATTCCCATTCATGTTGACGTTGTCATGCCTTCCGCTGCTGCGGTTGTCTGCCACGAGCACTCTGTCCGTTTGTCCCGCCGGGATATAGGAGATCGGCGTGCTGCTGTTGGTATTGGTAGCAGTGCCGGAAAGGGTGCCGTTCACCATCAGGCCTGCCGTGCTCTTTTTATTTATAGAATAATCCAGTCCGGCCTTGAAATTATGACTGTTGATCTTATCACGTATCGTCGACTGCTGATCGAACAGCGTATCCAGCTGTTCCCGGTGCATGACGGAGAAATACTCGACGGGGTTGTTATTGTAGCTGTAATTGCCATATATATTGATATCCTTATCGCGGTGATTAAGAGAAAAGCCGGCATTGTACTTAGAGTAGGTCCCGATATTGTAACCGGCAGTTGCCGATCCGTTCGTACCGAACGATTTATTCTTTTTTAGCTTGATATTGATGATGCCGGCATTACCTGCTGCTTCATATTTGGCGGAAGGGTTGCTGATGATCTCGATAGATTCGATGGAAGCTGATTGAAGGGTCTTTAAATATTCCGACAGATCGGCGCCCGACAAAGGAGATGGCTTGCCGTCGATAAAGACCTGTACGCCGTTCTTACCGCTCAGGCTCAGGTTGTTATCCTTATCCACCGTTACGCCGGGGGATTTACGCAAGAGCTCCAGGGCATCCTGGCCCACTGCATTAATACTGCTTTCTATGTTGAGGATGATCTTATCGGCTTTTACTTCCACAGGCGGTTTGCGGGAGGTGACCACTACTTCTTTAAGGTCTGCGGGTACGCTGGTCAGCGGGATGGCAGGTGCAAGCATGACTGCTTCTCCCTTCGTTTCGAAAACAAGGGAGTTCCGGGAGATATAACCTACATGTGAGATACTGATGAAATAATGACCCGCAGGGATATCCGTAAAGGCATAGTAACCTGTTGAATTGGAAATGCCTGATCTTACTACAGAGGAATCTTTACTTTTTTTCAGCGTTATAGAAGATCCGGCTAATGGGTTACCCCGCTCGTCCTGCGCTATCCCGCTCACCTGCTGGGCTTTAGCGGTCATAAAGAATAAGGTTGTGAAGAGTAGAAATACTACAGTGCGCATCTGGTTACGTTTATAAAATAATTTTTGCGCAAGCTCCTGCTTGTTTTCTCATGTGCGAATAATCTGATTTTTGTAACATAAAACTACTTTGTAAACTTACGGTATAAAAGTGTCTTGCGGCGAGCGGAAAAAAATAACTGGTGAATGGCAATAAGGGTAATTACCATGCAATTGCTATCTTTATGTAACGCAATGGATTACATCAGGGAATATAAAAGCTTCATTAACAGTCATAATCTGAACGGTGCCGTGCGAATCACGGTTGGTATAACGCTTCCGGCAATTCTGCTGGGTTATTTTAATAATTTATCCGCAGGTATTGTAGTGTCTATCGGCGCCATGTGTGTGGGGAATACCGACAACCCGGGACCCATTCATCATCGCCGCAATGGGATGATCGCCTGCGTCCTCATCCTGTTCGTAGTATCCCTGATGACGGGCCTGGTCTCCCGTTCGGCAGTGCTGACCGGTATGCTTGTTCTCGGCTTCTGTTTCCTGTTCTCCATGCTGAGCGTATACGGCAACAGGGCCAGCTCGATCGGTGTTAATGCCTTGCTGGTCATGGTCTTAAATATCGACCGTCCGGAGCATGGCTGGGATATTCTTATCAACGCGGCGTATGTGCTGGCCGGCGGGACATGGTATACGATCCTGAGTCTTCTCCTGTATAGTTTTCGTCCCTATAAGCTCATACAGCAGGCCCTGGGGGAATGTGTAGAGACTACCGCCGGTTATCTCCGTATCAAAGCGTCTTTTTATGCGCGTAATGTAGATTATGACAAAAGCTACCGGCAATTGGTCGAATATCAGATCGACATCCATGAGAAACAGGACCTGGTCCGGGAATTGTTATTCAAGGGCCGCAATATCGTAAAGGATTCCACTCCTACCGGCAGGGTTCTGGTGATGATGTTCCTGGATATCGTGGATCTTTTTGAAAGGGTCATGACATCCCAGCAGGACTATTCTTCCCTGCATCGTTTTTTTGACGATGGCGATTTGCCGGAGGAGTGCCGGCAGCTGATCCTGGACATGGCGGATGAGCTGGACGGGATAGGAATTGCCATCAAGAGCGGCAAGCCTTCTGTGGAGACTTCCCATTTATCTTCCCGTATCAGGCAGGTGCAGGAATCTTTTATTCGTTACAGGGATGCCAAACGAACTGCTGAAAATGTGGAAGGCTTTATCGGCATGCGTCATATCCTGGACAGCATAGAGGATATTGCGGACCGCCTTCATACCTTACACGGATATACGACCTATGACCGGAAGTTCAGCAAGGAGGTCGGGCCTTTGGTGGATTTTGAGCAATTTGTCACGCACCAGGATATAGACCGTAAATTGCTGCGGGAGAACCTTACGCTTACCTCGAATATTTTCCGGCATTCCTTAAGGGTAAGCATTGCTACTTTCGCAGGTTACCTGATCTCCCGGTTCCTTCCTTTCGGCCATGGATACTGGATCTTACTTACCATTACGGTGATCCTCAAGCCGGCTTATAGCCTTACCAAAAAGAGAAATTATGAGCGGCTGATGGGCACTTTCGCAGGGGCCCTTATCGGGCTGCTGATCCTTTATTTTATTAAGGACAGGGCGGTATTATTCGTGGTCATGATCCTTTTTATGACGGGCACGTACGTCTTTCTGCGTACGAACTATCTTATCTGCGTTACCCTGATGACGCCCTATGTCCTGCTCCTGTTTCATTTGTTATATGCAAATGATTTCAGGAGCGTCCTGTCGGACCGGGTGATCGATACGGTCATCGGGTCGGCTATCGCATTTATCGCCAGTATTTTTATCGTGCCTTCCTGGGAACATGAACAGATCACCGATTATATGGTGCGGGTCCTTGAGGCCAATGCTGCCTATTTCAGGGATGTGTCCGCTGCTTTTTTGGGAAGACCGGTGACTGTTACCCAATATAAATTGTCCCGCAAACATGCTTTTGTGGCGCTGGCCAACTTGTCGGATGCATTCAACCGCATCCTGTCAGAACCGGGAAACAGGAACAGGCTGAAACAGGCGGACAAGATGCACCAGTTCGTCGTATCCAATCATATGCTGACCTCCCATATTGCCACGCTGGGATATTATGCATTGCCGCTGCCGGAGAAATATGCCGATCCGGTCTATCAGCCGGTCATACAGCTAATGAGCACCCGGTTGGAAAATACGATAGCATTCCTGCAGGGAAAGAACAGGACCGGCGAGTCCAGGATGGGCAAAGAAGATCTCCGGATACTAAATGAAAAAATGAATGCGCTGATGGATCAGCGAAAGGTGGAGCTGGAACAGGGCATTATTGAAAGTGATACCCGCCGGCAGCTAACCGGTTTCAAGCCTGTCGTCGACCAGTTCAATTTTATTGCCAAGGTGACAGCGGATATCGAAAAGCTCAGTCAAACGCTTAGTCCGGGAGCGCTTGACTCGCCTTCTTTTTCCGGACCGCTGTCGGCCGTATCAACCGGCAAGCCGATCTAATTATTCGAACCCAGCATCTCCCGTAATTTCATGACCAGCTCCGTCTTGGTGATAGGTATCCCCATGATCTTATGGTATCCTTTGGCATCGACGAAATACTGGTCGCGGATGATCTTGATCAGCTGGCCATTGTTGATCTCGGGGATAAGGACCTGTTTGAAATTCTTAAGCAGCTCGCCCAGGTTCTTCGGGAAAGGCCGCAGGTGTCGGAGATGGGCATGAGAAACGGCATATCCTTCCTCCTGCAACTGGATTGCGGCGCTCTTGATGGAGCCATAGGTGCTGCCCCAGCCCAGTACCAGCAGGTCGCCTTTCTCCGGACCGCTGTCCAGCTTCTGCAGGGGGATATAGTCCGCGATCTTTGCTATTTTTTCCTCGCGGATCTTCACCATCAGCTGGTGATTCTCCGGGTCATAACTTACATTCCCGGTGATATTTTGTTTTTCGAGTCCGCCGATACGATGTTCCAGTCCCGGAGTGCCGGGAATGGCCCAGGGGCGTACGAGCTTTTCATCCCGCAAGTAAGGCTGGAAGGTTGACTCGCCATGCCCCAGCTCTGTCTTGAAACTTACTTCAATGGGAGGCAGGTCTTCGCTTTTCGGAAATTTCCAGGGCTCAGCGCCATTGGCGATATACCCGTCGCTGAGGAAGATCACCGGCGTCATATGTTGCACTGCGATCCTTACGGCTTCATAAACGGCTTCAAAACAATCACTTGGAGTAGAGGCGGAGATCACCGGCATCGGGCATTCTCCGTTCCGGCCGTAATAAGCCTGCAGCAGATCGCTCTGTTCCGTCTTGGTCGGCAGTCCGGTCGAAGGTCCGCCCCGCTGGACATCACAAATGAGCAAAGGGATCTCCAGCATTACCGCGAGGCCCATCGCCTCTGCCTTCAACGCCATGCCGGGCCCTGAAGTGGTGGTGACGCCCAGGGCGCCGCCATAGGCGGCGCCAATGGCGGCTGTGATCCCGGCAATTTCGTCCTCGGCCTGGAATGTACGTACACCGAAAGCCTTATGACGGCTCAGCTCGTGAAGGATATCCGAAGCGGGGGTAATAGGGTAAGAACCCAGGAATAACGGCAGGCCGCTCTTTTGAGAAGCCGCGATCAGTCCGAAGGTCACAGCCTGGTTGCCCATAATGGAACGATAAACACCGGGCGCCATCTTCGCCTTTGCTACCCGGTAGGTCGTGGTAAACGTTTCTGTGGTATCTCCGTAATGATAGCCGGCCTGAAGGGCTTTTACGTTGCTCTCGAGGATCTCCGGTTTTTTCCCGAATTTATCTTTCAGGAACCGGATGGTATTGTCCATATCCCGGTTGTACATCCAGTAGAGAAATCCCAGGACGAACATATTCTTGGCCCTGTCCTTTTCTTTGGTGCCCATGGTGATCTCTTTCAGCGCCTCCCGGGTCATTTTGGTCACGTCGATCTTAATGAGGATATAATTGTCGAGGCTATGATCCTCCAGGGGGTTCACTCCGTCGGGATAGTTGGCGAGGCGCAGGTTTTTGGTATCGAATCCTTCTATATTGGCAATGATCTTTCCCCCTTTTTTCAGGGCTTTGAGGTTGGCCTTAAGCGCGGCCGCGTTCATAGCCACCAGTACGTCACATTCGTCCCCCGGGGTAAATATCTTATCGCTGGAAAAGCGCAGCTGATAGCCGCTCACCCCCGGAAGGGTGCCCTGCGGGGCCCGGATCTCGGCGGGGAAATCGGGGAAAGTGGCCAGGTCGATCCCTAATAAGGCGGTATTGTTCGTGAATTGACTTCCGGTTAGCTGCATGCCATCACCGGAGTCGCCGGCGAATTTTATAACGACGTCCTGCAGGAGCTCTTCTTTTCTGTTCATCCGGCAAAATTAGGACTTTTTGGCCAAGGATGCCGGTTGGCCGGTCTATTCATATCGCAGCGCCTCGATCGGATCCAGCCGGGAAGCTTTCTGCGCCGGGTAATAACCAAAGAATACCCCGGTGACGGCGCATACGAAAAAGGAGATCACGATAGAGGATTCCGAAATAAGGGTGGGCCAGGATAACAGCGAGGTCACCAGGAGGGACGCGACGATCCCCAGCACGATGCCGATAAGGCCGCCGGTGACGCTGATGACGATGGCCTCTATGAGGAACTGCAGCAGGATGTCGATGCCCCGGGCGCCGATGGACATGCGTAACCCTATTTCCTTGGTCCTTTCCGTGACGGAAACGTACATGATATTCATAATGCCAATGCCCCCGATGACCAGGGAGATGCCGGAAATAGCGGTGAGCAGGACGGTCAGCAATTGACTGGTGGAGTTGAGGGTATTGAGCAGCTCCTGCATGGTGCGGATAGTGAAATCATCGTCCTCATTGGCGCGTAACCGGTGGGAGGCCCTCATGATATCCGTGATCTCTTTGGTAGCTGTGTCCGAGGTCTGTTCGCTGGTGGAGGAGGCATAGATGCTCTGGAAGTAGATGGTGGCCAGGATCCTTTTTTGTACGGTGGTATAGGGGGCAAGAATGATATCGTCCTGATCCTGTCCAAAGCTGCTCACCCCTTTTATATTGAGGATGCCGATAACAGTGAGCGGTATCTTGCCATAACGGATGATCTTTCCTATCGGATTGATGCCCGGCTCGAAAAGGTTGTTGATCACCGTCTGTCCCAGCACGCAAACTTTGGCTGCTTCTTTTACTTCCTGGTCGGAGAAAATAATGCCGTCCTTCAGGGTGAGCTTGCGGATATCGAAATATTCGGGCGCTACGCCCTGCAGCTGGGTAGGCCAGTTCTTTGCTCCGTTGATGGCCTGACCGTTGCTGGAAGATACCGGAGAGATGGCGCCGAGGAATTCGCTTCTTTTTTGCAGGGCCAGTACATCCGCATAGGTGAGCGACTGGAGGCTGCTGGCGCCAAGGCGTACCCCTCCGGGCATGCTATTGCTGTTACTTGCCGGAAGCACCGTGATCATATTCGATCCCATGGAGGACAGCTGTTCATGGATGCTCTGCTTGCTGCCCTGGCCGATGGCGACCATGGTGATCACGGATGCCACGCCGATGATAATGCCCAGCATGGTAAGGAAGGCCCGCAGCTTATTTCTTTGCAGGGCCTTTAAGGCAACACGTATGAGATTTAAAGGATGCATATTCCGGTATTAATAATCATTCGAAACGGGCAATGCCGCCAGCGCTTCTTTGGCCGAACGGATATTTTCATTTTTATAGTCTTTTTGAACTTTTCCGTCACGCAGCATCACCGTGCGGCTGCTGAAAGCAGCGATGTCCGGCTCGTGCGTGACGAATACAATGGTCTTCCCTTGCTGGTTCAATTCCTGCAGCAGGGCCATGATCTCGTAGCTGGTCCGGGTGTCCAGGTTGCCGGTGGCCTCATCGGCCAGGATCATCACCGGCTCGTTGACCAGGGCCCGTGCGATGGCTACCCGCTGTTGCTGGCCGCCGGACAGCTGATTGGGGAGGTGGTCCTGCCTGTCGCCCAGCTTCACCGATTCCAGGGCTTTGAGGGCGCGGTCGTGGCGCTGCGTGGCTGTGACCGCGGAATTATAGTACAGGGGCAGCTCTACGTTCTCCAATGCGGTGGTCCGGGCCAGCAGATTATAGGACTGGAATACAAACCCGATCTTCCGGTTGCGCAGCCGGGCCAGCTCATCCCGGGACAGGGATCCGACATTTACGCCATCCAGCAGGTATACCCCGCTGGTAGGTTTGTCCAGGCATCCCAGGGTATTCAGCAAGGTGGTCTTGCCGGAACCGCTGCTCCCCATGATGGTAACGAACTCCCCGGGATTGACATCAAAGGAGATCCCTTTGAGCGCGCGCACCGTTTCGGTCCCCATACGGAACTCCCGCCGGATGTTTTGTATGGACAGGATTGCCTGGCTCATCGTATTCCGCGGCCTCCTCCGCTGCCCCCTCCACCAGTTCCTCTCCTGTTGGGTCTGGCCGGCATGAAAGGGCTTTTGGCAGCCGCGCTGCCCTTTGTGGCGACCACCTGCTCGACGCCGGTAACAATCACATCGGAGGGGGTCAAGCCCCGCAGCACTTCTACCTGCGTGTCGTTGTTGATGCCTGTCCGGATCCTTTTCTGCACCAGCCGGGTGCTGTCCTCCAGGACCCATACATGGGCGGACTCGGAGGCTTGCATACGGGAGCTGTCTTTCACCTTGATCTGGGCAGTATCTCCTCTTTTCAGAAGGCTGCTGCCGGTAATGCTGTCTTTGGCGGAATGTATTTTATGAGTACCGGTTCCGCCGCTGCTCATGCCTGTATCGGATCCCTGGCCTTTGTCCGGCCTTTCCACGTTGGCTTTCCGCCGTCCTCCCCCGCCGAGTGTACTGTCGGGCACGATCGTGTATTTCTTCGCCAGCGAGGCGTCGGGCTCGAATTTCAGGGCCTTGGCGGAGATCAGCAGGGCATTGTCGACTTCTTTGGTATAAATAGTGACATTGGCCGTCATACCCGGTTTGAGTTTCTGATCGTTATTGGGTGCGTTGATGATGGTCGTATAGGTGACGACGTTGGCAGAGGTGACGGGCTTCAGCCTTACTTCGTCCACAGCTCCCTGGAACACGTCGTCCAGAAAAGCGTCTACCGTGAAGGTGACCCGTTGGCCGTGCACTACATTGCCGATGTCCGCCTCGTCCACATTAGCCTGTACCTGCATCTTGGTAATATCCTTGGCAATGGTGAAGAAAGTGGGCGTGTTAAAGCTGGCGGCCACTGTCTGCCCGACGCTGATGTTCCGGGTCAGCACCACGCCATCCATGGGCGAGTAGATATCCGTATAGGACAGGTTCTTCTCCGAAGCGGCCAGCTGGGCTTTTGCATTGTCTACAGCCGCCTTTGCCGCAGCGATGGAATAGGTGGCGTTATCATAGTCCGCTCTGGAGATGGCGCCGGTCTTATATAACAGCTCCTGCCGCTGGAAATTACTTTGCTGGTAGATGAGCTGGCTTTGCGCCGATGCCACCATCGCCTTGTTCTGATTGACAGCGGCGATGAACAGGGATTTGTCCAATTGCGCCAGCAGCTTGCCTTTTTTCACAATGGCATTGAAATCGGTGTAGAGTGCGCTGATAATGCCGGATACCTGGGAACCTACCGTCACGGTATCTACCGGCTGGATATTTCCTGTGGCCGTTACGCTTTGGGAGATATAGCCATATTGCGGGTTTTCGGTCTGTAAGACCACCGGCGGCTCCTTTTTACGGAAGAACAGCCACCATACCAGCGCGGCGGCGATGAGAACGGAGACAATAATAATGACCCTTCGTTTTTTCATATACGTTACAATTTTATCGGCACTCCCCTGTAAAAATCATAGATCCGGATATTGAGCGCCGCGTTGTATTTAGCCTGTATGTATTGCTGATAAGCCTGTGTATAGAGATTTCTCTGAATGAGGTAGTCGACGGTCGTTACGGCGCCTACTTTCAGCTGTTCGCTGGCGATGCGGTAGCTCTCTTTGGTGTATTGCAATTGCTCTACCGACGCATCATATTGACCCTGGGCGTTCTCTACGTTGACATAGGCCTGCTCTATGGTGAGGGCCAGGTTGTTCCGGGTATTCTTCCTGTTCAGCTCGGTCTGTTCGATCTGGATCTTCGCCTTTTCCACGTTGGTCTTTACGGTCCGCCGGTTGAAGATGGGAACAGAGAGGGTGAGTCCTATTTGCTGATAGAAGGCATTATCCAATTGCTGAAAAATGCCGGGGTCGCCGCCGGAATGACTGGCGCCGATGGAGCCTGTTCCCTGGAGAACGGGCAGGTAGCCTGATCGGGCGAGCTGCAGGTCTGTCCGGGCGATGTCCACCTGTCTGTCGCTGATCTTTATCTCGGGCCGGATGGCCAGCGCCTGCTGCTGGGTTTCGGAAAGGGTGACCTCCAGATTTTTGGCGATCAGCGTGTCCGGCTCCATTGCTTCGAAAGGCTGTTCTGAAGGCAGCTGCAGTAATATTTTTAAGCTGATGATATTTTGCCGGTGGACACTTTGTGCGGTGACGAGCGAATATTTGTCGTTGGCGTTCTGCGCCTGCAGCTCTGCGAGGTCTTTCAGGGCAATGACCCCTGCATCGTATTTCTGTTGGGCCTGCTGCACCTGCGACCGGGAGGTGTTGACGAGGTCCTGCAAATACACGATATTTTCCCGGGCGAGTAATATGTTCAGAAAGGCCTGGGTTACGTTGAGCGTGATATCATTTTCCTCCTGGAGGATATCCAGTCCGGCTGTTTGCTGATATAATTGTTTCTCCCGGATATTATTGCGGATATAACCTCCCTGGTAAAGGGTGACAGCGGAACTAAGCCCGTAGCTGCCGGACTCGATCACACTCCTGTTGCCGTACCCACCGGAGGCATTGATCCTTTTTTGCAAGCTGACATTTTCCGATGCGCTGCCGTTCAGGTCGGGCTGGACGCCTGCCCTTGCCAGCAGGAGGTCCTGATCGGCCGATCGCTGGCTCAGCCGCAGGGTATTGATCGTAATATTATTTCGGATAGCATAGTCCAGGCAATCCTGCAGGCTCCATTTGACAGGCAGGGGCCGGGCCGTAGTGTCCTGCGTTTTTACCTGTGCGCTCAGCGGTCTGGTGTGAACAAAGATTGCTATCAGGGCCAGGATAACCGTATGGTATCTCAACATACCGACCGGGGGTTTTTGTTAGGTATTATTATTTATTAATAGGCAGGGTTGTACAAAGGGCGGGCCAGAACATGCCCGCGTTCACCCATTCGTGTAAATATAGCTCATTTTAGGGGATACAGGAGTGACGCCGGGGTGAGGCATGGTATTCTTTTTGAAGGGATAGCGAAAGATCGGCGATAGCCTGCGTTTTTCCAGGAGCGCCTTCAGGGACAATTCTATCATCTAAAAAAAATCTTTATGGCAACGTTAACAGGTAAAAAGATAGCTATTCTCACAGAGAATGGTTTTGAAGAAGTAGAACTGACAAGTCCTAAAAAAGCGCTGGAGGAAGCAGGCGCCGAAGTGCAGATCCTATCCCCGCAGGAAGGGAAAGTGAAGGCTTGGGATCACGATCACTGGTCGATCGAGCTGCCGGTGGATGTCCCGTTGGACAGCGCTCGGGCGGAAGATTATGATGCCCTGGTCCTGCCGGGGGGGGTAATGAATCCGGATCAGTTACGGCTCAACAAAAAAGCTGTGGAATTTG
The DNA here is from genome assembly GCA_015655015.1 of Chitinophagales bacterium. Taxonomy (GTDB): domain Bacteria; phylum Bacteroidota; class Bacteroidia; order Chitinophagales; family Chitinophagaceae; genus Puia. The sequence goes on along the minus strand of JAATFV010000211.1, from coordinate 26,938 downwards.
CGCAACAATTCCTGGAATCCGGCAAGCCGGTGGCCGCTATTTGCCACGGGCCCCAGCTATTGATCGAGACGGGACTGATAGAAGGCCGTACGATGACTTCTTATCCTTCCTTACAAACAGACCTGGTGAATGCAGGGGTGTTATGGGTAGATAAAGAAGTCGTTACAGATAATGGACTGGTTACCAGTCGCACTCCAAAAGATCTGGACGCTTTTAATAAAAAAATGATCGAAGAGATAGCGGAGGGGGAACATGCCCCGGTAGCCTATACACAGCATAATTTATAAGCGGCGTTGTTTATCCGGCCTCAATTTGCTAACTTTGTTAGTATAATGACTATGAAGCGTTCCGGTTCGGCAGATCTTCCCTTGCATTACGGCTATGTTCCCCGATGGCTCTCGGAACGTATGGCGAGGCTGGGCCTGGCTATCACCGAGGTGTTGATCAGCGAATATGGCAAGGCAGAGGTGCTTCGCCGATTAAGTGACCCTTTCTGGTTTCAAAGCCTGGGGGCGGTGATGGGGATGGACTGGCATTCCTCCGGCATCACTACTTCTGTTATGGGGGCTTTAAAAAGGGCCATTAATCCCCATTCCAGGGAATTAGGCATCTACATCTGTGGCGGGAAGGGAAAATTCTCCCGGCAGGCGCCGGATGAGATCCGAAGCGTATGTGAGCGTACCGGATTGGACGGCGGGCAGCTGGTGCGTTGCAGCAAGCTTAGCGCTAAGGTGGATAATACGGCTGTTCAGGACGGGTTTCAGCTATACATGCACAATTTTGTGATAAGCGATGAGGGGCAATGGACGGTGATACAGCAGGGAATGAGTCCCGGGAATTCTACGGCCCGGCGTTATCACTGGCATTCCGCCGGCCTCCGTTCTTTCGTGGATGAGCCCCATACGGCTATCTGCGGGATCAACCAGGGCGTGATCCTCAACCTGGCAGATCATGCAGCCTGCCCGGCCCGGGACGGGGTCCTTTCCATCACCCGTGAGAAACCGGAATACATGATGCACGATATTCAGCAGCTTGTGCTGCCTTCTCATCATGATGTACGTACGGAAGATGTGGACCTGAAAAGGCTGGGGGCTGTTCTATGGCTGGCGCATGAGCGGCAGCCGGCGGATTTTGAAGAGCTGCTCCTGCTGGAGGGGGTGGGTCCCCGGACGCTTCAGTCCCTGGCCCTGGTAAGCGAAGTGATCCATGGCGCACCTTCCCGGTTCAGAGATCCCGCCCGTTTTGCATTTGCTCATGGGGGTAAGGATGGTCATCCTTTCCCGGTCCCCATACAGGTATATGATGAGACCATTGATATCATGCAGACGGCTGTGCAGAAAGCAAAAATGGGGCAAAGCGATAAGCAGGACGCCCTCAGGAAATTACATGCACTGGCCGGGCGGGCGGAAAAAGATTTCATTCCTTCCGGAGATGTTGGCGCATGGATCGAAAAAGAGAACAGGGATTCCTGGAAATATGGGGGCCGTACCGTATTTGGAAAAGCTGTGCCGCCTGCCGGGGAGTCAAAAGGCCGGCAGCTGCGGTTGTTTTGAAAGGGTGACTGGCGCCACGCCATCCGTCCGGGAGTATTCCGGGCATCGATAGCCGATGAGACCGGTTACGGGTTTTTGCGGGGCTTTGCTGTTCCGGTTATTTTTAATTCGGGATTTTTGGATAATAATAAGCTGGCCTTGCGCTCAGTACCCTTCACTTTCAGCCACTTGGACATCAATTTCTTTATAACCTTGTCTTTTTCAGCCTTTTCCTGGGGTGAATCTAACATAATCAGTATGCCTTTAACCTTAATAATAAAACCGAGTCTAAAAATACGCTTTGTTCACAAAAGATCTCACCGGCTGCAGGAATGATTCAGGCCGGCTAATGGTTTTTCTTATGTTTTTTGTGCTCCCCCTTTAATCTTCCTTTCGTTAAATGCATGGTGTGGGTTTTGCATATTTAATGAATAATTAATTTTAACGATATGCCCGAAGGACCTTCTATTGTGATCTTGAAAGAACAGGCCTACTCTTTTAAGGGAAAGAAGATCCTCGAAGCTACCGGTAACACCACCCTTATAGACAAGGCCTTGCTCGTTAACCAAAAGATCGTTGAATGTAAGAGCTGGGGCAAACATTTTCTGATTTGCCTGCCCAAACTTACTTTGCGTATACATTTTATGCTTTTCGGTTCCTATAGCATTAATGAACAGACAAAACCCAATCCACGCCTGAGCCTGCAATTCGCCGGCGGCAAAGCTCTTCATTTTTATGCCTGTTCGGTCCGGATGATCACGGAAGACCTGGACGAAATATACGATTGGAGCGGAGATGTAATGAACGAAAGCTGGAATCCTTCAAAGGCCCGCAAAAAGCTGAAAGCGATACCGGATACCCTGGTATGTGACACCTTGCTGGACCAGGCTATTTTTGCAGGGGTTGGAAACATCATTAAAAACGAGGTTTTGTTCCGCATCCGGGTTCACCCCGAAAGCAAGGTAGGAAAACTCCCGCCCCGAAAACTGGCAGAATTGATAAAAGAGGCCCGGCTCTATAGTTTCAATTTCCTGGAATGGAAAAAAGCCTTTGAATTAAGGAAGCATTGGCTTGCATATACCAAAAAAATATGCCCCCGGTGTAATATACCGTTCATCAAAGTTCCACATCAGGGCAAGACCAAACGCCGGGCTTTTTATTGCGGCAACTGCCAGCTGCTATATAGATAGATGCCCGATCGATTTGCTGCCGGATACCGACCGGTCAACTGACAGCTGCCGGTGGAAAGCATCCGATACCCCCTACATATTATAAGCGCCGTAATAGGCCGCTCCCATCAAAGCCATCTTATCATTGAGCACAACATATACCGGCACTTTTTCCGATAGCTGGTGCATGCGGCCGCTATTGTCAAAATTTGCCGCCCAGCTCTCGTGCTGTAAGAGCGGCAGAATTTTAGGGGGTATTCCACCGGCTATATATAACCCGCCGGTAGCCATTAATTTCAGCACCAGGCTGGAGGATTCTGTAGCCAGGTAACGTGCGAACAGTTCCATCGCTTCCCCGCAGACGGGGTCTTCCTGTTTCAGCGCCGCTTCACTGATCACTGCTGCCGGATCCTGCGTCGCCAAACGCTGCATCAGCCAGTCCGGCACTTTTTCTTTCCGGGCCTCGGTAAGGAAATGATAAATATTTTTAATGCCCATCCCTGATACTACCCGTTCCCAGCTTACATGACCGAACTGTTGCTGCAGATAATGGTAGACCTCGATATCAATTTCGTTGCGGGGGAAGAAATCACTATGTCCTCCCTCGGTGGCAAAAGGATGATAGTGCTGTCCGTCCCAGAATAATCCTGCTTCCCCTAAACCTGTACCGGGTGCGATGATCGCTATATTCCCCTTAGCCTGGCTATCTCCTTCGGCGATCGTCGCCAGCTCATTTTTTTCCAGTCCCGCCAGTCCATAAGCGGTCGCTTCCAGGTCGTTGATAAAAGAGACGGGAATTTTCAGGTCCAGGCTGATTGCCTTGCTGTCCAGCTGCCAGGAGAGATTGGTCAGCTTGCTCTTCCCCTCTATAACGGGCCCGGCTACTGCCACGGAAATACGATCGGGTAACTTTCCGCCGGTAAAATCATGGATGATATCGGTAAGGGATTGATAGTCTTTGGAAACATATCTTTTTTCATTCAGGATGGTCAGACCATTCGCATCGGCCTTATACAGGGCCATATTGGTCTTCGTTCCCCCTACGTCGCCTGCCAGGATAGTGGCAGGGGTTTCCTCCTGTTGAATATTTCTTTTGAATGCAATGGGTACGATCGGTTGTTTTGCCATGCTGATGAGTTTGAGCTATTGTCTATCCTTCGGACAAAACGCTGAAAGCGTTTTAAAGTTCTCCCAAAGTTACATATTGCGCCGATACTGACCGCCAACTTCGTATAAAGCATGTGTTATCTGTCCCAGGCTGCAATATTTCACCGTCTCCATCAGCTCTGCGAATAAGTTGCCATTGTTCACGGCTACTTCTTTCAGTCTTTGGAGCATCGGCGAACTTTTGGCTTCATTTCTTTGACAAAATGCCTGCAGGTTCCGGATCTGCCCCTCCTTTTCTTCGGTGGTGCTTCGGATCACTTCGCCGGGCAGCATGGTAGGCGAACCTTTTTTATTGAGAAAGGTGTTGACTCCTACGATCGGTAATTCGCCGTTGTGCTTCATACTCTCATAATAAAGGCTCTCCTCCTGTATTTTGTTGCGCTGGTACATTCTTTCCATGGCGCCCAGCACTCCTCCCCGGTCTGTAAGCCGGTCGAACTCCGCAAGAACGGCCGCTTCTACCAGGTCCGTCAGCTCTTCGATGGCAAAGCTGCCCTGTATGAAATTCTCGGAGCGGGCGGTTCCCAGCTCCCGGTTGATGATCAGCTGAATGGCCATTGCCCGGCGTACGCTTTCTTCCGTAGGGGTGGTAATAGCCTCGTCATAAGCATTTGTATGGAGGGAATTGCAGTTGTCATAAATAGCATAGAGGGCCTGCAAGGTGGTGCGGATATCATTAAAATCGATCTCCTGTGCATGAAGGCTCCGGCCGCTGGTCTGGATATGATATTTCAGCTTTTGGCTGCGGCTGTTGCCTTTATAGCGGTCTTTAATGGCCTTGGCCCAGATGCGTCGGGCGACGCGTCCGATGACACTGTACTCCGGATCCATGCCATTGCTGAAGAAAAAAGAGAGGTTGGGGGCAAAATCGTCGATATCCATGCCCCGGCTCAGATAGTATTCGACATAGGTAAACCCGTTAGACAGCGTAAAAGCCAGCTGAGTAATGGGATTGGCGCCCGCTTCGGCGATATGATAACCGCTGATGGAGACACTGTAAAAATTACGGACCTGGCTGTCAATAAAATAAGCCTGTACGTCCCCCATCAGCCGGAGGGCGAATTCCGTACTGAAGATACAGGTATTCTGCGCCTGGTCTTCTTTTAGAATATCGGCTTGTACTGTTCCCCTTACCTGCGATAAAGCTTCCGCTTTTATCTTCTCATAAATGGCTGCCGGCAGTACCTCATCCCCGCTGAGCCCCAGCAATCTCAGGCCCAGCCCGTTATTGCCTTCCGGCAGTTTTCCCGGAGAGGAAGCATTATAATAAGCCGGCCTGCCGGTTTTCTCAAACTTTTTTGCAATGATGTCCTGTACCCTTTCCCACTCTCCATGCTGCTCTATATATTTTTCACATAACTGGTCTATGGCGGCATTCATAAAAAAAGCCAGCAGGATAGGCGCCGGGCCATTGATCGTCATGCTCACGGAAGTCCTGGGATCACAAAGATCAAATCCGCTATAGAGCTTTTTAGCATCGTCCACCGTGGCAATGCTCACTCCTGCGTTGCCTATTTTGCCATAAATATCCGGCCGGGGAGCAGGGTCTTCCCCGTATAAGGTCACCGAGTCGAAAGCCGTGCTGAGACGTTTGGCCGGCTGATCGAAAGAGACATAGTGAAAGCGCAGGTTGGTCCGTTCCGGTCCGCCTTCCCCCGCAAACATCCGGGTAGGATCCTCTTCGGATCTTTTCAATGGGAAGCTGCCGGCGGTAAAAGGATATTGTCCCGGAAAATTTTCCTGTACCCGCCACCGTAAGATATCTCCCCAGTCCCGGAACCGGGGCACGGAGATCTTAGGGATCCGGAGATGAGAGAGGGATTCGGTGTAAAGGGGTTGTTGAATGGTCTTTCCTCTTACGTCATAGTGGAAGAATTCCTGCTGGTACAGGGCTTTGGTCGATTCCCATTCCCCGATCAGCTTTTTACAGACAGGCAACAGCTGATTTTCCAGTTTTTCTTTTTGTTCTTCCAGCTGCCGCCGTCCCGGGAATTCAGGCGGCAAGCCTTTAAGGACTCCATCCAGCTGGTATAATTTCGAGGCAAGGGCCGCCTGCTCTTCCGTAAGCTGGTTGTATTCCCGGATGCTCCCGCTGATCTCGGACAGGTATCTTACCCGGGAAGGGGGAATGATCTGTGATTGAGTGGTCGTGTCCAGGGTATGGACATGCGTCTCCATCGGCCCAAACTGAATGCCGGTCTTGTGCGTTATGGCGCCCATCAGCTTTTCGAATAACTCATTGATCCCGGCATCATTGAACTGTGCGGCGATGGTACCGACGATGGGAAGCTCCCCGTCTTTAGCGTTCCACAGGCCATGATTGCGCTTATATTGTTTTCTTATATCATGCAGGGCGTCGAAGGCCCCGGCCTTATCGAATTTATTAAGCACGATCAGATCGGCATAATCCAGCATGTTGATCTTTTCCAGCTGGGAAGCCGCCCCATATTCAGGGGTCATTACATACAGGCTAAGGTCAGCGTGGTCCAGGATAGAGGCGTCGCTTTGTCCCACCCCGGCGGATTCCAGTATGATAAGATCATAACCGGCGTCTTTGCAGATATCGATCGCATCCTGTACATGGAGACTCAGGGCCCTGTCACTGTCCCGGGTGGCAAGGCTGCGCATGTAGGACCGGGGGCCGGCAATGGAGTTCATCCGGATCCTGTCTCCCAGCAGGGCTCCTCCTGTTTTTTTCTTGGACGGGTCCACGGAGATCACGGCGATCGTCTTGTCCGTAAAGCTGTTCAAATAACGCCGGACGATCTCATCCGTTACGGACGATTTGCCCGCCCCGCCCGTGCCGGTGATACCGAGGACGGGGATGCGGATTGGATTACCGGTACCTGTCGCCAGGTCCGTTTCGCTCCGGGCTGCTTTGCCGCCGATCGCTGAAGTCCGGGCTGCTCCGTCACCCGATGGGCCAGTCTTCTCCGCTGTCCGGTTGCCAATCGCGGACTTTTCCGACTGTCCCTCTTTTATTTCTGCCGCCGTAACCGCCACCCCATTCTCTGCATTGGAAATAGCCCTTGCTATTTTCCGGATATCCTTCCATTCTCCTAATTTCATGGTTCCCTTAAAGTTGGCCGGATTTCCGTTCAGGGGAAAATCGCAGCTCTTTATAACGTCTTCGATCATGCCCTCCAGTCCCATCCTACGTCCGTCATCGGGAGAATAAATGCGTGTAATGCCGTATGCCTGCAGCTCTTCGATCTCCCGGGGCAGGATCGTGCCGCCGCCGCCGCCGAATATTTTGATATGACCACAGCCATTTTCCTCCAGCAGGTCTTTCATATATTTAAAGAATTCCAGGTGCCCGCCCTGGTAGGATGTGATGGCGATCCCCTGGACATCTTCCTCGATGGCGCATTCCACGATGTCCGCCACTGACCGGTTATGCCCCAGGTGAATGATCTCTGCTCCCTTTGACTGCAACAGGCGACGCATGATATTGATCGCCGCATCATGACCATCGAAGAGCGCAGCAGCGGTGACGAGCCTAACTTTATGTACCGGGGAATAATTCATAATAGAAATGTTTGACAAACACGCAAATTTAGCTTAAAAAACTAATGACTGTTAGTTTTTTAAGCCGGCGGCTCCGACCATTTTCGGGGAAAGAATAATTAATTAATAAAAATGGCTAATTTATAGTCCGCCCCGACGCGAATGTAAGCGGTAACGGACGGATTTGTTATATTTACCATACTATTTGCAGGAGACGCGATAATTCTGAAAAGCGCATCTCGGGCAAATTAAATTAACCGTGGGAATATGAAAAGATCTGCCTGTTTCCTTGTCCTTACCTTCTGCTCCTTATTGTCTTTCGGGCAAGCTCCTGTCACTACGCCGCCGGATAAGATCTATGGGAAATTATTTACGGACGTCCAGATGAACAAGGTATTTGCTGACGGAAAAACTTTCGTGGACTGCGTTCCCAAACGGAAACCAGCGGATATCGTGGCCGACTATGAAGCTTCCAAAGGAACGGCGGGTTTTGAGCTGAAAAAGTTTGTCGACGATAATTTTGAATTGCCTGCCAACGCTGCCGATGATTATAGGACAAATAACGCTGAAGATGTAGTGGCCCATATCCGGAATTTATGGACTGTCCTGAAAAGGAACCCCGATAAACCGGTAGAAGGCAGTTCCCTGCTGCCCTTGCCATACCCTTATATCGTACCTGGCGGCCGTTTTCGGGAGGTCTATTACTGGGATTCCTATTTCACCATGCTGGGATTGAAAGAGAGCGGAGAAATAGAGATGATCGACAATATGGTAAAGAACTTTGCCTACCTGATCGAGACCTATGGCCATATCCCGAATGGCAACAGGACGTATTACCTGGGGCGGTCACAACCACCCTTTTTCTCGGTCATGGTGGAATTGCTGGCGGAAGTAAAGGGAGATAGTATTTACCAGGAATTTCTGCCGGCCATGGAGAAAGAATACCAGTTCTGGATGGATGGGAGCGACCGGTTAAAACAACCCGGTCAGGCATACCGCAGGGTTGTCCGGCTAAGGGGGGGAGATATCCTCAACCGGTATTGGGACGATGCCACCGTTCCCAGGCAGGAAAGCTGGCGGGAAGACTACCTGACGGCACAACGTTCGGGAAGGGATAAGATAGAAATGTACCAGCACCTGCGTGCAGGCGCTGAAAGCGGTATCGACTTCAGCAGCCGCTGGTTTGCCGATGGGAAGAACCTGGTGACCATACGGACGACCGATATGGTGGCGGTGGATCTGAATGCCCTGCTGTACCACCTGGAAGTATCCATATCCAAGGCCAAGCTGATGAACAAGGACGATTCCGCGGCCCGTGAATACCGGAGGAAAGCCTTAAAAAGGGGAGAGCTGATCGACAAATATTGCTGGAACAAGCTGCTCACCTACTATACCGATTATAATTTCAGGACGCAGAAACAGAGTAACCATATCAATCCCGCAGGCATGTACCCCTTCTGCTTTATCAACGAACATCCGGATTATATGAGCTTCCTGGGAAAAAAGGCCGCTGCCGTCATCAAAGAAAAATTGCTCAAGCCTGGCGGGGTGGTGACTTCCGAATTTAATACGGGTGAGCAATGGGATGCTCCCAATGGATGGGCGCCCCTGGAATGGATGACCATCTGGGGACTGGATCGTTGTGGTCAGAAAGACCTGGCTGCGGATATCGCAGCCCGCTGGGTGAAGCTGAATGAAAAAGTATACAGGGAGACGGGAAAACTGATGGAAAAATACAATGTGTCCGATATCAATAAAGACGCCGGCGGCGGTGAATATCCCGGCCAGGATGGCTTCGGCTGGACAAATGGCGTGCTGTTGAAGCTGATCCGGAAATACGATCTGCCGAAGGAATAAGTGTATTTGCTCCCGCGCCGATAGTCTCCTATCATCGGAGACGATTACTTACCTTCGCAAAAAATTTGCGATGTCCCAATCTCCGATGACCCGATGCCCACTCTCCCGAATCCGGTTGTTCAACACCTTTTTTGCGCTTATACTTATTCCAATACTTTTTGTTGCCTGTTCCCAGAATAATGTGACGGAGGACAGCAGCCTTAAAAAGTATTTCGACTCAGCTTCCTTGAGCGGGTCTTTCGGAATGTTTGATAATGGGCAGGGACATTTCACCATCTACAATTTACCCCGTTTTCGCGATAGCGCTTATCTGCCTGCCGCTACTTTCGATATCCTTCAATCCCTGATCGGCGTTCAGACAGGCCTGGTCAAAGATGACAGCGCCCTGATCGTTACCGATCTGACAAGCGCCGATCTGACAAGCACCGATGGGGCGAGCGCCGACCGCGCAATTGCCAATAGAGGTCCTGTCAAAGCCGATAGCGCTCAATTGCTCTCCGGTCAGCTGGCTGCGACTCCTGCCACTGCCCAGGTATGTGATGCGCATATGATCACCTTGCAGCAGGCTTTTCAATATTCCTGCGAAAAGGCGTTCAGTCAGCTGGCGCTGCGTACCGGTAAGGATACCTTAAAAAAATGGATCGATTCCCTGGGTTATGGAAATAAGAATATCAGCGGTCCTATTGATTCTTTTTGGTTGAATAATCACCTGAAGGTCACTTCGGATGAGCAGCTCGGCCTGGTAAAGAAGCTGTACTTCGATCAATTGCCTTTTTTCCAGCATACACAGGTGGTCATCCGCCGTATGATGCAGCGGGAGAGCAATTCCAATTATCTGCTTAGCTATAAGACCGCCGTGGGAGTTAAGGAAGATGGGCATGCCATCGGATGGATCCAGGGCTGGATAGAAGAGAATAAGCACCCTTACTTTTTTGTGCTCAACCTGGAGTCAACCAGTTCGACGCTGGATGTTAACGGCGCCGGTATTGCTATCCTGAAAGGGATCCTGAGACAAATGGAATTTTTCCAGGGAAAGAAATAGGTCCCCGCTCCGCCGGAGGATCTCAGCTAAGGGATTTGCCCGAACAATTGGCTTTCTTTTTGCAATCTTTAGTCGTCTAAATGAGTGATCAACCCAAAGTATCTTTAAATTAGCGGCCGGTAGTAGTTGGGTCGTGTTTCGCCAATAATCTTTGGTTAGTGTTCGCTAATATCTAAAATATTCATGTTCAGAGTTCAACATATCGAATATCTCCCGGGCCTTGCCGCCCTTCCCTTTCTGGGACTGCTGCTCTATGCCCTGGTCAAATGGAAGAAAAAGACAACGGCCAGGATAGGGGACCCGGCGCTGGTAAAACAATTGATAAAAAATTTCTCGGCGCCTTTATTTTTCCTGAAAGCCGGTTTGGCCTTTCTGGCCTTTATTCTCATCGTTATCGGGGCGGCCAATTTGCAGAAGCCCGGCGCTATGGAGAATATCAAACGGCAGGGAGTTGACGTAATGATGGTGCTGGATGTAAGCAAGAGCATGCTGGCAAAGGATATTAAGCCCAGCCGCCTGGAAAGGTCCAAACAATTGCTGATCAAGCTGATGGACCGCCTGGAAAATGACCGTATCGGCCTGGTATTATTTGCCGGCAGGGCCTACCTGCAAATGCCCCTGACCTCCGACCATGGCGCAGCGATGATGTATATCCGGAACGCCAGCCCCGATGTGGTCCCCACACAGGGCACTGTGATCGGGGAAGCCCTGAAAATGGCCAATACCTCCTTTAACAGCAAGGAAAGAAAATATAAAGCGATCGTATTGATATCGGATGGGGAAGACCATGATCCGGAAGCGCTGAAGGTTGCCAAAGAATTGGCGGCGAACGGTGTCATGATCAATACGATTGGAGTCGGCTCGCCGGATGGCTCCCCGATCATGGACCCCGTCACCAATGAGCTGAAAAAGGACGAACAGGGACAGACTGTCATCTCCAAATTAAATGAGGCGGAATTGCAGCAGCTGGCGGATGCCGGCAACGGAAGGTACATTCGCATGGAGAACCTGGATGATGTGCTGATCACCATGACGCAACAATTGGACAGCATCGAAAAAAAATCGCTGAGCGATGCGGAATTTATCGACTATAAAAGTTATTTTCAGTGGTTTCTGGGACTTGCGCTTGTCTTGCTGCTGCTTGAGTTCTTCCTGCCGGAACGCAGGAGGTCAGCCGGTTTGGGTTTTTGAGCCGTTGGGGTTTTTAATCTGTTTGAGATTGTAATCCGTTGGAGATTGTAAGCCGTTAAGGATTTTGAGGCGTTGTGTGAGCCAATTAGGATTATAAGCCGGTGGTAGCGAGCGAAACTGGCTTTAGCGAAAAGGAACGGTTGAGGAATACCCGTCAATAAGGTCAATAAGGAGAAATTGTAATACAATCATGAAGAAAGGGAAATATATAGTTTTGTTCATCCTGGCAGCGGCCACATTGACTGCCTCCCTTCGGGTATCGGCGCAAAAAGAAAATGCCCTGATCCGCAGCGGCAATCGTTATTACAAAAAGAAACAGATCGACCAGTCAGAAAAAGAATACCAGGAGGCCGTAAAAAAAGCGCCTGATAATCCTACGGCTAACTACAACCTGGGTAACGCGCAGTTCCGGAAGAACAATTTTGAGGAGGCCGCCAGATCCTACGAAACGAGCGTAGCGCATGGTACGGATAATGCCGGCCGGGAAAAAGGGCTCTACAATAAGGGAGTGGCCCTGGCAAAGCAAAAAAAGCTGCCGGAAAGCATCGATGCCTGGAAAAATGCCCTGAAACTGGATGCCTCGGACGAAGACGCCCGGGAAAATCTCCAGAAAGCGCTGATGGAACAGAAACAGCAGCAATCCCAGCAACAGAAGGACCAGAAAGATCAAAAGGACAAAAAGGATAAAAAAGACCAAAAAGACCCGAAGGACGACAAGGATAAAAAGGACCAGCCACAACAGCCCAAGCCGCAGCCCAGCAAGCTTAACAAACAACAGGTGGAACAGCTGTTAAAGGCGCTGCAGCAAAAGGAAAATGATATCCAGGACAAAATGAACCAGAACAAGGTTAAATCTTCTACACAGCCTGAAAAGGACTGGTAGGCCTCCCCTTTTGTCTTATTTTTGTGTTATGCAACTATACTGTAATTCTCTTACTCAATATACAAGGCTGAAGACCCTGGAAGTAAAGATCGGCGATCTGCTCCTGGGTAATTTTCATCCTGTCAGGGTACAGACCATGACGACTACCGACACCATGGACACCCTGGCCACTGTAGAGCAATCCATCCGTTGCATAGAGGCCGGCGCAGAATTGGTTCGGATCACGGCCCCCAGTAAAAAAGAGGCGGAGAACCTGCTTCCTATAAAAAATGAGCTGCGCAAAAGAGGCTATCAGACTCCCCTGATCGCGGACATCCATTTTACTCCCAATGCAGCAGAGATCGCGGCCCGGATCGTTGAAAAAGTGAGAGTCAACCCCGGCAATTATGTCGATAAAAAGAAGTTTGAGTTCATCGAATATACGGACGCTGATTACCAGGAAGAGATCGACCGGATCCGCACACGTTTCACCCCCCTGGTAAAGATCTGTAAAGAGTATGGCACCGCTATGCGCATCGGTACGAATCATGGTTCCCTGAGCGACCGCATCATGAGCCGTTATGGAGATACGCCGATGGGTATGGTGGAAAGCGCTATGGAATTTCTACGGGTAGCCAGGGACGAAAGTTATCATAATATTATTCTGAGCATGAAGTCCAGCAATCCCCAGGTGATGGTGCAGGCTTATCGGCTGCTGATCCGGAATATGGAGGATGAATTTGGCATCTGTTACCCGCTGCACCTGGGAGTAACGGAAGCCGGCGATGGGGAAGATGGCCGGATAAAGTCGGCGATCGGCATTGGAACGCTGCTGGAAGATGGTATCGGGGATACGATCCGCGTTTCCCTGACGGAAGATCCTGAATTTGAAATACCCGTTTGCAAGGACCTGGTAAAAAGATATGAAGGGCGTAACGGCGTTGGGCCACAACCGCCGGCAGGATTGTTGTCCTCTGCAGGATCATTGCCATCCGAAAGGCCGGATCCATCCACGGGATCAGGAGTATCCTCCGGAGAAGCCGCACCTGCCATCCCTCCCATTGAAAAGGTCCCGTATTCTCCGTTTGATTACCGGAGAAGAAAGTCCGTGGCGGTGTCTACTATCGGTGATCACCATGTGCCTGTAGTAGTGGCGGATTTCAGGAAGGCTGCGGCGATCGGACATGAAGACCTTGCCACGATCGGATATAGCTACGATCCCGCCAGTGATAAATGGAATATCGGGGATGCGGCGGCAGATTACCTGTATACAGGAAATAAGACGATCGACTTCGAATTACCCGGCACGCTAAAGGTGATCTGTGATCATAAGACCTGGCTGCAGAGGCCGGACAAACAGAAATATTGGCCGCTCTACCAGGGAAAGGAGTACCTGCAGCCTGGTGAACATTCCACCCTGCTGAATTTTGTCTCTGTGGATACGGCCGGAGAAGGAACGGAAGAGCTCTTACAGAAAATAAGGCAGGATAATACAGTTGTATTATGTCTCTGGTCATCCCATCCGAACGCCATGCCTTCCGTAAGGCGTTTTATCATGGAGCTGATGAACCGGAATATCGACTGCCCTCTGATCCTGGCAGTAGACAGCGCGGACAGCAGCATCGATGAGCAGCTGATCCATTTTTCTACCGAAGCCGGGGCCCTGTTCCTCGATGGGATGGGAGACGGCATCTGGCTGATGAATGATCCGGATAAGCTTGTGAATGCAAGAGTAAGCGGACGTACCTATCTCCCCGCGAAGAACAATCATCAGTTCATCAACAATACTTCTTTTTCCATCCTGCAGGCTACCAGGACCCGGATCTCCAAGACGGAATATATTTCCTGCCCTTCCTGCGGAAGGACCCTGTTCGACCTCCAGGAGACCACGGGAAGGATCCGTTCCATCACGCACCACCTCAAGGGAGTTAAAATAGCCATTATGGGCTGTATTGTAAATGGTCCGGGAGAAATGGCCGATGCGGATTTCGGCTACGTCGGCAGCGGACCGGGTAAAATAACCCTTTACAGGGGCAAAGAAGTGGTCAAGCGGGGCGTTGACAGCGCTATTGCGGTGGAAGAGTTAATTAATTTGTTGAAAGAGAGCGATGCGTGGATAGACCCTCCATTCGTTGCTATCCGCTAAAATTATTTCTCCGTGAATCGTATTGACAGACTGCATGCTATACTCACTCATCTTCAGAGTAAGAAACGGGTGACGGCTCAGGAAATGGCGGATCGCTTTTCCATCAGCCTGCGTACCGTCTACCGGGACGTAAAATCCCTGGATGAATCCGGGGTGCCTGTTATTGGAGAAGCCGGCACCGGCTATACCATTATGGAAGGATATCGCCTTCCTCCTGTCATGTTCACCCAGGAGGAAGCCGGCGCCCTGCTCCTGGGGTCCAAGCTGGCAGAGCAGTTTACGGATGGGTCTGTCAAGAAACATTTTAACGCGGCGTTATTTAAGATCAAGGCGGTGCTGCGATCGACAGATAAAGAATATGTGGACAGTCTTACGGACCATATCGAGATCTTATCACGCCATTCTCCTGCCAGCGAATTACCTCATCAATACCTTTCACTGTGGCAGCAGGCTATTGTCCAGAAGAGGGTGGTCGATCTGCATTATCATTCCGGCGCCAAGGAAGAAACGACGAAGAGAAACGTAGAACCTATCGGCCTGCTGTATTATGGATCGGCCTGGCACCTGATCGCCTGGTGCCATCTGCGTAAGGGCTACCGGGACTTCCGGCTGAGCCGTATGCTGGGTGTCATCCTGAAGGACGAATTCTTTGACAGATCCGCTCATCCTTCTGTGCAGGAATATGTCCGGCAGAATAAAGACACTTCCGAACTCCGGGAGGTCATCGTCCGCTTTGACAAAAAAGTGGTCAAATACCTGCAGGAACAGAAATACCTCAACGGGTTTGTATCGGAAGAGGATCTGGGTGATTGCACCAGCATGAAATTTCTGACTGCCTCAGTGGAGTATTTCGGTCGCTGGCTCCTTATGTACGGCAACACTGCTACTGTAGAATCTCCGGCCGCTTTGCAGGTCATTATGAAAGAGCTGTCCGAACGCCTTTTGGCTCATCACGGAAGCTACTGACATAAGGTTGTCACTCCCCGGACCGGCGGAGAAGTCACTTCTTTTTTTGAACAATAAGACGGGATCTGAACAATCAGGTCATTTTTTGATACATTGCGGGGAATATAATTTCCCGCGATATGAATTTTTCTATTTTTCATTCGAATGAGAACGGCCTGGAGCTGGTAAATTTAAAGGAAGAAAAAACGGGTACGGAAGTAGCCCTGTTGCCGGGTTATGGGGCTGCCCTCCATGCCTGGCGTGTCCGGCAGAGGAATGAGAACGTTTTCAACGTGATCGATCATTATCATGACCTGGCCGAAGTTCAAAAAGAAATGGGCCGGTCCTACAAAAGCCCCAAGCTCTCCCCCTTTCCCTGCCGGATACCCGCGGGTAAATACGAGTTTGAAGGGGCCGTATATCAGCTGGAGAGCCTTTTTCCCGATGGCACGGCTATCCATGGCCTGTTATATAACAAGGCATTTACCATAACAGAAGAGGACGCCGGGGATTCCTCGGCTACCCTTTCCCTGGAGTACTTCTACAAAAAGGAGGATAAGGGCTATCCATATGACTATAACTGCCAGGTAAGATATGTTTTACACCCAGAAAATGTCCTGGAAATCGTGACTACGGTGACTAACCTGGATAAGCAGGTGATCCCTATAGCCGATGGCTGGCATCCCTATTTTCAATTGGGAGGAAATATCCATGACTGGCTCCTGCAATTCCATGCCTCGGCCATCGTGGAATTCGATGAGAAGCTGATCCCTACGGGCCTTTTATCGCAATATGACCTATTTGACAGCCCCCGTCTGATCGGAGATACTTTCCTGGACAATTGTTTTGTCCTGAAACCCGATATCGTAAGCCCGGCCTGTGAGCTTTTTAATCCGGCCAACGGGTTGCGTATATCTTTTTTTCCCGATATGAGCTACCCCTATTTGCAGCTCTATACCCCTCCCGGGCGGAGCAGCATCGCGGTGGAGAACCTCAGTGCGGCGCCGGATTGCTTTAATAACAAAATGGGCCTCATCCTTCTTCCCCCCGGACATTCACAAATTTTTACGGTGCGGTACAAGGTTAGCGTCGCCTAAAAAGCTACGTCCAAAAATTACATTTGCTCAATTTTTTCCCGAAATACCTAACTTGCCCCCTAAATATTATGTACAGATGAAGATCCTGAAGTTTATACTACCCTTGTCGCTGGTGTTTTGTTTAACGGGCTGCCTGGACATCGATGAGAACATGGAGGTAAAAAAAGACGGCAGCGGACAATTGTCCATGGATATGGATATGAGCCAGATGGTGGAAATGCTGCAGCAATATGTTGGAAAGGATGAACTGGCTAAAAAGGGAATGGATAAAATGGATACGACCATTTTCATGAAAGATCTCGTGGATACGATCAGCTCCCTGAGCGCCGAAAAGAAGGCGTTGCTGCGTCCCGGAAGCGTGCATATAAAGATGAACCTCGATGAAAAAGTATTCAAGACCCATATGCAGTTCCCGTTCAGCAGCCTGGATAACCTTCAGAAACTATATGGAGCGATGAGCGATGGCTCTCTGGGAAGCACCCAGCTTTTCAAAGGAATGACTCCCGGAGGCCAGGATGGAGCAGGACCGAGCCCGGACATCAATCAGTTCAATGGCATTTATGATTTTACCTGCAAGGATGGATCGATGAATAAAAAGCTGAACCAGGATAAGTGGAAAGCCCTGAACGAAGATCCCCAGCTTGCGCAGGTAAAACAGGCAGGACAAATGGGTGTTGAAATACTCTATACTA
Source organism: Chitinophagales bacterium (assembly GCA_015655015.1). Lineage (GTDB taxonomy): Bacteria > Bacteroidota > Bacteroidia > Chitinophagales > Chitinophagaceae > Puia. Next base: position 9,731 of record JAATFV010000211.1, on the reverse strand, counting down.
CGACTATAAAGTTCCCCCGTCCGATAAAAAAAGTGGACAACGCCCTGGCCAAACTCTCCGAAGACAAAAGAACGGTTACGATAAAATATAATCTGGTGGACGTATTTGACCACCCTGAACAGTTCGGATACAGCATAGAATATTGAAACTATGATACAGGCAGATTTTTTAGTGATAGGTTCCGGGATAGCAGGTCTTAGCTATGCGTTAAAAGTAGCCCAGCACCATCCCGATAAAAAGGTTTTGGTCATTACCAAGACCAGGATAGATGAGACCAATACGAAGTATGCACAGGGGGGGATAGCCGGCGTAACGGACCTGGAGAAGGACAGTTATGCCAGCCATATCCAGGACACCCTTATTGCAGGGGACGGCCTCTGCAACCCGCATACGGTAGAGATCGTAGTGAAGGAGGGCCCTGAGCGGATACAGGATATTATCGACTGGGGGACCCGATTCGATAAAGACTCGGAAGGGGATTTCAAGCTGGGAAAAGAGGGAGGGCACTCTGCATTCCGCATCCTTCATCACAAGGATGTCACCGGGAAGGAAATAGAACGGGCTCTGCTGGAGACGGTAAGTAAGCAAACAAATATACAGATCGCCAAACATTGGTTTGTCATCGATCTGATCACGCAGCATCATCTTGGCTACCTGGTCACTAAATCAACGCCGGATATCGAATGTTATGGCGTCTACGTGCTCGACCAGCATACCAAAAAGATAGAAAAGATCCTTTCCCGCATCACGCTGCTGGCAACAGGGGGCAACGGCCAGGCCTATCGTACGACTACCAACCCGAAGATCGCAACGGGGGATGGTGTGGCCATGGTCTATCGGGCAAAAGGGCGCATTGAAAATATGGAGTTCATCCAGTTTCATCCTACTGCCTTGTATGAGCCGGGTATCAGCCCTTCTTTTTTAATTACGGAAGCCGTAAGGGGCGATGGGGGCATTCTCCGGAATAAAGAAGGGGAAGCCTTCATGGAAAGATATGATGAGAGAAAGGATCTGGCTCCCCGCGACATTGTAGCCCGGGCAATCGACAGTGAGATGAAAAGAGCCGGTACGGAACATGTGTTCCTGGATTGCCGGCATATGGATATTGACAAATTCATAGAGCATTTCCCGAATATTTATGAAAAATGCCGGTCGATCGGTATCGATATTGCACAACACCTGATCCCTGTTGCCCCGGCTGCCCATTACAGCTGCGGAGGGATCAAGGCAGATGAATGGGGCAGGACTTCCATAAAAAATTTATATGCCTGCGGGGAATGCGCCTCTACCGGTTTGCATGGGGCCAACCGCCTGGCCAGCAACTCCCTGCTGGAGGCGCTTGTATTCAGCCATCGTTGCTACCTGGATAGCGTTCAGCGGCCGGAACACATTGCCTTTCAGCAGTCCATCCCCGATTGGAATCCCGGGGGCACTACCGAGCCTAAGGAAATGATCCTTATCACACAAAGCCTGAAGGAATTGCAGCTCCTGATGAGCGATTACGTGGGGATCGTCCGCACCAATGTGCGCTTGCAAAGGGCTATGAAAAGGCTGGATCTTTTACACGAGGAAATAGAAGCGCTGTATGAAGCCACCGCCGTATCTCCGCAATTATGTGAAGTACGTAACCTCATCACCGTAGGCTACCTGATCGTTAAAGCAGCCCAGTTCCGTAAAGAGAGCCGGGGCCTGCATTATAATACGGATTACCCGGGAAAAAGCCCGCTGGTGCAGAATATCGTGTTATGAACCATTCCGCCTCTTCTTCTTCCATTACCAGGGCGATGATCTTTGCCGCTGGCCTCGGTACGCGCTTCCGGCCCTGGACCGACCTGCATCCGAAGGCGCTGGCCATCGTCAATGGGAAGAGCCTGCTGCAACGTAATATCGAGTACCTGCAGCAGTATGGGATCAGGGACCTGGTCATCAATATCCACCATTTCGGTGAACAGATCCGGGAAGCCCTTTCTTCCAATAATGGATGGGGAAGTCATATTACGATCAGTGATGAGACGGAGCAGGTGCTGGAGACAGGGGGAGGATTAAAAAAAGCCCGGCCCTACCTGGAAGGGGCTCCTTTTCTCCTTATGAATGTGGATATCCTGACGGACCTGAATTTGTCCGAAATGATCCGGGACCATTTTCAGCATCGTCCTTTGGCTACCCTGGCCGTGACGGACCGTACAACCTCCCGTTATTTTTTATTTGATGAACGGCAGCGATTGTGCGGCTGGCGGAATGTAAAGACCGGCGAGGAAAGAATGGCCAGGAGGGGCACGATATTTCCTGTTCAGAAAGCATTTAGCGGCATTCATATTATTGATCCGGCTATTTTCCCCCTGATCCGGGCGGAAGGAAAATTCTCTATCGTGGACCTCTATCTTGATCTGGCCGCCAGTCAGGAGATAAGAGGGTACGATCATAGCCATTCGAGGCTGATCGATGTTGGAAGGCCGGAATCCGCGGAAGAGGCGGCGCGTATGTTTCCGTAGACGCGCATATTCACGTAGATAAGCATGTTATTGTAAGGGTTATTAAAGATAATGATGATCAGAAATAAGAGAGGCGATCCCAACGGACCGCCTCTCTCTTTATAAATAAGTTCTTTTACCAGCCTCTGCCGTGTTCGCCGCGATGATCATAACCTCTGTGATCATAATTCCGATGATCGTATCCACGGTGATCATTATAAGCTACCCTATGACTTCTTTCATAGTAAGGACGGTAGTGTTCATAATAGACCCGGTCACGATAGTGCCCGTTCCAGGCAGGGTAGGTATAATAAGCTGCGTCGGGATAGGCTTCATAAGCTACCGGAGCGGGTGCATAGGCTTCCTGACATACGGGAGCGGGTTGGTATACGGGAGCAGACTGGTATACTACCGGGACAGGTACCGGTATCGGCAGACCGTGGATCCGGGGAAGTCCGATGCCGACATGGGCGTTAACGTATACCTGCGAATAACCAGTAGTAGCTATCAGGCTGGCGGCGATGATCGTAGAGAGGACGAATAAGCGTTTCATAATTGTAGATTTAAGTTTTACTATTTCCGGCTTTTCAGCCTTTGTATATTGGAGGGGAAATAGTAGCCTTAATTTAACGGGGGAGTGTTAAAGATTCTGTAAAGGAGGGGGCGGGGGGCATCGTGGCCTTTTTAAGGCTTAAATCCTATTGCAGCGATACAGGTAACGGGATGCATATCCCGGTATTCGATCCGTATGTCGGTGAGCCCTGCTGCCAGGTAATCTTCCCGGATCCTTTCTCCCGCCTGTTGGATAGTCTTTTCATTTCTGGCCATCCAGGGTTGGAATACCATCACTAATTTACCCCTGCTCTTCAAAAGACTGGAAAGACGCATAAATTCCAGCTGAGGCTCTTTTAAATAGAGGTGAATGTCCGAGCCGTAGATGGTATGAAAATAATGAGGAGGGTAGGATAATTCGTTCAGGTCGCCGATATGCAGCTGCAGCAATTGCTGTTGGATGAATCGTTTGTTTCTCCGGTAAGCCTGTTGGTACATTTCGATGGAGTGATCGATGCCGGCGAGAAAGCCGACCTTTAGACGCCGGGCTACTTCCTGTAACGTATTACCCGGCCCGTAACCTACTTCCAGGATGTGCTGGTAGGGTTGAATGTTCAATTGTTCCACCGTCCAGTCAGTCCGGCTTTTGCTTTTCAGGGACATCAGGCAACCTGCCAGCTTGCCGGCATAACCGGCAGGCTGACGGAAGGTGTTATACAGGTTAGCGATCATGAGCTATATGAATTAGTGTTTATAGGAAGGCTTCGGCCGGGGTGTTAAAGTGTTAAAAAGGGCTCTCCGTTGCAGTCGTTCTTTCGGCGGCGGAGGCTCTTTCTGAAGCAGCCCTTTCTGCAGAGGACGGTCCTTCCGGGCCAAAAGGTCTGCGGCAGCGCCGTCCCCAGTCCTGTTGGAATTTTTCTTTTTCTTCCGGTGTCATATTCATCCACCGCTGCTTCATCTTATCTTTCCAACGGCCTCCTCTGGGACCGCCGCCGCGGAAACCGCCGAATAATAATTTAGTCAGGATCAGCAATCCGAGGGCCTGCCAGAAGGTAATGACGGGAAAATGGAACAGTTCGGGTAAAAGGGCATTCCACAATAACATAACGATGCCTGAGAAGACCATTACGCCGACGATAGCCAGAAGAATAAAGCCAGCTACTTTGCGCATCCAAAAACGTTTCATGATGTATTAATTTAATGATTTATAATTTCGTTATACAAGTCCAACAGCCGTTCCCGCAGGTATAATACGGCATATCTTTTCCGGGAGATGAGGGTATTGACTTTTTCACCGGTGAGTGTAGCAATTTCTGCAAAGGGGATATCACCCAGCTCATTCCAGACAAAGACAGATTTTTGTTCTTCGGGCAGTTCCTCCAGGGCCTCCTGCAGGGTCTTCCAGAAAAGATTTTTCAGGTAAACTGTTTCCGGGTTGTTGCTGTTGTCGAAGAGAATGGCTGAAAAATTCGGTCCCCCGTCTTCTTCGCCCTCCGGGTTAAGAAGGTTTTCCAGGGATTCCGGTTTTTTTTTGCGGTAGCGGTCCGTGATCTTATTGCGGGCTACGGTGAAAAGCCAGCTACTGACCTGTTCGATAGGCTCCGTATCCACGGTCGTCGTGAACTGATACCAGACATCCTGCAGAATATCTTCAGCATCGGCCTCATTACTAACGCGTTGACGGATAAAGCCAAGCAGTCTCTTGCCGAACTGGCTGATGACCGTCGTGATATTTTTCCTTGATGATTGGCTCATTACCGGTGGTATCGTCAATAACTCCTCCATACTTATATAGGAAGACGGACGAAGGGACGGAATATTTTAAGATTGCGGAAAAAAATTATCTAATCTCCTTCAGCTCCTCCCAGCGGGAGCTATGCCTCTTCGACCGGAGCTCCTGCCTCATCTTCCAGTTCTTGGCCATCCCTGAAGAACCGAATTTAACGCTATCGTCCCGCATGCTGAAATTGATATTGTCGATGGTGTTCATTAAGAAGCGGTGCTGATTTTCAGCGGGCGGGATGAATAAATTGCCCTGTATGGAGTCATCCGGCACCAGGCTGCTTAACATCACCCCGGCTTTTTTATACTCTTTTCCGTTCTCATAAAGCTGTTCCACCAGCTCTACCGCGGATTTTATCAGTTCGTGCGTCAGCGAAGTGGCTTTGGGTAAGGTGGTATAATTGCTGATGGTAGCGCCTCGTTTGAAATCCGCTAAATGATCCTCTTCTTTCGACACGATGAATACACTGACTACCTTAGCGGCGCTTTCCTGCCGGCGCAGCTTCTCGGCGGCTCGTGAAATATACGTGGCAACGGCTTCTTTTAGCTCCTGTACGGCTGTGACGGGACGGCCGAACATACGGGTGGTGGCAATCATTTTTTTATTGACCAGCTCCTCTTCCATGACGATAGCCGGTATTCCCCGCAGCTCCCGGATCAGCCGTACCCCTACTACTCCCCCCATATTGGTATGGGCCCATTCTTCCGGCATATTCCGCAGCTCCCAGGCGCTGGTGATGCCCCAGTTGATCAGCTTGGCGGCATAGGCCCGGCCTACGCCCCAGAGGTGATCTACCCTTGTCTGCTGCAGGGCCAGCCTTTGCTCCTCTTCCGTTGCCAGCACCATGACACATCCCGAAGCTTTTTTATTCTTTTTGGCCATGATATTGGCCAGCTTGGCCAGGGTCTTGGTAGGGGCCACTCCGATGGAGACGGAGATGCCGGTCCATTGTTCCACCGTGTCCTTGATATGTTTTGCATGGCCGGCGAGCTCACCCGGAGGAATAGCGCTGAGATCCATAAAGGCTTCGTCGACGGAGTAGACCTCGACCCTGGCGGGGGCATCTTTCTCCCCGGCTTCTTCTCCTGCCAGTACCCGTAAGGTATCCATCACCCGCCGGCTCATATCGCCATATAAATGATAGTTGGACGAAAATACGGCGATGCCATTCTTTTCAATGATATGCCTGGCCTGGAAATAAGGGATCGCCATTCCTACTCCCAGTTGCCTGGCCTCATCGCTGCGGGAGATGATACAGCCGTCGTTATTGCTGAGCACCACGACAGGCTTGTCGCGGAGATCGGCCCGGAATACCCGCTCGCAGGAGCAATAGAAGCTATTGCAGTCGACGATCGCGTTCATAGACTATGAATTACATAAGTCACCACCCCCCAGATGGAAAATTCAGAGCCGGAGAGATCGATATCGATGGGTGATAATTTGGGAGTTTCGGGCACCAGCCGGATCTTATTGAAATTTTTCTCAAACCGGCGGATCAGCATTTCTCCATTCAGAATGGCGATGATCACCTTACCATTTGCCGCTTTGACAGAACGGTCCACGATCACCACATCTCCATTGAAAATGCCGGCCCCGGTCATGGCATCTCCGGTCACCCGCATAAAGAATGTAGCCGGTTTATTCCGGACCAGCTGCTCGTTCAGATCGATCCCTCTTTCCATGTAATCATCCGCAGCGGCGCCAAAGCCGGTCGCATTGGCGGTAGGAATGTCCCACTGGGTAAAACGCTTGCTACCCTTATAGTTGATGCCGGAAAATTGTTCGAGCTCCATGTGATTAAAAATTTAGCCTTGACCGCTCCCATTAAAAGCGGGAGAAAAATAAATATTTAAAATACTAATTAATTTAGTAAATTTATGCTAAATTGTTGATCAATTAAAATCTTTTTATGGATACCGGGTTAGTAAAACAATCTCCATTTACCCTTTCTCGGGGACCAGCTTCCGGAGAGCGGGAACGGCGGGTGGAATACCTGCTCGTCATCTATCCGACCGGGGACCTGCGTGATAAGCTGCTGGATGAACAGCAACAGTTCTCCAGCGATTATGGCCTGTCGTCCTCCGTCCGCAACAAGCCTCATATCACCGTGGCCGCCTTTCAGGCAGGGGAAGTGGTGGAAGACACCCTGATCCGGTGGATACAGCGCATCTGCAACCGGCACAAAAGCTTTGAAATAACGCTTAACAATTACAGCGGCTTTCCCCCGCATACCATTTACCTGCGTGTGCTGGACCCTCAGCCATTCCGGCAATTGATGCAGCAATTGAGAGCCATCGATGATTTTATCCGTTCCTCGGGCTGTCCCCCTGTCAATCTTATCAACCGGCCTTTCCTTAGCATTGCCGGTGGTCTGACGGAACAGGTATACAATAAGGCAATGCCTGATTATTCCCGGAGGACTTTTCATGGATCCTTCGGAGTGGATGAGCTGGTATTGCTGAAAAGGGAACATTCCTTCGATCCCTGTAAGACTGTGAATATATTCCGCTTGCTGCCGGATACGCAGCAGCCCTGTACTTTACCGGCCTGATGTATTACCAACTATCAATAGAAATTTTTATGAAACAAGCTATTGCACCCATCTCCCAGACCTTTCATGAAAACTACAAAAAGCAGCTGTCAACGAATGAATACCTGCTGGTCCTGAGTCCCCATGAGGAATTGAGCAACAGGATCGGACAGGTTCGAAAGGACTTCAATGAAGCTTACGAGATCCCCATGGGCATTGGGGGCAAGCCCCGTCTGACCCTGGTGACATTCACCCAGCTGGCCCTGATGGAAGAGCGCATCGTCAGCCGGCTCCGGACGATTGCCATGGGATATTGTCCTTTTAAAGTGGAATTGAAAGATTTTGGCAGCTTTCCTACCCATTCCATTTTTATCAATGTGACCAGCAAATTGCCTGTCCGGGGCCTGGTAAAGGAAGTCCGGGAAATACAAAGGCTGATGAAGCTGGATAAGGACCATAAGCCGCATTTTATCGATGAGCCGAATCTTACCATTGCCCGTAAATTACTGCCCTGGCAGTATGAGAAAGGATGGCTGGAATATAGCCATAAAAGCTTTACCGGCCGCTTCATCGCCGACAGCATGCTCCTGCTGAAACGCCGCCAGGGCGATAAAGCCTGGCAGATCGTGGAACGTTTTGCTTTTCAGAACCTGCCGGTAGCCATCCGGCAGGGAGAATTATTTGCGTAAGCAGAGGGCTTTTGAAAATGAACTATTATGCCTGAATACAATAAGGATGGGCATCCTGCTGCTTCATCCCAACGAAATAAAGAGATCCTGCAGTCCGACATCGGGCTTCCTGCTTCCCCTTTAGTCAACGGAGTAGCCGGCGGTGTTCAATACCTTAAAGGCCGCGGCGCCCAATACAATCCCAAGAACAGGTTTCTCAAAAATGAAACGGTGAAAGAGCATATCGAAGCGATCGATGACTGGATCGAGCCCAATACCGAAACGGAATACCTGGAAGAAAATGCAAAGGGGATCGTCAATAAGGTAGACAGCCCGGATGTAGGCATGTCGTACAGCATGAATCCTTACCAGGGCTGCGAGCATGGCTGCACCTACTGTTATGCCCGTAACGTTCATGAATATTGGGGATATAGCGCCGGCCTCGACTTCGAAAGAAAGATCATCGTGAAAAAAAATGCCCCGGACCTCTTGCGGAAATTCCTGATGAACCCTAAATGGGAATCGGTGCCTATTTCCCTCAGCGGGAATACAGACTGTTATCAGCCCGCTGAAAAAAAATTCGGCATCACCCGGCAGCTGCTGGAAGTCTGCCTGGAATTCAACCAGCCTGTGGGAATAATCACCAAGAATGCCGGTATCCTCCGCGATAAAGACCTTCTCGCTAAAATGGCGGAGAAGCATCTGGTATCCATCCTTGTATCGATCACGTCCTTCGACGAAGAATTAAGAAGGGTGATGGAACCCCGCACGACTACCGCTAAGCAAAGGCTGCGCACTATTAAGGACCTGAGTGAAGCCGGCGTACGCATGGGCGTCATGCTCGGTCCCATGATCCCCGGACTCAATGAACATGAGCTGCAACGGATCATGAAAGCCGCTGCAGAGAATGGAGCTACCTTCTCTGCCTATACCTTTATCCGTCTCAATGGCGCTATCAAGCTGATCTTTCATGACTGGCTGTACAAGAATTTCCCGGACAGGGCGGATAAAGTCTGGCATCTTATCGAATCCGGCCATGGCGGGAAGGTCAATGACAGCCGCTGGGGCGTGCGCATGCGGGGGGAAGGGAATATCTCCCAGCTGGTAGCCCAGCAATATGCCCGCTACACCCAAAAATATGGGTTGAATGCAGAACGCTGGGAACTGGATACAACGAAATTCATGCGGCCGGGAGGACAGATGAAATTGTTTTGAAAAGAGCCCTTAACGTAGGACAAATAAAAAAGCTACCCCGGAGAGTAGCTTTAATTCATTCAAAAAGAGTGATCAGAGATAGTTGATCGTAAGGATTGGGATTTGCACTACTTGGTTTAACCACCTGGATACCGGATGTTTGCACTACTTGTCCGGATACTGGACTCATTGATTTTTTTCAGGATCGGACTTTGGTTGTTTTAGGGTTTACAGATTAAAAAGGGCCTTTTTCAGGATTAGGATTTCGTTGGTTTTCTACAGGACCAGAGCTGTTAAGCTTTTCATGTATCAGATTTTACGGTTTCCCTTTCAGGTACTGGATCTTTGCCGGCTTTCAGTGGATATTGTTTGTTGTTTTGACGATTTAAAATCAATGCCGTTTACTTAAGGAAAGATCTTTAAAAATTATTGGATATGCCCCTAATGGCGTGTAGATTTGTGTTTCATTCAAAAAGGGATAGGATTATAGGGTAAGTTCTCTTAACAATACAAATCAACTGATTGACGATGAG